>JAQWNG010000033.1 GCA_029246385.1 Halioglobus sp.
CAAAGCCGACAACCTGTCCGCCCCAAACGTCTGCACAAACCTTCGTCAGCGCCGCCGTCAGTGTCGTCTTGCCATGGTCAACGTGACCAATCGTGCCAACGTTAACGTGGGGTTTACTACGCTCAAATGCTTCTTTTGACATTACAACAATCTCCTATAAACGTCGGATATCGCCTTTCGGTCGAACCACCTAAATAAAAATAAATTCAATACTTACAAACAGTTACACGATCACTGGAGCTCATAACCGGATTTGAACCGGTGACCTCTTCCTTACCAAGGAAGTGCTCTACCGACTGAGCTATATGAGCACATCCTTCCCAACTTTGGAGCGGGTAGTGGGAATCGAACCCACCTATTCAGCTTGGAAGGCTGACGTTCTACCAATGAACTATACCCGCCACTCACCTTCTCAAACCCTTCATAAGCCCATTAGGACACCAGATTGACACTCCTGACGTCCTTCGCTCGGACATCTGAAGCCCCGACTTTAGATGCCGCGCCAACATCTCAATCGCCCCTGTTTCGAGCTTACAACCCCGCACCACCCAAGCGTCTTTGTGCATGGTGGAGGGGGTTGGATTCGAACCACCGAAGCTCGCGCGTCAGATTTACAGTCTGATCCCTTTGGCCACTCGGGAACCCCTCCGAAAGGCGGCATATTGTCCTGATGGGCTGACCCAATGTCAACCACAGACTCTAACAAAATTATCAACTTACGTCGCTTTCGGGCCATATTTCTTTCGTAAGGTCTCTTTTTGAACCTTACCCATGGCATTACGCGGGAGTTCCTCCGCGAAAAATATTTTTTTAGGTACCTTAAAGTTTGCGATCCTCGCTTTCAGAGCGCCCCGAATCTGCTCCTCGGATAGGAGGGCAGCATCAACCAATACCACAACCGCGGCGACTGCTTCTCCGAAATCGGCATCTGGCAGCCCGATGACAGCCGACTCCAGCACCTCTGGTAACGCGTCTATCAGCAGCTCTATCTCTTTTGGATAAACGTTCAGGCCACCACTGATGACCATGTCTTTGGACCGTCCCACGATCGAGATATAGCCCTCATCATCCCTGCAAGCCTGATCGCCAGTAATGAAAAAGCCGTCTGGGGTGAAGTCTTCGGCAGTTTTCCCCGGCATATTCCAGTAGCCACTAAATACATTGGGGCCTCGCACTTGAAGGCTTCCTACGCCTTTTGCCTCCAAAACCTGATTGTCGGCACCACAAATGCGCAGCTCTACACCCGGCAGAGGAAACCCCACGGTTCCAGCTCGCCGCTCGCCATGCAATGGGTTTGACGTATTCATGCCGGTTTCGGTCATACCGTACCGCTCCAGGATACGATGGCCCGTGCGCACTGCAAATTCAACGAAAGCATCGGTCAGTAAGGGCGCAGACCCAGAAATGAACAGCCGGATAGAGGCACATTGGCGTTCGGTGAAATCCGGCTCGCCCAACAGGCGCGTGTAATACGTTGGCACCCCCATCATAACGGTGCTGTAATGGAGGTTTTGCATCACCGCCTTGACGTCAAACTCTTGCAACCAACGCAGACTGCCGCCACTCATCAGCACGCAACCGATAGCCACAAACAGGCCGTGGACATGAAAAATCGGTAGCGCATGCAGTAAACAATCGTCCTGACCAAAGCCCCAGCAATTAACCAACACCGAGATATTTTCTATTAAATTTCCATGCGACAACATTATGCCTTTGGGTCGACCCGTGGTGCCGGAGGAATAAACTAATGCCGCTAAATCTGTGGCATGTGTTGCTGTCGTATCAAACACGATCGAGCACTGCCGTGCAGCCTGCATCAAGGTACCACCCCCGTCAGCATCTAAGGTGCATAAATGTGGTGCGTCCGCGCCCTGACATAGACCTTGTAAGGTCCCGCTTCGGTCACTGTCACAAACCAGCATTGCAGGTGCAGCATCCTGTAAGAAAAAGTGCAGCTCCTCGTCGGTATAGGCTATATTCAAAGGGTGAAACACCATACCCGCCCTCAAGACCCCGAGATATAACCAAAGAGCCTGAGGCGACTTTGACACCTGCGCAGAAACGCGATCGCCTCTTTTCAGATTCAACCCTGTTAGGTAATTAGCGATCTGCGCGGAGTAATGCTCAGCATCTTTGTAGGTATACACAACGCCAGTGTCAGTGGTCAGTAACACCGTTTCAAGCTCGGGGAAATTGCTACTGAAAGACGAATATAGGTTTAGCTGACTTTTACTGCTCATTGCTAGTCCCGTCCCGGTGCTGTCGACACAAAAACTCTAACCCAGTTCATATCCCATGAGTCGGACTATGCAGTGTGAAAGGTAATACAGCAATGGAGACCTGCCACAACTACCCAACTTGCCAATAGAAAAAATATTTGATTGGAGCTGGCGAGAGGAATCGAACCCCCGACCGGCTGATTACAAATCAGCTGCTCTACCTACTGAGCTACGCCAGCCTTGTTCAATACAGGACAAATGTATATTTGGCCCGATCGACGGAGTGGGATTGTAGATTAAAGCGCATTGCCGATGCAATCGCGAGGGCGGAAATAATTTGTTTTGCGCAGATCAACGAGAACCGCGGGCGGCGAGTTTATAGTGGGCTGCGCGCTACCCGGACACATTGGCTGCGCATAACCTAAAGGCGCACAATGACGCCGACTCGAAATTCTCGATGCGGAGCGTTAAAGCCCACTGCGGTTACATATTGCTCATTCAGCAGATTGTCCACAGAAAGTTGCACCTGCAAGACTGCCACTGCCTGCCAGCGCAGCACCCAATCCAGCCGGCCAAAGTCATGCAGCTTCTGTGTCACCTCTACACCAGTATACCGTGAAGCCGCCCACTGTTTCCCTGTATACACATAATCCAGCGCAGCATTTAATTGCTCGGTAATGTGCCACTGGGCAACCACACTGGCGGTCCATTCAGGACGACCTGTGAGTACCGTATCCTCATTTTTGACATCAATATCAGTATAAGTTGCCTGGCTACGCACACTGAACGCTGTCGATGGTTCCCAGCCGACCTGCAGCTCCAAGCCGCGGGTCTGCACATTGCTGCGATTGACGTTGCGAAAGGTTTCATCATCGAAATCCACAAGGTCGCGAAAATCGTTATGGAACGCGGTGGCACCGAGGCGCAATG
>JAQWNG010000034.1 GCA_029246385.1 Halioglobus sp.
GCTACCGGGAGGAATTTCGACAACAGTAGGGCCATCGCGTTCAAGGTCAAACATAACAAGTGAGTATACAGTATCGGTATTACCCGTAAGAAAAAGCGGGTTTGAGTCCAGCAAGCGATCGAACATCATCACCTGATTCGATTGGTCAACGCCAATGCTTTCTACTCCGATCCGAAGCCCCTCTAAAGAGGCGGCGGGCACCATATTCAGAAACGCTTCCGTTGACCTGATAGTATCTAAATTATCGTAAACCTTGGTGACGGTTTCAGGATCCGGCATGCCATCAAAAAACGTAAGCGTGCCAATGGAGGTCTCGACGCTATCGGGGGTAAGAATAGATTCGGGTATTGCAGTATTAAATCCTGGCGTTGGGTCCTGCGCAAGCGTATTGATAGACCCCATAAGAACTGCGACCAGCCACACGGCTAAATGCTTCATCACTTTTTACCTCATTACAGTTAGATTTTTTGGGCTTTACGTGTTTTTCGGAAACAGGAACGTAAATTGTAAGCGCAGCCCCCAGTCGTCTGCTCCAGCGTCCGGGGAATCTGCCCAGTAGCGTGCGCCAATCCCAATTTGAAAAATCTGATCACCAGCTTTAAGCATTTGCGCTACCAGCAAGTTCACGGGAACCGACCATTCATTACCTTTCCAGTTATACGTCGACTCAGTATTCAAACTAATTGTGGTTTGCGTGCTGGTGACATAAGAGATAAACGGCTGAACAAACGCAGCACTAATGTCCTCGCGACTGCCGTCACCGGCAAAAGAATTGACCTGATTAACAAGTGCACCATAGGTCCAAGGCCCTTGCTGTCTCAAAGCCACAGCGGTAGGTCCAGCACCCCATTTTTGGGCGCCCAGTACATCATCTGTCGCGGTGTCCAGCAACAGCACTGGCCCTACCCCCCAAATCCAGCCGGATGACGTGGGTGCTTTGGGCGAAAAGAAAGCACTTTGAGTGATGTCACCTAGGCCACTCTTCTTCATACCGGGTAACGGCATATTTTTCTGATCTATCAGCGGGAGGATAGTACGCGAGATAACATTCCAATCGTCGTTGAGCGAAATTGGAATAACGGGCTGGACGTTGACGAGCCACCTCTCACCCTCTCCACTAGAGCCAAAATTTTCATCATAATTGGCCTGAATGGGCAAGCTGATCAGGCTGGCAATAGGGTTTGCAAGCTTCTTGGCAAGCTCTGCTTCTTCATCCGCAGATACCGCAGAAGCCACACTGAATAGGGCCATTAAAGGCATAATTACAAACCCACGAGGTTTCATGTTCTCTCCTTAAGCGCTAATAATGCATACTGTGTCAATACCATTACAGTCCGGCTTCCGCAGTTTTTCAACGTCACCAAATGATTAAACTTTTATGAGGCACCGCGTTTCGACGCCTGCCGACAACAGCAATGCTATTTCATGAGAAACCTTAGCTTATTTAGGCCTGCGGCGATATTCGGCAAATGCATACTTTGCGACCTCTTGTGTTGGCAATAGTAATCCCAGATAACCGCTCTGTAATCACCATGTGTACCCTAGGCGAATTTTATATGTTTGGTCTAAGTCATCTACTCCCATAACCGCGCCAGAGTCATACTCAAATAACATCTCAGCCGCGGCTTCCAAGTCCCACATCAGGGGAAACGACAGTCCAAACGTCGTATTCAGAATAATGTCCGAGGTATCCTTTAGATTCCAGATGCCTAACTGGTCAAAATATAATGCTGACTTGCCGCCCAAGTAGTTGCTAGTCATATGCACATTCCACGTAGCTGCGCCATAGCGCTGCGTTTCCGCTATGTCGTATGTAGCTTTCACATAAGAAACACCAAGCTCTCCCTGCAAGGAAAAAATTGGCTTATCGTAAAACTGGCTGCCGTAGTAAGGGCCAACAACATAACGAATATCAAGATCCTGAAACTTATCATTCTCTACAGAGACGAAAAAGCCAGTATATCTTGGGCCGGCAAGGAAATAGTCATATTTTCCAATGATTTGCCAATTGTTAGCGCTTTGTTTGCCATTGGTCTCATCTAATTCTCCGCTAGCTTTTACTGTATATCGGTCCTGTTTACTGCGCCAAACAGGATCTAAGCGGTAGTTCAGCTCATCACTGTCTGTGTTTCCTCGCTGCAGGGCCAGAGCAAAGCTTACCGACCCTGTCCAGCGGTAGCCTTTACCAAGCTCCCAAGGTTGTGGGTTGATCACCGCCAAATCTTCGACGGGATAGGTCTGCGCAGAATCGGGAAGGACGAGGTTTTCCTGATCAATAATCAGCGACGTCGAAGCTATCACTCTCTGGTCAGCCAAAAGCATGACCACAGGATTTTTGTTGTTCACAGACACAATGTCATCCATTGATATACTAAGCGTACCAGCAAAGCTGGTATTGAGCGTGACAAGCCGGTCCCTCACGGTGACGACGGTGCCAAACAGTCGCGAACCGTTTTTTAGCAAAAGTTCATCTTCAACCGACGTTGCTGTCTCTGCCTGCGCCCCAACCGGCATAAGAATGGCCAAAGCCCAGATAAAAATCCATGGTTTTACTGCGCTAAACAATAAACTCATACTTGTCGTCTTCCATTTATTAATCTTTGGCTGATGATTATCCGGCCCACCCCCAACTATGATAGTTCGATGTACTCAATATTTCTAGGTAGTGACACAATAACAGCGGTCGCTGCCAGTCTCTTTCGATTGCTCTTCAAATGTTGTCAAGAGATATGTAGAAGCACTGAAAATCCGGGAGCATTGGCACCAAGGGGATAGGGGCTGCTACACTTACACAATACCGTTAAAGGAAAAATCATGGGCAACTTTGACTATGACCTCTTTGTAATTGGCGCCGGATCAGGCGGCGTCAGAGCAGCACGCATGTCGGCAGGTTTCGGCGCGCGAGTGGCTATAGCAGAGGATCGCTATATGGGAGGCACGTGCGTAAATGTTGGCTGCGTCCCAAAAAAGCTTTACGTCTACGCAGCCGAGTATGGGAAGGGTTTTCATGACGCCCAAGGCTTTGGCTGGGAAAGCACTGAACCCCACTTTGACTGGGCCACCCTGCGGGACAACAAACAAACTGAAATATCACGCCTGAATTCCATTTATCGTAACCTACTGACGGATGCGAATGCACAGCTCATCGACGGAAAAGCCAGCATCGTAGACGCTCACACTGTGGCGGTCGGGACAAAGCACTATACGGCGGGAAAAATACTGCTAGCAACAGGGGGCTGGCCACACATTCCCGATTTTGAAGGCCATGAGTACGCCCTCAGTTCAAATGAAATATTTGACCTAGACCGCTTTCCCGAACGACTGGTTATTGTCGGTGGTGGCTACATTGCAGTCGAGTTTGCCGGTATTTTCAATAGGCTAGGTGCGAAGACGACACAACTCTATAGAGGCCCATTATTTTTACGCGGCTTCGACAGCGACATTCGCGCTCACGCCGCACAGGAAATTCGTAAAAGCGGCATAGACCTGCGCTTTGAAATCAATGTGCAATCAATCACCCCCGATAGTGACGCTTTAAACGTTACGTTAACAGATGGCTCTGAACTGCAGGCTGATGCAGTGCTGTGCGCTACGGGACGCAAGGCTAACCTCGATGGGCTAGGACTAAAAAATGTGGATATACGACTTAGTCAGCGAGGCGCAGTAGAAGTCGACGAATTTTTTTGCACCAGCGAGCCCACCATATTTGCCCTCGGAGACGTGACCGGAGGCATTGAACTCACACCCGTGGCTCTCGCCCAGGGTATGGCTTTCGCCAGACGTAATTTCGGTAGCCGTGAGCAGCAGGTCGATTACGACTTCATACCGACGGCCGTATTCTGTCAGCCCACCATCGGCACCGTAGGTTTCACAGAAGAGGAGGCTCACGCCAGATTCGGCGATATCCGCCTGTTCAAGTCTAGCTTTCGACCTATGAAGCACACCCTCAGCGGCAGAGATGAAAAAGCTTTTATGAAAATTGTTGTCGACGCCAGCACCGACCGAGTCGTCGGTGTACATATGATGGGGCCTGATGCTGCAGAGATACTGCAAGGCATCGCCATCGCGATGCGTGCCGGTGCTACCAAAGCGATCTTTGACACAACGATTGGCATCCATCCGACCACCGCTGAGGAACTCGTCACCATGCGCGAACCCTGGGTAGACAGTTAACTATGGAATTCGATCTGTGGCAGGCAGGTCTTCTCGTAGCGGTAGGAATGGCTTCAGGGTTTCTCAATGTTGTGGCCGGTGGCGGCTCGCTCCTGACCGTCCCGGTAATGGTTTTTATGGGATTGCCCGGACCCGTGGCCAACGGCACTAACCGTATTGCTATTCTGGCACAAAATGTTACTGCAATCGCGACTTTTGCTCGTCGCGGTTTTAGAGATTTCCGACTCGGCCTAACCCTAGCAGCATGCGCACTCCCTGGCTCTGTCGCAGGCGCATTAATCGGCGTCCAACTGCAGGGCGCCTGGTTCAATCGCGCACTCGCACTTATCATGGTAGCTGTTATGTTGGTAATGTACTTTGACAAACAGGCGGCAGAGCAACCAGAAAACTATCAGCCCACGCGCAGGCAACTCTTGTATGGTCACCTACTGATGGTGGGCGTGGGGTTCTGGGGCGGCTTTATCCAGATTGGCGTCGGTTTCCTGATCATGCCTGTCCTGAATCGGGTAATGGGTCTCGATTTAGTTAGAACCAATATGCACAAAGTCTTCATTATCGCCCTGTACACGGTTGTCGCTCTAATAATATTTACCAATCAGCTTGAATTAATGTGGATCATCGGTATCGCGCTTGCCGTCGGAAATTCGATAGGAGGCTATTTAGGCGCCCGCTTCGCCATCAGCGGAGGTGACCGCATGATCCGGAGAGTGTTAAATTTTGTGCTTATTATTTTTATAATAAAATTACTATTCAACTTTTAGCACCCAAGTGCTCCTGCCCAAACCATGCCGAGATGCTTTGATTTACCACGCAAAGACAATCAACAGCATTTAGTGGCCTTAAGTGATATGAGACGCTGTGGCTATTGGCGGAAGTAACACGTAAGCTGTTGGGGCTTAATTTAGACAGCCTCAGAGGCAATTTGTGCTGAGATTCGTAGCGACCTTCTTACTGATACTAACAGCCCTGTTCACACTGGAAATGCTAAATCCGGTGCAGGACCATGTCATCACGCCATTTACATCCATGTTAGCCCGTCTCAGCGCTGCACTGATTCTTCCTTTCGACAATGCGGTAATCGCGTATGGCAAAGTGCTGCAATTCAAAGACAGCGGTTTCGCCGTTTCCATTGAAGCCGGTTGCAACGGCGTAGAAGCTACCATCGTCTTAATCGCTGCGATATGTGCTTTCCCGGCTAGCTGGGGCGCCCGCCTCATCGCTATTGGCTTGGGCTTTCTCGCCATACAAGTGCTGAATATTCTGCGCATTATCACCCTGTTTTATCTGGGCGACTGGAATTTAGAGTATTTTTCCTGGATACACCTCTATCTTTGGCCCGTTCTAATCATGCTCGACGTCATGGTCGTCTTTATCGTCTACCTCCGCTATCTGTCAAACCAACCACAGTCGCTGGAGACCGCAGTTGGTTGAACAACATCACATGCGGCAGTTTTTGTTGTTCGTATTCGTTCTTTTGATTCCAACTTTTGCACTCTGGACCAGCGCTAGCGCGCCACTAGCACTTCCTGCTATCGGCCTCGTCAGCATGCTTCTGACTAACTGGTTTCCCGATGTGGTAAACGTTTTGTACGCCAGCGGTTCAGAGGCAATTTTAATGACGGAATTTGGCGAGAATGCCGGACAACTGATTCCCTTGAGCAAAGCCGACTATCGCCTAGGGTTCGAGCTGAACACACGGGTTCTTTCCTACTCGTTACCCTTCTATACGGCCCTTCACTTTGCCACACAGAAAAAAGCCTACCTGACTGACTATATAGGGGGTGTTCTGATTCTCTACATGCTGTTCGTATTGGGGCTTCTTTGCCTGTGCCTTAAAGAGCTTATGGTTAATGTTAACGCGCCCTTTTTTAGCCAAGCAGATATTTTTGTGCCCCACGCGGAGGTAATCGCGATCGCCTACCAGTTTAGCGTGCTCATTGTTCCGACACTTGCTCCGGCGGTTCTATGGCTATGGCAAAGCAGGGACTCACAGCTACTTCAAGGGGTATTTGTCAACACCGCTGATAGCTGAAAACCCGCGACACTTTCGACGTTTGGCTGCTCTTACCCACATTGCAACTAATCCTTGAAGTCTGGCACTCTTCCTTCCTTACGCGCCTTAATAGCCTCTTCAAAGTTTTTGGTGGTCATGCGCACGAACAGTTGGGCATGCCCTTCATGGTTCATGTGTGAGTGCAAACTACCCGCATCCATGCCAGCCCATAGCATCTGTTTACTCACCTCAACGCCCAGCTGACTAAAGCCATTGATACGCTCGGCAATGGCATAACATTCCTCCAGCAGTTGTCCTTGCAGGACAACCTTTGACACCAGACCTATTCGCTGTGACTCTTCAGAATCTACGTCTCTACCCGTCAACATAATATCGAACGCACGACTGCTGCCGATAGCGCGCGGCAACAAATAACTTAAGCCTAACTCGGCCGACGTAAGCCCATTATTAATACCCGCTGGACGAAAATACGCACTATCCGCTGCAACACGAATATCGGTCGCCATGGCCAAACAAAATCCGCCGCCAATCGCGGGACCGTTAATCGCGCCAATGACAGGCTGGTGCATATTCTGAATGGCCTTCACGACATCGTCCAAAATTCTCATGGCGCGCCGCGCAATACCAGGAATGGTCAGACCATCAAAAATTGCTAGCCAGCCAGGGTCCTGAAGATCTGCACCCGCACAAAAACCCGCACCCGCACCGGTCACGATCACGACCCGGGTTTCGTTGTCAAAACTGACTTCTTCCAATGCCTCTTTAAATGGCACCATCACATCAAACGCCATGGCGTTCATGCGTTCAGGTCGATTCAAAGTAATCAGCGTGATATAGGGGCGTGGCTTTTCCACGATAACAAACGACATATAAAATCCTTGCAGTAGCGCTGGATACCCCAGATTACGCTTTTGAGCACGTCTGATCTATGTCGAAATAGGCCAGCCTGAACGCGCTACCGCAGTCACTGCTAGACCCACCGGCTTTAGACGCCGTAAAACATGTTTTACGCCGCGGGGCCCGGTATTATGCTATTAGCGTCAAAGCCTGCTGCCTGCCTATGTAGGTGCACTGTGGCAAGGCATTTTTACCGTTTTAGTCGCTGCTCTCGCTCTGCAGTCTCTGCAAAATGCTGGAAAAGTCACGTTTGCCGCTGCCAGACTGCTGATGCTGACGGTAAAGCACCGCAGCCAATTGCCCCATAGCATTATCGACGTCGCATTGCTGCGCAATTTCCATCGCCAGCCCGAGGTCCTTCACCATAAGATCAACCATGAACCCCGGCTGATAGTCGTTGCTGGCGGGGGTGGCGCCCATGACACCGGGATAAGGGTTGTAAACTTCCAGCGACCAGTTGCGGCCCGAACTGGCCAACATAATCTCAGATAACACCTTTGGATCAAGACCATTACGCGCGCCCATTTCCAGCGCCTCGCTGGTTCCAATCATATGAATAGCCAGAAGCATGTTATTGCAGCCTTTCGCAACTTGCCCGGCACCTGCAGGCCCAGCATAAAAAATGTTTTTACCCAAATCTTTTAGAATCACCCGAGCTTTCTCAAAGGTGTCAGCACCGCCGCCACACATGAAAGCTAGGGTGCCTGCCGTGGCGGCAGCCACTCCGCCTGAAACTGGAGCGTCCATAAAGCCTATACCCGATTGGGCCGCAGCCTCACCGACCCGCCGCGCGGTCGCAGTATCAATAGTGCTGCAATCGAGAATCGTAACGGAGCCATTCAATTTCGACAACAAACCGCCATCTCCGAGATAGAGCTCAGCAACATGCTTTCCCGCTGGCAACATCGAGATCACATAGTCCACGCCGACCACAGCATCCGCAGCCGAATCGGCGACTGAGGCGCCCCTTTCCCGCAACTGCTCACAAGCCGCTTGCGAGAGATCGAAAACAACAACCGAATGTCCCGCCTTGACCAGATTGATGGCCATAGGGCCACCCATGTTACCGAGACCAATGAAACCTACCTCTGCCATTCCGTTATCCTTATAACAGTTACGCCTTACAAATGCGCCAGTGGGTTTGTATCCCAAGGAGCATCGAAGAACGCTGATAACACCTCTGCCGGCACATCGCGCGAAAATTGATACTGCCATGAGGGGCTGCGGTCTTTGTCAATCAATAGCGCGCGAACGCCCTCGGCAAACTCGGGGTGTCGCACAATATTAGTCGCCAGCTGTATCTCAGACTGAAAAACTTCTTTTAATGAGGCATAGCGCGAAGTCACCAGCTGCCGAAAAATCCACAGTGCGGCAAGTGGCGAACCGCGAGAAAGGCTTTCACTGGCTTTGGACAACCATGGGTCATCCATCTGAAGAGACGCGATATTGTCAATGATCTCATGGATATCATCGCCATCACACAGTGTGTTAATTACACTCAGGTGAGACTCCACCTGGCCGACCGGGTGTTGATCAAAACTTTGCTGCGCAAACGAGCGCAGCACATGGCAGACCAGTGCATGGTTTTCTGGGGCCGCAGGCCCCCACCTCTGGTGCAGCAGCTGTTTTAGCACATCGGGTTTACACCCGCCGGAAATAAACCGGTCAGCAAGGCCTGTGTAGATCGCATCTGTTGCATTGATAGACGCACCGGTCAAAGCGAGAAACTGGCCAGTCTTTGCTGGCATACGATTCAAAAACCAGCTGCCTCCCACATCAGGGAACAAGGCAATTGTCACTTCAGGCATAGCAATACGAGTCTTTTCTGTGACTACACGGTGCGAACATCCAGCCATCACACCCAGACCACCACCCATCACAATACCGTGGCCCCAGCAAATGATTGGTTTAGAATAGGTATAGAGTGTGTAATTCAATTGGTATTCGCGCGTAAAAAAGTTTTCTGCGTAGTCGCAGGGACCCCCTGGCGTGGCTACTGCGGACTGGTGCAATGCCTGTACATCGCCGCCCGCACAAAAAGCTTTCTCTCCCACACCCTCAATAAAAACAGCGGCAATAGCGTCATCATCCAGCCAAGCCTCTAGCTTTTCTTGCAACAGATCGACCATTTCAAGCGTGAGAGAGTTCAGTGTGGCGGGAACATTCAGCGTTATCCGACCCAGTTTTCCAGACGCCGCAGGCAGTTCCTGAAATATTACCGATGGTTCTGACATTACGAAGTTCCCTAGCTGTTCTTCCATATCGGCTTGCGCTTCTCCAGAAAAGCATTCACCCCCTCGCGCTGGTCCTGCGTGGCAAACAACTCAACAAACATATCGCGCTCACCCTGCAGTCCTGCAGCGAGCACAGTGTTACGACCGGTGTGCACCAAGCACTTGCAAAAAGCGATTGACGTTGGACTTTGCTCACCAACCTGCTCAGCCAGTTCAAGCGCTTTTTCGAGAGCCTCACCTTTGCCCACGACTTCTTCTACCAGACCGATGCGCTCTGCTGTTGCAGCACTGACACGTTCACCGCAAAGAATCATACGCTTTGCCCAACCCTCGCCTACCAACCATGACAAGCGCTGAGTTCCACCTGCACAGGGCAACAAGCCAACCTTTGCCTCCGGTAGCGCCATTTTTGCTTGCTCCTCGGCAATACGAATGTCGCAGGCCATAGCCACCTCTAAACCGCCGCCCATAGCAAACCCATTGATGGCAGCAATAGACACACCTCGAAAGTCTGCCAGCGCTTCGAATGCTTCTCCGAAAAGCTGCGCCATGTTGCCGGCCGCTAGCGAGTCACCATCGGCGAACAGCTTGAGGTCGGCGCCCGCAGAAAAAAACTTCTCTCCAGCACCAGTCAAAACCAGTGCATACACGTCTTTTTGGCCGTTCAATTTTTCCACTAATTTTTTAAGTGCTGTCAGGCTCTCGGTATCCCAAGTATTTGCGCTAGGATTGTCGATCATGACTAACGCAGTGTGACCCTGCAGTTCAACCTTCACCTTATCTGATGTACTTAAACTCACTTGATAACCTCCAACGCTCCATCTATTAGCAGTCGACGAGCAATAATCACTCGCATGATTTCATTGGTACCTTCTAGAATCTGGTGTACACGAGTATCGCGAACATGACGCTCTACCGAGTATTCCTTTATATAGCCGTAGCCACCAAATAATTGCAATGCGTTGTTACAAACATTGAATCCGGCGTCAGTAGCGAAACGCTTTGCCATCGCGCAATAGGTCGAGGCTTGGAAGTCTTTTGCATCCAGCTTATATGCTGCGAGACGCACCATCTGACGCGCAGCCACCAACTCGGTGAGCATGTCCGCCAATTTAAATTGGGTCGACTGAAAATCCGCAATCGCGGTATCAAATTGGTTGCGCTCACGGACGTAAGCGGTGGCTTCTTCCAGCGCTTGTTGACCCGTACCAATACTGCAGGTACCAATATTGATGCGGCCGCCGTCTAAGCCTTCCATTGCAATTGCAAAGCCCTGACCTTCAGCTCCCAGCCGATTGGCAACTGGCACTCTAACCCGATCGAAAGTAATCGAACGAGTGGGCTGGGCATTCCAGCCCATCTTATCTTCCGCTTTGCCATAGGAAATGCCAGCGGCATCGGCAGGAATTAATAGCGCTGAAATACCTTTCGGGCCAAAGCCTCCAGTACGCAACATAACCACTAGAGCCTCCGTATCCCCGGCACCGGAAATAAACGCTTTACTACCGCTGACGATATAATCACTGCCATCTCGCTCAGCGCGAGTCGCCAGCGAAGCCGCGTCCGAACCTGCACCGGATTCCGTCAGGCAATATGAGGCCAGCTTGGTTCCCGCTACAAGGTCAGGACACCATTGTTCAATTACCCCCTCCGTACAATATTTACCAATCATGCTGGTCGCCATGTTGTGAATAGTGAGGAACGCGGCAGTTGCGGTGCAACCCTTGGCCAACTCCTCGACAATCATACTGGCATCGAGGCGGCTCATACCCAGTCCACCGGAAACCTCCGGGGCATACAGGCCCATAAACCCCAACTCGCCTGCTTTACGCAGTGCGTCTTTAGGAAAAATCGACTGGGCATCCCAAGTCGATGCATTGGGTGCCAAGACGCCCGCTGAAAATGCTCGCGCGCTAGCAACATATGCGTGTTGATCTTCTGTCAGTGCAAAATCCATACTAGCCTCCGTGGATCGGCCTCGCTGCTCTAAAACCTTCCCATCACAGAACTGAAAAGTTCCTCATCCGAGGGAATAACCTTATTGACCGCTAGCGGCTTTGAAACCCAAGTCTCGTTGATGAGATCTCGCCAGGTAATATTGTGGTTGATGCCATTACCGCCCCATGAACCGCAACCTAGAGAAAAGGTCTGACGCATACCATTCCAAACATTACCGCTGTTCGACGCCGACTGCGGTTGATTGACCATAACACGCGATGTGCGGGTGGACATCGCCAACTTCATTATGTTGTGTTCATTGTAGGAATAGATACCACAACTATGACCCTGACCTTGATAGGCTTGAATGTTATTGGTTAGCTCAATAGCCTGATCAATATCCGCTACCTTATAAAGCGCCATCGTGACGGTCAGCTTCTCGCCAGAAAATGGGTGCGCGGGACCTGCGCCCGTTTCAGGCACAATCAAAAACTGCTTGTCCGCAGGGAGATTGATACCTGCCTGATCGGCGATGCTAGCGGCATGCTGAGCCACAATGCCTGGATTTAGGTGGCCGTCTTTCCACAGCACGCGCTGCAACTTCTCCTTGTCTTCGCCCTCAATGACATAACCCCCCGCAAGCTTGAGCTTCGCCAAAAACGCATCATAGACTGATGCAAACACTAATACAGAATTGTCCGACGAACATGACGCGGCAAGATCCAGCGTTTTGGAGGTGCGGATTTTGTCCGCTGCTTCATCGAGATCGGCAGAATCATCGACAGTGATGACAGCGTTACCGACACCCACACCCAACGCTGGAGTCCCGGAAGAGTATGCGGCACTAACCATGGCTGCACCGCCAGTCGCCAAAATACGGTCGCACTGCCGCATCAGCTCATTGGTCTTATCAAGCGAGGGAATGTCGATACTCTGCACCAAATCTGCCGGCCCGCCCATAGCCACGATAGCTTCGCGCATATAGTCGCAAATCTTCTTATTCGTCAACTTAGCGCGAGGATGTGGAGCTACGATAATGGCGTTGCGTCCTTTGACCGCAGAGATTGCCTTAATAACAGGTGTCGCTTCTGGATTAGTCGATGGCGACAATGCGCCGATGACACCAACCGGCTTAGCAATTTTGACAATATTTCGCTCCGGCATCTCTTCAATCACACCCACAGATTTGTCAGCGATGATGTCCATCAATGTCGCGCGAGTTTTGCGATGGATTTTTAAATACTTACCCTCGTAGTTGCCGAGTTGTGTTTCATCAATAGCCAAGCGGGCAATTTCCTGGGAGCGATCTTCGCGGCCAACCGCCCAGACCATAGCGGTTATCAGTTCGTTCACCTGCTCTTGACTGTAATTGGCGATCTGCTCTTGCGCCGCGCGCGCGCGCACTACCATACTGGCCACTTCCTGTTCGGCTGCAATCAATTCTTGATTATCTTCCATTGCCCTGAGCTCCGCTGTTATTAGTTGCCGCCGAGAGAGCCTTCAGCGGCTGCCCTCACACATTCAAGATCAAAACCTAAATACGAGACTGCAGGATAGCAGACGCGCTCTTTCGATAAATTTTAGTGGAAGCAGTATGAACTATATAGTTGCTTTTTGGCTAGTCCGGGCCGCCGCATGATACACGCAGGATATCAATAGGCCCTCAGACGGCAGTGACAGTTCCCTCTGCTGCCGGTGCACTGGTCAAAAGTTTCATTAGCAGTGCGCGCATCCACTGATGAGGTGCGCTCCGAGAAGTACGAGTATGGCGCATGAGCGACATCTTACCTCTATTGGTGCTATGCGTATTATGAATCATGTTTTTTAGTTCTTCTGGCAGTTCTTGACCCACGATACGCTCATGGTAAAGACCGCTTGTTTGAAATCCCGCGTTCGCCACGAGTAACGAGTCAGTAAGCGTGAGTACACCAACGGCTGATGAAAACTGTGTGGTCTCCAATACGATAGTACGAAGCACGCCATACTGGCCAAGGACGTCGTCTACCATGCTAGTATTTTCTCGCGCCAGACCGGGCAAATAAAGGCGCAAATGTGGATAAGCGAGAAAATCGTTTAAGTCCATCTGTTTTTTTTCCAAAGGGTGACCAACACGCATATAGCAGCGCGGTGCGATGGCCGCAATGGGTTCTGCGTGAATGTCCCGCTCCGTCTCAAGAGAAACGAAAGCGGCAAAATCTGCTTCACCCTTTCTTAACAACTCTTCAAAATTTGGTGGCACCTCTGCCATCGTAATCTGCACCAACGGTGCAATGACTGAGAGCTCCGCCATCAAACTCGGCAACAGGGACTCACACAAGATAGGCGGCATCAACAATTTGAAGGAGCCTGCATAGGTATCAGGGCTGAAGTCCACGTCACCTAATACATGCTCTATACTTTCCAATAGATTTGGGAGCTCCCGGCGCAATTCCTCCGCGCGCGGCGTTGGCACGAGACCGTGCGCAGTCCGGGTAAACAGCTCGTCATCGAACGTGTCGCGCAATCTCTGCAGCGTCCTGCTCATCGCTGGTTGCGACACGGACAAGCGCTCCGCCGCGCGCGTGACGTTATGCTCTTCTAGCAGAATCTGTAATACAACAAGTAGGTTTATGTCGGTGCGGATTAACCTGCGAGATATCATTAAGACCTCCAGAAATAACTTTGCGTTATATCTTAAGCCTACCAAACTGCCGTGAATGAATCACCTGACAAAATCACAAAGTACCAACTCTGTGGCCGGCGCTCATGCAGCCTGATACCATATGGGAATTAAGGGATTAAGAGATTTGGCTACGCCGGAAATCGTTTACACTTAATTGCGCCTTCATTTAGAGGAATACCATGCGGATCAAGAATATCCTTGCCTACGGCTTATTCTCACTCACACTTTTAGGGTGCAGCGGGGTCGAGATACAACCCGCGGCGACTGATCGCTTTGTCGCAGGCGATTATCGCTACTACCAATGGCGCACAGATCCACTCCCGAGTGGCGTAAGATTCTCTGACCCCGCCTACATCATTGATCCGGTAATGCGGCGCGAGATTGATACAGACCTTAAGAGCAAAGGCTACGTCCTAAATCCAGAGAAGGCCCAGTTTACTGTGGGCTATATTCTCATGAATGGAATGATCCAAGGGGCGACCAGCGACTTAGCGAGCAACATCTCACCCTACCCAAGCGTTGCGCCCAACCGCCAGATCGATCAGGCCAGCGTAGATAATGCTATCGCCTTAGGCGGCGTAAAAGAGACTAATAATATTATCATCCAGTTCAACAACAAAACAGACAATCAAGAAATCTGGCGTGTTACCCTGACAAAAATAATAGAAGATGCCAATAACATTGATACGTCGCGCATTAATAAAAATCTTACGCAATATCTGAAGCGCGCGTTGAAATCATTACCGCAGGCACGCTCCTCATAATTCATCCCGCGCCGAACACAGGGTAAACCTCAGGGTTAACACAATGCGGCATAGGTCGACCATCAAGTCCTGCTTTTGCATTGCGCACTGCAAGCTCCACCATTTTTGCCCGAGTCAGCGCCGTCGCACTCCCAATGTGTGGCACAACGACAACCCTAGGGTGATGTAACAGCGGGCTGTCCATGGCCATAGGCTCGCTCTCAAATACGTCTAACCCCGCCGCGTAGAGGTGGCCGCTATCCAAGGCCTGAGCGAGCGCTAGCTCGTTCACTATTCCACCCCGCGCGGTATTAACTAATACCGCTCCAGGCTTCATTGTGGCAATTTTATCAGCGCTGAGAAAATCGTGAGTGGTGCCGGTGAGTGCCAAGTGGACACTGACAAAATCACTGCGCGACAACAGCTCCTCGAGAGAAACACTGTCTACGCCGGATACCTTGCGTCCGGAAGGCGTCCAGCTGAGCAAGCGCATATCAAAGCCCGCGCCACGCCGCGCCATCGCCTGACCAATAGCCCCTAGGCCGATAATGCCCAGAGTCGTACCACTGACGTCCTTACCAAGAAAAAAGTCTGCAGACCATCGATTGTCCGGACGCCAGTTGCCCTCCCTGATATAGCGATCACCCTCTACTAAACGCCGGGCCGCGGCCAATAATAAACCAAACGCTGCATCCGCAGTAGCAGCGGCGAGAACTCCGGGGGTATGCCCTAGTGGAATGTCTCGCTCGGTCAATATTGCTACGTCAATATGATCAACGCCCACCGATACACTAGACACAAATTCCAGTTTCGGCATGGCATCCAGTACAAAATGATCAATGGCATCAGATAACAGACAAATTAGCCCGTGACAGTTTGCCAACTTATCGCGCGCTTGAGCACTCGACAATGACTGCTTCCCGCTGAGTACTGCTATGTCGCAGCGCCCGACTAATCCTTTTAGATTCTTGTCTGGTAAAGGCTGGGTGATCACGACTTTTTTAAGCATTTTGCATCTCTCCAACGCCTATAAAATCAGAGTTTGGCTGCCGAAAGAGCCATTATTTTTACTAGGCTGAGCTGCCATTTACGTAACTGTTCGGGCGCGTAGAACTCACCCTCAGGTAGATTGCCCCACACTGGCTGCGGCCAGCACGCGTCTTTTGAATGCCGCCCAATGATATGCAAGTGCATGGCCGAAACCACATTGCCCAGTCCCGCGAAATTTACTTTATCGAAACCCAGCTGCTGCTTAATAAACCGGGAAACCGCTGCACATTCTGACAGTATCGCCTCACGCTGGTCATCAGGCAGATCCAGAATATCATTCATCTGTGTCTGTGGAACCAAGATAAACCAAGGAACAGCGGCGTTGCGATGAAGGAGAACAGCTGATGCGCGAAGCCGACCAAGATAGTGGCAATCTGCAAGCAATTGCTCGGGAACATTAGGGTCGGTCATAGTGAAACTCTCCTATCGCGGTGCATTTAAAAGGCGGCAAAGTATGCAATTCTAGCGCTGAGCCAACACGAAAATCCGTTGCAAGAACAGCCGTTAGATTGTAATACCGCCATCCACAATAATGCATTCACCCGTAGTGTAACTACTCGCATCCGACACTAAATAAAGTACCGTGCCTGCCATTTCACTGGGTTCCGCGTGGCGAGCCATAGGAATAGCCTGCACCGCGATTTGATAAATATCGTCATTATTAAACAACGCGCCTGCAAACTTGGTCTTAGTAAGGCCCGGCAATAGCGCATTGCAACGAATACCAAAGGGAGCGCACTCTTTGGCGAATACTTTTGTCATATTGACTACCGCCGCCTTCGTGATGGAATAGATTCCTTGCATAGGTCCCGGTTGCAATGCGTTGACCGATGCGGTGTTAACAATTGCACCGCCACCGTGCTCCCGCATCAGCTTGCCGGCTTCTATCGACATGAAAAAGTAGCCGCGAATATTCACTTCAACTGTTTTGTTGTAAGCACCGAGGTCGGTGTCTAGGACGTGGCCGAAGTACGGATTAGTAGCAGCATTATTCACGCATATGTGTAGCTTGCCGTGTGCCTTACGTATGTGTGCGAAAAGCTCCCCAATCTGATCCATCGTACCGACGTTGCAGGCGAAGGCCTCCGCACTTCCTCCCACCTTACAAATCTCGTCAGCCACTGCAGTGCAGTCCTCGATCTTACGACTCGAAACAATCACATGGGCGCCCTGCTCAGCTAGCAGCTTGGCAATTTCCTCGCCAATACCGCGGCTAGCGCCGCTCACTAAAGCAACTTTGCCGGTCAAGTCAAACAGTTGTGTCCCCATGCTTTTACTCCTTTTTTGCGTTTATCGTCAGACAAGCATGAATTTTATCCCCGCCAAGCACTGCACAGCAACACTAGGCCGTTAAACCTTTCGAAGGATATCGTATTCCGAATCAATCCGTCGGGCCTTTTCCGTCAAGGCCCACAACAAATAAATTGAAACAACAACCGCAGTCCCAAGCCACGCGCCACGATAACCGAATAAGACGAGGTTAATACCTGCCAGCATGGGCCCAATCATCCTGCCCCATGAAGACGCCGCGCTTGTAATTCCCAGCATTCGTCCGTGATAAGATTGTGTCGTGGCATAGCTCACGATCGTATTGAGTAAAGGAATACACAAAGTTGACCCAGTCAAAGCGAGAAAAAAAGCGCCGACCATGCCTGGCATGGTGTTAACGACAGCTGCGATCAATACCCCCGCTAGGAGGACTGAAATCGCCAACCGCAGCAACCGCCACTCTCCAAACATGCGTACCAAGAAGCTCAACAAGCTACCCTGTAAAATCACCATGAAGACACCCTGAATACCGAAGATGATGCCAACCTCTCTCGCACTCCAACCCAATGTGTCTCCCACCCACAGTGGGAAAATGTACGTGATTGAACTGACTGCAGCCTGATGAAGTACAAATTGGGATACCAGCAGACGACTGCCGGTTTGCTTTAACAATCCGTAAATGGAAAGTGGTCGCCGTGCTTTGTGTTGCTGATGGTTATCGCGCCGCTGCTGTTGCGGCAACGACTCGGGTAGGAAAACTCCTGCGGCGATCATCGCCAACATCGACATACCGCCAGCAACAATGCACGGCTGCACAAAGCTCCCCTCGCTTCCAGACAACAAGCCGCCAAGCATAGGACCCAAAACGATACCAGAACCAAACGCTGCGCCAATTAATCCCATCCCGCGGGCGCGGTTCTGTGGCGTGGTAATATCGGCAATCATGGCGGAAGCGACGCCAAAATTGCCCGCCATCAGTCCAGCAAAACCACGGGCGGCAAAGACCATCCAGAGTTGCGATGCAAGACCGAGCATCAGATAGGCACAGGCGGCTCCGGCAAGACAGATCATGATAACGGGCTTACGTCCGATAGCGTCAGACAACCGCCCCCAAACGGGGCCACTTACTCCAGCACATGCCGCATAGGTTACTATAATGAGGGCGATATCCATCTTATCCGCGCCCAACTCAGGCGACAGAAAAGGCAGAATAGGAATCACAATGCCAAACCCAATAAGATCTAACAGAATAACGCCAAACAGAATCGGCACTAGGAACGAATGCCCACTGAACGCTCAAGCATCAAAACACGCAAGTTGTTAACCACCCTGCCAACGCTTCACTTGCTCAAGATCTAAGTCAAAAAGATCAAGCGCACGGCCAACCGTCTGGGTGACTATCTCATCCAAGGTCTTAGGTCGTGTATAGAGCGCAGGGACCGGCGGTGCTATCACTGCACCCATCTCCGATAATTGAGTCATGGTACGCAAATGCCCTGTGTGCAATGGCGTCTCACGGACCATCAATACTAGCCTACGCCGCTCCTTCAGCACCACATCCGCAGCACGGGTAAGCAGACTTGAGGTAACACCGGTAGCGATTTCAGACATAGTGCGCACAGAGCAGGGCGCAATCAGCATTCCGGCAGTGGGAAACGATCCGCTGGCGATAGATGCACCGATATGATTAACAGAATGCACCTCGCTGGCCAGAGCTTCAACCTCTGCAAGAGACAGGTCTAACTCATAATGCAGCGTGAGTTTTGCAGACTTACTAATGACCAAATGAGTCTGTATCGAACACTCCCGCAACAACTGTAGGGCTCTCAAGCCGTACACAATCCCGGATGCGCCGCTGATACCTACGATAATAGGTTTAGCCATGAAGCTACCTCCATTCTCTTACATCACGTCGACTCTATGAGTCTCTAGTTAAAATTTATTTCGCAGGTCTCCGGTGACGGGTTTGCTGCCGAGAACCACTTTCACGATTTTCGTCGTTTTCCAATCGCACTTGCGGGCGCGACGCTCGACTATTATCCCTTGCGGGTTTTCGCTTCCCCGCAACGCCGGGCGATGACTTTTCAGATGACTTGAGCCTCGATATCTGCAACCGCTGGCCGCTGATCCACACTTTTTTCAAATGCTTCATGAGCTCTTTTGGCATGCCTTCAGGAAGATCTACAGTACTGTAATCGTCAAAAATTTCTATGCGGCCAATATGCTCACTGTCAATCTCCGCCTCGTTGGCAATTGCACCGACGATATTACCAGGCTTGACGCCGTGCGTATTACCCACCTCAATACGGAATCGCTCCATGCCGCCATCTAATCTGTCTTTTTTGGCCTGAGTCTTACGCTCAGGTTTCTCAACCGGCTCTTTCGTTCGCTTGGTGGCAGTATGTTTTTTTTCCTTGTGTTTGCCTCTGTCGCGCCTAGGCTTAACACCTGCGCTGCGTCCGGACTCGCTGGCATCACTGTTTTTTCCATGTTTCGGTGCTGCTTTGATCTTGTCCTGTAATGGCTTTTTGCCCTGCGCCAGCATACCCAGCGCAGCAGCTATCTCTACCACCGGCACGCCATACTCGTGCTGATAATCCTGCACGAGTTTCCTGAATATCTCGAGATCTTCTGTATCCAGCGTTTCCGTAATACGCTGTTTAAACTTCCCAACCCGCTTGTCTGTCACTTCCTCAATTGTTGGTAGCTCCATTTTATTCAGGGTTTTACCAGTGGCCTTTTCAATTGCGCCGAGCAGCCTGCGCTCGCGACTCGCCGCAAATAAAATAGCATCGCCCTGGCGGCCAGCTCGCCCTGTCCGTCCGATACGATGAATATAGGATTCAACATCCGACGGAATATCGTAATTGATAACGTGACTAATGCGCTGTACATCCAACCCACGCGCTGCAACGTCAGTAGCGACAACGATATCGAGTTTGCCATTCTTAAGCTTCTCTACCGTCTGCTCACGCTGCTTTTGCGCAATATCCCCGTTCAAAGCAGCCACTGAGTACCCGCGCGCTGAAAGCTTGTCTGCCAACTCAGTCGTTAGGATTCGGGTGCGCACAAATATCAGTATCCCGTCAAAATCTTCCACCTCCAGAATGCGGGTCAGGGCATCAAGCTTATGCATGCCCGCCATCATCCAGACCCGTTGACGAATTAAGTCAGTGGTAACCGCCTTGACCTTGATCGCGACTTCTCGCGGGTCACGCAGATGACGTTTTGCAATGCGACGGATGGCATCTGGCATTGTGGCAGAGAACAGTGCAATCTGCCGTCCCTGCGGCGTCTGTTCCAATATCCACTGCACATCATCGATAAAGCCCATGCGCAACATTTCGTCGGCCTCATCGAGCACCAGCGTTTTTAACTCAGACAAATTAAGCGAGCCACGGCGCATGTGATCCATCACCCGGCCCGGCGTGCCAACAACAACATGCACCCCGCGCTTCAGCTGGCGCAATTGGCCGGTATAGTCAGAACCACCGTAAATAGGTAACACATGGAACCCAGGCATATGCCGAGCATATTTCTGGAACGCTTCGGCAACTTGTATTGCCAACTCTCGAGTTGGCGCCAACACCAATACTTGTGGCAATTTGAGCTTAAGGTCTAGTAACGCAAGAATAGGTAGCGCAAACGCTGCCGTTTTCCCGGTGCCCGTCTGGGCCTGGCCGAGCACATCAACGCGCGCTAACATATGTGGAATGATTCGCGCCTGAATTGGCGACGGCGTTTCATATCCGACATCAACCAAGCCTTGCTGCAAGGGAGCAGGTAATTCCAATTCTGCAAAACTGGTTATCGCATCTGAAGAGGACATGATGTATACCTTGAAGGGCGTAAGAGAACCAGCATAGCAGCGCGACAAGAGTATACAGGGAAACGCGGCGGGTGTCGCTTGCCCTCAGCTCGGCAGGGCTCTAATGAGGCTGCGGCTCGGCGTGAATAGCAAACTCCTATGAAACGTCCTTTTTGCCCTCGCTAGACTCCAGCATCGTCTTCATTTTCACATGCAGCAGATTCACCGCCTTGAGGGGACGCACCATAACCTTAAACTCGACTATTTTTCCCGCCTCATCGAAGGTCATAATATCAACCCCATTGATGGCAATGCCATCCAGATCACAGATAAATTCTAGTACCGCATGTTGTGACGTGACCACTTCTTTGACGTAACGAAAACTATTATTGAATACACCGAAAGCGGCCGTTAGATACGCTCGTGTTAGCCGTCGTCCCTGTTGGGGTGTATGCACAACAGGCGACATAAAAACACAATTTTGCGCCAGTACTTCCTCCAAGCGATCCATATCGCGACCTTGCGATATCTCATGCCACAACTCTACCGTATTGATTGCATTCACTGCTAGCTGCACCTTCATCCGCTAAATATCTGTTTCCTCGGCAAACTCTCGCTCGATTTGCTGTTGTAGCTCGTAACGCGCAACACCCTTGCTGCGACTTGATTCGCGCAAACGCTGTTGATACCGGCCCTTGCGATAGTACTTAACCAGCTGAGGAAAGCGCTCTGGCTCCTTCTCGCCAGCAATCAGTTCCTCAATAAACGCAATATCGATACCAACACGGTAAGCGATCCGACTGGGCCTAATCTTATGCGAATGAAACTCAGCCACAATATGTATTTGTTGCTCGCGTGAATAACTGCATAGCCGAGAATAACCATAGGGTGGCGATGGAGTGCGCGCGTCGTGGGGAGGGATATCAATACTCATGATCAATTTTTACCATTTCACTACTCGAATGCCAAGCCCAAGCCAGCTTAGTTGAGGGTAAGTGGCAAATAAGTGGCTTTTCTGGTTAATTTTCGTACATCACAGGTCTATACTTGCGCGCTTATACCGCAGTCTCAACTAAAGCCGCAATCACACAGCGAGAAACACACTATGAACGCAGAACAGCAATTGCCCACCCTAGATGATTCCGAACAGAAAATGACTAGCGCCCTGCAGATGCAGCGCGATGCCTACCTCAAGGAAGGTGTTGTCTCAGCCGAGACACGGATTGATAGGCTGCAACGCGGTGTCGATGTTTTAATCAAGTACAACGAGAAGATAACCGCTGCTCTAAATACCGATTTCACCTGCCGCCCCCGCGAGGTAACCCTGCTTACTGACGTCGGGGCAGGTATAGCGCCTATGAAGCACGCCATCAAGCATCTACGCTCTTGGATGAAGCCGGAAAAACGTCCAACCATGTTTCCCTTTAACCTTCTCGGCGGCCGCTCCCGCATAGAATATCAACCCTTGGGCGTAGTCGGCATAATCGCCCCTTGGAATTTCCCGGTTAATATGGTGTTCGCGCCCCTTGCAGGCGTCCTGGCTGCAGGCAACCGAGCTATGATCAAACCATCAGAGTTTACTCCTGCCACTTCCGCGCTGATGGTGGAGATGATAGCCGAGGCCTACGACCCCGCAGAGGTCGCCATATTCGACGGCGGCCCGGAAGTCGGTCAAGCCTTTTCCAGCCTGCCTTTTGACCACATGATCTTTACCGGCGCCACTTCGATTGCCCGTCATATCCTCACTGCTGCGGCGCGGAATCTGGTCCCCGTGACATTGGAACTGGGCGGAAAATCCCCTGTGGTGATTTCACGCAGCGCTGATATTGAGAAGAGTCTAGGGCGTATCATGACCGGTAAGACGCTCAACGCAGGACAGATTTGCCTCGCGCCAGACTATCTTTTGGTGCCAGAAGAGAAGTTACATGCCGTTATCGCTGCAGCGCAAAAAGCGATCGCCCAGATGTATCCAAGCATCTTGGACAATCCGCAATACACCTCTGTTATTAATGAGCGTCATTTCCAGCGCCTCAATGGCTATCTTGCCGAAGCCAGCGAGCGTGGCCAAGAAATCATTCCTATCAATCCCGCCAAAGAGGATTTTAGTACGCAGCAGGGCACGCTGAAAATACCCCCCACGCTGATCCCCGAACCCGCGGATGACCTGCAAATGATGGAGGAAGAATTATTCGGCCCGCTGCTCCCTATTCGCACCTACAACAACTTTGAAGAGACTATCAGCTACATAAATAGCAAGCCTCGCCCACTCGCTGCATATTATTTCGGCAATGACAAACAAGAAGAAACCGCCTTGATCAGTCACACCACCTCCGGCGGGGTTTGCATCAATGATGTCGTTATGCAGGTCGCACAGGAAGATCTACCATTTGGTGGTGTCGGCCCCAGCGGGATGGGAGCCTACCATGGCCTCAAAGGCTTCCAGACGTTCAGTCACGCCAAGTCCATCTACCGTCAGGCCAGTGTTAATATTGCAAAATTGGGCGGTATGCTGCCGCCATACGGTAAGGCCACAGAAAGTACGATCAAAATGCAGCTCAAAAAGTAATGCACCTTTTTACCGCGTTTAATCGGTTCATCCGTAAGGTAGCCAAAAGCCCCTCAGACCTCGCCCACAGGCTACCGCTTCAGCTGCATTGCGAATACGTCGCACACCGAGATGCCTCAAAGCAGTGAATGATGTTATACCGCGACGACGTGTCATCGGAAATATTTTTCTGCTGAATCTGTGCGGCTGCTAGCACCGCACCGAAGAATAGTCCGCAGATTTATCGGTGAAAGCTAAAGGCGAAGGCGAAGAAACGGTAAAGGACGACGAAAATTGTGCCGAACGTTGTATCATGTAGCAGGCTGGATAAGCAATGTGGGTATCTCAAGTGCATGACTCTTGACCGTCGCCACAAAGGTTCTCGGTTTTCTTCCTTCCCGGATAGTTGAAACTTTTACACCACGTCCGATCAGGTCGCTAACCATGCTTGCCAGATCTGCGCATTGATAAGCTAGCCCCCAAAAAGCGTTGTCATCGGAGCCGCCCTTATCAGACTCGATGACTTCCAGCGTCATTTTACCTGCACGAAAAAACAGCATACGGCCGCCCCATTCAGGCACTGTTTTATCTAAAGCCAAGCGAACTCCCAGCTCATCGGCAAATAATTTAATGCAGGCCGGAGCATCGCTCGTGCGCAAAACGACATGATCAACCGATAAGCCCATGCATTGCGCCTGGGTCCGCAGCTGACGAAAATCGGCGGTTGAATGACCCCC
The DNA here is from genome assembly GCA_029246385.1 of Halioglobus sp. Classification (GTDB taxonomy): domain Bacteria; phylum Pseudomonadota; class Gammaproteobacteria; order Pseudomonadales; family Halieaceae; genus Marimicrobium. Next base: position 24,071 of record JAQWNG010000034.1, read on the forward strand.
ACAAATACGCACATCGAGCCCCATGCCGTTAGGCACCGCTTCCTCTAAAGATTCCGCCTCGGAGGATTCCAGTATTACCCCTTGCACGCAAGGCTGGGCCACAGCGCCTTGCACCACCTCTATCACCGTATTCCGCAAACCCCACCTGGCCGTGGCCTGTCCTTGTGGTGATTCGCCGATAAAAGGTGGCGTGGCAAATAGCTGCTGATACTGCTCAGCTGCGGCACCGAGTTCTGGCACGGCGATCACCACCCTATCAAACCTTACTGTCATGACCTGCCCTTTGAGCGCTCTATATCCGCTGTATCATAAAAGATTTTGGCTTAATATGCTGATGGGAATTGTACTTGTGTTACCGAGTTATTGTCTGACCCGCGGATACACATGATCTATTCGATTATTTTTGTTGCGTCTAGATATTCCGCACCCGCCGTCGTATTGTAACTCCGTTATGAACAAATCCGACCCAATCGTTATCGCGCATCGCGGAGCCAGCGGCTACCTCCCCGAGCATACACTGGCCTCAAAAGCGATGGCGCATGCCATGGGCGCTGACTTTATTGAACAGGATGTGGTCTTAAGTAGAGATGGGACCGCCATTGTGCTGCATGATATCTACCTCGACAGCACCACAAATGTAGCGCGATGCTTTCCCGATCGCGCCCGCAGTGATGGGCGCTTTTATGCCATTGATTTTGATCTACATGAAATCAGGCGGCTACGGGTGCACGAACGAACCCACCTCGATATCGGACGCAGCGAACTAGCCGTATTCACCGAACGTTTTCCGGCGCAGCCTGCTCTATTTCAGGTTCCCACTCTCGCTGAGGAAATTATTATGCTCGCCGGGCTCGACCGTAGTCGCGGGCAGCGCACCGGCCTGTATATCGAACTGAAGTCACCCAACTGGCATCGGCAGGAAGGGCTAGATCTCTCAGCCGCCATTATTCAAGTGCTGAGTGAGACCGGATACTGGAACCGCCCTCAGCAGGTTTTTTTGCAGTGCTTCGATGACCAAACTCTGCGCGAGTTGCGCCACGATCTAAAAGCGCCCCTGCCGATGATTCAGCTTATCGGCAACAATAGTTGGGACGAAGATAGCGAGGTAGATTATGACTACCTCCGGACATCAAAAGGGCTTTCTTACGTCGCCAGTTATGCGCAAGGAATTGGCCCTTTTATACCCCACATTTATCTGGGCAAAACAACCTCTGGCGAAGTCCACCTCAGCGAATTGGTAGAATTAGCGCATGCCCATGGGCTTCTGGTACATCCCTACACTTTACGGCGCGATGAACTGCCCCACGGCATTGATAGTTTCTCTGAACTGCTCAATATATTGATCCACTCAGCAGGGATTGATGGCCTATTCACTGATTTCCCCGATATTGTCGTCGATTTCCTGCGGAAGAGTATGATCACTTGATAAGTTTCCGTGAAATTAGACGTTATCTACTGAGCAAACCAGAAGCAAAAGAAGACTTTCCTTTTGGCCTTTCCGTGACCGTTATGAAAATACAGTCAAAAATGTTTGCCACACTGGCGGAAAATGGTGCTGTTGTCAGTATGAATCTTAAATGCGACCCGCACGAGGCACGGATCCTGCGTGATATTTTTCCGGCAGTAACGCCGGGCTATCACATGAACAAACGACACTGGAACACCGTAATATTAGATAGCAGCATCCCCAAGGGAGAGATCGCACGTATGATCGATAATTCGTACTCCTTAGTAGTGCAGGGGCTGCGCAAAGCAGATCGACACGCTCTAGAGGTTCGCCATGGCCGACCTGCGCTCCATCCCAACATCGAAACTTAACGGTAGGCACCCAAAAATCACAACGAGAATGCCTCCGGTACTAGCGTGTCGACGTTTAACAGGGCATTATCGTAGCTGCTTTTTTAACGTCTAATACAAAGTCTGCTCGTCAACCCCAAGGTATTAGGGCTGACGCACCAACAACGGAAATCAACGTGAATCCAAAAGTCATCAGACGCACCAAGATCGTCGCCACGGTGGGCCCCGCGAGTGATTCAGATGACGTCATCGCCAAGCTCATCAGAGCTGGCGTCAACGTCTTTCGCCTGAATTTTAGCCATGGCACTGCAGAGCAACATACCCTTGTGGCAAGCCGAATTCGCAAGCAGGCTAGTATCGCCGGCCAATACGTCGGCATCATGGCAGATTTACAGGGTCCAAAAATTCGTATCCGAAGCTTTCGTAACGACTTTATTGAGCTTGCCGCCGGCGACCGCTTTCATCTCGATCTTGATCTCGAAGCGAGTGAAGGTGATATTCGTGGTGTAGGCCTCGAGTATGAACCTCTGTGCTCCAGCGTCGTGCGCGGCGATATTCTGCTGCTAGATGACGGTCGCATACGCTTACGCGTCGACAACGTGGGAGCACGAGCGGTCGAGTGTAGCGTTCTGATCGGCGGCAAGCTCGGTTCACGCAAGGGAATCAATCGTCTCGGGGGCGGGCTCGCTGCGCCAGCCCTGACCGCAAAGGACCTCACAGACATCGACAGTCTAAGTGCGATCAGCCCGGATTTTGTCGCTGTGTCGTTTGTCTCCTCGGCTGAAGACATCTTCCAAACCAGAGCGCGATTGCTACAACATCACTTAAAACCCGCCATCATTGCAAAAGTAGAACGCGCAGAGGTGGTTGCCGACGCAGGTCTTCTTAACAGTATCGTCGTTGCCGCGGACGGTGTAATGGTCGCCCGCGGAGACTTAGGTGTCGAAGTCGGTGATGCTCAGCTGATCGGCATACAAAAGAAGCTCATCACCCTCGCACGCACCATGGATAGGGTCGTTATCACCGCCACACAAATGATGGAATCGATGATTAGCAGCTCTATGCCTACACGTGCCGAGGTCTTTGACGTTGCAAACGCCGTCCTCGACGGTTCGGACGCGGTCATGTTGTCGGCAGAAACCGCTGTTGGTGACTATCCAGTCGAGGTTGTCAATGCGATGGCTGATGCGGCGCTGGGTGCCGAGCGTCATCCGGTAGCCAGGAAATCTAAATATCGCCATGACGTCGAGTTTTCTAGCGCCCAGAGCGCCATCGCCATGTCAGCGATATACGCCGCTAACCGCTACAGCAATGTGCGCGGCATTGCCTGCCTCACCGAATCTGGCGCCACCCCTTTGCTCATGTCACGTCTAAGCTCGGGCTTGCCTATTTTCGCACTCAGTCAACGCAGCGAAACGCTGCAACAGCTCTCTCTGTGTCGTGGGGTTGTGCCATTATTTTTCGATGCAGCCGCTTTTGAGCACGATACCGTGGATGCCCGCGCCATAGAGTTTTTATTGGATGGCGCCTATTTACAAAAAGGCGACTCTATTATCCTGACGAAAGGTTCAATCATGGGAACCGCCGGCTCTACCAGTATCATGCAGATCCTGCCAGTGTATTAAACCTATGCCATTGACAACATCCAGTGCCAATCGACTTGTCGCAGATATCGGGGGCACCAATACTCGGCTTGCTCTGTTCGACCCAGTAGCAGGCGAACTGCGCTCGCTGAGCAACTATGTGAATCGAGACTACGGTCAACCCAGCGACATTATCCATATATGGCTAGACGCCCTGCGGGAACCGCGACCAGCGGCTTGCTGTTTGGCCGTAGCGGCGCCACCCTGCGGTGATCAGATCACTATGCTCAATATCGACTGGTCATTCTCCGCCCGCGAAATAGCAGAGCGCTTCGGGTTCTCCACGCTTCGCTGTATCAATGATTTCGAAGCTAACGCCCATGCACTACCCCATCTGGCTGACAATGATCTTACCACTGTGCAGCGCGGAAAACGCAGCGGGGCTGCCAAGCTGGCGACCATTGGCGCCGGCACTGGGCTAGGTGGAGCGACACTGACACGCGCCGCAGGAGCAGTCAGTGCCAGCGCGAGCGAACCGGGACACATGGGTTTAGCTGCCGCTACCGATGTCGAGCTAGAACTTTTTCGCTACTTGCTAAAACAGCATGAGGAAATTTACGCTGAGTTACTTTTGTCTGGCCCTGGCCTTCAGCGCCTCTATCAATCCCTGGCCGACATTCAGGGCGAGGATCCACCGCCACTCCCTCCAGAGGTAATATCTGCCCGGGCCCTGACGGGACAGTGTGAGCTGTGCGCACTCACTCTCAACACTTTTTGCGCACTACTGGGCTCAATAAGTGGTGATTATGTGCTCGCCAATGGTGCCTATGGCGGCCTTTATCTCGCGGGAGGATTTCTGCCAAATATGCTCCCATTTTTGCAAAATAGCACCTTCCTACAGCGGTTCCAAAACAAAGGCAAAATGCGTGATCATCTAGTAGAAGTGCCACTTTATGCTATTACCAGCCCAGTTACGGGTTTGCTCGGTGCCGCCCATGCACCGTTGTAAAGGTGAACGTAGCGACCAACGTCTAAAAATCAGGTCGTTACGGGGCGTTATTGGCTGAAAATAGTTGTAAAACAGCCCTGTAAATCAGCAACTATGGTGCTACACTTCACCTAGCTGATCAGTTTCAGCAGGGTTTATGCTCACGGTCGAAGTTCCAACATGGTCATCGGTACGTAAATCATAAATAAAAACAAATGCAAAGGCACCTGGACATGGTGTCGCTCGCTATACAGGTAAATGTTATGTCTAAGACAAATGGTACAGTAAAGTGGTTTAACGAAACCAAAGGGTTCGGCTTTATCGAGCGTGAAGATGGACCGGATGTATTCGTTCATTTCAGCGCTATTCAGGGCGACGGCTTCAAAACTTTGGCCGATGGCCAAAAAGTTGAATTCGACGTTACTGATGGACAAAAAGGTCCTCAGGCTGAAAATGTAACGCCCGTTTAAGGCCGCAAGGTCATAAAAAAAGGAGCTCAAAGAGCTCCTTTTTTTATCTATTACAGCAGGCATTGGCGAACACAGTAAAAACGGCGTATCAGCCCTGTCCTTGCGCTGCGCCTGGCAGCAACTCTGCTTCTTCATCCAGTACGGGCTCTTCGGGCATAGACTCCGCCTGCAGAGCGGCCTCCTCCTCTAGCATCGCCTCGTCTTCATCTTGCAGTGATTTTTGACGCGCAAGCTCAGAGTCCATATAACTAACCCATTGATCGGCATACTCAACTGACCGCTCATCACGACTTGCCGCTGTAAACGCTTCACGCGCTTTCTCATACTGTTGCGTATTAAAGTAGGCCATACCTAGTACCAGCCGCGCGGTGTCTGGACGCTTAACGCCACCGCGTGACAATCCTTTGTTAATAGCAATGATCGCGTTTTTGAAGTCATCATTGTCGAGATACACATTTCCTAAGCGGGCATAAAGCTCGCCCTTATTTGACTTTGCAGCAGCGCGCTCCATAGCAGGGATGGCCTTATCGAGTTCCTGAGCTTGACGCCAAGCATTACCTGCTAGGTCCCAGTTTTTCGATGTGCCCTCAATGGATTCATTTTTGAGCCCCTTATCCATAACCTTTGCGGCCTTATAGGGGACATCAGCATTCAGATACAAGTAGGCCATCGTGATCTGTTCATTGCCCTTATCCAGCATATTCTGCATGTAAGCAGTTTCCATCGCCGCCAACTGCTTGGTTTCTTTTTTTTGCTCACCATATAAGTGGGATATTTGAACCCAATACTCTTTCTTGGGGTAATACTTGAGCAGCTCTTGCAGAACCCTTACGGTATTCTTGGTGTCGTTCTTCTCAAAATAGAGAAAGCGCGCCAAGTTGTACCACTGCTCCTTGGGCACTTTACCAGCCTCTTCACTCATGCTAATCGCTTTCTGAACATTGAGCAGAGACTTATCATAGTCCTTCACTTGATAATAACCCTGGGCCAACAAGATATAAGCATTAGCGTTAGGCGTATCGGTCATTTCAAACCATCTAATCAATGCATTGATGCCTTTTTGCCACTGCTCCTGAACAAAATACAGCTGGGCGATGGTAAATCGCGTGTTGATTTCCATGGCCAGTGGAATCTCAGGCTGAGCGACTACCTGTTCATAAGATCTAAGCGCGCCGGCATAATCTTCTCGAGAATACTGAATAAACGCGTACAGATTATAAACGTTAGCCAATTCATAGCTGTTCAGTGACTTCTTGCCGTCTGTTGCGATCATCTCATCAAGGATTTGTTTCGCCGTGACAAGATCTTTGCTCTCCGCTGCAACTTGCGCTTCGGAAAGCTTCTCATAAACACTGTTACGCAGAGCCGGCGTTCGGCGTGTGGCCTCTTGCGACTTCTCTTTCTTTTCTGCGGCAAGAGCACTAGAGAAAGGCACCATACCGAAATCAGTCTGCACTTGCGTTACAGCGACCTGACCGGCAAATAGAGGGACCGCCAAAAGTACAGCGCGTGTCCAGTAGTTGGCTTTTAACAACGTCATAACGTATTCACCGTTTACTATTCCAACTCATAAGTGAACTTGTTCCGTACGCCTGCGACTTCGATAGGCTCGCCATCGACCACTCGTGGCTTATACTTGAACTTCAGAGAGGCCTTAACGGACGCCTTGTCAAATACACCGCTGGGCTGACAATCCACTGCCCGCGAGTCGCGAATTGCGCCAGATGTGGTAACCGTGTATTCGACGATGCAATAGCCGCTGATGCCGCGAGACTGGGCCCTCCTCGGATATATGGGCGCAACCTTGACGATGGGCAAATATTCTCCGTCACCCTGTGCCATCGTTCCGGTACCGATGGATATGTCGATACTAGCCTGTGGTGCGACATTATTGATGTCTACATCCATGTCCACGTCGAGCTGCTCCATCTCCATCTCCGGCGGAGGCTCTTCCGGATCTTCCGCTTTGTCTGGCTTCGGCGTGGAATTCTGCAACTCAATGTCGTCAGGAAGCCGCACTAGCTCGGCGACCATACGGTCGTCGACTTCCGGGTTCACGAACTTGCCATCGATGAGGGCGTACATGATCAAAAATAGCGCCACAACCATGACAATAGCCAGCAGTATCGAAATGGTCGCTCTCACCAAACTACTCTCCATCTCGCCTACCCCTTCTCGTCAGTAGAGATGCATACGGTCGGGTCTAAGAAGTCACTGATCTTATCCAACAACTCGCTGGTCACAAGGGTGCTCGCCTCTGCATCAACCTGAATCACAAAATTCGCCTTAGGTGTATCGTTCTTGGCTGCCTCTGCGGTGCTAGCGACGAGAGCCAGTGGTATCTCCTTTTTGTCATAGTGAATCTTACCCAAGTCATCGACCGCAAATATAATGGTGCCGCGCAGGCAACGCTCAGCAGTAGTCGCCTCGATTCTGACTATTTCGGGGCCAGGTTCCTTCACAAAGGTCGACGTCACGATAAAAAAGATGAGCATGATAAACACGACGTCGAGCATCGGCGTCAAATCAATGTCACCTTCACCGCCCTTATCTTGCGGCGCTAGCGGGCCACTTATTCTCCGCCTGCTCACGGTTTACTCTCCGCCGGCCAGTTTATCTGTTTTACGCCCGCCTCGCGTGCGCCATCGGCAACAGCGAGAAGAATTTTAGACGACGCACCAGATTCCGTTATAATCGAAAATCCTTGTTCGGGATCTGAGGCCAACCGCTGTGCAACGCTAGACCTCACCGCCTTAATATCGACAATCCGATCATCCATAAAGATTTGATCGTTTCCCCTAATAGTGACTACGATACTAGTGGCGTCTGACTCAGGAGGCTCAACATTAGTATCTGGTCGATTTATGTCTAAACCGACCTCCCTTAAGAAAGAAGCCACCACAATAAAGAAGATCAACATAATAAACACCACATCTAACATGGGTGTCAGGTCGATCTCAGCCTCATCGGCATCTGCGTTTCGGTTTCTTTTGCGCATCAATGTAGCTCTATCAGTGATCCGTTGTCAGGTTGTCCCACAAGAGCTTGCCCTCACGTTGGGCAATCCGGGTAACGTAGGTATTAGCGAACACGCCAGACAGAGCCGCTACCATCCCCGCCATAGTGGGAATTGTGGCCTTCTGGACGCCTTCGGCCATAGACTTGGCGTCACCACCGCCGGTTACTGCCATGACATTAAACACTTCTATCATGCCCCACACTGTTCCCAGCAGCCCCAGCAACGGACACAAGGCCACCATCGCTTTAATCATAGGCAGAAATTGGTTAATCCGCATGCTGGCCTGGGACAGCAGCATGATGCGAATTTGGCTCGCTTCCCAAGACTTCCTCTCCGCGCGCCCCTCCCACTTGGCGATGACCTCGGTGGCATCATTTTTCCACACAAATTTCAGATACCACACGCGCTCAAAAATGAGGGTCCACATCATAAGGAGGAGGGCGGCAATCAGCCATAAGACTTCACCACCCTGATCCATAAACGAAAGCAATACCTGAGCCAAACCGTCCATACTAAGACCTCAAGTTAGCTTCAGTGTGCTCCGCAACCATTCCTGTGGTCTGCTCGTCTAGGATGTGAATGATTCGTTGGGCTCGGCCATTCACGATGGTGAACATCAACACGGTTGGAATTGCCACCAAAAGGCCCAGCACAGTGGTGATCAAGGCGCTAGAAATACCCCCTGCCATAGCTTTAGGATCGCCAGCACCGAAGATCGTGATGGCCTGGAACGTCAGAATCATGCCCGTAACTGTACCCAGCAGACCCATTAACGGCGCAATGGCTGCGATAATTTTAAGTAGCGTAAGGCCACTTTCCAATTCCGGCGTTTCCTTTAACACGCCCTCAGATAATTTAAGCTCGAGGGTCTCAGTATCCATATTAGGATTATCCTCATGTATCTTCAGCACGCGACCCAGAGGATTGTTCGTGTTTGCTTTATCTGACCTAAGCTGCGCGCTCACCCTGCCGCCCACGATGGTCAGTACGGTGAAGCGATAGATGGCCAGTAGAAAGGCGAAGATACCCAACGCGGTAATGGCATAGCCGACGTAGCCGCCTTGATGCCAGCGTTCTGCAAGCGTCGGCGTTCCAATGATGGCCGCTAAATAAGAGCCGCCAGTAGGGCCAGTAGGATCCACACCGAAGGGGTTCAGTCCGCCCGAAGCGGAGGCCAAGTCAGCAGCCCAGCCGGTGTAGGGTCCACTAGGCTGGCGGGCTAGCTCACTGAGCTTGCCATTCTGGTAGCTAAGATAGTTACCGTCGATATCAACGATATTGAAAGCGCCCACGCGCAGCACCTGCCGCTCAGTAAGCTCGCCTCCGGGAGAAGAAACATCCGCTGAAAACGTCGTTACAGCGCCGGTCTCGCGGATTTCACGCAACAGCTCGAACCACACCCGCTCGATCTCATCAATACTGGGTAAGCCAGTAGAATTATTCATCCTCTCTACAAGCTCTTTCAGAAATAATTCACGACCGGGATACTGAGCTGAGGCCAACGAATAAGTCTCAAAGTTGGTTATCAAATCTCCGGCAGCTGATGTGAGATGGCCAAATAGCTCGCTGAGAGTGCCGAGCTTCTCATTCAATAATTGTTTCTTGGCAGCGATCAGAAGTTCGTTTTCTTCGAAGGTGTTTTCCAGTTCCGTGGAGAGCGCTTCCTGACGAGCTCGCTCGTCTTGAGCGCGCTTTAGTTCGGCTGCCTGGTTGGCCTTATCATTAGCGAAGCGTTGTTCCCGCTGCCGATTTTCCCGGGCCTCAGTGGTTTGGCCTTGCTTGACGAAACTCAGCAACTCATCCATAGACTTGGCCTGTTGCGCAAGGACAGAACCACTGGACAGCGACAGCGCACCACACAGTGCGAAAGCAACGCCTTTTACAAATTTAAAGCTCATCAGTTAGCCTCCGGCGCCGCTATGGGCATTTTCAACAAATCAGTTGTCGCCTGCTTATTTACAATTGCAATGCCCTTTTTAATCGCTGCGCTATAATCACCTGAGGGTAGTTGCACCCAGCTCCTCGTTGTATTGTCCCACGCGCCAGCCAAGGCGCCATCGGTCGTCTGATAGGCGAGGGCAACGCGACCGACCTGCAGGAAATCTACCTCCCGCTCGGTGCCGCCGATGTCAATCGATGCCCTGTACGTATTTATCGTCCTGCCGTACTGAAGCTCAATATTGTAGGCTTCGAGCACCGCACGAAATATTTCGGCTGTGTCGAGATTATCGCGATCAAGGCTGCTGCGTAGCATCTGCACGCGCGCTAAGCGCTCTTGTTCTTCGAAAGGCATATCCAATTTTATAAACGCCTCGAGGCCATCCAGCATCCGAGGGACTAGCGGGGGTATCTGCCGGGCAATGACTGTGGATTTATCGATATCTGCCTCAATCCCGGCGATACGGGCTGTTTGGTTATCGATTTGGCGCTGCAGCCTCGCATTATAGACCTTTAAACCATCGACTTGCTTTGTCACGGTCTTATAGTCAGACAACAAATCACGCGTCTCATCAGCCAATCGATCAATTTTTACCTGAGAATTACGCGCCGCGTCATTTTTTGATTTGCCGACCGCTAAAATAGAATCCAGCGTGGTGGCGTGCACCGAGGCTGCAAAAACGCCGAGGGTGCCCGCAGTAATGAGCGCGGAGATCAACACTTCTTTTAATCGATACTTAGTCATGGGAATAGTGCTTCCTATAATCCAACAGAGTTATTCACAGCTAACAAGACAGGCCAGCATGCAGCGGCAAAACCGATGCGCACTTTCCCCGTAACAAACCGAGAAGAGGAAGGTAAACCATTTTAGGGGTCGTTTTCAATCAATGCCCTAAAGCATTCTTTATAATCTGCCTAAATGTGTACTTTGGTTACACTTTTTGCTTCTATCCCGTTTTAAGGTAACACTATTTCTTAGAGGCTGTTTGCGAATCAGCATCGGCAGGTTCATAACACAAAAAGCTGTAATCATAAGGGTTGGGCGGCTCTGCACCCCAATACTCACGACTGACCTGACGCCACCGGGCCCAATCAATCGCCGGCAACACCGTATCGCCTTCGACGTTTGCGTGAACCTCGGTAATATACAGGCGGTCGGCGGCAGGAATAGCTTCCCGATAAATCTGTGCTCCGCCAATCACCACTGCCTCCTGCGCACCGTCATGCGATGCAATACTCGCTGCCAGCTCCAGCGCCTCGTCTAGAGAATAGGCCACTTCAACTCCTGCCAGCTGCAGTGTCGTATTGCGTGTAATCACAATATTGGTGCGCCCGGGCAGGGGTCTGCCAATAGACTCAAAGGTCTTGCGACCCATAATGATGGGCTTACCCATGGTGACACGCTTGAAATAGCGCAAGTCTTCAGGGAGATGCCAAGGCAGTGCATTATTTTTGCCAATGACACCGTTTTCCGCAGCGGCCACCATAACGGCCAGTCTGATCACGCCACCCCCCCCACCAATCATACCGCTACCGGCGCGGCGATATGTGCGTGGGGGTCGTAACCCTCTAAATGGAAATCTTCGAATCGATAACCATAAATGCTGTCGGGCCGGCGCAGGATATTGATGCGGGGAAGCGGAAGCGGCTCTCTCGTCAACTGCTCTTGCACCTGCTTCAGATGGTTGCTGTAAATGTGAGAATCGCCAGTACAAATGATGATTTCTCCTGGAACTAAGTCGCATTGCTGCGCGAGCATATGAGTAAGCAAGCCTAGGCTGGCCGTGTTGTAGGGCAAGCCTAAAAACGAGTCGCTGGAGCGGATTGTCAACTGCGCAGATAACCGCCCCTCTGCAACATAAAACTGATACAGCAAGTGGCAAGGCGGCAGCGCCATTCGGCCAGCCTTCACATTGTCCTGTGGACTCATGCTTTCATCAGGCAAGAATTCGACATTCCAAGCGTGAAACAGAATGCGGCGACTGTCTGGATTATTACGCAAGCAATCGATTACATAGTCTATCTGATTAATGGTACTGCCATCTCGAGTCGGCCACTGTGTCCATTGAGCGCCGTAAATAGGCCCAAGCTCGCCCTCTTCCGTTGCCCACTCGTTCCAAATAGATACGCCATTGTCCTGTAACCACTGGGTGTTCGTATCCCCACTTAGAAACCAAAGAAGCTCGTTGACGATGCTCTTAAAGTGTAGTTTCTTGGTTGTTAGTAGAGGAAACCCGGTAGCTAAATCGTGGCGATACTGTCGCCCGAATACTGACAGCGTACCGGTACCTGTTCTATCGCCTTTGCGCACACCGTGATCGAGAACATCCTGCAGTAGCTCCAGATATTGTTTCATTTAGCGCCTTTCCCCCTCCTTTGCGGAGCTGCCCCGTTCGCATTACGATAAGCCATAGCGATCAAGTAAAGTCCCAATAACACCATGGGCAGTGAAAGCAGCTGTCCACGGGTCATCCATCCCATCGCCTCGAAACCAATATGTCGGTCTGGTTCCCGAAAAAATTCTGCAATAAATCGCAGGCAGCCATATCCGAGGGCAAAGACTCCAGCAACCGACCAAGTCGGCCTTTCACGGGACGAAAACCACAGCATGATAATAAACAGCAGCACTCCCTCGAGGGCAAATTGGTAAAGCTGTGAGGGATGTCGGGCCAGCTGCAACGGGTCACGTGGGAAAATCATTGCCCAAGGCGCGTCACTGGCTCGCCCCCATAATTCCTGTCCGATAAAGTTACCCAGACGTCCGAGCGCAAGACCTACCGGCACCAGCGGCGCGACAAAGTCCATCACCGATCCAAACACCATTTTATGGCGACGGGCAAAAATATACATAGCAAGCAGCACACCGAGAAAACCACCATGAAACGACATGCCACCCTGCCAAACGCGTAATACCCAGGTGGGGTCCTGCGCCAGCTTTTCACCACCATAGAAGAATGCGTAACCTATCCGGCCCCCAAGAACAACACCGAGCGCAGCATAAAAAATGAGGTCGTCGACCTGATCACGTTGAACGACGGTCCAAGGCAACCGGCTGCGCCGTGCCGCCAGCCACCAAGCAAAGGCCAATCCCGCCAGATATGTGAGACCATACCAATGCACCGTTAACGGGCCTAGGGAAAGGGCAACAGGATCTAGCTCAGGATATGGCAGCATATTTCCACTTCAAGGGGTAGCCAAGGAATAAACCGGACAACCATTGCCCGCATGAGTAATCAGCTTCAAAAAAACGTATTATCATTCAGCGCGTAGCGATTCACAATTATTTCGCCCCGACTAATGGTTACAATTTATGTGCTTGTTAATTTTGGCCCACCAAGTTTCACCAGATTACCCATTTTTGGTGGCGGCCAACCGTGATGAGTTTCACGCTAGGCCTACCGCCGCATCACAATTCTGGCCGGAACATCCTGGACTCCTAGCCGGTCGAGACCTCTTGCAAGGAGGAACATGGATGGGTATGACTCGCAGCGGACGCTTTGCAGCGGTGACTAACTACCGCGACCAAGCTCATACTCCTGCACCCCCTCGCTCCCGGGGAGACCTACCGCTACAGTACCTGACAGGCTCGCAAACACCCAAGAACTTCCTTCACGACATTGCAGTGCGGGCGGGCGACTATGCAGGCTTTAATCTTTTAATAGGCGATCGCAACAGCCTCTGGCATTACACCAACAGCGATGCCAAAGACCCGCAGCATCTGCCCCCTGGTATCTATGGACTCAGCAACGCCAACCTTGACACACCCTGGCCCAAAGTAACGCTTGGCAAAGCCAAGCTGCTGGCACTGCTAAAGACCGGCGCGATATCTCATCGCACACTCTCTGAGGTCGTTTCCAGCCAGTGCCTAGCAGACAGGAGTAGTCTCAGCGCGCAGGGGCTGGACAGCTCCATGGAGTCCACATTATCTCCTCAGTTCATTATAACTGACACCTACGGCACGCGCTCCAGCACCACGCTATGGTTTGATGCCCATGCTCAGGCGAACTGGCTAGAGCTGAGCTTCAATGCACAAGGGGTGCTGTGCGAGGAGCAACATCAAGAAATAAACTTGAACGACGGGCCATACAGTGCCGACAGCAAAGGCGGGCAATAATATTGGCAGTGCCGCACTATTCGACAGGACTGTGAATGAACTTTTCCATTCCGTGCTCGGCGAGGAAGCGCTCCAGACGACGACTTATGTCATCGGCATAGTCCATCCTTATTACTTCGTCCAGCAGTTCATGCGCCTCACTGGCTCGAATATGCCGCAGTGCATTCTTAACCTTGGGTAAGCTCGTCGCATTCATAGATAAGACGTTATATCCCATCGCCAGCATCAGCACGGCCGCACCCGGATCACCGGCCAACTCTCCGCAGATTCCAACGGGAACATTCTCCGCCGTGCCGGCCACCGCAACTTCTGCAAGCGCTTTTAGCACAGACGGATGCAGCGAGTGATAAAGCCGCGCCACGCGGGCATTATTGCGATCCACAGCGAGCAAGTACTGAGTAAGATCGTTACTGCCGACCGACAAGAAGTCGACGCGCCTGGCCATCGCTCGCGCCTGATAAACCGCCGACGGGACCTCCACCATGACGCCAATGGGCGGAAGTTTTTCTGCTAAGCCGTCTCGGCTGAGCTCACGGTGACAGCGCCTGATCAAATCAAGAGCTTCATCCAGCTCCGGAATATTGCAGACCATGGGCAGCATAATACGCAGATTACCTAAGCCCTCATTGGCCTTAAGCATAGCGCGAACCTGCGCTAGGAATATCTCGGGGTGGTCCAGCGTCACGCGAATGCCGCGCCAACCTAAAAAAGGGTTATCTTCTTCGATAGGGAAATACGACAGCGCCTTGTCGCCGCCGATATCGAGCGTCCGCATGGTCACGGGCTTAGGCGCAAAAGCCTGCAACTGCTGACGATAGATTTGTCGCTGCTCCTCTTCACTCGGAAAACGATCACGGAGCAGAAATGGCACCTCCGTGCGGTAAAGTCCGACACCCTCGGCGCCCTGCTCCAGCGAACGCGTAACATCTGCCATCAAACCAGTATTGACCCACAGAGGCATACGATGACCATCGAGCGTCACACAAGGCTCATCGCGCAGCGATTCGAGGTCCCGCGAGAGTGCGCTGTCCTCATCAACGATTTGCTGGAAACGCTGCTTTATCTCGGGCAAGGGATTGATATGCACCGTGCCGTTATAGCCATCAATAATCAACTCGCGATCCTGCACCCTAGCGTAGGGCAAGTCGACCGCGCCCATTACGGTGGGCACACCCATCGCTCGAGCGAGAATAGCAACATGTGAATTGCCTGAGCCACGGACGGATATCAGGCCCGCGAGCTTCTCACGAGGAATCTCTCCGAGGGAAGTCGCAGTCAATTCCTCACCCACAAGAATCGTCTGGCTCGGATAAGTCTTCACCTCGTGACTCGCCGCCTGCAAGTATGCGAGCACTCGTGTACCCAGATCCTTAACATCCACAGCACGTTCTTTCAGATAACTGTGTTCCATACGCTCAAAATGGCGAATATGCTCTATCATCACTTGACTTAAAGCACCCTGCGCCCATTGCCCCGCTTTAATCAAACCAACCACTTCCGCACCGATAGTAGAATCATCCAGGATGCTGAGATAGACATCGAACAGAGCATGATCTTCAGGGCTGAGTTCTGAGCCTAGATTGTCCGCAACCCGCTGAATATCTTCCTGCACACTTTGCAGCGCCTCACGGAAAGCACGGACATCTTTGCGTCTGTTTTGTGCTTGACGCGCTGGAACGGCGTATAGGTCTGCGCCCGGTGACACCACCACAGCGGTGCCAATAGCAATCCCCGCAGCACCGGGCACACCGATAATTTTGGCCGCGGCCGCTCCGTCTAAGGCCTGTGACTCGACAACACCGGTCGCCTGCGCATGCGCAATAACCCCCGCCAGCTGAGCAGACAGCGTTACCAGAAAGGCTTCTTCACTCTCATCAAAACGACGCCGCTCAGCCTGTTGTACCACCAACACACCCAGCAAATGTCGCTGGTGAATGATGGGCACACCCAAAAATGCATGGAAACGGTCCTCTCCAATACCGGGAAGGTATTGAAAGTTAGGGTGATTTTCAGCTTCTTCGAGGTTGACCGGCTCTCCTCGCTCCGCGACCAAGCCAATCAAGCCCTCGCCTTCGGCCAGACTGGCCATACCCACCAACTCTTGATTAAGCCCTTGCGTCGCCTGAAACACGTAGCGTGCACCCGCCAAATCGCGCATATAAACACTGCACACCTGAGTATTCATAGCTTCACGAACGCGACGCACCGTAATTTGGAGGGCCTCATTCAGACCACGGGCTGCATTGACCTCCTGAACAATGTGACGCAAAGTTTCGAGCATAGTGTCTACGCCCCCTCAAGCTTGTCGGTGTAGCGCCCCAGAGGCAGCGCTAGCTCTTTCATCGCCCTGCGGTAAACATCGCGCTTAAATGAAACCACCTGATTCAGTGGATACCAATAGCTGACCCATTGCCAATGATCAAACTCAGGCTTGTCGTCAACATCCAGCCGCACCGAAGCGTCATCTGCCAACAGTCGCAATAAAAACCATTTCTGTTTCTGCCCCACGCATAAAGGCTTTTGGCCCTCACGAACAAATCGCCGCGGCAGCCGATAACGCAACCATCCTTTAGTGTTACCTAGCACCGCTACGGCATCGGGCGATAAACCCAACTCTTCATACAGTTCGCGATACAACGCCTGCTCTGGAGACTCCCCGCTACTAATACCCCCCTGCGGAAACTGCCAGTTGTCCTGACCACCCACCCGTCGGGCCCAAAGTAGTTGGGACTGGTCGTTGACCAGCATTATGCCAACATTCGGCCGAAAGCCGTCTGAATCAATCACTTAAAAAGCTCGCATCGCATTCTGATGAGGTATTGTTCCACAGTTTGCAGGTCCTGAGAAATTTACTATGGCTGCCTCGAAGGCTATGATGTTGATCATTTTTGAAAGGCCCCCTGTGTGACGCTGGCAATCTTTGACCTCGACAATACCCTAATCGGCGGCGATAGCGATAATCTATGGGGACAATTTCTCTGTGAGCAGCGCCTCGTAGAAACTAGCGATTACGCCCAGCGTAATGCTCAGTTCTATGCCGATTATCAGGCCGGACAGCTCGACATAGACGCCTATCTCCGCTTCGCCCTCAGCGCCTTAAAGGGGCGCTCGCGGGAACAGCTTGACGCGTGGCATCTAGCCTTCATGGGCAGCAAAATCACACCTATTATACTGCCCAAAGCAATGTCCCTTATTGACAAGCACCGCCAACGCGGACACGAACTACTCATCATTACCGCGACCAACCGCTTCATCACGGAGCCTATTGCCTACTCAATGGGCATCGAAAACTTGATTGCCAGTGAAGGCGAAATCGTTGACGGCGTTTATAGTGGAGAACCCAGCGGGATACCCTCTTATCATACCGGTAAGGTCAGTCGCCTTTATGAGTGGCTGGAAGGGCGCGAAGCTAGCCTCGATGGTGCGTGGTTTTATAGCGATTCCCACAATGACCTGCCGCTACTGGAACTGATCGATAATCCAGTAGCCGTTGATCCGGACGCTGTCTTACAAGCTAGAGCTGTTGAACTTGGGTGGCCCGTCATTACGCTGCGCTGACAGATTTCCGTATGGCGCCGACTGTTTGATGCCGTGTTGTTGAGGTCGCGCCTCAGCGAATAAAACCGCGACCTAGTACGTTACATCTTGCGCGCAAATACCGCCTTCAAATACTCCGTCTCGGGAATCGCAGGATGAATCGGATGATCTGGCCCCTGAGCGCCTTGCTCAACCACGCGTATATCGCATCCAGCGCGCACCGCTGCCTGCTGCATTGCTGTCATCAAATCTGCCCGAGATAAATGCATAGAGCATGACGCAGAAACTAACAAGCCGCCAGATTGCAATAACTGCAAGCCCAGCTCATTAATGCGGCGATAGGCCGCCATGCCTTTTTTCAGGTCCTTCTTACGCTGAATAAACGCGGGCGGGTCAAGGATAATCACCTCGAATCGACTGCCCTCGGCAATCATCGAGGCCATAGTCTCGGGTGCAGAACCGCGGCGCGTCACAATGCGGGACTCCACTTGATTCAGACTGGCGTTGGCATCAACACCGTCCAGCGCCTGAGCGGAACTATCCAGACAACAGACTTGACTTGCCCCAAAGGCAGCAGCCTGCAAGCCCCATCCACCAATATAGCTGTACACATCCAGCACGCTTTTATCTTTGACCCAATTCACGAGGCGGGCCCTCGACATGCGGTGGTCGTAAAACCAGCCCGTCTTCTGTCCGTCAAAAACCGGCGCCAGAAATTGCACACCGTTCTCCTCTAGGGGAACGTGCTGAGGCACCTCGCCGAAAACGACTACACTGTCAGCAGAAAGCCCCTGCTCACGTCGAATACGACTGTCTGCCCGTAATAAAATACCGCGCGGTTTTAACGCCGCAACAAGCGCAGCCAACAATGGCTCGCGATAGCGCTCCAGGCCACTGTTGTTTATCTGCATCACCAGATAGTCACCAAAGCGGTCTACAATCAATCCGGGCAACGCATCACTGTCACCATAAACCAGCCGGTAAAAAGGCTTCTTAAAGACCGCCAGGCGCATGGCCAGAGCCGCCTCAAGTCTCGACGTGAACAATGCGGTATCCATGACACACTGCTCACCGAGTGCGTACATTCTGGCGCAGATAAGTGCGCTGGGATCCATGTAGGCGCTGCCGAGCAGCTTGCCGTTAGTATTTCTTACCGCCACTAGATCGCCAGCAACAAAATCAATCAGTCTTGAGCGTTGGCTATCAACTTCATTGGAGTAGACCCATAAATGACCACCACGCAAACGATGATCAGCGCCTTTACGCAAGAACAAATCAATCATGGAATATATTGGAGCTTGGATGCCTACTCGTCTTCACATTGCTGCTGATAATTTTCAGCGGACAACAATGCCTCTAGCTCACTACTGTCAGCGGGCTGCAGTTTATAAAACCAACCATCATTATAGGGGTCGGAGTTAACGGTCTCGGGTTCTTCTTCGAGCGTCGAGTTGATGGAAATCACCTCACCGCTAACCGGCGCATAGACATCTGACGCCGCCTTGACTGACTCTACCACGCCAGCATCATCGGCCGCTGCAAACACAGTTCCCACGTCGGGCAACTCCACAAATACCACGTCACCCAACGCCTCCTGAGCATGGTCAGTGATGCCGACAGTCACCGTGCCATCCTCTTCGCGCCGGGCCCATTCATGTGTAACCGCGTATCTAAGTTCGCTTGGGGTCTGACTCATAATATTTCCTTTAAACATATGTATACGCGTGCACTAGCCGATGCCAGCATAGCGCTAATGGATGCACTTAGTTTAACGGGCCAGTGATGAAAAACAACATCTCTGAGCAACGAAAGAATTACTCTAGTCCCATAGCATGTCTCAGCAACTGTTGCTTCAGTGGCGGTATCTGGCCCACGATTCGCATACCAGCATTACGTAGCCAACGCACTGGCAATGACTGCTGTTCGAACAACCGTTTGAAACTGTCCATAGCTGTCATCATCAGTAGGTTGTCGCCCTTGCGACGGCGCTGATAGCGACGCAGCAGCTGCAGCTGGCCGGGGCTGACGCCGCGGGCGTGGCCGGCCAGAATCTCCTCAGCCAAGACGGCAATATCCTGCAGCCCGAGGTTTATCCCCTGACCGGCGAGAGGGTGTATAGTGTGCGCCGCATCTGCCACCAGCGCGACCCCAGGCTGCACATAGTCGACCGCATGACGCTGGCGCAGCGGAAATGCAAAACGGTCAGTAATGTCTATAACCGTGCCGATCCGTCCCTCAATAGCACTCTCAAGCGCAGCACGAAAAGGCTGCTCCTCCAGCGCCAGCAAATCATCAATCAAATGTTCTTGCACCGACCACACGATAGAACAGTAGTGACGTCCGTCCTCGCTAGGCAACGGTAACAGTGCCAACGGCCCAGTGGGCAGGAAGCGCTGCCAAGCCGTATTTTCATGCGACCGAGCAACTTCTACTGTGGCAACAATCGCGTGATGGCCGTAATTCCACTCTCGGCTTTCGAACGCCATCATCGTCCTAACACGTGACAACGCTCCGTCAGCTGCAACCAACAAATCGACCTCAAGCGCCCCTCCATCTTCCAGCTCTAACCGCATGCGGGATGCGTTCAGCCGCGCACAGGTGCGCAACGCGACTGGCTGCAATAGGCTAATGTCTGAGGCGGCCTCAACCTTGGCAAGTAAGGCACGGATGATGACGCGGTTTTCCACGATATGTCCCAGTTCCGGCAATTTAACCTCGGCACAGTCAAACTCAATGTCTCCGGTTCCCTCAGCATCCCAAACTGTCATGTGATGGTAAGCGCAGTGGCGATAGTCAACGATTGACTGCCATGCTCCGAGTTGCTGCAAAAATGCGCGCGATCGGGGCGTCAATGCACTCACTCGCGGATCAAAATCTTGAAGACTACAACCGGTCGGCAACGCAGCCGTATTGAGCGGTTGCGACTCGATCAGCGCAATCGACAGGCCCTTCCCGCTGAGTGCAACGGCTAGAGCAGCCCCAGCGATGCCAGCACCGACGATGGCGATATCAAATTGTCGGACCTCAGCCACTTACTTAACTCCCATTACCCACTGCACCTGCTGCGTAACGCACAAACTCTCGCTTGAGACTAGGCAGGATGTCTAAGCCTGCCAGCGCCAAGTCTCGCCCCAAACCTAACACGGGGTCAGCATGCATAAACAGAGTGGGTATGCGATCACTGAATTGGATGGTTCTATCCTGGTCAGATTGCTGCCCCCGCTGGTAGCGTTGTAGCGTTTCCAAGTCTCCCGGCGCCAATCCAGCGGTAATGCCCTCGCCCAGCACCCGACCCAGCGCAGCCACATCCCGCAATGCCAGATTGAAACCTTGCCCGGCCACAGGATGCAACGCATGGGCAGCATTACCCATAACGACTATGCCCTTGCGAACCTGCTCAGTGGACTGCACTAACGATAAGGCGTACTCATGACGCTTGCCCACTTTTATTAGGCGACCCAATCGGTAGCCAAAGCGCTCCTGAAGCACCTGCAAAAACTCCACTTCATCACAGTCCCGCAAATGTCTGGCTTGCTCAGCAGGTAAGGTCCACACCAGTGCGCTACGATGCTCGATACCGTCTGCCTTGAGCAGAGGCAACAATGCTAAAGGTCCAGTATCGGTAAAGCGCTCATAAGCACAACCTGCATGTGGCTCAGCAGAAGCGATGTTCGCCACCAATGCATGTTGCTGATAGGGCTTCTCATTAACGGCTATGCCTAGCTGATCACGCAGCCGCGAATTGGCGCCATCTGCGACCAACAGCAGGTCTGTACTAAAATGACCATGCAATCCGTCGCACTCTAGGTCAAGCGTGACACGCTTTCCATCTGGTTTGGCACCAACCACCTTTACCGGACAGCGCATCTCAACTCGACCCTGCCGGTATAACAGTTGAATCAGCGCGTTGCCCAGCCAAGCATTCTCGACCACGTATCCCAAGCCAGACCAACAGTAATCACTGGCCCGCAAGAGCGTGCTGCCAAAACGACCTCGACTGGAAATATGAATGCTTTCAATTGCGCACAGCCACTGGCGCAAACCATCCCACACACCCATTTCCTCATAAATCTGGCGGGAGCTGTAGCTCAATGCGGTAGACCGCGCGTCAAATGCCGGATGATAATCCGGCACGCCGCTCTCGGCCATAGCAGGCATTGGTGCACCCTCTACCAACAGAATCGTCGTTTCTACTGGCAACACAGCGCCTAACTGAAGCGCCAGGCTTATGCCCACCATGCCACCACCGGCAATAACAATGTCGAAATGTTCAGACATAGATCAAGCGGGCATCAAAGCCTCTATCTCCTCTACTGTTTTCGGTACACCCGCCGTGATGACATCGCAGCCATCGACAGTCACCACCACATCATCCTCAATTCGAATACCTATGCCGCGCCACTTCTTTGCCACGCTCGTGTTGCTCGGAGCGATATACAGGCCTGGCTCAACAGTCATGACCATGCCAGGCTCTAACACGCGCCATTCATCGCCAACCCGGTAGTCACCGACATCATGCACATCTAGACCTAACCAGTGCCCGACACGGTGCATATAAAAGTCGCGGTAAGCATTGCGCTTGATCAAGCTCGCAACACTACCTTTAAGCAACCCTAGGGCAACTAAACCCTTAGTTAAAACCCTGACACTGGCATCGTGTGGCTGATTCCAATGGTTGCCGGGCACTATTTCTGCAATAGCCGCCAACTGCGCGCGCAATACCAGTTCATAAAGAGCCCGCTGCTCAGCGTTGAAGCGGCCATTTACAGGAAAAGTCCGAGTCACGTCTGAGGCATAATATTCCAGCTCACAACCCGCGTCGATCAATACTAAGTCGCCATCTCGCATCCTGTCATCGTTTTCCACATAGTGCATCACACACGCGTTGCGGCCACTCCCAACAATACTTGGATACGCAGGGCTTCTGGCACCAGACATCGCAAACTCGTGCTGCATCTCGGCTTCCAACTGATACTCGTACATGCCACTCCGGCACGCATGCATCGCACGGCGATGCGCGCGCGCAGTGATATCTGCTGCCTTGCGCATGAGGCGCAGTTCCGCGGCACTTTTATATAAGCGCAGCTCATGCAGCATATGATCCAGATCAGTAAATTCCCCAGGGGGCACCGCTCCGGACGACTCTTTACTTCGAATGCTGCTGACCCAGCCCATAATTTGGCGATCGAATTCGGCGCTGCGACCCATGGAGTAATAAACGCGCTCCCGCCCTTCGACCAGACCGGGAAGAATCTCGTCGATGTCGCCAATGGGAAAGGCGTCATCTGCACCGTATTTTTCACAAACTCCCTCTGGCCCAGCACGATAGCCGTGCCAGAGTTCTAAAGCAGGATCGCGCTCTCGACAAAAGATTACAAATTGTCCGTGTCGGCGGCCGGGCAGTAACACCAATACGGCATCTGGCTCGACGAATCCTGACAAATAAAAGAAATCGCTATCCTGCCGAAAAGGATAAAGCGTGTCCCGACTGCGCACCTGTTCATCTGCCGAGGGTACGATGGCGATACTATTGGGGTCCATCAAAGCGATAAGGTTTTTTCGCCGACGGGCAAACTCAGTCTTACTAATGCTCATAGCGTCACTTGCCCACGCCTGTCCGGCCATTGAATAACACGACACAGATTACCATAATTAGTGCAAAAGCCGCTCCGCTTCAGGCAACACGTCTCTGCCCTCGGCAGTCGCCATGCTATCTAGAAACACGTTGACGACTGCGGCCCGCAAATACTCCACCAGCTCTATGTAGCTGTCCTCGGCATCGTCCCCACTCGCGTCGTCGGCATAAGCCTGAGCCATGGCAGCAATATCTTTGAGCACTTCCCCAGTATCTTGAGAAAGCGCTGCTACCGTCTCCTTATCCTCACCGATAACGTAGGCAAAACCGGACATAAATCCATCGCACCAACTTCCTAAAGCCGATGCTCTCAGATCGATTTCTTCATCATCGTCAGGCAACAGGGGTAGGAATGTGAATTCCTCATCTTTCAGCGCCATCTCCGTAACGGTATAAAGCTGCATAATGCGGCTGGCTAGCTCTCCATGCATTATAATATCGAGGGCTTGGGAAAGCGCATCAAGACCATACTCCGCCTCCGCCGACGCGCCTGCACACAGCACCCCGCAAAGGCAACCGTGCAACTGGGAGGGCGACACCAACATCCCCTGATCCACAAGGTGGTCGGCAAACTCGTCGAAGCCGAAAACACCAACGGCTTCAGCTAGATCTTCACGCATAGAGTATTCTCCTTGGGAGGTCACATTCGCCCCATGCACAGGCGTCTCCTCGGTTAAGTGTAAAAGAGTTGGCAGGCCATTGATATGTATAGATTTTGTGCCGTTGACCTCGGTGCCATGCAGCACTATAGTAGTCTTTCAATAATTTTCGCACCAGTATACTCGGATGACTGCAAATCAACTCAAAGACCTTGAAAATAAAATCGACGAACTGATCGCCTTGTGTGAAGCGTTGAATCGTGAAAATAATGCCCTTAAGTCAGATGTTGCTGGCTGGGATAATGAGCGCAAGGATCTTATCAATAAGAACGAAATGGCCCGCTCCAAAATAGAGACCATGATCGACCGGCTGCGCGCAATGGAGTCACAAGTGTGAGCACACCCAACACCACCACCGTAAAGATTCTCGACAAAGACTATCAAGTGACATGTCCTGAGGAAAAGGAAGCCGAGCTGTTGGTCTCCGCAAAATATCTGGACAAGCAGATGCGCGGCATTCGTGACACAGGAAAGGTAATCGGACTGGAGCGAATCGCCGTCATGGCTGCGCTTAATATCAGCCATGAACTGCTTCAACCCAATAGCGAATCGGATGAGAGCAACACTGCGGATGAGTCTGTTAAGCGGCTCAGCAGCAAACTGAACAGCGCGCTTCAAGAGCTACGGCAACTGAAAATCAGCTAACGTGTAAAAATTCATCGGTTTATTTATAGATTATATGCCGCGTTAACCGTATCTACGCTATACTATAGTAGGATCCTAGCTTATTCGCCAGACTTTCAGTCCTCGAGCCGATATAGTGTAACCGGGGACTTCTCGTTGCTGTTGGTGTGCATGTCCGGTCTTAGCCGGAAAGCCTTTTTCAGTGCAGGAGTCACCACCTTGAACCATCGGGTTCAAGGGCAGTTCTGTCAGCGGTAAGCCGGGAATCCTTTTGATACTATGACAGACGTTCAAGTAAGAAAAGCGCGACTCCGTAATGACTTGCGGCAGTGTCGAAACGACTTAAGCGCTGCCCAGCAAACCACTGCGGCCCAAGCTTTAATTCTCTCGATCATGACACTTCCAAACTGGGCAAGCGCCCAACGCGTTGCACTGTACTTGGCGGCGGATGGAGAAATCGGCACCGGCACACTTGAAAGCGCTGCGCGGAGCTTAAACAAAGCACTTTTTTTACCCGTTATCACTGACGACCGTCTTTGCTTCGCGCAGTGGCACAAAGAGGTATGCCTTTCATCGAACCGCTACAACATTCCGGAGCCGCCAAAGGGTGCACTTCGCTGCCCGGCATCCGATCTGGACATTATTTTTATCCCCACTGTAGGGTGGGACGAACGCGGCGGCCGTATAGGAATGGGTGGCGGCTTCTATGATCGCACGCTATCAGGAATTGCCGGTCCGTTACTGGTTGGGCTAGCCCATGACAATCAACAGGTAGACGAAATTCCATTAGAACGCTGGGATATCGCACTGGACTACGTAGCCACCGACGTTGACTTGTATACCTGCCATCAGCGACAGCCCCACCAGTAATGTGTGCACAGTCAAAGGGAATCGCAATCCGCATTCTGAGTATGCGTTTTCGGCTCAACTACGCCCGAGGTAGAGCTGATACGCTCGATTACTAGTTTCCTCGGAGTACTTAAAATTGACCCGATCCAATATGCGCTCGAATTGCTTGCGCTCCGATTTTGGTACCTGAACCCCAATAAAAATTCGGCCATAGGCTGCTCCATGATTACGGTAATGGAACATTGAAATATTCCAGCGCGATCCCAGACCTGATAGAAACTTTAGCAGGGCACCAGGTCGCTCTGGAAATTCAACACGATAAACCCGCTCATCCTGCAATTGGGCTGAGGCGTGCCCTCCAACCATATGGCGGATATGCAACTTGGCCACTTCGTTATCGGTCATATCCTCGGCAGTGTAACCGCACGCCTCCAGATCGGCTAACAACGTCGCCAAATCATCACCCCCAGGCACAATTGAAAGACCAACAAAAACATGAGCAGCACTCGCATCCGCGTAACGATAGTTGAACTCCGTAATACTTCGACGCCCCAATGCGCTACAAAATTTCTTAAAGCTACCCGGACACTCAGGTACAGTGACACTAATTATGGCCTCCCGTTGCTCGCCAATTTCTGTGCGTTCAGAAATGTATCGTAGACGGTCGAAATTAGTATTAGCACCACTGACAATCGCCAATAACGCTTGCCCTTGCACGCCCGTTCGATGTACATACTTTTTCAAACCCGCCAGGGCTAGGGCTCCAGCTGGTTCTGCGATACTGCGAGTATCTTCAAAAATGTCCTTGATGGCAGCACACATTTCATCGGTAGATACCGTGATGACCTCGTCTACTGTTTTTCGAATGATGCGAAAAGGCTCCTTACCAATCTGCGCCACCGCACAACCATCGGCAAATAAACCAACCTCCGCAAGCGTATCTCTGCGCCCGCGCGAAAGAGCCAACTGCAAACAGGCCGCGTCCTCCGGCTCAACACCAATCATTCGGGTCGTTGGCCATGCTGACTTTACATAAGCAGAAACACCTGCAAGCAGACCTCCTCCGCCCACTGGCACGAACAATGCGTGCAGTGGATTCTCATATTGACGCACCACCTCCATACCCACTGTACCCTGACCTGCGATCACATCAGGATCATCAAACGGATGCACATACGTCATACCTTTGGCCTGCATAAGCTCCCGCGCGTGGAATGCAGCTTCATCATAGGAATCGCCGTGCAGCGCGACTCTAGCTCCAAGGCGACGCACGGCATCCACTTTTATTGGAGGTGTAGTGCGAGGCATGACGATGATAGCCTTCACGCTCAGCTTCTTCGCCGCCATAGCAACCCCCTGCGCGTGATTTCCTGCCGAAGCGGCGATGACGCCGCGGCTACGCTGCTCTGAGCTTAGACGGCTCATTTTGCAGTACGCGCCACGCAACTTGAATGAAAAAATTGGCTGCAAATCTTCACGCTTGAGCAACACTCGATTGTCCAGTCGACGTGACATTAAATCCGCTTCATGAATTGGTGTTTCTCGAGCGACATCGTAAACCTGAGCATCGAGAATACGTTTGACATAGGACTGTGGCATAAAGCATTCCCTTTCAGTGGCTGCAGACAGTTTCATCATATTAATAGACTCACATCAGCATTTCAGCCGAAACTTCCCCAATGGTTACAGACTCTTTTCATGATCGCAGCAGTGGGATACCCTATAATAACCATTGCTTCACGACACCATGCCTAGGAACAAAACATGACTCAGGATGAATTGAAGCAAGCGGTAGCGGATGCGGCGCTTGTATATATCCAGCCCAAACTCGAAAACGACACAATATTGGGTATCGGTACCGGCTCAACCGCCAACCTCTTTATCGACGCCCTCGCCAGAATTAAGGGTCAGATCAACGGCACTGTCGCCAGCTCTGAAGCATCGGCGCAGCGATTAAAAAGCCATGGCATTCCGGTATACGAACTCAATACCGTAAACCAGGTAGACTTTTACGTGGATGGGGCCGATGAAAGCAACGTGGCACTGCAACTTGTTAAGGGTGGCGGGGCGGCACTGACGCGTGAAAAAATCGTGTCAGCGGTAGCGCGAGAATTTATATGCATTGCCGATGAAAGCAAGCTGGTAGACATACTCGGAGAGTTTCCGCTACCGGTTGAAGTCATTCCTATGGCCCGCAGTCACGTGGCGCGGGAGCTGGTTAAGCTCGGTGGAGATCCAATCTATCGTGAAGGCGTGGTAACTGACAATGGCAATGTGATTCTTGATATTTACAATTTCTCTATCGCACAGCCGCTTGCAATGGAAAGCGCGATTAACAATATTACCGGTGTCGTCACTAATGGCTTATTTGCGTTAAGACCTGCAGATATTCTTTTCTTGGGGGCAAAAAAAGGCGTAAAGACATTGTATTCTCAGTAAGTTTAAAGCCTTATCATGTAACTAAGAATTTGGGTGATGCGATCAAGCATCAAAGATTTTTCCAGGATTCATAATACCGTGCGGATCAAATGCCTTTTTGATCTGGCGCATAATTGATACCTCAAGCTCTGAACGACTATAGTGCAGATAGTCTTTTTTCAATAGTCCAACGCCATGCTCGGCAGAAATACTGCCGCCGTAGTACTGTACGATATCGAACACCCACTTGCTTACCTCTGTGCAGTGCTGTTGAAAATCTTCCATTGATAAATCCTCAGGCTTGAGCACATTTAGATGTACATTACCATCACCGATATGACCGAACCAAACGATCTCGAACTGTGGATAGTTTTCGTTAACCACTGCTTCCACCGCAGCAAGGAATTCTGGGACGCGAGAAATTACCGTGGATATGTCGTTTTTGTAGGGCGTCCAGCGCGAAATTGTTTCCGAAATATCCTCTCGCAGGCGCCACAGAGAGTTTGCCTGAGCGAGGCTTTGGCTAACCACGCCGTCTAACGCCCAACCCTGTTCCATGCAGTGTTCAAACAGTGTCATCGCCTGTTCCATGGCCTTCTCATCCCGCTGTTCAAACTCCAACAAGACGTAAAAATTTGCCGGTGTTTCGAAAGGGCGCTGCAAGCGCTGATGCTCCACAACTTTCTGCAACGCCAGTTCAGAGAAAAACTCGAACGCACTCAGTTTAATGCTGTCCTGGTAGGTACGCAGCATATGCATGATAGATGCCATATCCGGCGCACCCAGCACCAATACCGCCGGCTCCTCCAGAGCCGTTGTGAGACGCATGGTAGCCTCCACCACGACACCCAGAGTACCCTCAGCCCCAATCACCAATTGCCGCAGGTCATATCCAGCATTATTTTTCACCAGTCCTCGATTAAGGTCGAGCAGTTCACCGGTACCGTCAACCACTTTCAAGCCCGCCACCCAATCGCGAGTCATACCATGACGAATAACCTTAATGCCACCGGCGTTGGTGGACACATTGCCGCCGATCTGACTCGAGCCACTGGAGGCGAAATCAACGGGATAGACCAGCCCGTTGTCCTCGGCGCATTGCTGCAGCTGCTCGGTTACTACACCAGCACCGCAGCGAACAGTCCGATCAATGGCACTAAAATCTTCCATGTAATTAAGCTTATCCAAAGCCAGCACCAATTCTCCGTTGCAGGCGACCGCACCAGCACTGAGGCCTGTGCGCCCGCCAGAAGGCACAATAGCGAGGCCTTCGCTAGCCGCAAGACGCACAATTTCTTGAACCTGCTCAATACTATCTGGCAGCACCACGGCCGCAGGATTCGGGGCGTACATTCGCGTCCAGTCGCAACCGTAACGTTGCAAATTACCCCTATCGGTTAGCACCCAGTCGGCGCCGACTATTTGTTCTAACGCAGTTAAGGTCAGGTTGTCGATTGCTGCCAACGTTATTGCCTCCAATGTTTTTTACAGGTCGCTGATTCTGGCAGCTCGTATGGTACCATATCGACGTTTTTTTGCCGCTGCGACAAGCTCACCGGAACACGCGGCCAACAACCTCTAAAGGACCCAAAAGCCATGCCGCAGCAGTCCCTGAAAAAAAGCAAAATAAAGTTTCTGCTACTTGAGGGTGTGCATCCTTCTGCGCGCGCAACATTGCAGCAATCAGGTTATAGCAACATCGAAGAGCACAAGAAGGCACTGCCTTTAGAAGAACTCAAAATCGCTATCGCCGATGCTCACTTCGTCGGCATTCGATCGCGCACACAGCTCACCCAAGAGGTATTCGACGCGGCCGAGAAACTGGTGGCCGTCGGCTGCTTTTGCATAGGAACCAACCAAGTTGATCTTGATGCAGCTACCCGCCGCGGGATTACGGTATTTAATGCGCCGTTTTCCAACACGCGCAGCGTGGCCGAATTAGTGCTTGCAGAGGCAATCCTGCTGCTGCGTGGTGTAGCCGGCAAAAATGCGGCCGCCCATCGTGGAGAGTGGCAGAAAACAGCAGCCAATGCCTATGAAATACGCGGGAAAAAATTGGGCATCGTTGGATACGGCAACATCGGTATGCAGCTCGGCGTCATAGCTGAAGGGCTGGGCATGCAAGTACAATTTTATGACATCAGCAATAAATTACCCCTAGGCAATGCTCGGCAGGTACCAAGCCTCAATCAGCTGCTAGCCAGCTCTGACGTGGTCAGTTTGCACGTGCCTGAAAGCCCTACCACAAAAAAGATGATCGGAGCGGCACAATTGGCGCAAATGCCTGCTGGTAGTATCTTAATCAACGCCTCACGCGGCACTGTCATCGATGTCGACGCGCTGGCTGATGCGCTACACAGCGGTGCTCTAGGTGGTGCGGGCATTGACGTATTCCCGATAGAGCCACGCTCCAACGACGACGAGTTTATTTCTCCCCTGCGTCGCTTCGATAACACTTTTCTGACCCCGCATATTGGCGGCAGCACAATAGAGGCTCAAGAAAATATTGGCTTAGAGGTTGCAGAAAAGCTGGCGCGATACAGTGACACCGGCACTACAACGTCTTCTCTCAATGTTCCAGAAGTTGCCCTGCCAGAGCATGCAGGATGTCACCGACTACTACACATACACCGCAATGTACCGGGCATTCTAAGTGCTATTAATAGTGTGTTTTCACAAAATCAGATCAATATATCGGCCCAGTTTCTGCAAACCAACGACAATGTCGGCTACGTCGTAATGGACATTGATGCCGAATACAGTGATGTGGCTCTCAAAAAACTGGCCGCCATCGACGGCACAATTCGTAGCCGCGTTCTGTTCTAAACTAGGACGCCGTTATTTGCCTAGCCATCAAAAATCTCTCTTTGAATACATTAGCAATTTTCGCCAAACGGTATTTTTCCGCCCTATCGGTCATTGCTGTCCAACGCCCCACGAGAGTACATTGCCGAAATAGTGCGAGATTAATTTAAGAAATTCTGTTTTTTCTTATAAATGCAGGTTTAACGCGTTAATTGTAACGGACACATCGACGTGTCCCACTAGTTGGCGAGATTGATTGAACGCCGCTACTTAAAATCAGTCGGGAGTAGCATGAACACAAAGAATACATTTCAACTCAGTGTGTTATCGGCGGCAATTGCCTCGACGCTCATTTCAGATTATGCAACGGCGCAGGGAGCCATGCTTGAAGAAGTGATCGTGACCGCCACGCGTCGTCCAGTGTCGCTGCAAGACATACCAATCAATATTACTTCGCTAAGCAATGAAATCATCGAGCGTGACCGCCTCACCGATTTGGTTGATGTTGCCCGCATGGTGCCAGGCATGACGGTAGTCGACCAAGGACCGCGCGACAGCAACACGCTAACCGTGCGCGGTTTAAACGTTAGTTCGATTACCGCCAACGATGGCTCTAATAATGGCGGCAATACGGTCGGGGTTTATGTCGGCGAGATACCGCTGTATATCGACTTCAAGCTAAATGATATGGATAGAGTGGATGTGCTAATGGGCCCACAGGGCACGCTGTATGGCGCTGGCACCATGGGTGGTGCAGTACTCTATTTGCCGAATCGACCACAAGCCGACCAGCTTACCTATCAAGTGCGTGGCGACGTCTACGACCTAAGCGAATCCAGCGACGTGGGCTACGAGGGCGGAGGCACTATCAATATACCCATTATTGAAGATAAATTAGCCTTCCGCGCATCTGTTGACTATCTGAACGACCCCGGTTTTATTGATTATAACTACCTCGTACGCGAAGCAGGTGTGTCCAACCCTCAGCCGAATTTCAATGACCAGGCTGAGGTAAATGCAAACCTGAAACAGCAAAAAGATGCCAACACAGAAGAGACGTGGTCCGGTCGCGCGGCCCTGCGCTACACCGCTGAGCGCTTGGACGGAACTCTAACCTACTTTTACCAAGATCAGGATATCGGCGCCCGCCAAATAAACCATAAAGCTGCGTTTGGCACTGGCGAGTATGAAGCGGCGCATCGCTTTCTGGAACCCAACAGCCGCAAGAATGAGTTGCTGGCCCTAGAATTAGTTGCAGACCTTGGTTTCGCTGCGTTGACCTCTGCGACGGGCTATTCGGAGTACACTGAGAATGGCCAGCGTGATCAAACGGATCTATTACTCACCTTTGAATATGGATACGAGTTGTTTCCCAGCTTTTCCGCCTACACTCGCGAAGATGCAGACGAGGATACCTTCACACAGGAGCTAAGATTGGTCTCCACTGACGATGGCCCCTTCAATTGGATTGCAGGTGTTTTCTATTATGACTACGAATCAAATTCTTTGAGCCAAGAATTCACACCGGGTTTTGATCAATTTGCAGTAGATGAATTGGGTGGAGTTCAGTTGCGACCGGACTCGCTAGAATACTACGAAACAGCTAATAGCACTCAAAAGGAAACCGCAGCCTTCGGAGAACTTGGCTATGAGATCACCGACGACTGGCAAGTGACGGTTGGTGCCCGCTGGTTCAAATATAAAAGCAAAATCACTACCGGTTTTGCCCTGCCATTGCTGGACACGGTCTTCAACGGCGACCCGCAGGACTCCATTAATCTCACTTCAGAATCCAGTGATGTGGACGATGATGATGTCATTTACAAGTTCAACACCTCCTATAATGTTAGTGATGACATCATGGCCTTTATCACCATCAGTGAAGGCTACAGACTAGGGGGGTTGAACTCTGTACCGCCCTGCGTCCTGCCTCTGGCAGACGAACAAAATGTGTGTGCGCTGCCCGACGAGACATCCTTCAAGCCTGACAAAACCACTAACTATGAGTTCGGCGTCCACTCGCAGTTTGGCGACTCTCTGGTCCTCAATGGCTCCGTGTTCTATATCAAGTGGGATGATGTGCAACTGGATTCGGTTACGCAGAACGGCGACATTCCTATCATCGCTAATGGCGCCGCGGCGGAAAGTACTGGAATTGAGCTATCGTCTCAATATTTCATCTCGTCAAACTTTTCTCTCAGTGGCTCCTTTGCTTGGACTGATGCCAAGCTGACGCAGGATGTGGATAACCTATTCGCTCCGGGTATTGGCGCTTTCGATGGAGATCGATTACCAGGCACTCCGGAATATCAGGCCTATGTCGCGGCACACTATGAGATACCGTTACGCGATGGTTCAGATATAGCCTTCGACTGGTCGATGTCCTACCAGAGCGATGTACTTACCAAAGTTGGTGAGAGAGATTTTGGACAAAGCCTTTCCAGTTTCTACCTTAACAATGTTTCTGTATCATGGCTCAACGATGCTTGGAGAGTGTCTTTATATGCTGACAACATATTAGATGAGTTCGCAGTCACCGGTGTTCGCGCGGATACGTCATTTATCCGGGACACAGGTCTTTTCACTCTGCGGCGCTATTACGAAAACATGGTGCGCCCGCGTCAGGTTGGACTGAAATTTATCTATAACTTTGAAGACTAACAATAAAACAAATACATCACAGGGCGCTACGGCGCCCTTTTTAACGCAATGACGATCGACGAAGATGCCATCGCCAAAGAACACGCAGCAGCCAAAAAAGCGATGCACCAGGGCTTGTTGCGAGAGGCGCATCAGCACTGCCTAGCAATCCTCCAAAGAGACCAAACCTTCGCAGATGCTTGGTTTTTATGCGGCGTTATCGCAGCGCATAATGGCCAGTTAGCCAAAGCCGCCGAAATCCTCAGAAACGCAATCAGCCTTGCGCCGGATAATCCAGAATACCGCGCGGAGTTGGGGAAACAGCTTATCGTATCTCATCAGCCCGAATGGGCTTTGCGTGAGGCAGAGGCTGCTCTGTCACTAAACCCAGTGCAACTCCCGACCCTCAATACTCTGGGAACCGTTTTCAGCCACGTCGGTGAGCATGGAAAGGCTTTACAATGCTTTAAACGAGCCGAACATTTACTAGAGGAACGTGTTGGGGGAGCGCGGGCGCTGCCGCTAGAATGGCAGGCGGACTTCTATTTTAATACGGGCGCGTCTATGCAGTTCGCTGGAAATTTTACAGCAGCAGAGCACGCCTACGAAAAGGCGATTGCGTTACAGCCATTATTATTTAAGGCGCACACCGCTCTCTCAACGGTACGACAACAAACATCGACAAACAATCACCTTAATCGACTCTATGAACTTCGAAGCGAGATATCCAGCTCCAGGGATCAGCTGCATCTGGGGCACGCCATCGCCAAGGAACAAGAAGACCTGGGAGACTACGAGGATGCTTACGCAAATCTTACCTGGGCCAAACAAGCACAGTCAGCCGAGGGCTCTTACAGTGCAGAGTCTGATCAAAAATTTTTTGCCGGTGTGCAAAAACTTTTTGATCAGCAAGTCTTTGAGACTCCGCGCACAAGCTGCGACAACCGCGAGCCAATTTTTATCGTTGGCATGCCACGCACCGGCACAACCCTAGTAGAACAAATTCTGTCCAGCCATTCACAAGTTTACTCGGCGGGCGAACTGCAGAACTTGCCGCTGCAAGTCAACCGATTGACTGGTTCTTCTTCGGATAATGCGTTCGACCTTGAAGCGCTTGAGCAATCACTGCTGCATGATTATTCTGTTCTCGGATCAGACTATATCGACAGTACCCGACCAAGGACCGGACACACACAGTATTTTATTGACAAACTACCACTGAACTTTGTTTTTTTGGGCCTGATCAAACTTGCGCTGCCTAATGCAAAGTTGGTGTGCCTGCGTCGAGACCCTATGGACACTTGCTTGAGCAATTATCGCCAGATGTTCGGCGTTAATTTTAAGCATTATAGGTATAACCTCAATCTCCTCGACTGCGGTCGCTACTATATTCAATTCGATCAAGTGATGGAGCACTGGCGTAAAGTAATGCCTGGCGCAGTGCATGAAGTCGAGTATGAGGCCCTAGTAGGAGACCCCGAGCGGGTGTCACGAGACTTGCTGGCCTACTGCAATTTACCTTGGGAAGAAGCCTGCCTGTCTTTTCATCAGCGCAAGACTAGTGTGGCAACTCCTAGTGCTGTGCAAGTAAGGCAAGGCATTTATACAACCTCGGTGAATCGTTGGCAGTTATACGGAGACGCTATGGATCCGCTTTACGAACTGTTGAAGTCAGCCGGGTTCTATTTTTAACTAGGCCACTGTTATTGAGCGCCTCCCTGACCGATACCAGATTTACTAAGCCAATTTTCAACAAGGCGCAAATAGGAGCTACGAATTTTATCCGATTCGTTTGCCAAGTGATGTCCTGCCCCGGGCAAGTACTCTACATGACTTGCAGGAAAGAGCTGCCGAACCACGCCAACATTATAACGCCAGTCCACAGTAGCATCGGCATCCCCCTGAACAATCAGCGCCGGACCAACGCCCAAGTCATCACAGCGCAATTGACTCAACCAGCGTCGCAGAGCGCTCACCCAACGTAAAGAGATGCGCTGACTTTGAAGAGGGTCGCTGATTAAAAACCGCTGAAACTGACGGTCCGACGAGTTCGGCGAAAACTTACGCGGTAGGCTGTCGACAACATTCTTTAACAGCAGACAGGCGGCTTTGACTCGCTTCCACCGCACCGGCCGTATCAACGGAGCCAGCAACACACTGGCGGCGAACGGCCACGGGTATTTACTCGCATAATCTACGAGAGCGGCACAACCCGTGCTTTGGGCCATCGTCCAAAGTGGCAACGACGGCAGGCTGACAGCGCGAAGTACGTCCGAAATAGCTCGACTATAATCGCTAAAGTCATCGATAACAGCCGACTCTCCAGAGGATAAACCATGTCCGGGCAGATCAAAAATAAGAACATTGTAGCGGCATGAAAGACCCCATTCTATTAACTTACTAAAAACGCCTGTATGGTCAAAATAACCGTGCACCAACAGCAGATTCGCAGTGGCATCGGGCTGACACCAATGATGTACAGCAAGCGTATATTCACCAGAATGGACAAGCCCTGTGACGTGCTCGACGGACGGCAGTCGTGTCGAAAAATCGACCCCGTAAAACTCGCAAAACAACTGCAACGCCGAAGATGATTGAACCCCACCGCCGAACGGAGGAAACTGTTGACGCAATGTCTGCAACAGTTCTGGTGTCAGGGCGGCCATATCACTCAGTGCACGACAGCTGTTAGTGCTCCAGACTCATAATCAACCTGAATGCTCTCTAGCGACCGAACCTTAATTTTATCTGCGTTGCCTGCAGTGCCGAAAGCCTCATAGCGCGCAATACAGATATCCTTCATAGCCGTGATGGTATGCGCTAGATATTTGCGCGGATCGAACTCAGCTGGGTTTTGGGCCATAAAGCGACGAATCGCTCCGGTCGAGGCTAAACGCAAATCCGTGTCTATATTGACCTTACGCACGCCGTGTCGGATACCTTCCTGAATTTGCTCGACAGGCACGCCGTAAGTTTCTGGTATCTCACCACCGAACTCGTTAATAATAGCAAGCCACTCTTGGGGGACAGCGGATGACCCATGCATCACCAAATGCGTATGAGGAATGCGAGCATGGATTTCCTTAATACGGTCGATAGCGAGAATGTCGCCTGTAGGTGGTCGAGTGAATTTATAAGCACCATGGCTAGTGCCACAGGCTATAGCCAAAGCATCCACGGCAGTAGCCTTCACGAACTGGGCCGCCTCCTCAGGGTCAGTAAGCATTTGCTCAAGGGTTAATATACCTTCTGCCCCACTGCCGTCTTCTTCTCCAGCTTCGCCAGTCTCTAGCGAGCCCAGACAACCCAGCTCTCCTTCTACCGACACGCCGCACGCATGTGCAATCTCAACTGCGCTGCGCGTCACCGCAACGTTATAATTGTAATCCATTGGAGTTTTACCATCCTCTCCCAACGACCCGTCCATCATCACCGAGCTAAAGCCTAGCTGAATTGAACGTTGGCACACGCCTAGCGATACGCCATGGTCTTGATGCACTACCACAGGAATGTGCGGAAATTCATTCATTGCTGCTTCCATCATAGCCCGCAAAAATGGTGCGCCCGCGTATTTACGAGCACCAGCACTTGCCTGCATGATGACGGGTGAATTAGTTGCATCTGCGGCCTCCATAATTGCGCGGGTCTGCTCCAAATTATTGACATTAAATGCTGGCACGCCGTAATCGTGTTCGGCAGCATGATCCAACAATTGACGCAAACTGATTAATGCCATAGATGTAATCCTTTAGCTTGAAACGTTAAGTAGGAGCCGGTTCTATTTTGGTTTCTGGCCCGCGCGTTGTTCTAGTATCTCAACCGCAGGTAGGGTCTTGCCTTCGACAAACTCCAAAAAGGCACCTCCGCCGGTAGAGATATAAGAAATCTTATCCTCAATATTATATTTTTCAATTGCCGCCAAAGTGTCGCCACCCCCTGCCAGAGAAAACGCTGAGCTGTCTGCAATCGCGCGCGCCAAGCTTTCAGTCCCCTCGGCAAACTGATCAAACTCAAACACACCTACGGGCCCGTTCCATAGAATGGTTCCGGCGCTTTCAAGAATTTGCGCTATCTGCTTTGCAGATTCAGGCCCAATGTCAAAAATCATATCATCTTCTGTCACTTCACCGGTATATTTCAGGCACGCCGTCGACCCCTCTGAAAACACTTTACCTGTAATCACATCAACAGGCAGTGGGATATTAGTTTTCTGCATCAGGGCTTGCGCCGCAGCAATGAGGTCATTCTCGCACAGAGACTTTCCCACGGGGCTGCCGCTGGCAGCCAAAAAAGTATTGGCAATACCACCGCCCAACACTAGTTGATCGACCTCCCCACACAGTGACTCCAGCACCTGCAGCTTGGTCGACACTTTTGAGCCCCCGACGATGGCCACTAAGGGCCGCTTCGGATTAGTAAGCGCCTGACTCAATGCGTGTAATTCCGCTTCGAGTAAGGGTCCAGCACATGCGATAGGGGCATAGTTTGCAACCCCATAAGTAGAAGCTTGTGCCCGATGCGCGGTGCCAAAAGCGTCCATCACAAATACATCGCAGAGTGCGGCATAGTCTCGCGACAGCGCTTCGTCATTGGCACTTTCACCGTGATTAAAACGCACATTTTCCAGTAAGGCCACCTCTCCATCGGCCAACGCCACACCATCACGCCACTGTGACACTAGGGCCACTGGTATTCCCAATAACGCGGATAAATGCTGGGCCACCGGTGCTAGAGAAAATTGTTTATCGTACTTACCCTCCGTCGGGCGGGCCATGTGTGACATCAGAATCACCTTAGCACCTGCAGCCCGCGCCATCTGAATTGTCGGCAGCGCCGCGCGGATGCGAGCATCGCTGATCACCGTACCATTTTTAATGGGCACGTTAAGATCTTCACGGATTAATACACGCTTCCCACGCAGTTTCTGATCCTGCATTAAATCAACGTTCAATGTCATATCACTTGACTCCGCAATCAGAGGTCCACTTACATGTGCCACATAACGCCTTGTGTATCTCTATAACTCACCCCAAAATTTAGCTACGTCCAGCATGCGATTGGCGTAACCCCACTCGTTGTCAAACCAGGTCAATACTTTTACCAAGCGCTTTCCACTAATGCGAGTCTGACTAGCGTCAACAATACTGGATCTTGGGTCATGATTAAAATCACACGAAGCTAGAAGCTCCTCAGTGTAGCCAAGGACGCCGTTGAAATCAGACAGTGCAGCGTCACGCAAAATTTGATTGATTGCGCGCACATCCGTATCTCGTCGCGTTTGCACCGTCAGATCCATAGCCGACACATTGAGCGTAGGTACCCTCAATGCTTGTGCGCTAAAACGTCCTGCCATGTCAGGTAGCAGTCTCTCAATCCCTCGTGCCAGCTCCGTATCAACCGGAATAATAGACTGAGCAGCGGCCCGTGTTTTGCGTAAGTCGGTATGATGGTATGCATCTAGCACGGGCTGATCATTCATCGCAGAATGGATAGTAGTAATAGTGCCATTCTCAATACCAACCGTATCATCGAGGACTTTTATCAACGGCACAATACCATTGGTTGAGCATGACGCGTTCGAAACAATACGATGCTCTGCGCGCAATTCGCCGTGATTGACGCCGTAAACGATCGTCTTGTCCACGTCGGACTGTGCTGGCTGCGAAAACAGTACTTTGCGGGCACCCTGATGTAGGTGTTTTTCAGCCGTAGCCCGGTCGGTAAATGCACCCGTACATTCCAGCACAATATCTACCCCCAGCGCTCCCCAAGGAAGATCATCTATCTCAGAGTAATTCAGTAGGGTGATGGCATCACCAGCGACCCACAGTTGACTGGCGTCCCCCTCAAGAGGTTTCGGGAAGCGCCCGTGGGTTGAGTCATAGCGAGTGAGGTGCAATATCGTTCCCGCATCGGCCAATTCGTTGATGGCGACAATACTTAGTTCATGCCTGAGTGGGCTCTCGTATAGAGACCGCAGAATGCTGCGGCCGATTCTGCCGTAGCCATTAATAGCAAGACGCAACATCTAGATCAGCCCTAAAGGAGTACATCTTCGACGACGGCGACCACATTGTCCGTCGTGAATCCAAAGTGTCGCATCAATTCATCGGCCGGCGCTGACTCGCCGAAAGTCGTCATGCCCACCACGCGTCCATCCAGACCGACATACTTGTGCCAGTAGTCTGCATGCAGCGCCTCAATTGCCACCCGAGCCAATATGTCGCTCGGCAACACCGCTTCTCGATAACCAGTATCCTGCTGCTCAAACAATTCGGCACAGGGCATCGATACTACGCGGGCATGCTTGCCCTTCGACGCCAGCTGCTCGGCTGCCGCAACCGCCAATTGAACCTCAGAGCCAGTGGCAATTAAAATGACGTCGGGTGCGCCAGGGCAGTCTTTGAGCACATAAGCGCCGCGACTGATAGCGGCGACCTGTCCCTCATCACGAGGCTGATGGGGTAGCCCTTGGCGAGAAAAAACCAGTGCGCAGGGGCCGTCACGACGCTCAATAGCGACCTTCCAGGCTACTGCAGACTCCACAGCGTCGCACGGGCGCCAGGTTTGCATGTTAGGGGTAGCACGCAGCGCAGTGAGCTGCTCGACCGGTTGGTGTGTCGGCCCATCTTCGCCGAGACCGATAGAGTCATGCGTGAAAACAAAAATGGATTGCTGCTTCATCAGCGCCGCCATGCGCACCGCATTGCGTGCATACTCCATAAAGATTAGGAAGGTTGCACCGTAGTTAATAAAGCCGCCGTGTAGTGCAATACCATTCATAATCGCCGCCATAGCAAACTCCCGAACGCCATAGTAAATATAATTACCGCTGGCATCCTTGGTACTTACACCCTTTGATCCACTCCACAGCGTCAGATTTGATGCTGCCAGATCTGCTGACCCGCCAAGGAGTTCGGGCAAGAGCGGGCCGTAGGTATTGAGGCAATTCTGAGAAGCCTTGCGCGAAGCGATCGTCGCACCTTCCTTTTGGCATTGGGCAATATAGGCTGTGGCCTGCTGGGAAAAATCACGAGGTAACTCACCCGCAAGTCGCCGGCGAAGTTCTATTGCTAACTCGGGGTGCTCAGCGGTATAAGCCGCCATCATCTGCTCCCATTCCTGCTCACGGGCAGCACCCGACTCGCGCGCGTCCCAACCAGCATATATATCGGCGGGAATCTCAAAAGGTCCGTACTTCCAACCCAAAGCCTGACGTGTTGCAGCTACTTCGTCTTCACCCAGCGCCGAGCCATGAGCAGACTCTGTGCCCTGCTTGCTAGGTGACCCCTTACCTATAATAGTCTTGCAGCAAATCAGCGTCGGCTTGTCACTTCGGGCGCGAGCAGCCTCAATCGCAGCCTGAATTTCGGCGGCATTATGCCCGTCAACGCTCGCAATAACGTGCCAACCATACGCATCAAAGCGGGCGGGCGTATCATCCGTAAACCAACCCTGAACCTGCCCATCAATCGAGATACCGTTGTCATCATAAAAAGCGATCAATTTGCCCAAACCCAGGGTTCCTGCGAGAGAACTTGCTTCATGCGAAATACCCTCCATCAGGCATCCATCACCCAGAAACACGTAGGTCGAGTGATCCACTACGGTATGCCCCGGTTGATTGAACTGCGCTGCCAAGATTTTTTCCGCCAAGGCCATGCCTACCGCATTCGCCAAGCCCTGTCCTAGCGGGCCCGTCGTGGTCTCTACGCCAGGGGCATAGCCATATTCCGGGTGGCCAGGCGTCTTACTGTGCAGTTGGCGAAAATTTTGTATCTCCGTCATGGGCAGCTGATAACCGCTGAGGTGCAAAAGGGCATAAAGCAACATCGAACCGTGGCCATTGGACAGCACAAATCGGTCGCGGCCAGGCCAAACTGGATTTGACGGATTGTGCCGCAAAAAGCCATTCCACAGTACCTCGGCTATATCCGCCATACCCATGGGGGCACCGGGATGGCCACTTTTCGCCTTTTGAACAGCGTCCATACTGAGGGCGCGGATAGCATTGGCAAGTTCTATGCGGGGGGACGACATCAAGTTCTCCGTAGAAGGTGAATAGGTGCAAAATGGTGCGCTATTTTCGCGTAAGCGGGAGCGAACGGCAAACAAATAGGGCTATATTTAGCCAATAACCGCAATTTCATTGGCGTGAGAAACCCTAAAACTATATCAAAATATTTTGATATAGTTTCGGCAGCCTGCTACCATCCCGTAATGACCTTGTTAAACGCTGCCGAAGCAGCGACAACGCAGCTTGGCTCGCCGCCTTCAGTTCTGCAACTAACTCCGCTTACCCGCTTGTGCAAAGCTAGCGCAGATTCACTGCGTTTGCTGGTGCTAAGGGTGTTGCGCAAAGATTCATTCGGGGTATCCGAGCTTTGCGCCATCTTCGACATTCGCCAGCCCGCCCTCAGCCATCACTTAAAAGTGCTTTCCAGTGCTGGGCTAGTCGCTGCGAGGCGCGAGGCAAACTCTATTTTTTACCGCCGCCGCGAAATGGGCCAACATCCTGACTTAGAAGCGCTGCAACACAGCATTTTTGCTGCCGTGGATAAGATCGAGCTACCGCAAGACATTCAAGCGAGGCTATCAGCCATGCACCGGCAACGCGAGGAAAACTCCAGCACTTTTTTTCAACTCAATGCGCATAAATTCCACCAACAACAGGATTTAATCGCTAGCTATGAGCAGTACGGCGATATCGCCATTCAAGTACTTCAAGACGCACCGTTGAAACACCATCGTACGGCGCTGGAGGTAGGGCCCGGGGATGGCTCATTCCTGCTCGAACTCGCCCCCCTATTCGAGCGCGTAGTGGCGCTGGACAATGCCCCTAGCATGCTAGAAAAAGCGCGAAGCAGGGCCGCTTTAGCCGGATTGGACAACATAGACTTTGTTCTCGATGACACCAGTAGCCCTGAATTGACCGGCCTGCAGGTCGACTGCGCCATTATTAATATGGTGCTGCATCACACGCCAGCACCGGGCGAAGTGCTGCGCGATGTAGGTGCATGCCTTGCGCCTGGTGGTGTTGTCCTCATTACCGAGCTCTGCAATCATGACCAAGGCTGGGCACGAGAGAATTGTGGCGATCTGTGGCTTGGATTCGACCCCGGAGAGTTAGCGCAGTGGGCAACGGACGCAGGACTCAGGGACATCACCAGCGTCCATCTAGCGCAACGTAACGGTTTTCAAGTACAAGTGCGACTTTTTGGCCGACTTTAATGACTTTACTGGTAAGGATAAAACTATGAGCGAATACACACTTTTTACCTCAGAATCAGTTTCTGAAGGACATCCTGACAAGATGGCGGATCAGATTTCAGATGCAGTTCTGGACTACCTTCTCAAGCGCGATAAAAACGCGCGCGTCGCGGTCGAAACTATGGTTAAAACGGGCATGTGCATCGTCGCTGGCGAGGTCACCACCTCGGCCAATATAGATCTGGAAGATACTATTCGCCAAACTATACTCGACATTGGCTATGACAACTCTGACGTCGGTTTCGACGGCGCTTCCTGCGCAGTACTCAACGCCATTGGCAAGCAGTCCCGCGATATTGCTATGGGTGTTGACGAAAACAAGAACCACGAGCAGGGTGCTGGGGATCAGGGCCTGATGTTCGGCTACGCCACTAATGAAACTGATGTTTTGATGCCTGCACCCATTTACTATGCCCATCGCCTAGTGGAGCGCCAAGCAGAGTTGCGCAAGAACGGTAAACTGCAATGGCTGCGGCCAGACGCCAAAAGTCAAATCACCCTGCGCTATGAAGATGGCAAGCCTGTAGCCATTGACGCAGTGGTGCTGTCAACTCAGCATGATAACAAGGTTAGTCAAAAAGAAATTCACAAACAGATCCTAAAGCATGTCATTAAGGATGTTCTGCCGGCAGAGTGGCTGCACAAGGGCACT
Source organism: Halioglobus sp. (assembly GCA_029246385.1). Lineage (GTDB taxonomy): Bacteria > Pseudomonadota > Gammaproteobacteria > Pseudomonadales > Halieaceae > Marimicrobium. The sequence continues at coordinate 67,069 of JAQWNG010000034.1, forward strand.
CAATATCACATCAACCCTACCGGCCAGTTCATCATTGGCGGCCCTGTCGGCGACTGTGGCTTAACCGGACGCAAAATTATTGTGGATACATATGGCGGAATGGCACGTCACGGTGGCGGGGCATTTTCCGGTAAAGACCCGTCAAAGGTGGACCGTTCGGCAGCCTACGCCGGACGCTATGTCGCGAAAAACATTGTCGCAGCAGGTCTCGCGGAACGCTGCGAGATTCAAGTATCTTATGCAATTGGCGTCGCAGAACCCACTTCTATCGCCATCGACACGTTTGGCACGGGCAACGTTTCGGACGATCGCATAGTGGAACTCGTGCGCGAGCATTTTGACCTACGCCCCAAGGGTCTTATTGCGATGCTGAACCTGAAGCGTCCCATCTACCAGAAAACGGCAGCCTATGGACACTTCGGACGAGAAGATAAGGATTTTACTTGGGAGAAAACGAATAAAGCAAAGGCGCTGAAAAAGGCGGCGCGTTAGCAAAAAGACTGACGACTCACATTAACATTTAGACAATGGGCGTTAAGCCCAGAGGAGAACAACAATGAGCACAGCACACAAACTACAAACGACTGAAGACTACAAAATTGCCGACGTCTCACTAGCTCAATGGGGCCGTCGCGAGTTGGAGATTGCGGAAAGCGAGATGCCGGCACTGATGGCAATGCGAGCCAAGTACTCGGCCGGCAAGCCACTCGCTGGGGCAAAAATCTTAGGCTGTATCCACATGACAATACAGACAGGGGTATTAATTGAGACGCTGATGCAGCTCGGTGCCGAAGTGCGCTGGTCTTCGTGTAATATTTTCTCCACTCAGGACCACGCTGCAGCCGCTATCGCCGCGGCGGGCATTCCTGTATTTGCCTGGAAAGGTGAAACCGAAGAAGAGTATGAATGGTGCCTTGAGCAGACCGTCCTCAAAGACGGCAAGCCATGGGACGCTAACATGATACTGGACGATGGCGGTGACCTCACCTCCTTACTGCATGACAAGTATCCCAGCATGCTGGACAAAATACATGGCGTTACGGAGGAAACCACCACAGGTGTCCACCGTTTGCTGGAAATGCTGGAGCGGGGCACACTAAAGGTGCCGGCTATCAACGTGAACGACTCCGTGACTAAGTCTAAGAATGACAACAAATATGGTTGTCGCCACAGCCTCAATGACGCAATCAAGCGCGGCACCGATCACCTAATGGCAGGCAAAAAAGCATTAGTCATCGGCTACGGGGACGTTGGCAAGGGCTCGGCACAATCGCTGCGCCAAGAGGGTATGATTGTAAAAATCAGCGAAATCGACCCTATCTGTGCTATGCAGGCCTGCATGGACGGTTTTGAGATTGTTTCGCCTTTCATCGACGGCATCAACGATGGCACTGAGTCGTGCATTGACCGCGAACTATTAGGCACTACTGATCTTGTCGTCACTACCACTGGCAATTATAAGGTCTGTGATTCGAACATGCTAAGAGCGCTTAAAAAGAACTGCGTCGTCAGTAATATCGGCCACTTCGACAACGAGATTGATACGGCTTACATGCGTAGCAACTGGGAATGGGAAGAGGTCAAACCGCAGGTACATAAAGTGTATCGCGACAAGGCAGCCAATGACTACCTAATCCTATTATCCGAAGGGCGCTTGGTGAATCTTGGCAATGCTACTGGTCATCCATCACGCATTATGGATGGCTCTTTTGCGAATCAAGTGCTGGCGCAAATTTATTTATACGAGCGTAAGTTTGCGAATCTAGAGTCGGACATGAAGACCGCTGCGTTAAGTGTTGAAGTTTTGCCCAAGAAACTCGACGAGGAAGTGGCGGCACACATGATTGGTGGTTTTGGTGCAGTGCTCACCCGACTCACGCCGGAACAGGCTGATTATATAAAGGTCAGTCAAGACGGACCGTACAAACCCGAAAGCTACAAGTACTAGGAAACGGTTACTAATGGCTGCGCAAAAACCGCGCATAAGTTGCGAGTTCTTCCCGCCCAAAACAGTGGCAGGCATTGACAGGCTTTTAAGCGAGGTTATGCCCGCTCTTAACGCACTAGGTCCCGAGTTCTTTTCGGTGACCTACGGCGCAGGCGGCAGTACGCGTGACACCACTCTTGGGCTGGTATCTTCTATCAGGGAAGCGGGCATCGACGTCGCGCCTCACCTCAGCTTCGGCGGTGATGACGAGAATACTATTGCGGCGCTACTTGGAACATATCGGGATGCGGGTATCAAACGTCTAGTCGCGCTGCGCGGTGATGTTCCGTCAGGAACCGGCGGCCCTGCACAGCTTATTTACGCCAGCCAATTAGTGGCGTTTATTCGGGAGCGCACGGGAGATCATTTCCACATCGAAGTCGCGTCATATCCGGAGATACACCCAGAAGCGAAAAGCTATGACACCGATGTCGCTTTTCTTAAAACTAAATTCGATGCTGGCGCCGATAGCGCGATAACCCAGTACTTCTTTAATGTGGAGTCGTACTTTTATTTTTTAGACCAGTGCGCAGCTATTGGCATCGACAAGCCCATCTATGCTGGCATCATGCCAATAATCAATTTTTCTAATTTGATTCGCTTTTCCGCTAATTGTGGCGCCGAGATTCCTCGATGGATTTGCCGGCGTATCGACGCTTACGGTGATGATCAAGAGAGCATCGCAAAATTTGGCGTTGAGGTTGTCACTCAACTTTGTCAGACGCTGCTAGACAATGGGGTTCCAGGCATTCATCTGTACACTATGAATCAAGTGGAACCGACCCAACAAATTTATAATAATCTAGATCTGTAGTGCTAGGACTCGACAACTATGCGCACAGCGCGTATCTACACCACGCACAAACTGCACGGTAACACCGCTGTTGTGCTGGAACCGGAACCGAGCAGGCACCTAGCGCGTGTTCTGCGTTTGGGGGTTGGTGATAGCCTGACTCTTTTTGACGGCACGGGAGGCGAATACCGGGGCCGTATTACTGCCGTCGATAAAAAAAATGTCCACGTTAAAACAGGCGCTCACCTGGAACAGGAATGCGAGTCACCTCTGAACATCCATCTAGGTGTCGCGATATCGCGCGGCGAACGCATGGACTGGGTCGTACAAAAGTCTACCGAGCTCGGCGTCAATTCTGTGACACCATTATCGACAAAGCACACTGGCGTTAAGTTAGCAGGCGATCGTGCTGCCAAAAAAATTCACCATTGGCAAAAAATTGCTATCAGCGCCTGCGAGCAATGCGGACGTAATCGTACGCCAGTCATTCATCCTCTAGAGACACTCGACAACTGGCTAGCGTCTACTGTGGCCGAGTGCAGATATGTGCTGCACCACCGGGCGGACATCGATGCCGAACGCCGCGAACCCCCTGCCAGTATTGCGCTGTTAATCGGCCCAGAGGGTGGCCTAGATGACAGTGAAATCTTCGCGGCAGAGCAGGCCGGCTACTCATCCCTCGGGCTGGGGCCGCGAGTGCTGCGCACTGAGACCGCACCGCTTGCGGCTATCGCCATACTGCAAGGCAGGTGGGGAGACATGCAGCCACACTAACGTGCCTGCAGCCACTGCGCATGTGTCCATTCTAGAAATTGACCGACAGCATAAGCCGTGTGGTCTGTGCGCACCGAATGGAAAATCTCGAAAGCGTGCTGCGCTCCCGGGAGTTCCGCATAGACAACGGGTTGTGTAGACGCGGCCCGCAAGGCAGAAACGAACGCCCGCGCCTCTTCCACCCAAACTAACGAGTCATGCGTACCTTGAATCACCATCATGGGCGGAGAATCTGCCGAAACATGACTGAGTGGCGAAGCGCTATCCCACAGTTGCGGGTTATCCTCTTTTGAGCACTGCATAACGCGATCGGCGAGCAGCGCATCCATGGACATTTTTGGTCGAATGCCAGCCCGATCAAGGAAGTCATAGACACCATAAAAGGGTACCGCCGCCTGCACAGAAGTATCCACTGTTTCGAAGCCGGGCTGCCAATCAGCTCGGTTAGGCGTCAAAGCCGCCAACGAACTCAGATGGCCGCCAGCAGAACCTCCGGTAATCGCAATGAAATTCGGATCGCCGCCGTAATCCCTGATATGGTCTTTTATCCACGCAATGGCCTTTTTCACATCGATAATATGCGCGGGAAAAGCCGCCTTGGGGCTCAAACGATAGTTGATCGCAACACACAGCCAACCGCGCTGCGCCATGTGGTACATCAGCGGCTTGGCCTGCTGTTCTTTTTCCCCAATAATCCAAGCTCCTCCGTGCACCTGAAGTAGCACTGGAAACCCGCCCTCGCGCGGCTCATGCGGACGATAGATATCGAGTAAGTTGCGCTTGCCAGCGTCCGCGTATGCGATATTCCCGTCCACACGAACGCCATCACGCTTGAAATGAAAAGGTTTTAGCCATTGCCGTGTAAGAAGGTCATCAGACAAGACGTGCTGACGTGCTGTTGGTATATCGGCCCTGTAATTCTCTCCGAGGGACTTGCGTAAAGCTGGGCGAAGATGAGTCGGTGTATCCATAGACTGACAGTGTAAATAGACTAACCCTACCCACCCCAGCGCGAAAATACCCAGCCCGGTCTGCGCCAGAGGATCGGACAAACCCCCCGTGAATGCTAGTAGCGCAGCCAGCGCAACCTGCCACAACAGATGAATCAATGCCAACTCACCGCATAACCAAGCGCTCAAGAAGTAGATAGGTACGAACCAGTATACCCGCCGCGCTTGTACAATTGCGGTAAGAACGCAATAAGCGCTCAATAGCGCTAAGAAAAAGTAAATGCCTGCTAGGCTCACGTCGCTCTCCAAAACTACATAGTCCCTTAAAGGACCTAGTTTAAGCGAATTTCACTCTGATGTGGCGCTCTCGCCATAATCTTTCCTACTTGCACCTGTCATGAGCTTTGCGTAAGTTAGCAGACCCTTGAAACACGTGAGACAGGTAATGGCCATCAAATTAGGCGTGGTGATGGACCCCATCAGCGGCATCAATTACAAGAAAGACACCACCATGGCGATGCTGTGGGCGGCTCAAGATCGGGGGTGGGAATTATTCTATATGGAGCAGACACACGTCTATCTCGAGCAGGGTGTTGCGCGAGCGCGTATGGCCCCGCTGCAGGTTTTTCGCGATCATGACCACTGGTTTAGCCTCGACCGAGCTGAAGATAGAAATCTCGGTGAGCTCGACGTAATCCTAATGCGTAAGGATCCCCCTTTCGACAACGAATACATCTATAGTACGTATATCCTCGAAGCAGCAGAGCGCGAGGGGGCTCTTATAGTAAATCGCTGCCAAAGCCTGCGCGACTGCAACGAAAAAGTGTTCGCCACCCAGTTCCCCCAGTGCTGCCCTCCGGTGCTGGTCAGCGCGGACATGCAGCGACTCAAGGCGTTTCACCAGCAGCATGAAGACACTATATACAAGCCCCTCGACGGCATGGGCGGCAGTGCTATTTTTAGAGTAAAACCGGATGACACTAACATAAGCGTAATCCTCGAGATGCTCACAAAGAATGGTTGTGAGACCATCATGGCGCAGAAATTTATTCCCCAAATTGAGAACGGTGATAAGCGCATACTGATGATCAACGGAGAGCCTGTACCCTATTGTCTAGCTCGAATCCCTCTAGCGGGCGAAACTCGAGCTAACCTGGCTGTAGGCGGTGCCGGTCAACCACAACGGCTTTCAGAACGTGACCAATGGATTGCTGCACAAGTCGGACCTAGCCTCCGCGAGAAAGGTCTTCTGTTTGTCGGGCTCGATGTGATTGGCGATTACCTCACAGAAATCAACGTCACCAGCCCGACCTGCATTCGAGAAATCGACGCCGGCTATGACCTGGACATTGCTGGACAACTGATGGATTGTATTAGCGAAGAATTAATTAAAAGGTGCTAATCAACACATGTACTACCTGGAAACGGGACGCAATACGCACACTCGATTTTTCAATGCCTTAGCTCTGGCATTGGCTATTCATGCGGCCTTAATCCTAACTATAGCCTTTAGCGCCAGTACACCTGTTGCATATTCAACGCCGCAACTAAAAGTGACGCTCGCCAACCGTCCCAGTGCATTATCTCCGCAAGACGCAATTCACATTGCGCAGTCCAATCAGGAGGGTGACAGTTATAAAGCCAACATTAACCACATCAGCCCTCGCAGTAAGGCGCCCTTCCTAAAACACACCCAGCGGCGTGATCGGTTTCCCAGCGCAACTAGAGTCGTCCGCGCACAAAAATCTGAGCCGACAAAACACCCACAGCTAGAGCTTAGCCTGAAAGGGATTAGCTCAAAAGTCGATGGCCTGAGCGAGGAACTCAGCAATCTACAGGCGGAATTGGATCACCAAACAAGATATTACGCAGACCGGCCCCGCGTAAGGCGGTTGGATTCTGCTGCGGCCAAAAAATCTGCAGACGCCGCCTATTTACTGGACTGGCAACAACGTCTAGAAAACGTTGGCAACCGTTTTTATCCGCAAGCGTCTGTTCGCTATGGTATCTATGGCAGCCTTCGCATGCTGGTCGTTATCCGACGGGATGGTAATTTAGAGGACATAAAAATTCTAGCTTCCTCTGGCCATGCCTTACTTGATAAGGCCGCTATCGGAATTGTACAAATGGCTGCGCCCTACTCTGCCTTCCCGCCTGAGCTCTGGGCTTCCGTCGAAAAACTGGAAATTATTCGGACGTGGCATTTCCGAGAAAACGCGTTAAGCTCGCCCTAGTATTGCATAAGATTGCTTGCGCCATTTTCTAAACACAAGAGACACGTTTAGCAATGCATAGAAGATTGTCCACCAAGATAGCTAAAAGCGGTGATTGTCTACGAAATCATTTCCTACTCGCTATGCCCCAACTGTCGGGGGGCATTTTTTCGCAAAGTATCACCTACATCTGCGAGCATGATGAAGGCGGCGCCATGGGTATTGTCATCAATCGACCTCTAGACTTATCAGTGAACGACATGTTTAAAGACCTGGGCATCAGCACGCAAAGTGATTCCCATCGTCTTCAGGTAATGGCGGGTGGTCCGGTACAAGTGGATCACGGCTTTGTACTGCACCGCCACTGTGGTAGGTCATGGGAGGCCAGCATCAAAGTAACGCCCGAAATCAGGCTGACCAGCTCTCGTGACATTCTTCGCGCAATCGCAGCTGACGACGGACCGAGTAATCATCTGATCGCTTTGGGTTACGCTGGATGGGCTGCCGATCAGTTAGAGCAAGAGTTAGCAGAAAACAGTTGGCTGACTCTTCCCGGAGATAGTGAGATTATTTTTTCCACGACTTATGACAAACGTCTAAGCGCTGCTAAAACCCTACTAGGAATAGACATGAACCTAATTTCCAGTCAGGCGGGGCACGCCTAATTGAACAGCCAGCCAGAAAAGTCTCAATGAAAAAACTTCACGGCACAGTCATGGCGTTTGATTACGGCCTGTCTCAGATCGGTGTGGCGATAGGCAACTGCATGCTCGGAACGACGCAGCCTCTTGCCGTACTTCGAGCGAAAAATGGCCAACCAGAGTGGCAGGCCCTTAAAGATCTGATGAAAGAATGGCGACCAGACGTCTTGGTGGTTGGCGAACCATTAAATATGGACGGGACTACAAGCGAATTCAGCGAACGGGCCAATAAATTCGGTCGACGTTTACATGGGCGCCTGGGTCTAGAAGTGGCAATGGTCGATGAGCGGCTCAGTAGCTTTGAAGCGAAGGAAAACAGTCGCGAGCACGGTCATCGAGGAGACTATAAACGGCAACCGGTGGACAGCCTTGCCGCAGAACTTATCCTGCGCACTTGGCTGGCAGAAAACGCTGATAGATAACCTGGCCGGCCGTTAGCGTCTGTGGAAGCGACCTTCTTCCTCATGATCATCGACGGTAAGCCCCAACCCGGCGACTGATTCAAACTCTCCTCCCTCATGCATTTTTATTTTCAGCCGAACATCGTTAGCAGAATCAGCGAAGCGCAATGCTTCTTCTTTGTCTATCAGTCCATCCGTGTACGCTTTAACTAGCGCCTGGTCGAGTGTCTGCATGCCGAGCTCCGTTGACTTGGCCATCAGCTCTTTAATCAAGTGCACCTCGCCTTTGCGAATATATTCCGCGATCAAGGGCGAGTTGAGCAACACCTCAACGACCGGAGTGCGTCCCTTGCCGTCCTTAAGTGGCACTAACTGCTGAGCCACCATTGCCCTCAAGTTTAAGGAGAGATCCATCCACACCTGATTGTGCATTTCAGCCGGAAAGAAGCTCTGAATTCGGTCCAATGCTTGGTTGGCATTGTTTGCATGCAGTGTGCATAGGCAGAGGTGGCCGGTCTCGGCAAAAGTCAACGCTTGGCGCATAGTTTCGGCCGTCCGCACCTCACCAATCAATATAACGTCCGGTGCTTGTCGCAGGGTATTTTTAAGAGCCACGTCAAAAGACTCCGTATCCATGCCGACTTCTCGCTGAGTAACGATGCAGCCAGCGTGCTCATGTATATATTCAATGGGGTCTTCAATGCTAATAATGTGACCTCGACTATTATGATTGCGATAACCTACCATCGCCGCGAGAGAGGTTGATTTACCGGTGCCGGTGGCGCCAACAAAAACAACTAGGCCACGCTTGGCCATAGCCAACTCTTTAATGACCGGCGGCAAGCCCAATTCATCAATGGTCGGTATTGCGGACTGAATGCGCCGGACGACCATACCGAAATTACCACGTTGCATAAAAGCGCTAGCTCGAAAACGACCCAGACTTTCGGAACTCATCGCGTAATTACATTCATGGTGTCTGTGAAACTCTTCTTGCTGATCTTTTCTCAGCGTAGACAATACAAGCTCTCGCGTCTCCGTATCAGAAAGTGGTGTATCAAATATCGGATGCATCTCTCCATTAACTTTGATACTAGGCGGAGCGTTGGCGGTAATAAACCCGTCAGATGCACCCTCCTTCACCATTCGTTCCAGCAAGTCTTCGATCCTCATGTTACGGGTCTCCTTTAGGTTGCAAGCAGATTAGGGTCTTAAAAGTTTTCCGGCATCCTAGCTTTTTCACGCGCCACTTCGCGGGTGACGAGCTGCTTTCCTAGCATTTTTTCTAAGCACTGGTCCATGGTTTGCATGCCTAATGCACTGCCCGTCTGGATAGCAGAATACATCTGCGCTACCTTATCCTCTCGAATCAAATTTCGTATTGCGGAGGTGCCACGCATAATCTCATGAGCGGCTATCCGTCCGCCGCTAGCTTTTTTTAGTAGCGTTTGAGATATCACAGCCTGCAGTGACTCCGACAGCATAGAGCGCACCATAGATTTTTCCGCTGCGGGAAAAACATCAATCACCCGATCAATCGTCTTAGCTGCTGACGTCGTATGCAGTGTGCCAAACACCAAATGCCCGGTTTCCGCTGCCGTCAACGCTAGACGTATGGTTTCTAGGTCACGCATCTCTCCCACCAACACGATATCGGGATCTTCGCGCAGCGCGGAACGCAATGCTTCAGCGAAACCTAAGGTATGGCGATGCACTTCACGTTGATTGACGAGGCACTTCTTACTCTCATGAACAAATTCAATAGGATCTTCGATAGTGAGTATATGTTCGTGTTTATTGTCATTGATAAAATCCACCATGGCAGCCATGGTCGTGGACTTGCCTGAACCTGTGGGCCCAGTCACCAGCACGAGACCGCGCGGCATCATGGCTATATCGCGAAAAACCTGTCCCATGCCAAGATCTTCCATAGATAACACTTTGGAGGGGATGGTGCGAAACACGCCTGCGGCACCCCTGTTCTGGTTAAACGCATTGACTCTAAAACGCGCGATGCCAGGCACTTCGAAGGAAAAATCTGTCTCTAGGAACTCTTCGTAGTCTTTACGCTGCTTATCATTCATGATGTCGTAGATCAATTCGTGCACTTGCTTGTGTTCCATGGGCGGCAAATTCACACGGCGAATGTCGCCGTCAACACGGATCATTGGTGGCAGACCCGCTGAAAGGTGTAGATCGGACGCGCCCTGCTTGGCGCTAAAGGCCAGTAATTCTGTTATATCCATTTGTACCCTCAAGTGTAGTCATTATTCGACGGGGCTTTAGTTCGACGGTGCTTTTGAACACGAGCCAGTGCCGCGCTCTTTTATTCTCATGTCCTACAGACCTCTAATCCGCTAATATGCGCGTCATGGACGAACAATCACTCTCTGACAATATAGCAAATCTGCTCCAAAGAGTAAGGCGCAGCGCGGGTAAAAGCCAGTACCACAATGGTGACATTCTTGTGATTGCTGCCAGCAAAGGCCATCTGGCAGCCGATATTCGCACCGCCCACGCCTGTGGCATCATGCATTTTGGCGAAAGCTACCTTCAAGAGGCGATCAAAAAAATGGCCGCGCTGGAAGATCTTCATCTGGGGTGGCACTTTATAGGGCCAATTCAATCTAACAAGACTGCGCCGATTGCACAAAATTTTGATTGGGTGCATAGCATCGATCGTATCAAAATTGCTCGGCGACTTAGCGAACAACGGCCACAGCACTTGCTGCCATTGCAAGTTTGTCTGCAGATAAATATATCAAAAGAAGCGAGTAAATCCGGCACAACAATTGATGCTTTGCCAGAATTAGCCACAACCGTGGTTGAATTACCTAATCTGCAGCTTCGCGGACTGATGGCCGTGCCGGCTGCTAATATCAGTGCTGACGAACAGCGCGATGCCTTTAGTGAGATGAGGGAGGCTTTGGCGCAGCTAAAAGGACTGTATTCCTCTGTCGACACACTCTCGATGGGTATGTCTGCAGACGTTGAGAACGCCATCCTCGAGGGTGCCACGGCAGTTCGAGTCGGCACAGCGATTTTCGGGCCTCGCAACAGGTGATTTTGGTAGTAGCCAGCGTGTATAATGTTCCGCTAGCTCAATGTCTGGTGAACACATGAACGACGCAGTCTTGGACACGCCCAAAATCGCATTTATCGGCGCCGGCAATATGGCGAGCAGTATCATTGGCGGCTTGCTCAATGGTGGACATCCCGCTGACAGAATCAGTGCTGCCGATCCATTTCCAGCGAGTCTCGAGCGTTTACGTAAATTAGCCCCAATAGCCATTTATAGTGATAACGCGGAAGCAGTCGCTACTGCGGACGTAATTGTACTAGCAGTAAAGCCACAAATAATCGCTGAGGCCGCAGGCAGTATTGCCGAGGCTGTTAATGCCAATGGGCCAGTCGTTATTTCCATTGCCGCGGGAGTGACAATTAATAGTGTGCAAGCGCAACTTGGACCAACGGCCGCTATTATTCGCGCTATGCCTAACACCCCTGCTTTACTGCAGTGCGGAGCCAGCGGGTTGTTTGCGAACAAAGACTGCACTAGCCAGCAGCGCGATTCTGCACAAGCCATACTCGAAGCCGTGGGCATGACATTCTGGGTGAAGTCAGAGCAAGAACTGGATGCGGTCACTGCGCTATCTGGCAGCGGACCCGCCTATTTTTTCCTGTTTATGGAAGCCATGGTGGATGCAGGAGAAAAGTTAGGCCTAGACCGCGAGGACGCGACTAATTTGGCACTGGAGACCAGTTTTGGTGCCTCACGCATGGCAATTGAACACCAAGATGTTGGTCTTGCAGAACTACGGCAGCGAGTTACCAGCCCAGGCGGAACAACAGAGAGCGCCATTGCGAGCTTCGAGCAAGATAAGCTGCATGACGTTGTGGCAAGAGCTATGATTGCGGCTGCCGACAGAGCGGCAGAAATGTCACGGGAAATGGGCTAACCGAGGAAAATATCTGTGACCGCTATGAATGAAATTATCATTTACCTAGTGCAGACAGCGCTCAGTCTGCTTCTTCTCGTAATGCTGTTGCGTTTCTTGCTACAACTCGTTCGCGCTGATTTCTACAACCCGATTTCCCAGTTTGTAGCCAAGGTGACGAACCCTCTTGTATTGCCATTGCGTAAGGTAGTGCCTAGTTTTGGTAGTATCGACCTCGCATCACTGCTGCTTTCGGTGCTGTTACAACTGGCGGGCGTTGTCTCCATTTTGCTTCTTGAAGGAGTTACCTTGCCGCGCGTGCTGCCCTTACTTATTTGGTCTGCTCTAGGCGTTGTCGGCCTGCTGGTGAACATTTATTTCTTCGCATTGCTGGCAATGATTGTGCTCAGTTGGATAGCGCCGGGCAGCAAAAACCCTGCCATCTATTTGCTCTATCAGATCACCGAACCGGTGATGGCCCCTGTGAGAAAAATATTACCTGCTATGGGTGGCTTGGATTTTTCCCCGATTTTAGTCTTCATTGCCATTAACATAATACAGATCGCCCTAAGGCATATCGCCAACAGTGTAGGCCTAGTCCCTGGGCTAGTATTTGGTCTATGACGTGCCGATGGTGAACGAATCAATCAATACTAGCCACTCCGTAGGTATTGTTACGCCACAGGTCGCTTACTTTGATGAGCCCTTACACCTGACCTGCGGGCGTGACTTGCCCCGCTACGAACTGGTGTATGAAACTTATGGCGAGCTTAACCCCCAGCGCTCCAATGGCGTATTGATATGCCATGCCCTCAGCGGTAACCATCATGCTGCCGGATACCATAGCGCAGACGACAAGAAAGCCGGCTGGTGGGACGAGTGTATCGGGCCAGGCAAGCCAATCGACACTAACCATTTTTTTGTTGTCAGCCTCAACAATCTAGGTGGCTGCCATGGCTCCACTGGGCCCACCGCCATTAACCCGACAACAGGAAAGTTGTGGGGGCCTGATTTTCCGCCTATGCGAACCACGGACTGGGTTCACAGCCAAGCCAAGCTGGCAGATTATCTCGGGATTGATTGCTGGGCAGCGGTCGTGGGTGGCAGTCTCGGCGGTATGCAGGCTATGCGCTGGTCACTCGAATTTCCTGAACGCATTCGACACTGCATCGTTATCGCAGCAGCACTGAAGCTTAGCGCCCAAAATCTCGCGTTCAACGAGGTGGCACGTCAGGCGATTCAGTCTGATCCACATTTTTTTGGCGGCACTTATCAGGATCAAGACCAAGTCCCCACCCGTGGTTTGGCACTGGCACGAATGATCGGGCATATAACCTACTTATCAGACGATGCTATGGCAAACAAGTTTGGACGTGATTTGCGATCAGGAAGTTTGGCGCGTGGCGACACTGCCGACGCCGAGTTTCAGGTACAAACTTATCTGCGTTATCAAGGCAGCCAATTCTCCGGCAATTTCGATGCGAATACCTATATCCTGATGACCCATGCCCTAGATTATTTCGACTTAGCATTGCAATACGACAACGACCCCGTTGCGGCATTTCGTCATGCACAGTGTAGCTTTTTCGTGGTTTCATTTTCCACTGACTGGCGCTTCTCGCCTGTCCGCTCACGAGAAATAGTTAATGCCCTGATTGCAGCAGAACGGCCTGTCAGTTATACAGAAATTGAGGCTAATGAGGGCCACGATGCATTCTTAATGCCCATTGCACGCTATCTTGATGTATTTCGCGCCTATATGCAGCGTGTCGCGGAAATCAACTGATGCGCCTCGATTTATCCCATATTCAGCGCTGGATCGCACCGGATTCCCGGGTATTAGACCTCGGCTGTGGAGACGGCGTGTTTTTAGAGTTCCTGCGCGACCAGAGACAGGTTCGCGGCACCGGCCTAGAAATCGATCAAGCCTATATCACCTCAGCTATCGCGCGCGGGCTTAACGTCGTGGAGCAGAACATGGACGAGGGCCTGTCGAATTTTCCCGACCACAGTTTTGATACTGTCGTCCTAGCCCTTGCTCTGCAGGCGGTAAATTATCCGGATCGCGTGCTAGAAGAGATGCTACGCATCGGCCGCGAGGGTATTGTTACTTTCCCTAACTTCGGTCATTGGCGGTGCCGCTTGATGCTGGGTATGCGCGGACATATGCCGGTGTCAAGCTTCATGCCCCACACCTGGTACAATACGCCCAACATACACTTCTGTACGGTGAACGATTTCGAGGACCTTTGCCGAGACAAAGGCATCCGCATTCTGGCCAGAAACATGGTTGGCAATATTAGCCGGCCGCCCATGCTTGCGAGGAGATGGCCAAACCTATTCGCCACCACGGCGATCTACCGGATTACCCGATAATATGCGCCTATACCTTTTCATTCTCTCTACGTTCATTTGGCTGGCGCTGCCTTTCAGTCAGGCCCTGGCTCAGCAAATGGAGACATTCGAGCGTTTTGAGCTTTATTACAGTGTGGTCAACACCACATTCTTAGATCCAAAAATCGCTTCTACCTACGGTATCGCGCGAGGAGAGAAGCGGGCCATCCTCAACTTAGCCGTGCGTGAAAACCTAAGTGACGGCAGTACCGCTCGCGGTATCAAATTACAGGGCCGCACGTGGGACCTAATACAGAGTCAGACGCTCGAGTTCATTGAAGTTCGCGAAGGTAACTCAATTTACTACCTCGCCGAATTCCAGTTTATCAATGAAGAATGGCGCTTTTTTGAGATAGATTTTCGCCCCGTGGGGGCTGATCAAACATACACCTTTAAATTTAAACAGCAGCTCTACATCAATTGAAGAGCACCCTCATCAATGAAGAGGTCGTGGTGCTTGCTAGTGGTAATGCTGGAAAATTGCGCGAGCTGAGCATGGTTCTGAGCCCCCTAAATATGACACTGAAGCCTCAAGCACAATTCGATGTGCCCGACGCAGAGGAAACTGGCTTCAGCTTTGTTGAAAATGCCATCATCAAAGCGCGTGCAGCCGCGCAACACACTGGACTGCCCTCAATTGCAGATGATTCTGGCATTGAGGTCGACCATCTAAACGGCGCTCCCGGTATTTACTCTGCACGATATTCAGGGGCCGGTGATGAGGCCAATAATGTCCGCTTATTGAAAGAGCTAGGAGAAACGCCCGAAGGGGAGCGAGGCGCTCGCTTCCAATGTGTGCTGGTCTACATGCGGCATGCTCTGGACCCCACACCCGTCATTTGTCAGGCCAGTTGGGAAGGGTTTATTTTGTTTGAGCCTCGAGGAAATAATGGCTTTGGCTATGACCCATTGTTTTATCTGCCTGAGTATCAGTGCACTTCTGCACAACTGTCACCTGCTATAAAAAATCGCATTAGTCACCGCTCGAAGGCTAGCAGTCTTCTATTTGAAGCCCTGCGCTAGCGCTGATGCCGCTCCCTCCTCTGGGACTTTATATTCACTTGCCTTGGTGCGAGCGCAAGTGTCCATATTGCGATTTCAATTCCCATGAAGCTACAGACATTCCCGAGGATCGCTATATTCGCGCCTTGTTGCAGGACTTACGCAAAGACTCTCCAATGGTGCAGGGACGAGCAGTAGACACTCTCTTTATTGGCGGCGGTACACCCAGCCTTTTTTCCGCTGCAGCGATTCAAAAACTGATGCGAGGTATTGCGGAGTTGATTCCACTCGCGCCAACACTAGAAGCGACAATGGAAGCCAACCCTGGAAGCGCAGATGCAGACAAATTTTACGCTTTCAAAGATGCAGGCATTAACCGATTGTCAATTGGCATTCAGAGCTTCGACGATGCTCAGCTGCAGACGCTAGGCCGCGCACACACAAGCGATCAGGCCTATGCTGCGATTAATTTTGCACGTCAGGCTGGTTTCGATAGTTTCAATCTGGACATGATGCATGGACTTCCCGGCCAAACCTTACCCCGCGCCAAAATGGATTTACTTGCGGCCATTACCTGTAAGCCTTCGCACCTTTCCTGGTACCAACTGACCATTGAACCGAATACGGTTTTTCACAAGCATCCTCCGCTACTACCAATTGAAGATGAACTGGCAGACATCCAACAATGCGGCGAGCAACTCCTTGCCGACAGCGGTTACGCGCAATATGAGGTGTCCGCCTACAGCAAAGAAGGCTTCAACAGCCGCCATAATAGTAATTACTGGTCCTTTGGCGATTATCTGGGTATCGGTGCGGGTGCACACGGCAAAATCAGTTTTCCTGATGGGCGAATCAAACGCTATAACAAGAAACGGCAACCAAAAGACTATATGTCGGCTACCACAAAGGTATTTGTCGCCAGCACTCGAACCCTCCATCGAGATGAAATCGTAGGCGAATTTATGATGAACGCACTGCGCCTGAATGACGGTTTTTCGTTACAGCAATTTACGTCTCGAACAGGATTGGATTGCGCACAGTTAGAACCGCAGCTAGAACGGCTCTGCCAGCGAGAATTGCTTGTGCGCGATAGAAATATCGTTAGGACTACGGAAGCAGGGCGGCGCTTTTTAGACAGTGTTGTTGCAACATTTTTCCATGACTGACCTACGGCTCTAAACATGCAGCACGAGAGAAAATAAGGTCCCAAACGCCATGGCCAAGCCGCGCACCCCGCGTCTCAAACTTGGTAAGAGGACGATATTCAGGGCGGGGAGCGAACTGATGCTCACCACAGGTATTGTACAGCCCGTCGGCACTGCTAAGAACAGCCATCATCTGCCTCGCATAATTTTCCCAGTCGGTCGCTAAATGGAGAATACCCCCTATCTTAAGCTTGCTTGTAAGTTGCGCAACAAAGGGCGACTGAATAAGTCGCCGTTTATGGTGGCGTCTCTTGTGCCAAGGGTCAGGGAAAAAAATTTGTATCGCGTCCAGCGATTCAATAGGAATACAGTCGCCTAAGATTTCCACTGCGTCATGGCAATACACCCGAAGATTCTCAATGCCGCGTTCTTCCATACTGTGCAGCAACTTGCCGACACCAGGGGAATGCACTTCAATACCTATAAAATTTGTTTCTGGGCGGACCTCAGCCATTTCCACCAGCGATTGCCCCATCCCAAATCCGATCTCCAATGTCCGCGGCCCGGAGCGACCAAACACTGTATCAAAAGCTATTTCACGGCCATCATATTCAAGGCCCCAGCGCTGCCAGTTCTCTTGAAGGGAACGTTTTTGAACCTGCGTCATACGACCGGTGCGCAACACATAACTGCGGATGCGCTTTTTCTTATCCAGATCCGCCATGAGACTTCTCGCCATTACTACTGAATCAGACCATAAGCTTCCAGCCCGCTGCGGCGAGACAGGCCCAGCCAGCGATCAATGCTAAGCCACCTAATGGGGTAATCGCTCCCAACCAGCGCATACCGGTGAAACTTAGCAGATAGAGGCTGCCAGAGAACACTAAAATTCCGATGACAAATAACCACCCACTGCTTTTCAGTAACACCGTCTGAGAGTGGCTCAGGGCCATCACACCAACCACTAAAAGCGCAAGGGTATGATAGAAATGATACTGAACGGCAGTTTCAAACACATTGAGTGCATGCTCATCCAGTCTTCCCTTGAGGGCATGCGCTCCAAACGCACCGAATAAAACGGCTGACATGCCACTAAAAGAAGCCAGAGTGATAAATACTTTTGCCATCTACAGAGTATAGCGCAGAGATGATGAAACCGCCTCTGCTGTGAGGCTATCTAGGCCGGGATGGCGACACGGAGCTTTTTCATCGCACTCTGTTCAAGCTGCCGGATGCGCTCCGCAGAAACACCATGCTGCGCTGCCAATTCATGCAAGGTGGCCTTTTTCTCTGCCAACCAGCGCTGCGAAAGTATGTCACGGCTACGTTCATCTAAATCAGCCAAAGCATGGTGAAGCTGTGCTTCACTATTGTCCTGCCACTCACTAGATTCGAGTAACTGAGCAGGATCTCCACTGTGATCCTCAAGATAATACTGAGGAGCATGCCAACCATCATCATCTGCATCAGCCGGTTGGTCGTAGCCGAGGTCACGACTACTCAAGCGGCCCTCCATACGCTGCACTTCATGCACGCCCACGCCCAGATCGTCTGCGATGGCCTGCGCCTCATCCACGCTTAACCAAGACAGCGTTTTTTTGGCACTACGCAGATTAAAAAATAATTTGCGTTGCGCCTTGGTCGTGGCAACTTTAACAATGCGCCAGTTGCGCAAAATAAATTCGTGCATTTCGGCTTTGATCCAGTGCACCGCAAAAGACACCAAACGAACACCTTTCTCGGGGTTGTAGCGCTTGACCGCTTTCATCAGACCAGCATTACCTTCCTGAATCAAATCAGCCTCGGCGAGGCCATAACCGGAATAGCTGCGTGCAATGTGGACCACAAAGCGTAAATGCGACATCACTAACTCGCGCGCAGCCTGCACATTTTCGTTGTAATATAGATCTTCGCCCAGTTCGCGTTCGCGCTCTATACTAAGCACCGGAATACGGCTCACAGCCTGCACATAAGCAGACAAGCTGCCGCCGGGCACCATCTGATCAACCGGTTGTAAACTCTTTTTCATCATTACGTTTCTCGATTAGCTTGAATGATTATTTTAGCACTCAATGAGTTAGAGTGCTAATCCTAGAAAAGTTCCATAATATTAAAAAAATACACATTATATTATATTAAATTCAATGAGTTACAGGATAAAGTCTTAACAAGCGCGCGGGCGCTCTAGCGCGGCTGAATACGGGCCAAATGACGCGAGACCGCGAGCCAGGCACCTGCTAGACCGAGCAAACCGCCTAAAATTACGAGATTTAAGCTACCCATGACCCCGAGCCCACTAAGCTGAAATGCACTCTCATAGAGCGTCGCTAAATTACTTATTGGCCTTTCAAGGGACCACAGTGCCGCTGATACCAAGAGAGCGGCCAAGACTCCCCCGCCGACGCCATACCAGAGTCCGGTATACAAAAATGGCCTTCTCACGAAACCGTTACTTGCACCTACTAACTTGACGATCACAATCTCATCTCGACGGCTTTCAATCGCAAGCCGGATGGTATTGCCCAGAATTAGCATGACTCCAATGACCAGCATCCCACCTATCGCCAAGACCAGACGGCGACTGAGCACCATCAGGCTGTTCAGCCGCTGCAGCCACTCCATATCCAATACCGCCTCCGCCACATCTGAATTGCCCTGCAGTTCGGTACGCAGTGCCGACACTCCGCGTCCGTCTAGGCCGGCATCAGGTGTCACCAAAATTAAATCCGGCAACGGGTTTGCCTGCAGGCTAGCCAGTACATCTGCAAACCCAGACAGCGTGCGAAACTCGTCCAAAGCCTCCTCGCGTAAAATAACTCGTGTATCGCTAACGTCTTGTCTCGCGCTCAACTCAACTTCAATTTCTCGTAATCTGTCGAGGGAGACTTCCCTCTGCAGGAAAAGAGAGATTTGCGCTGGACTATCCCAGCCAGCACTCACCTTGTTCACATTGTCCAATGCAACATTCAATCCAACCGGCAGGGCGAGTGCAATACCGATCACCAGCCATGTCAAGAAACTAGCGCCCGGACTGTCGACCACTCGCATCAGACTATCGGCAGCCGACAGACGGTGATGCCGTATCCAAGCTTTGACATGCCCGCGCAAGTCCGTGCGACTCAAGCTAGCGCCTTCTTTGCGCCGAACACTGTCGTGCTGGCCCATCACTACGCTCCACCGCTGACCAAACGGCCTTGGCTTAACGTAATAATACGGTGACGTAAACGCGAAATCAGGACCAAGTCATGGCTGGCGATTAAGACGGTAACGCCTACCCGATTAAACGCCTCGAACAGATTCATAATTTCAGCCGACAAAGCCGGATCGAGATTTCCAGTAGGCTCGTCCGCCAGCAGAATTTTTGGCTTCCCCACCACCGCCCTGGCAATACCCACACGCTGCTGTTCTCCGCCGGACAGCGCAAGGGGCATGGCTCGTTCCCGGTTCAGCAACCCTACTTTATCTAGGGCGGCACGCACTCGTCGCCCAATCTCTCGAGCATCGTAGCCCGCTATAATCAACGGCAGCGCCACATTATCGAATATCGTTCGATCAAACAGCAGCTGATGATTCTGGAACACGACGCCTATGCTGCGACGATGTTGTGGAATGCCGCCGGGGCGAACCGCAGCCAAATTTTGCTCATTGACGATGACTTGCCCGCGAGTGGGCCTATCCATCAGCATTATCAGGCGCAGCAGTGTACTTTTGCCGGCGCCCGAATGTCCGGTAAGAAAAACGAGTTCATTCTGGGCTATCTCGATGCTGATTTCCCGCAAAGCGTCATGCCCTCCGTCATAGCGCTTACTAACTCGGTCGAAGCTAATCATGCAGGGGTGTCACCCCCATCAAACAATGCCTCAATGAAGGTCTCTGCCTCGAAAGGGCGCAGATCATCGGCAGCTTCGCCTACCCCTATAAATCGGATCGGAAGCCCCAGTTTTTTTGCGATCGCAAAGATGACTCCGCCTTTGGCGGTACCGTCCAACTTCGTCAACGTGAGGCCTGACACGCCTACCCAGCGCTGAAAATGTTCGGCTTGAGACAGTGCATTCTGCCCCGTGCCAGCGTCCAAAACTAACATGATTTCATGCGGCGCAGACGCGTCAATTTTACTCATAACCCGGACCACTTTCTCCAGTTCCTCCATGAGGTTATCCTTGTTATGTAGACGACCGGCCGTATCAGCAATCAGGATATCTACTTTCCGCGCTCGGGCTGCTTGCAATGCGTCAAAAATGACAGACGCGCTGTCCGCCCCCGTATGCTGCGCTATGACCGGCACATCGTTGCGTGCTCCCCATACCTCGAGTTGCTCAACTGCTGCCGCCCGAAATGTATCACCCGCGGCAAGCATAACGGAATGTCCCGCGCTCATATAATGTTTCGCCAATTTACCGATAGTGGTCGTCTTACCAACCCCATTGACGCCTACCATTAAAATGACAAACGGCTCATGCCTATGAACCTCCAATGGTTCCTCACAGGGCCGCAGCAATGCCAACAGTTCCTCCTGCAGGGCGCCCTGCAGTGCGTCCGGTCGCATCAGCTCATTGCGTGAGACACGCTGCATAAGCCGGTCAATAATTTCTACCGTGGCATCAACGCCAACATCCGCCAACAGCAGGCGGGTCTCTAACTCTTCAAAAAGCTCTGCATCAATTTCTTTACGGCCCAAAAACAAGGTGCCAAGGCCCTGCAATAACGTATCGCTAGTGCGGCCCAAGCCACGACGTAAGCGGGATAACAAGCTACCTTTTGGCGGTGACGATGATTCTTGCTCTAATTCTAGTTCTGGCGCAACCACTGAAACGTCAGCCATATGCTTCTGTGCTTGAAGCACATCATCGCCGGCTACTGCCGAGCTTTTATCAGATAGTGCTTGTTCTGCTGATATTTGGCTTTTTCGTTTAAAAAATTTCATATATGCCGTGCTAGAGTATCGAGATGAAAATGATAGTTGTGCCCAGCCGCTATCTTACCACCCTTGGATTCGGCGGAGAAATGACAAGATCAGGCAAACACAGCGGAAAGCGTCAACAGCTACGAATCATTGGTGGGCAGTGGCGTGGTCGAAAACTCTCATTTACGCCCGCCGACGGCTTGCGCCCAACAGGGGACAGAATAAGAGAAACGCTGTTCAATTGGTTGGCGCCAACGATTCACGGAGCACGATGTGTTGACCTGTTTGCAGGGAGCGGCGCACTTGGACTAGAGGCGCTTTCGAGAGGGGCGATCCACTGCGACTTTGTCGACAGCTCCAATGCAACCGTGAGCCAAGTGAGCGACCACCTCAAAACACTTGTGGCCGCGGATCGAGGTCGGTGCCACTCCATTTCAGCGCAGCAGTTTCTAGAGATCACAACTCAAGCGTATGACATCGTATTTATTGATCCACCCTTCATGCAACAATTAGCGAAGCCCATCTGCGAAGCACTGGCGAAGAGACCCTTATTGAGTAAGGGCGCGCTGGTGTATGTTGAGACGGCGGCGATGGACTCACCTCCCGAAGTTCCGGCAAACTGGAGGGTGCACCGAGAGAAGGTTGCGGGTGGCGTTGCGTATCGCCTATTCAGCCTTGGCTAATCAAACAAACGTCGCCCAGTTACAACGCGTGCTAACAGATGCATTGTCGCTCCCCGACAAATTGTTTACCATCCGCAGTCTCGCCTCCAGAATCGGTTACCAATATGAGAACCAATACGGTTATTTACCCGGGAACCTTCGACCCTATCACCAATGGCCACGTAGACCTGACCGAGCGCGCTGCTCGGCTGTTTGACCGAGTTGTGGTCGGCATTGCTCACAGCGAAAAAAAGACGCCCCTGTTCAACTTAGAAGAGCGAGTTGCGATGAGTCAGTCAGCGCTTAAACACCTAGATAACGTTGAAGTTATGGGGTTTAGTAACCTACTTACGGATTTTGCAATAAGCCAAAATGCCAGATGCGTCCTGCGTGGCCTGAGAGCCGTATCGGATTTCGAGTATGAATTTCAGCTAGCCAATATGAATAGAGCTATATACCCTGAGTTTGAAAGTATTTTTCTGACTCCCTCAGAGCACCTTTCGTATATTTCGTCTTCCCTAGTAAGAGAAATTGCAGCCCTGAATGGCGACATCAGTCCGTTTGTTCCGCCTGAGGTTGCAGCGGCGCTGAAACGGCGGTTTGCCGCACCCTAGCTTAGTGACAATTTAGCGCTGGCAGGTAGCGCAGAATACGCTGCTGCGCTGCCCCAAGCGTACCTCCCTTAACGCAGCGTCGCAACACGTACAGGGCTGACCCGCCCGTCCATAAACCAAAAGTCGTTGCGCGAAGTACCCGGGGCTACCGTCACCCCCAACAAAATCTCTCAGCGTTGTTCCACCTTGATCTATCGCGGAAGTAAGTACTTGCTTTATGTTTTTGGCCAAACGCTGATAGCGGGCTGCTGAAATCCTTCCTGCAGCGCGATCTGGACGGATTCCGGATATAAACAGCGCCTCGTTAGCATAAATGTTACCGACACCAACCACCACTTTGCCGTCCATGATGAAATTCTTAACGGGACTCTTGCGGCCCCGGGAACGCTGATACAAAACATCGCCGTCAAACTGTGAAGAAAGGGGCTCCGGCCCAAGGTGAGCCAGTAACGGGTGATTCTCGCCAGCACCCAACCAAAGAAAGCATCCAAAGCGTCGAGGATCGTGGTAGCGCAGGCATACCTCATCGTCCAGCAGAACATCGATATGATCATGACGGGCGGGGGAGGCATCGGCATCGACCAAACGCAGGGACCCAGACATTCCCAAATGAACCAGTAGCGAGCCTGTCTGTGTTCGAAAGAGCAGATATTTAGCGCGGCGTTCTACTGACTCGATGATCTGCCCAACCAGCAAAGTGGCCAATTGATTAGGCACTGGCCAGCGCAACCGCGGCTCTCGAACAACTACCCCGGCGATCGCCCGACCGACACAATGCGGCTCGACGCCTCGACGGGTGGTTTCAACTTCTGGCAGTTCAGGCATGGCAGAGTATCTTTTTATGCTATCGAGTAACGGGCCTTAAAACAAAAAACCCCAGCTATGGCCAGGGTTTCGATCGTCAATTTCTCGGAAAGAAGATTACTTAATTTTACCTTCCTTATACATGACATGCTTGCGCACGACGGGGTCATATTTTTTCATTTCCAGTTTGTCGGGCGTGGTACGCTTATTCTTGTCTGTGGTGTAAAAGTGTCCAGTACCAGCAGATGAATTCATTCTGACCTTATCTCTCATCGCAATTCTCCTTTAAACCTTTTCGCCGCGAGCGCGGAGATCCTCTAGCACTTGCTCGATCCCCAACTTGTCAATAATACGCATGCCCTTGGTCGAAACCCGCAAGCTCACAAAGCGCTTCTGTGACGGCAACCAAAAACGATGTTGGTGCAGATTGGGCAAAAACCGGCGACGAGTGCGATTCTTTGCATGTGATACGTTATTACCCGATACCGGGCGCTTCCCGGTGACCTGACAGACTCTAGCCATGATGTTTCTCTCCCAAAATAGACGCGGGATTGCCAATAACAATACGTGTGATTTCGCGACCTAACCGAGACACAGGCCGCGCAAAGCGCGACTTTATACCAGAACGCCCAACCCATAGCAAGCGCTTCGAAGTAAGCGGGAGGATACGACAGGGGGCGTTGCACGCACTCCGCCTCACAATAGACCCTCCTCGGCAAAGGAATACTCTCGGCCGCGGCCGATAATAATGTGGTCTAGCACTCGAATATCCAATAATGACAACGCCGAGCACAGCCGCTCAGTGATTCTGCGGTCGGCGCTGCTGGGCTCAACAACCCCAGAAGGGTGATTATGCGCGAAAATCACTGCGGCCGCACCATACTGCAGGGCCCTTACGGCCACTTCACGCGGATAAACCGTCGCCCCATCAAGCGTGCCAAAAAATAAATCTTCGCAGCGCAGCACGCTGTGCTGGCTATCCAAGAAAAGGCAGGTGAGGACCTCTGCACGGTGACGCCCCAAGTGGTATTGAAGGAAACGCCGTGTTGCGCCGGGATTGGTGAGCACATCCGCGGAAGACACTTTTTGGAGGGCCTGACGACGCGCCAATTCCATTGCTGCGCTTAAACGAGCGTAAGTCGCGGGACCAACTCCAGCACAAGCGAGCAACCTATTCTGATCCGACCGCACGAGATTACTGATGCCATCAAATTCTTTCAGAAGGTTGCGCGCCATATCCAGTGCGCTGCAGTCTCGATAGCCCGTATTGAGGAGCAAAGCCAATAGCTCGCCATCTGACAGCGCTGCGGCACCTCGCGCCAACAGTTTACCTCTCGGCCCTTCGTCGAATGCCCAACCGGCCATACTCTCAGCGCCCCTCCTTGAGGTCCCGCCGCAGAGTGTCAAATGCGGCGTCACAGTGGTATCTTTCTCAATGAGGTATGTTCCCAGTTTGAGAGTTTAAATGGCACATCTTTTCAATCGCAACGTCCTGCTCGGCGTCAGTGGCGGGATCGCAGCTTATAAGTCAGCAGAGTTGGTCAGAGAACTGCAGGAACTCGGCGCCAATGTCTGCGTTGTCATGACGCGCGGTGCGCAGGAGTTTATTACCCCCCTGACACTTCAAGCCCTTTCAGGCAATCCGGTGCATACCGAGTTACTGGATGAAAATGCTGAAATGGGAATGGGGCACATTGAGCTGGCGCGCTGGGCTGACCTGCTGCTGATCGCACCGGCGACTGCTGACCTGATCGCCAGACTAAGCGCCGGTCGGGCCGACGATCTGCTCTCGACCGTCGCCTTGGCAACGGCAGCACCACTCATGTTGGCTCCGGCGATGAATCAGCAGATGTGGAAGGACCCCGCCACGACAGCCAACATAGACACACTTTCGTTAAGGGGTGCGCGGATGGTCGGACCTGCGGCTGGCCCGCAGGCCTGCGGTGATATCGGCCTCGGGCGCATGGAAGAACCCTCTATTATTGCCGGCGCTGCGGCCAGCGTATTCCAGAGCAGCCAACTCGCCGGCAAACGCGTCATGATAACAGCGGGGCCTACCCGAGAAGCCTTGGACCCGGTACGTTATATTTCTAATAACAGCTCAGGAAAAATGGGTTACGCGCTCGCAGCAGCAGCTGTAGACGCAGGCGCAATTACAACGTTAGTAAGCGGCCCAGTGACCTTGACCCCACCCGACCATGTGCAATTTCTAAGCGTACAAAGTGCGCAGCAGATGCTGGAGCAATGCATCGAGCTCTTACCAGAGTGTGACATTTTTATCGGCTGCGCTGCAGTGGCTGATTACCGCCCCACGGAAGTGGCAAATCAAAAAATAAAAAAAGCGCACGATGAAATGACGCTGCAACTTGTGCGCAATCCCGATATTGTCTTGGCAGTGGCTTCAAGTCAATATCCTACGTATACCGTTGGCTTCGCGGCTGAAACCAATAACGTTGTCGCACACGCCAAGGAGAAAATGCAACGGAAAGGGCTCGACATGATGGTAGCTAACGATGTAGCCAATGAAGCTATAGGTTTCAATAGCGATAACAATGCCGTTACTGTCCTATACCGCGATGAAGAGAATACCCTAGAGCTTGCGAGCAAGGCCTCCATAGCACAACAAATTATTCATTTAATTGGCCATCAAACTCGAAAAAACGACTAAAAAGCGTGCCACATAACCCCACACTGAAACCTCTACTTGCCGGCAACCCAAAAGTTGCCGTGCCGACGGGGGGCGCTTTTAGCGAGCAGATATTTCGCGCCTATGACATTCGCGGTCACGCGGAAAAAGAGCTCACCGATACAATGATAGCGAGCATTGCAGGGGCGGTCGGCACAATCGCCGAGCAAATGGGAGAGCACGCACTAATCGTAGGATGTGACGGCAGAGCCTCCAGCCCTCGGATTAAAGCGGTACTGATCCGCGCAATTATGGCGACAGGGCGAGATGTTATCGACATTGGTATGGCTCCCACGCCACTGCTCTATTTTGCAACGCGGCATTTGCCTTGCCCATCCGGCATCATGATAACAGGCAGCCACAACCCCGCTGATCAAAACGGATTGAAAATTGTCTTGAACCGGCAGACCCTTGCCGACGGCCGTATTGCTGAGATTCGAGATCAAGCAGCAGCCGGCAATTTTAGTACCGGCAGTGGACAAATCACGCAGAAAAATATTGTTCCCGCCTATTTAGACAAGGTCCGCGATGATATTACCATCGCCAGGCCCCTTAAAATTGTCATCGATGCCAGCAACGGCGCGACCAGCGAACTCGCGCCGTTATTGTTTCAGAGGCTTGGCTGCGAAGTCATACCACTAAACTGCCAAGTGGACGGTCGCTTTCCTGGTCATCCCCCAGACACCAGTAACGAGGAAAACCTTGCCGCGTTGGTGCAAAAAGTGCTCGACGCTGAGGCCGACTTTGGTGTCGCTTTTGATGGCGATGGCGACCGCTTAGCGGTTGTCACGCCCTCCGGAAAAATCATCCGCTCGGACGTGTTGCTGATGCTCTATGCTCAAGACTTTTTGTCGCGCAATCCTGGCGCGGATGTTGTCTTTGACGTCAAGTGTAGTCGCCTGCTCTCTACACTGATTACCGACTATGGCGGCCGACCCGTGTTATCCAAAACTGGGCATGCTTTTATGAAACAAAAAATGCAGGAAACTGGCGCTCTATTGGGCGGAGAGTTCTCCGGGCACATGTTCTTTGGTGAGCGCTGGTATGGATTTGACGATGGTATCTACGCTGCGGGTCGCTTGGCAGAGATCATAAGCTCTCACGAGTACACTTTGGACAATGCCGTTGCAAAATTACCGGCTGCCAGCAGTACGCCTGAAATTATTATTCCGGTAGCGGATGACTATAAATTTGAGTTGGCAAATAAAATCGTCAACAATACCCATTTTCCTTCTGGGAAAGTGACCACTCTGGATGGACTCAGGGTAGACTTCAGCGACGGCTGGGGCTTGGTGCGCGCGTCCAATACTGGATCGGCTCTCACGGCTCGCTTTGAAGCAGACACACCGGAAAATCTCAACAAGATCCAGGACGAGTTTAGAACCCAAATCGCAAAAATAGACCCTGCGATTGAACTTAATTTCTAACCACCCGCCCCCTTGGGGCCGGGCTTAATAGCAGGCCAGGATATGTCACTCGATCGCAAAGAAGCTCTCAATATTGCCCAGGTCTTGACCGAAGCTCTGCCCTATATCCAGCGGTTTATTGGCAAAACAATTGTCGTCAAGTTTGGCGGCAACGCCATGGTGGATCCGCTGCTCCACGAAAGCTTTGCCCGCGATGTAGTGCTGATGAAACTCGTAGGCATGAACCCGGTTGTGGTGCACGGAGGCGGGCCGCAAATCGGCGCTCTACTGGAAAAACTTAACATTCAAACCAAGTTTGTTAGGGGGATGCGGGTCACCGATGCTCAAACCATGGAGGTAGTGGAGATGGTGTTGGGTGGCAGCGTCAACAAAGAAATAGTTTCGTCTATAAACCGCAACGGCGGTAAGGCTATCGGCGTAACAGGCAAAGACGGCCAAATGATTAAGGCACGCAAGCTCACAGTCGATCAGTATAGTTCTGAGCTAGGTCTATCGGAAAATATTGATATCGGGCACGTCGGAGAAGTAGAACATATTGATACTGAAGTACTGCATGTCATTTTGGGAAGTAACTTCATTCCTGTTATCGCTCCGATTGGAGTGAGCAGCGACGGCAGCACATACAATATTAACGCTGATCTGGTTGCCGGAAAGCTTGCTGAAGTTATGCATGCAGAGAAATTGATGCTGCTGACCAATGTCGCCGGATTGTTGGATAA
Organism: Halioglobus sp.; assembly: GCA_029246385.1. Taxonomy (GTDB): domain Bacteria; phylum Pseudomonadota; class Gammaproteobacteria; order Pseudomonadales; family Halieaceae; genus Marimicrobium. The sequence continues at coordinate 95,182 of JAQWNG010000034.1, forward strand.
ACAAGGTCACATCCTCACCGGACTCACGACAGAACAGGTGGATGGCTTAATCGCAGACGAGACTATCAGTGGCGGTATGCTGCCAAAAATACGCTGCGCCCTTGATGCAGTGAAGTTCGGCGTCACTAGCGCACATATTGTAGATGGTCGAGTCCCACACGCTGTGCTGCTGGAAACCTTCACCGACGAGGGAATGGGCACATTGATAACGAATAAATACGACTAACTTGCATAAACTGATAAAAATTCTCTCCCATTACGGCTCGGCTTATTGCAGGCACGACGGGTAATCGCTAGCATTGGGTAATACGCTAGTTGATATGGAATGCTATGCCCCCTAGAAAATCCCAAAGGCGCCAGCAAATATTGGAAGCTCTCGCCCACATGTTGGAGGGCGGCCAAGGGAGCCGGATCACTACTGCGGGTCTTGCTAAACAAGTCGGGGTTTCCGAGGCAGCTTTGTATCGGCACTTTCCCAGCAAGTCAAAAATGTTCGAAGGCCTCATCGAATTTATCGAAGACACGCTTTTTGGCCGCATCACTATTATTTTGAGTGATGAGCAGTTTGCCGCGGTGCGCTGCGAAAAAATGCTCATGTTATTGCTCGTATTTGCTGAACGCAATCCAGGGCTTACCCGAATCCTCACCGGTGATGCGCTAGCTGGAGAAACTGAACGCCTGCATGTCCGGGTGGCGCAACTATTCGATCGCTTTGAGACGCAACTGAAGCAAGTCATTCGGGAAGCAGAATTACGCGAGGGTTTGCGTCCCAGCATTCCTTTGCCCGCGGCCGCCAACCTGCTAATAGCGGCAGCGGAGGGACGTCTATCGCAGTATGTGCGCAGCGGATTTCAACGTCTTCCGACGACAGAGTGGCCCCGCCAGTGGGAGCTATTAATGGATGGCTTTTTTCGCGAAGCCATCACTACGCCAATTCCCGGCCAAACCAGCCGTTTTAGTCGCTAAGCCAGCAACGAAGGGTATTACTTGCCCAGCGTGCTCGTCATAGAGATCAAACGCCATACTGCCGACGATATTGCAGCATCGCGGCCAAAGCCCCCGGGGGCCCGTGATCTTCTGACTCCAGATAGTGAATAATATGGCCCATGTTAATGATACTTAACACCGGCGCGTCGTGGACTCGCGCCACCTCCTGTGTCGCGGACAACTGACCCTCTCCCCGCTCCTGCCGATCAAGGCCGATGACAACGCCAGCTAGGGCCGCGCCGGCTTCATCGATCATCTTGATCACCTCTCGAACAGCTGTACCCGCGGTAATGACGTCGTCGATCACCAGCACACGCCCTCGCAAAGGACTGCCCACCAACACCCCCCCCTCACCGTGGACTTTAGCCTCCTTGCGGTTGTAGGCATACGGGACATCCAGCCCGTGGTAGTCCGCCAGAGCAATAGCCGTGGCTGCGGCGAGGGGAATGCCTTTATAGGCAGGTCCTAGTAATACGTCAAACTGCAAGCCTGAATTCACAATGCAGTGCGCGTAGCACCGACCTAAGGAAGCAAGTGCAGCACCCGTTGAAAATGCCCCCGCATTGAAAAAGTAGGGACTGACGCGGCCTGACTTAAGGGTAAATTCACCGAATTTTAACACCTCATTACTGCGGGCAAGCTGAATAAATTCTGTTTGGACTGCATGCATATTGACTATAGATCCTTAAACGAAACATTGTATTCCACAGCTTACGCTATAGAATGTCCGGAATAGTATGTATTCATTTTTAACACTAAAAACCGAGCGGTAAATTCTGCTCCCGATATTAATATAATTTACGTCGGCAATGCTGTTAAACAGCAATCATAGCTATTTTAAGTACAGCCATTCTGACACGAACTCGGTGAAATGCTTAAGTTATTGCGCGACTCAGGCGTCATGATACACGCTCTCATATCAAGGGATCAAAAATGAGGATCATCAGCATCAGTGCAGATGGCATTAAAAATGCCGCTGAACAAGGTATGTTTGACTGGCTAAGCGAGCAGGATGCAGATTTTATTTGTGTCCAAGATCTGCAATGTTCAGAGTATGACTTGCAGGACAAAGCCTTTTTCCCGGAAGGGTATAACGCCTACTTTTTTGACGATGCGGGCGGCAAAGCCAACGGCGTTGCTATTTATTGCCGACAAATGCCCAAGGCAATCATAACTGGATTAGGTTTCGCTGACTTTGATATGGAAGGTCGCTACATACAGGCAGATTATGAAAACCTTAGCGTGGCCTGTCTTTTAGCTCCCCAGGTAGACTCAGATGACGCGTCGCAGCAAGCTCGGAAAAACGAATTTTTCGCACTCCTCAGCAGCCACCTGCAAAAAGTACGCAACAAGCGTCGAGAGTTCATCATTTGTGGCAACTGGAATATCGCCCACAGTGCGGCAGATGTTCAGGACAGCCAGCGCAACGCCACTACGTCAGGCTTTCTTGCCGAAGAGCGCCAGTGGATGGACGAGGTGCTAGAGTCGGGTTATGTTGACGCATTCCGAGAGGTTAGCTCAGATCAGGACGAGTTCAGTTGGTGGCCAGAGGGCGAACGGGGTACTAATGGCTGGCGCACTGATTTCCATTTGATCTCCCAGGGACTGAAATACGCGGTAGATTACGGTGCTATCTATAAGATAAGGCCGTTCTCGTCTCACGCACCCGTCATTATGGATTACGATATCGAGCTTTAGTGTGCGGCTGCACTGGGCTTATCCAGAAGCTAACGCAGCTTTTTGTAAGGTGATCAACTGCTGTATCCCATCGGACGCCAAGTCCAGCATACCATTGAGTTCCTCGCGAGCAAACGGTGCCTGCTCAGCCGTACCCTGTACTTCAATAAATCCTCCGGACTCCCCCATTACGACATTCATATCGGTATCCGCAGAAGAGTCCTCCGGATAATCCAAGTCCAGCACAGGGACGCCTTGGTAAATTCCCACCGACACTGATGCCACCATTTGCAGCAAAGGGTCATCCTCAATCAGTTTCTCGCGCTGCAGATAGTTAATGGCATCCACGAGAGCAACACAGGCTCCAGTGATTGCAGCAGTGCGGGTGCCACCGTCCGCCTGAATAACATCGCAATCTACCGTTATCGTGTTCTCACCGAGTTTCGAAAAATCAATCGCCGCCCGCAATGAGCGTCCTATTAAGCGCTGTATTTCCAATGTGCGCCCGCCCTGCTTGCCCCGAGAGGCCTCTCGACCCATGCGACTGCCAGTGGAACGCGGCAGCATGCCGTACTCTGCTGTCACCCAACCCTGACCTTGGCCACGCATAAAGCGCGGGACACCCTTTTCTACCGACGCAGTGCAAATGACTTGGGTGTCACCAAAGTACACCAGCACTGAGCCCTCGGCATGTCGCGTATAGTTACGGGAAATATTGATCTCTCTAAGTTGCGCAGGTGCACGCCCACTAGGTCGTTGCATGAATTTACTCCGTCGTATTCAGTAAGCGAGCTAGTATACGCCAGCCGGCAGGCTAAAGTCGTTAAATAGCGCAGTAACGTCTCTGCGCAGCCCGGCCTGTTTGCACTAATAACAAACTGCTACACTGATGATCAGGCAAGGGAAATGGAGCACTGGCTGCAATGATTCAGAGCATGACCGCGTTTGCTCGAGAGAGCGCCGACATTGGGCAGGGTACACTGACGGTAGAAGTGCGGTCAGTTAACCATCGCTATCTCGATTGCAGCTTTAAACTGCCTGATGCATTGCGCGCACTGGAGCCAAAATTACGTGAACACACCAGCGCCAGCCTGACAAGAGGCAAAATAGACTGCATGATGCGTTTGCAGAGCGAACAAACACAAACTGAGGCGCTAGATATTGATGCAGACCGGCTCGATGCGTTACTGAAGGCGACCAGCATTATCCAGAAGCAGTTGAACAGTTCAGCGTCCATCAACCCGCTAGAGGTATTGTTATTCCCCGGCGTCTGCTGTGGGCAAAAAGTGTCGGAAGAACAGCTGCAAAAGAAGGCACTGTCCCTATTTAGCAAAGCCTTGGAGAATATGCATCAAAACCGTTGCCGAGAAGGGCAGAAGTTAGCGACACTGATACTGGATCGCATGACGCTGGTTGAAGCAGAGGTCCATGCTATGCGCGAGGTACTGCCGACTCTAATGCAACATCAGCGCAACCGCATCATCCACAGAATCGCCAACTTGGAGGTAGAAGTCGAGCAGAATCGACTAGAGCAGGAGTTGGTCTACATGGCACAGAAAGCCGATGTCGATGAAGAGTTAGATCGCCTCGATGCCCATATAAGCGAAGTGCGGCACGTGCTCAAACAGGGCAGCCCCTGCGGTAGGCGACTAGACTTTCTGATGCAAGAACTGAATCGAGAAGCCAATACTTTGTCTTCCAAGTCGCAATCGGTGACGACGACCCAGAGCGCGGTGGAGTTAAAGGTGCTCATCGAGCAAATGCGCGAACAAATACAAAATGTTGAGTAACGCCCCGCATTTGCCTCGCCGCAACAGGAACAGAACATGACAAGCACCGGAACGCTTTATACCGTGTCCGCCCCATCAGGGGCAGGCAAAACAAGCCTGGTTAATGCCCTCACTGCGCGCTGCGAGGGCCTGCGGGTCTCCGTCTCACACACAACTCGCCCCATGCGATCGGCCGAAACAGAGGGGGTCAACTATCATTTTGTCTCGGAGACCGTCTTTGAAGAAATGCTCAATCGAGCCGAGTTTTTGGAGCATGCGCAAGTCTTCGGCAATCTCTATGGGACGTCCGGTGTCTGGCTAGAAGAGCAGCTAGAGCGCGGCCTTGATGTGATCCTGGAGATCGACTGGCAGGGGGCAAGGCAGGTCAAGCAGCTACTGCCCGAGACGCAGTCTATTTTTATTTTGCCGCCGTCGCGGCAAGCCCTCCAGCAGCGGCTTAGTCTCCGAGGGCAGGATGACCCAGCTATCATCGAGAGTCGAATGAACGGCGCAGTAGCAGAAATGTCACATTATGTAGAAAGTGACTTCTTAGTGGTCAATAAAGACTTCAATCAGGCCCTAGACGAACTGCAGTCTATTATCGTCAGTCAACGCCTGCGGACCGTTCGACAGCAGACAATGCTGTCAGACATGCTGCAAAGCCTGCTAAAGTAGTACTATCGACGTCATTAATGCTGGACGCGCCCCCCTTGTAATGCGCTATACTTTGTGGTTCCCGTCGGCGCAGGCTCTCTGTACTGCGGGCAGAGAGGTGTCGGCATCAGCGATGGCGCCTCAGAGTAAGAAATCTGTGTCTCCAAACCAACGCCTTGGGGTAGTACACGCAAACATAGGAAATAGTGAATCATGGCACGCGTAACCGTTGAAGATTGTCTGGAAAATGTTGCAAATCGCTTTGAGCTTGTCATGGTCGCGAGCAAGCGGGCTCGACAATTGGCTACCGGCGGGAAAGATCCTCTAGTACTGGAGGAATCGGACAAAAGCACCGTGATTGCCCTGCGCGAAATTGCCGAGGGGCTGGTTACCAATGAAATTCTCAGCCGGGCAAGCGAAATAGCTGCAGAAGAAGAGCTGGCAGAAGTGTTTGAGGCCAGCGAAGCGCTATAGGTCAGCGGGCATCACTGATAGGGGCTTGAAATCGACAGCATGCAAACCCTTGATGCCCTAAATATCACCCTTCGTAGTTACCTCAACACCGAGCAAACCAATCACGTAAATCGTGCTTATTTTTTCGCCGAGCAAGCGCATTATGGGCAACAGCGACGCAGTGGCGACCCTTATGTAAGCCATCCCCTTGCTGTCGCTGGCATCCTCGCCGATATGCATATGGACCATCAAAGCTTGATCGCAGCCATGCTGCACGATGTGATTGAAGACACTGGTATCGAAAAAATTGCCATTGGTGAGCAGTTTGGCCCCACGGTCGCTGAACTGGTCGATGGCGTCAGTAAATTAACGCAGATGGAATTCCAGTCCCTGGAAGAAAAACAGGCAGAAAATTTCCAGAAAATGGCGCTGGCGATGGCCCGGGATATTCGCGTAATTCTGGTAAAGCTCGCCGATAGGCTCCACAACATGAGGACGTTGGGGGTGCTTACGTCTGCTAAAGCACGGCGAATCGCGCGAGAAACACTCGATATCTACGCCCCTATCGCCGCGCGCTTAGGCATGAACACAGTGCGCCTCGAATTTGAAGAGCTTGGCTTTAATGCGCTCTATCCCATGCGTGCGAGACGCATAGACGCCGCACTGCGAAAATCAGTTGGACATCGCAAGGAACTCGTTGAAAAAGTCCGCCATCAGATAGAGGTCACGCTGGAACAGGAGGGCCATGAAATTTGTGTGATTGGACGCGAAAAACACCTGTACAGCATCTATAGAAAAATGAAGTCCAAGCATAAATCCTTTTCCGAAATCACAGATATCTATGCCTTTCGCATCATCGTAGACTCTGTTGACACCTGTTATCGCGTACTAGGCTGTATTCATAGCCTCTATAAACCGGTACCCGGCGAATTCAAAGATTATATTGCTATTCCTAAAGCCAACGGCTACCAGTCTCTGCACACTGTCCTAATGGGCATGCATGCTGTGCCAATTGAGGTTCAAATCCGCACGCAAGAAATGGAAGACATGGCCAATAAGGGTATCGCTGCGCATTGGTTATACAAGACTGACAGCCAGACCAGCACGAGTAGTCATGCCCGCGCCAGAGAATGGGTGCAGGGTTTGCTTGAAATGCAGCAGCGCGCAGGCAACTCCTTGGAGTTTATAGAAAGCGTCAAAATTGACCTCTTTCCAGATGAAATCTATGTCTTTACCCCACAGGGCCGCATACTTGAGCTCCCAAGGCGTTCCACTCCAGTGGACTTCGCCTATGCCGTGCATACAGACGTGGGCAACAGCTGTGTAGCTTGCCGGATAAACCGACGCCTTTCGCCACTGTCCGAGCCTCTGCAAAGCGGCCAGACCATTGAAATTTTAACCTCAGCCGGCGCCCAGCCCAACCCAGCCTGGCTCGACTATGCCGTAACCGCCAAAGCCCGCTCAAATATTCATCACTTCCTGAAAAGTCAGACTCTGGATGACTCCATAGCCCTCGGGCGCAACCTTTTGGACAAAGGTCTTATGGGTTTTGGCACCAATTTGGCAAATCTCGCTGAAGACAGGCTTCAGGACTTTCTATCACAACAACACCATGAAAACCTCGATGAGCTGCTGGTGGATATCGCTCGCGGCAATCGATTACCTGAGTTCACTGCACAACAACTGTTGAGCGGTTTGGAAGAAGACCCGTTACAGCACCGTGACAGCGTCCAGCCTGTGGCCATCTGTGGAACGGAAGGCTTCATGGTTGGCTATGCTAGGTGCTGCCACCCCGTACCTGGCGACCCTATTGAGGGCTATCTGAGCCTCGAAAAAGGCGTGGTTGTGCACCGTGAGCAATGCAAAAATCTTGCCGATATACGCGATCATAACGAGCGACAAATAGCGTTGCGCTGGGACGACAATGTGGAAGGTGAATATTCCGCGGAGCTGCGTGTAGAAGTTGAGAATCGTCGCGGAATGCTTGCCGTAATTGCCACCCGCATCAATAGTATGAACGTGAATATCGAAAAAATATCCACTGAGGACAAGGACTATCAGTTTACCTATGTCACCTTGGAAATACTGGTACACGGCAGAGTGCATTTAGCCCGAGTCATGAAGCGCCTCCGGACTATCAATCACGTGCACAAAGTAAACCGTGTCAAAAACTGAGCGTCCAGACAACTTGTACCGCTTATAGGATGGAGACCCCCTTGAGTAATCGCGCCGTCATTTCAACACTCGCCGCCCCTGCCGCCATTGGCCCCTATTCGCAAGCAGTTAAGGTCGGCAATACCGTATGGCTATCCGGTCAAATCCCGCTTGAGCCTGGCACGACCGAGCTCGTGTCCGAAAATATCACCGAACAGGCGGTGCAGGCTTTTCAAAATCTAAGTGCAGTTGCAGATGCAGCTGGAGGCAACCTGAGAAATGCAGTTAAAATCAATATCTCACTCACTGACCTTGCACACTTCGCCGTTGTGAATGACGTCATGGCACGCTTCCTTGAAGAACCTTTTCCCGCTCGCGCCTGCGTGCAGGTCGCCGCGCTGCCCAAGGGTGCGCAGATTGAGATAGAAGCCGTCCTCGTGCTTTAGCTCTGAGCAAGCATCGCACCATATCCGCTTTTATAGCTGGGATAAATCAACTGGTAACCACTGTCATGTAACGCTCTATTTCGACAGCGTTTATGGCCGCTCTGGCCGCGCCCACTGGGTCGATCGACTGGTCCGAGTAATCGCTGCTGCTGCACCCCCGCTAACCTCAGTGCGCCTGCCAACCAGGCTTCTACTTCGTAACGAGGCGCCGGCTCATCATCTACCCCAATATACAGAGGCTCGATTGTTTTGCCGGCGTCGACCAACTGCAACAGATGCGCGAGAAAGCCGGCACAATCATCCCGGTGAATACGATTGGTGTAGCTCACAGGCTCCGAGTGGCATAGTTCCCCACTGCGGACCCTCGACAAAAAACGACTTCCCGGGGCGCCATATATCCCAGCAAATCGCACCAGTGACGCATTATGCCCCGAGGCCAGCAGGTACTGTTCGGCGGCAATTATTGCCAGAGCATAAGGGTCGTCGTCCGTCAGGGCACTATTATTATCCACCCAGCCGCCGTGGGCCTCGGCAAAAACGCGAGTGCTGCTTACCATCAAGATATGTCGCGGTCGATGCATCCCCAGACCCGAGATCAAATGGCTCATAGCCGTTTGGAAGCCGGCTTTATAGCCCGCTTGAGTTCGGTCTGCAGGATTAAATGTCGCGAGCACGAAGTCCGGTTCTAACTGCGCTATAAAATCCAGGCTTGCGGTCTGAGTGTAGTCCGCTGCATGGGCGACAAATTCAGCCGGTAACTTCGAAATGTTACGCCTCACACCGGCAACGTCCCACCCCTGTGCGACAAGCAGCGCACCGGTACGAATACCAATATCCCCACATCCGACAATTAGAACAGAACTATGCTTCATATATTAATCACTCACTGGTTACACTAGGGGCCTTAGTCTTAAGGTCGAGACCCCATGACATTAACAGAACTGCGCTACCTTGTAGCACTAGCCGAATCAGGTCATTTTCGCAAAGCGGCTGAGCAATGCAACGTCAGTCAGCCCACCCTGAGTATCGCCATCAAAAAGCTGGAAGTTGAGCTAGGTGTCTGCCTGTTCGAGCGCGCACGCCACAAAGTGACCACCACACCGACGGGAGAGCTTATCGTAGGGCAAGCTCGCACGGTTCTGCGCGAAACACAAAACCTGCGACTGCTGGCGGAGCAGGGCAAGGATCCAATGGGCAGCATGCTCTCCGTCGGTGCGATCTATACCGTCGGCCCCTATCTGTTCCCAGACCTGGTCGGTGGTCTACAGCAATTGGCCCCCAACATGCCGCTATTCATCGAGGAGAGCTACACCGCCAGCCTGCGCGTCAAGCTAAGCACCGGAGAGCTGGACGCTATTTTTGTAGCCCTGCCATTTACCGAAACTGACATAGTCACGCGGACACTCTTCAGTGAGCCGTTCGTCGTGTTACTACCAAAAGACCACCCACTAGCTGCATGCTCACACATCAATGCCGGCAGCTTGGCCGAACATCAGGTGCTTTTAATGGGTGAGGGCCACTGCTTCCGCGATCAAGTGCTGGAAGCCTGTCCAGGGCTGCAGCGCGCGATACGGGAAAAATATGCACAGGGACAGACAGTGGTAGAAGGCGGCTCGCTGGAGACTCTAAAGCACATGGTGGCAAGCGGCCTAGGTATTACTGTTCTGCCGAAGTCGGCGGCAAATGAAGCAACTCGCGGAAACAATTCACTGGCTTTGCGTCCGTTCGAAAGTCCGGCACCTTGCCGCAGCATTGCCTTAGCTTGGCGTGTCAGTTATCCGCGACCAGAGGCTATCGACATTCTCATCAATGCCCTGAGACCCCATTGATACAATGATAGACGGTATCGCCAATATTTCAGTGCAAGAGCTCCGCGGAGTCGGTCCCAAGCTCGCAAGCATGCTCGCCGATTACGGCGTTCACAACGTGGAGGATCTCCTATTTCATCTCCCATTGCGCTATCAGGACCGCACACGGGTCACCCCCATCGCAGCGGCTAGGGAGGGCAACGATGTCGTCATAGAAGGTGACGTGAGAGCGGCAGATATCGTCTTTGGGCGCCGCCGCAGCCTAGTCGCGCGGATTCAGGACGGTAGCGGAACGTTGACACTGCGCTTTTTCCATTTTAGCGCTGCACAGAAAACCAGCCTGCAAACCGGCAGCCGACTGCGCTGTTTCGGCCAGGTACGTCGTGGCGGTAGTGGCCTAGAAATGTACCACCCAGAATATCGTGTACTGCAAGACGAAAAGGTCGCTGTAGAAGAAGCTCTAACGCCGATCTACCCGACGACGGCGGGTATCAGCCAAAATCAATGGCGGAAATTGTGTAAGCAGGCCCTCACCCGTCTGCACAAAGAAGACGTCGATGAGCTGTTACCGCTCAGCGACACATATCCCTACGAGCTTACCAAGGCCCTGCAGTATCTGCACTCACCACCCCCTGATGCCGCGCAAGAATCACTGCGAGACGGTACGCATCCGGCCCAGTTGCGACTAGCCTTGGAGGAATTAGTAGCACACAATTTATCGCTGCACCGACTGCGCGAGCGACAACAAGAAGAAGGTGCGCCAGCCCTCCCGTTCAGCGAGAGTGTACTAGCAACATTTTTTGCAGACCTGCCCTTTACTCCAACGAAAGCTCAGCTGAGGGTCCTGCAGGAAATCGCGATTGACCTCGCCAAACCTGTTCCAATGCTGCGACTACTGCAGGGTGATGTGGGGTCAGGAAAGACCTTGGTGGCAGCAGGGGCTGCCCTGCAGGCTATTAATAACGGCTATCAGGTCGCGATCATGGCGCCAACCGAGATATTGGCGGAGCAACACTGGCGCAACTTTTATCAGTGGTTCGAGCCCCTCGATATTACCATGGAGTGGCTAAGTGGCCGCACCAAAGGCAATAAACGGATAAGCGCTCTCGGACGTATTGCTTGCAGCGACGCGAGCCTCGTAATAGGCACCCATGCGCTATTTCAAGATGATGTGGCTTTCGGCTGTTTAGGCTTAGTTATCGTAGATGAACAACACCGGTTCGGCGTTCATCAGCGCCTTGCCCTGACTAAAAAAGCAGCACCACAGTTGGGCCGAGCGCATCAACTGGTGATGACGGCAACGCCCATTCCCCGCACACTATCCATGGTCGCCTATGCCGACCTAGATTGTTCAGTGATAGATGAACTGCCGCCGGGTAGGGCTCCGGTGACCACGACGCTGATCGATAGCAACCGACGCGAGGAGGTAGTGACGAGAGTCGCGGCCGCCTGTCGCGACGGCCGCCAGGCCTACTGGGTGTGCACACTCATTGAAGAAAACGACGTACTGCAGGCGCAGGCCGCAGAAGCGACTGCTGCAGAGTTACGCGAAGGGTTGCCTAATCTAGCGATAGGGTTAATCCACGGACGGCTGAAACCGATGGAAAAGGCCTCCATAATGGCCGCATTCAAAAATGGCGAATTGGCCTTACTGGTGGCCACAACGGTTATTGAGGTCGGTGTAGATGTGCCCAACGCTAGCCTGATGATCATTGAAAACCCCGAACGACTTGGTCTGGCTCAGTTGCACCAGCTACGCGGACGGGTAGGCAGAGGCGAACAAGCCAGCCACTGTGTGCTGCTATACCAGACCCCACTGTCTGCCAACGGCAAACAGCGACTTGCTGTTATGCGAGAAAGTTCGGACGGATTCTACATTGCCGAGAAAGACTTAGCACTGCGAGGTCCTGGCGAGGTACTAGGCACCCGCCAGACCGGCCTGATGGAGTTCAGAGTCGCTTCGCTACCGACACACAGTCACCTATTGGACACCGTGCAGTCTATTGCCAATACCATCCGTGAATGCTATCCGGAACGGACTGATCCACTGATTCATCGATGGGCCGGCTCCGGCCAGCAATTTGCCAAGGTTTGAATATCCAGTAATCATCGCTGACACGCTTGATGCTAGGGCAGAAATAATGCCTGCCAGCGCCGCTCCAGTTCTTCCACACCAATAGCACTTAAGGTTTCTATGTTCCTGTTTGGAATCTGTTCGGGATCAGCGAAGCCATCCAAGGCGCGGCTTACCATATTTTCCCGAAGCAGGTGAATAAGCGGATAAGGTGCCCGATTGCTGAAATGGCTAGCAGTTTCAGGGCCCTCTCCCGCAAATAGATATTGCGGATGAAAACTGGCCAGCTGAACGATACTCTCGAGACCAGACTCAACCAACAGATCCTGAGCTTCATCGACAAATTGCAAATAGTCTTCGAAATCCCAAAGAGCCTTGGGAAACACAACGAGCGTGGTAGCAACATCCTGCTCCGGGCTGCGCTGCAACAAATCCAGTTCCTGCAAAAACATCCAGCGCAAATCATTTGTGCTATCTTGCTCGCATACTGCGATACGCAGATTCGACGCGGCCAGCAGTGGACCCGCAAAAGGGCACAGATTCAAAGCGACAACGAAATTGCGCAGCCAGAGCCTCACATGACGCTCAGTGCTGTCAGTCACCTACGGCACCGGTGACCACAAAGCGTCACGTCACGCCATAATCGCAGGTAATTCTTTCTGCAGGTTAATTTTCTCTTTAATAGACTCACCGGTCAGGGCAAAGCCCAGCAGCTTGCCATCGCGGTCACGGAACTGCGCGTTGACATTGTTGCCTTCGGCCACAATAGTCCAGTCTCCCTCTGCCGCATGAGCAATTGGCGCCACCACTACCGGGCAAGCGGGCGTTTTGATCGTCACCGGCATGGCCCCGTAGCTGACCTCAGTAGGCTGACCTGCTAGAGTTTTACCCAATGCTTTCGCTGCCGCCATCAAAGGAGCGACGTAAACTAACACGTGCCCGTCTACCTCGGCGCAATCACCCATCGCATAAACGTGGCTAGCACTGGTCTCCAACAGCCGATTGGTAACGATACCGCGATTGACGACAATACCGCCAGACTTGGCTAAATCGGTTCGGGGCCGCACACCAACCGCCGAAATAACGATGTCGGCGGCAATGGTCTCACCGTTATTCAGGCTCACGATCACTCCCTCCTCGGCCTTATTCACGGCAGTCACCAGCGGACCGAAATGGAACCGCGCACCTTTCTGTTCAAGCGCTGTCTGTACCGCCTTACCCGCAGGTTCGGGCAGCAACGTTGGCAGGCAGTAGCCAAGAGGGTCTACCGCCTCCACCTCAAACCCGCCATTAATTAAATCATTAGTGTATTCGCAGCCGATCAGGCCGCCGCCAATGATGCACACCTTCTTCACCTCATTTTTGACAACTGCGACGCGAAAATCAGCATAGTCCAGCAAATCATTGACGGAGTAGACCAGCTCCTGCCCGTCGCCTTCAATCGGAGGACGGATCACCTCGGCACCCACAGCTAGAACCAGCTCACGATAGTGGATTACAGTCTCCGCATCACCCACCTTAATCAACTGACGCTCGGTATCAATTTCGCTCACCTTAGTCATGGTCCAAACGCTGGCTTTAAGCTGGCGAGCCATGCTACCCGCGTCCAACTGGGCCAAATCATCAGCCGAGTGGTCTTTGGTATAACCCGTTGAAAGCATCGGCTTGGAATAGGAGCGGCCATCGTCCGATGTAATCATGATAAGCGGCGTTTCGCTATCGTGCTTGCGAAACTCTTTGGCCAAGCCATACCCCGCTAAGCCTGTCCCAAGAATTACCACCGGCGCATGGACTTTGTCCACCGCAGGCTCTTCATGGTGAGGCACATCGTCGACCGGCGCCTCTTTCAGTAATTCAAAATCTTCTTTGCCGACGCCACAGTCAGGACACAACCAATCTTCCGGAACATCCTCCCACTTGGTGCCTGGCGCAATACCATCGTCTGGCCAACCTTCTTTCTCATCATAGATCAGGCCACAGACAATACATTCCCACTGACTCATGCTACTTCTCGCTCTTTATACCGCTTAAGAATGTCTTCACTTACCAATCGCCACATACGCGGCTATACGGTAACCAAAGAACGGACAAATTTAGAAAACGAACACTATAGAGTTGTACAATAATTGTGCAAGGGTTTTTTCCTGGTAAGCTTCTGGAAGTCTGGATCCACAGCGCCCTTGCAAGCTCACTCTGGATGACGCATTCTCGCCACTCAAATTAAGGACGTGATAGCTTTGCAACCGCCCAATCCCACACTGACGCGACACTCTAACGGGCGCAAACGCATATCCGTTGAGCCCCGCTGGCGACCGGAGGGACCGTATGCCCGCGCGATTCTGTCGCCACGTTTGCGCTGCTGGCTAACAGACAATGGCTCTCTGACGATGCGACTGATGGAGTCTAAACAGGGTAAATTCAGCGTAAAACGCTTATATCAGGGCTGGGAGGTCCCGCTATGCTCCGAGCGCCGACTGTTAGCTTTACCCCCCAGACAGATTGCACTGGTGCGCGAAGTCGCTCTATTATTAGATGACAGCGCTGTCGTCTTTGCCCGAAGCATCTTTCCCATTACAAGTCTAAATGGCGGTCTGGCACACTTGCGCAGGTTGCAGAATAAATCCCTGGGGGCCTTCCTATTCAGGCATGCCGGTATGCGCCGTTCTCCCTTTGAGTTGTCGCATATATCGGGCAACAGTGACTACCTGCCAGAGGACTTGCGTCAAATCGAACCCGCTTGGGGGCGGCGCTGCCGTTTCGAAATCAGCGGGAAAAAACTCATGGTAAGTGAAGTTTTCCTAAAGGCTTTTACCCCTTGGAGGTCATCGCCGTCGATGAACCGCACGCAGCGCGGCAAGATCAGCACTGCATTTATGTCGTCAACCCAGTAAGCTATGTGGTTTACCACGCCGCAATAGGCTTCAATGGCAACCTCACCTAACACTCGCGCGCTACTGCAACTGATTCGCTTTGATAAGCCGATCGGCACCTTGCTTCTGCTATGGCCGGCCCTTTGGGCCCTCTGGCTCGCTGCGCAAGGCGTGCCTGACTTTACACTGTTGGCTATTTTTATGGTCGGCGCCTTTCTCACTCGCTCCGCCGGCTGCATCATCAATGACCTCGCTGATCGGAACCTAGACGGTGCAGTAGCACGCACCCATGATCGGCCACTCGTGACTGGCGCAATCACTGTTCGGGCAGCGGTGACCCTTGGTGTGGTACTGCTGCTGCTTGCGTTTATACTAGTCCTGTTGACCAACCGGTTGACTGTTATACTCGCCATTGCTGCAGTGATACTCGCCGCCAGTTATCCGTTTATGAAACGCTACATGCAACTACCCCAACTGGTCTTGGGTGCCGCATTTTCCTGGAGTATTCCAATGGCCTTTGCTGCCCAGAGTAGCGCACTACCTGCAACGCTGTGGCTAGTCTATCTGGGAAACCTACTCTGGACTATGGCCTACGATACGGCCTACGCCATGGTAGATCGAGAAGACGACCTCAAAATAGGCATTAAGTCCGCCGCCATATTATTTGGCCCGTATGACCGCGTCATGATTGCACTGCTGCAGGCGTCTAGCCTGACATGCCTTTACCTCGCGGGACAGTCGTTCGGACTGGGCTTCTACTACAACGCATCGCTGGCCGTATCTGCCGTTTTTTTTAGCTATCAGCAATACCTGATCCGAACCCGCAAACCAGATGCCTGCTTCAGAGCCTTCCTGAATAACAACTGGGTAGGTATGGCTATCTTTGTCGGCATAGCGCTCAACTATCTGACAGACGGCACCTGAGCGGAACATGGCCCTAGGTCCGCATCCGCAGGCATTCACCTCAGAGTTTCTAAGCAGTCTGAACCAAGTTTCTGCTGCGCAATGGAATGCTATTGCAAGTACTGACTATCCCTTTCTGCGGCACGACTTTCTGCTTGGGTTAGAAACAACTGGATGCACAACAGCCGAAACCGGATGGCAGCCTTGCCATCTCATCCTTCGCTGTGACGGCGAATTGGTGGCAATTATGCCGCTTTATCTAAAGGCGCATTCTTACGGTGAGTACGTGTTCGACTGGTCCTGGGCTGATGCCTGGCGACAGAGCGGCCTTGCCTATTATCCGAAATTACTCACCGCAATACCGTTCACCCCCGCCACAGGGCCCCGCCTATGCGTCTCTAACAGCGTTGATTCGGACCAGTGCATGCACGCCGCGCTTACCGCTGTAAAAGCTCTGGCCGCGCAGCGACACATCTCATCTTGGCATCTATTGTTCCCCGACGAAACAATGAGCGAGACCCTACTTGATGCAGGCCTGCATCGCCGAGCAGGCACTCAGTTTCACTGGTTCAACGAGAACTATGGTTGTTTCGAGGATTTTCTTGCGACCTTCAACAGCCGTAAACGCAAAGCACTAAAAAAAGAGCGTCGGCGTGTCGCAGAGCAAGGGCTGGTGCTAAAAACACTGACGGGAGCGCACATCGGCGAGCAAGAGTGGGAACAGTTCTATCGCTTTTACCAGCTGACTTATGCCAAGCGCAGTGGCCATGGTGGCTATCTGAGTCGTGATTTTTTCGTCACTACCGCCGCAGGCATGGGTGACCAGGTGGTGATGGTGCTGGCCTACCTCGATACGCGCGCTGTAGCCGGAGCCCTCTATTTCTGTTCTAGCGATACGCTGTTCGGGCGCTACTGGGGCTGCGAGAAAGAATATGACTGCCTGCACTTTGAGGCCTGCTATTATCAGGGTATTGAGTATTGTATCGCCAACAAAATAGCGCGATTTGACCCAGGAGCACAGGGAGAGCACAAAATTCAACGCGGCTTTCGCCCGATAAACACATGGTCGAATCACTGGATCGCAGACCCTGATCTGGCTGCAGCAGTAGGCGATTTCACTCACCGGGAGGAGGAGCAAAATAGCCTTTACCGCCAAGGAGTAAGCAAAATGTTGCCCTTCAAATAATACATTCCCAGCATTAGCTGCTAGCAACGCAGCTACGCTGGACGGCTCTCACGGGTGAACACCCACTCTCGCGCACTTGATTCGGCTTTGCTGTAGCAATATCCGGCGGTTTTGAACTCTTTTAACGCCTCGGGCTCATCCAATTCGTTATCCAGAATAAACCGAGCCATTTGTCCGCGTGCTTTCTTGGCAAAGAAACTTATTACCTTAAATTTGTCGCCCTTGAAATCTTTAAAGACAGGCGTAATGACGTCACCGTCCAACGCCTTTGACTGTATTGATCTAAAATACTCGTTGGATGCGAGATTGATTAGCGCCTTACTGCAGGAGCCCTTTAGCTCGCGATTAAGAGATTTTGTGATGGCATCACCCCAAAATTGATAGAGGTTTTTCCCGCCGCGATTAACAAACTTAAGCCCCATTTCAAGTCGATAAGGCTGCATCAAGTCAAGCGGGCGCAGCAGCCCGTATAGGCCAGAGAGAATACGCAGATGGTTCTGGGCAAAAATGAGCTGTGTCTCGGTCAGGCTCGAAGCCTCTAAGCCTGTGTAGACATCACCCTTAAACGCCAGTATCGACTGCTTAGCATTACTCAGCCCAAAGGGCTCCCCCCAATCGATGAAGCGCCGGTAATTCAATTCTGCAATATTCTCACTAACCCCCATCAAAGCCTGAATATCTTTTGGGCTGAGAGCACGTGCATCGTCTATGAGCTCAGCAGATCGCGCTAAAAACTCAGGCTGAGTATTATTAAGCGTGCCCGCTGGCGTATCAAAGTCCAGTGTTTTTGCCGGCGATAAAACAGTCAACATTCGATTAAGTCCAAATTAAAAGGGAATGGCGAAGCCATGGTCTGACCATTGTGGCGTATATGGTACTCCGTGACACTAAAATTAAGAAAGAACCATTTCCTGTGATGGGCATCACGGCCGACTCCTAGGCATGCCATCCAATGCTGCGGCTATTAACCCCCACGCCACAAGAGAACAGGCTGCCAGCACGAACTCAATCGTGTAGGCCGCCTCAAAAGTACCGCGCAAGCTGTTGATATAAAAGTATAATCGGTGTACCTTGTTTTAGGTATGTACAAATTAATATGCAACTTTACACATCATTCCCTATGTTGCGTCAAAGGCATGCACGTTATGTTGAGTGTTCAACATAAAACGCAATGGTAAAGCACCAAATGTAATGATTAACCTAGACTAAGCTGACACTAGCATGCCGAGGAACATTGATGTCATACTCTACCATACGCAAATTACTCATATCACTGTCTGGCTTTTTAGCCTTGCTGTCAATTTCAGCCTCTAGTGCACCGTATCTTGTCAATCCGGGCGATGTGCTTAGAGTCGACGTGTGGAATGAAGACCTCCTCAGTCGCGATGTTTTAGTGCGCCCGGACGGCTTTATCAGCCTGCCAATGATCGGCGAGATCGACACCACCGGTCGCACTCCGTCAAACGTCAGTGATGCTATCGCTCAAGCCTTAAGTACCTACATGAAGGATACACCGCAGGTGATTGTCTCTGTACAGGGCGTTGAGGGCAATAAAATTTACGTGGTAGGCAAAGTGATTCGTCCTGGCGAATACAAAATCACCAGTGACACTGACATCGTTCAGGCACTGGCACTGGCAGGAGGCCTCAACACGTTCGCGGCCGAAAACGATATTTTGGTCTTACGACGCGAAACCGACGGTACGCAAGTTTCTATCCCATTTGAATACGCGACCGTGCAGGGTGGCGAAGAAATGCATACCAATATTGTGCTTCGTAGCCGCGATATTGTAGTCGTTCCTTGATTGCCAAGCTCACTCATCAAAAAAATGTTCAGGCGGGCTCACATCGTTTTTTGTCATGCTGGCTTTTCCCCAGCTTATTTACTGGCGGTATTTTTTATATGTACCGGCACACAAGCAAAGGAGTATTCTCTCGACTATAAAGTGAGCGGTGGCGCAGATTACAACGACAACGAGGGGTTAAGCCGAGAAGATAAAAGGTCGACGTCTGGCGTTCAGCTTTCGCTTCCCATCAATTTTATGATGCGCAGTGAACGAACGAGCGCGTCATTTAAAAGCGAGCTAAAATCTTTTAAGTTTGATGACAGCGGGTACAACAGCAATGATCAGAACTTTCAAGCTGATACCAGCCATCAACTGGAGCGCGGATACGTGAGCGGCAGTGCAGGCTATATGCGTGGTTCAACTCGAACTACTGAATTTCTTGATACCGGTCGCATAGGAGGCGTATCCACGCGCGTCGAGCGTGTAAGTGCTGCAACTAGCGCAGCGTACTATTTAACAGAAAATAATCGCGCCTCCGCCGGTTTAACTTACGGAAAAACAGACTACGCAAGCCCTCGCTATATAGGCGGCACAACTATTGCCGCTTCCATTGGCGCGGCCAATCAGTGGAGCGATAGAACCTCGCTATCTCTGCGGGCTCGTGTTGCGCGCTACCAAAATGATGCCAATCGGCAGACCACATCAGACATCATTGGCTCTCAAGCGGGCTTCAATTCCGTGCTGTCGGAAAACTTAGACATGTCACTAAGTGGTGGCCTAACGTATGTAAAGACGTCTATCGATTCTAATGCATCTGCCTCTCGGCCAGACTCTAACACTACTGGATATGTAGTTAACGGCGCCGTCAACTACAGGCAAGAGCGCTATTCGTTATCGGCGACTTTAGCTAGAAATATCAGGCCTACGGGCAATGGTGACCTGAATATATTTGACCAGGTTACTGTTGACTACCGCTATAAATTATCAGATCTGAGCGCTTTTAACGTAAGGCTCATAGGCGGCAACACCGAAGCCTTAGAAGGTTCTTTGGACAATGACCGCACATTTGCACTAATTCGTTTAGGTATAACTTATAAGCTGTCTCAATACTGGGCCGCGTCTGGCGGCTATACATATCGTTATCAGGATGCTGGCCGCGGTGCAGCTCAGTCCAACGCGTTGCAAATCAATCTGACTTTTAATCCCGAAACATACATGTGGTCGCGTTGACGTATCACTCGCAGCCTATCAACTTCAAGTTAAAAAGAGAATTGCCTTTTAATGAACAGTGAAGAAGAATATGTAAAGTCCATGGACGATTACGTTGCCATGCTGAAGCGGCGCAAGTGGGCGATGATCATACCAGCGGTTGTTGTTTTTGCATCGGCGATAATTTTGGCTTTTGCCCTACCCCCCGTGTATCAATCACAGGCCACGATTCTGGTCCAACAGCAGGCCGTAGCGAATGCCTTCGTACAAAGTAGCGTTAACAGCTTTGCGGAACAACAGGTGCAGACTATCAGCCAGAGAGTGCTCACTGTCGCCAACATCGGCAAAATTGTTGAAGAGTTTAATCTGTATGGACAAGCAGGCGCTGACACTGCGTCTCGCCTTCCCGGCACTGAACTGGCATCACTGTTCCGTGAAGACTTAGATGTAGAAATGGTTAACTCTCAAGTAATAGATCCCAACACTGGCAGGGCTACACAAGTGACAATCGCGTTCACACTTGCATTCAAGGCAGGCTCGAAAAAAAGCGCACAGCAGGTTGCCACCAAGTTGGTGACGCTCTTCTTAGACGAAAATCTAACTATTCGAGCGGGCCAGGCAGACAGCACTGCACAATTTTTCGAAATAGAAGGTCGGCGATTAACGCGTGAGGTGTCTGACATTGGTGAGGAACTGGCTCAGTTCAAAGCGCTTAATGAAGGTAGCTTGCCACAGCTGTATCAATACAACCTAAACATGCTTCAGAGAAACGTAGACCAACTCTCGAATACGAAAATACGGCTGCAGGAGTTGAAGACACGTGAAATTGAGATTGCCTCACGGCTCGCACAGATAAGCCCGTTTTCGCCGGTGACGCTGCCCACTGGAGAGCTAGTATTGAGTGACAGCGATAGGTTAAAAGCGGCTCAGTCGGATTATAGACGCAAATCTGCTATATATAATGACAACCATCCCGATGTGGTTCGACTTTATCGTGAGATACAAGTTCTGCAAGCAGAGCTGGGTGTAGAAACAGACGTAGACGATCTACGCCAGCAGTTGCAGGGCCAGAAACGGCACCTTGGTGAATTGCAGAGTAAATATCTAGACAGTCATCAAGACATTAAGAATACTCAACAACTTATCGGCCAGCTGGAAGCAAGTATTAGGTCTGCTGGAAGCGCTGGGTCTGTAAATTATACTCCAGAGGCGGACAATCCGGCCTACGTATTACTAAGCACACAACTTAGTGCAACGAAGTCAGAGGTCGAGTCCATCCTCAAACTACAAACTGAATTACAAGAAAAAGTAGAGCGGTATGAGGAAATAATAAAAACCGCGCCTGACGTGGAAAAAGACTATGAAGCTCTGCAACGTGATTATCGAACCGCTGTCACCAAATATCAGGAAGTCAAGAGCAGGCAGCAAGATGCACAAATGTCCAAAAGCATGGAAGCAAACCGTAAGGGTGAACGCTTTATTCTTATAGAGCCTCCCGTGTTACCCTCTGAACCAGCGAGTCCGAACCGCCCTGCCATTATGTTTTTGGGTCTATTGCTCGGAGTAGGTACAGGCGTTGGTTTGGCTCTGTTAAGAGAAGCTCTGGATAGTGGCATTCAAAGCACAGGTGAGTTAGG
Source organism: Halioglobus sp. (assembly GCA_029246385.1). Lineage (GTDB taxonomy): Bacteria > Pseudomonadota > Gammaproteobacteria > Pseudomonadales > Halieaceae > Marimicrobium. Next base: position 116,795 of record JAQWNG010000034.1, read on the forward strand.
CAGCATCATGGGCGAGCCGCCTCTTGTCACTATCCCCTATATTGAAAACGAATTGGATGCCACAAAAGATCAAAAGAGCCGGCGGCTACAGTGGTTAACAATGGCCGTAGGCGGCATCGTAATCTTGGCGTGTATACATTTTTTTTACATGCCACTCAACGTGCTCTACTTCGTGATATTCAATAAGTTAGGATTTAGCTAATGGAATCTTTGCAAGAAGCGATCGAAAAAGCACGCCTCGAACGAGAGGGCTTGATAGGTAAAACGACAGCCGTCGGTGCGTCACAAAAAAGTGCGTTACCGGAAGCATCAACGGAGAGCAAGGATTCTAACGAGGCCTTTGAAGCCGGAAAGAATCCATCGCCACTGCGCTCACAGCTCCGCTATAGCACTACACGGAGCGTCGAGCTGGATCCGACCATGCTATCCGCTAGCCGCATTGTAACGGCGGATATAGACGACCCGCGCGCGGAAGGCTACCGCCAGCTGCGCAGCCAGGTATTGATTAAGATGAAGCGCAACAACTGGCACAGCCTAGCCATAACAAGCGCTCAAGAAAGCTCCGGCAAAACGCTCACAGCCATCAATCTTGCGATCTGTATGTCGCAAGAGGTTACAAATACTGTCATGTTAGTTGATTTAGACCTTCGGACCCCGCAGGTCCATTCCACGCTGGGTATCGATATTGACAAAGGTGTTGTGGATCATCTTCTCCATGATGAACCCCTCGAGAATATCCTCGTTAACCCGGGTCTTCCTCGTTTGGTTTTGTTGCCAAGCCTGCCTCAGGGCAGTCATTCCTCCGAAATTCTCTCCTCCCCCGAAATGAGTATGTTCGTGGATGAGATTACCAACCGTTATCCAGACCGCATTATTATATTTGACTTGCCGCCCTTACTACAAAACGATGATGCCATGGTATTTGTGCCCAAAGCCGACGCCTTCTTATTTGTAGTTGAACAAGGTGTGACGCGTCCAGACGAGATCGAACGTTCCCTGCAACTGCTCGGGCCTTCTAAAATGATGGGGACTATTCTCAATAAAGCTCGATAGCCGTTTGGAATATAGGTGTATGTACTCTAATTTTTTTAGTCTAAAAGATAAGCCATTTAGCCTTATTCCTGATGGCGACTCTGTTTTTCTCTCACCGGGCCATGCCGCCGCGTTTAGCATGCTAGAATTTGGCTTGCTGGAACAAGTAGGCATTACCGTTATTACGGGGGAGGTGGGTAGTGGAAAAACGACCCTCCTTCGACACCTTCTCAGCAGAATCGATTACAATCAATTGACCGTGGGCCTCATCGGCACGGCACATAGCTCCTATGGGACATTGCTCAAATGGATAGTCACTGCATTCCGAATATCCATAGAGAGCAATGACGAAAGTGCATTATTGCAATCGGTACAGCAATTTTTAATTGATCAATACGCGATCGGCAAACGTACCGTGGTGATTGTCGATGAAGCACAAAACATGTCAACACAAGATTTAGAGTCGTTGCGTTTATTGACTAATATCAACGCCGATAAAAATCAGTTATTACAGATAATTCTAGTCGGTCAACCCGAGTTATTGCAGAAGTTTTTTGAACCGGGGATGTCTCAACTCGCTCAACGAGTTTCCGCTGAATATAATTTGAGCCCGTTGAGTCTGCCTGATACTTTGGGGTATGTGCGTCATCGCATTGAGTCAGTTGGCGGGCAACGTGACTTGTTTGATTTATCTGCCTTACTGGCGGTGTATTACTTTAGCGGTGGCTTACCCCGCATCATTAACACGCTCTGCGATGGGGCGCTAGTGGTCGCCTACGGCAAAAGTATCGTAACCGTAAACCTTCCGATTCTGCTAGAGGTTGTGAGCAGCAAACGAATTGGCGGCATACACCGCGCCGGCATTGATGATCCTGAGAGGGAAGCTGTCAGAAACACAGTACTTAAAATGAACGACATTGACCTTCTCAGCAGTATCCAGCATTAAATGAATCCTGTGACCTCAAAGTCGACAGCCGCTAGCGGCACAGACCGGATGATGCTAGCAATGCTGTTCATCTCAATTGGGTCTCTAGGTTTCATCTTCACCGATAGCCTGCTGGAAATGGAGTATCGGTGGTCATCAATGGAGCAATATAGCTACGGCTATATGGTCCCCATCGTGGCTCTCTTTCTGTTATGGCAAAAAATAGGCGAGCTGAAATCTATGGATTGGCAGCCTACCTGGTGGTCCTTCAGCTTGATGGCGTTAGCGCTGCTCGGCTGGTGCCTAGGTGAGCTCAGCGCTCTGTTCATTATTGTGCACTACAGTTTTTTATTGTCGGTAATTGCACTGACAATGGCGGTGACTGGTTGGCGCGGCGCGCGACTATTGTGGGCGGCCCTGCTTTATCTCATATTCATGATACCGCTCCCATCATTTATTTTGAATCAACTCTCTGCTGAATTGCAGTTGATATCAACGCAGATTGGCGTTGCTGTTATCCGTCTACTGGATATCAGTGTATTTGCAGAAGGTAATGTTATTGACCTCGGAAGTTATCAGCTACAAGTCGTGGAGGCCTGCAGCGGTCTGAACTATTTATTCCCATTGATGAGCTTTGGGTTTTTAATTGCGGTCTTATATGAAGGCAGGCTATGGCACCGCTGGCTTATTTTTTTAGCGACAATTCCTATTACGGTTTTAATGAATAGTCTACGTATCGGCATCATCGGGGTAACGGTCGAATACTGGGGAATCTCTGCAGCAGAAGGGTTTTTGCATTCATTTGAAGGTTGGTTCGTCTTTATGGCGTGTCTGGCCCTGCTCACGCTGTTGATTTGGACACTTAATATCCGCAACACAGACGGTCGCAGTGCACTCCATAGGATCAACCTTTTTTACGCATCCCCGGCGGAAATAAAGGTTATCCCGTCAGGCAAGCGAGCGACAAACGGCACCCTCATGGCTGCCATGATTCTATGCGTCTTGGCTCTCCCTGCGAGCATGATTCTTACCACTGCGGACGAAATCGCTCCCGAGCGCGAGCTTTTTTCGCAGTTTCCGCTAATTAAAGACGAATGGGTTGGCCAAGATGATGTCATCGAGGAGCGAGTTCTTGATAAGCTTCTTTTGTCTGACTACATCCTAGCTGATTACCGCCGTTCCAGTGACGCCATGCCGGTCAACTTGTACGTCGCCTACTATGGCTCGCAACGCACTGGCGCTGCCATTCACTCACCGCGCAGCTGTATTCCCGGTGGCGGGTGGGAAATCACTGACTTAGAGCAGCTACAACTGTCTGACGCCTTGGGAACGGACGGGCCTTCCGTTAATAGGGCTATCATTCAACTGGGAGACCAGCGTCAGCTGGTCTATTACTGGTTTCAGCAACGCGGCCGCACATTTACAAATGAATATATGGCTAAGTGGTACCTTTTTCTAGACGGGATCACCATGGCCCGCAGCGATGGCGCATTGGTCCGCCTCATTACGCCTATGCCACCAAATAGCGATGCAGCCGAAGCGGATCAGCGCTTACAGGAGTTCCTGCGCGAGTTTTACCCTGAGCTAAGTCGGTTCATTCCGGGCGAGAACTAAAGACTATGATTCAGCTTCTATATCTATACAGTTTTTTCATAGGGTTATTGTCATCGCTGATATTAATCCCGCTTTTAGTAAAATACGCAAGCAAACTGGGTCTAGTAGATAACCCTGTCGGGAGCTTACGAAAACTCCATAAAGCTCCGATGCCACGCAGTGGTGGACTCGGTATTATTATTCCAACGGCTATTGCAATACTCGTTATCTTGCCATGGAATGACGCTATTTTAAGCTTCCTGGTTAGTAGCCTAGTTATCGTCGGTTTTGGACTGCTGGATGATGTTATGGAGCTCAAGCCAGCTCAAAAGCTCATCGGGCAGACATTGGGGGTCTGCCTTGCGATGGTCGGAGGCATGGTCATCAGCACCGTACCGTTTATTGATGATGCTCCGATCTGGATGAGTTATGCGCTGACCTTTGTCTTCGTTATGGCTGTTATCAACGGCGTGAATTTTTCGGATGGTATGGACGGACTCGCCGCCGGCACAACGCTTATGGCGCTAGTAGTGATCTTTCTTCTAGCGGTAGCTAGTAATAACGCTCAAGTCGCCATTATTGCCGCGTCCATCTGCGCGGCATTGGTTGGATTTTTACGCTTCAATACACATCCGGCAACTATTTTTATGGGTGATGCCGGAAGCCAGTTTTTGGGTTTTAGTGTCGCCTGGCTGGCCATAACCCTCAGTCAAGCTGAAGCATCAACTCTAACCCCGTTACTGCCATTGCTCATTTTAGGTATTCCGATTATGGATGTCCTGCAGGTCGTTTGTGTAAGGGTCAAAAAGAAGCTTCCGCTACCGGGCCCTGACAAAGAGCATTTCCATCACCAGATTGCCAAACTTGGCTTGACTCAGGCGAGTGTCGTGGCAACGGTCTACATCCTACAACTCATCCTGCTTTTTGGCGCTTTCTTAGTGAAGCATGACACAGACACGACAGCATTCGGTTTTTACGTCTTTTACCTAGCTGGGGTCTTGGGGCTACTGTACTTAGCGCATATGCAAGGCTGGACAGTGGGAGGCGCGAAAGCGTTTGAAGGTCATAATCGGCGGAACGGCGTCTTTAGGCGAGTCAGCGCTTTGCATCCTTATTCAGGAAAATTCTATGGCGCCGTCACAGCCGGCCTATTGTGGGTGTTTGCAGTAATTTCTACGGGAATGCCAAAGGGCTTAATTTATATAGCCCTGATCGTAGCAATTAGCATAGTGTCTCTCAGACTCATAGCAAAAGGCCGATGGACCTTATTAATCGCGAGAGTCTCTACCTACACGGCAAGTACGTTCTGCGTATATGGAATGACGCTGTCATTAGGACCTCAGGACTTATTCGGCATTTTTGACCTGTTTCTTATTAGTTTGACTATCTTGTTGGCGATCTCCATCCGCACCACCCGCAAAAAGTACTTCTGGCTGACGCCACAAGACTTACTTGTCCTATTTTTTGTTATATTGCTTGCCCCTTCGTTATCCTTAGACCTCGGGCCAGGCGTGAACGCCGGCGCCCTTGTATACAAGACCATCTTACTGCTTTATCTTTGTGAATATGTTCTCGCTAGAGGCTATCTTGCCCAGAAGCGGCTCACCACCGCCGCGTTGTTTTCATTATTCCTTCTTTCAATAAACCTTTGAGCGTTCTACTCAATCCACGAGGCCATATCAATGCAGTATAAACCCTTTGCCCTTTTCTTTCTGATACAGCTGACGCTTATAGCTTTTCTTGGGGGATGCTCATCAAGCGAGGAACAGCAGGCGAATTATTTAAAGCGTGCGCAGGCACAATATGATGCCGGTGATCTTAAAAAAGCGCGCATAGAGCTAAAAAATGTTCTACAAATCAACCGCTACAACCCTCCAGCTCGATACCTGCAAGCCCTTATAAACATGGAGGATGCTAACTGGCGCGACGCTCACAAAAATTTGGTTCTGGCGATCGAGTATGACCCTGATTTTATCGATGCGCGCATAAAACTGGGCGGACTTTATCTAAGCGTTTTTGGGTCTGACGAGAATATTCTCGAACAAGCGGATCTCGTATTAGCGATAGACCCTGGCAATGCAGACGCCCACGCACTCCGCTCCAGCGTATTTCGGCGTCAAAGAAAAGACGCAGATGCCATCAAAGAGGCGGAGCTCGGACTAAACAGTGTGCCCGGTCACGTCGGCGCTAGCGCCGCACTAGCCGCAATCTACATGAAAGACGACCCTGAGCTCGCGCTTTCGTACATTAACACTAGCATTGCCATCAACCCTTCCGATCGCGCCGCTAAAGGAATAAAGCTACTTTTATTAACTCAGCAAAGTAACCATGACGCCGCCATCGCTGTGTTCAAAGAACTTATTGCAGATGACCCAGAAGACATAACATATTACCGGCTTTTGCTTGACTACCTTCGAGAGCAAGATCGCGGCGATGAGGTAGATGCGCTATTACGTAATCTCGCTACTTCGCCTCCAGATAATGTTGAGATAAAGGTCTGGCTAGCTCAGAGCTTAGACCGCGAGACTTTAAGCGACATCTCAGAAAGCACCATTAAGGGCTTTATTATCGAGCACCCAGAGGAATATGAGCTGCGTTTTGCCCTGACGTCACTCTATTTAAGATCGCAGCGCCCGACAGACGCGGACAGGGTTCTCCGAGAAATTATCGCACTCGACGAAGATGGCGCTGATGCACAATCTGCCCGCGGGACCATTGCCACCTTGGCATGGGGGGTGGACAAAGATCGAGCCGCGTCAGAGGCGATGACAGACGAGATATTGGCTATAGAGGACAGCAATGCAACTGCCCTAGGATTGAAAGCGACCTTCAAACTCATAGATGGTGATAGTATAGGTGCAATCACCAATCTACGCACTGCGTTAAAGTCTGATCCAACGGCAGTTGGTATAGCGCTTATGCTCGGTGACGCATATACCGCAAATAATTCTGCAGATCTTGCGGTCGACGCTTACCGTAATGCACTTGAGTTGTCACCCAACAACGCCACTGCGGTGCAAAAGGTTTCTAAGATACTGATCAATCAGAAAGACTACACTGCCGCAGACTCAATACTGAAGGATTATCTGGAGCAAGCGCCAAAAAATATAGAGATTCGTGTTTTATTAATCGAATCTTATATGCTGCAGCAACGGTGGAATGATGCATTAGCCTCTGCACAAATAATAGCCGATCAAGAGGGGCAACTGACTCGAGGTATTTACCTGAGAGGTCGCGTGCGATACGCGCAGAAGGAATACCCTGCGGCGATCGGGGCATTTAAAGAAGTCCTGCAAATTGAGCCAAATGCTGTTGAAGCCCTTTCATATCTCGTCAATACCTTGCTAGTAATGGAAGAAGTCGCCGCCGCAGAAGAATACTTATCGCGGCATATAAGCGCATATCCGCAGCAAGAACATGCGCTCGAGCTGCAAGGAGGGGTGTACTTAGCCTCCGGCGATCCTGATGCCGCCATCGAGAGCTATCGTGCTGCACTTACTATAAACCCTGAACAATTGTCTGCGCAAATCGCTCTGGGTAGAGCGCTTCAAGCAGAAGGCGACTTAGTAGGGTCACTTCAAGCGTATGAAGATGGCCTACAATTATCGCCCCAAAATGTCGGCCTGCTAAACCTCAAAGCCGGATTGTTGGAAGCTATGAAACGCTACCAGGATGCAGCAGATATATACAACGCAGTGTTAGCCATCGACGACGGTCAGGCCGTCGCATCAAACAACTTGGCCATGCTTTTAGTCGATCACTTTCCGAGCGACGAAAGCTATTCTCGAGCGCTTCAGCTAACCGCTGAGTTCGAAGATAGTGATATAGCGGCGCTTCTCGATACTCGTGGCTGGGTTTACTACCAAATACAAGATTATGCTAACGCTAAGAGATTGTTACAGCGAGCAGTTGCAGCAGATGTCGATGAAAGCGTGTTTCGATTCCATTTAGGAATGACATATTACAAACTTGGAGATAAAGATTCTGCCAAAATAGAACTAGAAAAATCTCTTGCTAATAAGCAGACATTTACAGGCTCTGATGAGGCGTCTAGATTACTACAGCAACTTTAAACTCTCAGCTGGGATTGTTGCTGACTAATCTGACGAAAACGCGGGAGTAAGCTATGCTACTGCTATACGGCTTGTATGTGACTACATGAACAGCAGTCGATAAGCCTCAAGTAATTTTGGCTCTTCATACTCCCACTCTAGTTCGGTAATAATACGGTTTCGGCCGAAATCACCCATAGATTTTCGCCTAGCCGGATCATCAAGCAATGAGAGTATATTTTCTGCTAAGTCTTTCGCGTCATTTTTGCGAGCGTAGAGCGACGCCTCCTGAGCTGAAAAACGGCCTTCGCTTAAATCAAATTGCACAATAGGTTTGGCCAACGCCATATATTCCATAATTTTATTCATCGTAGACTTATCGTTCATATCATTAGCCACGTCAGGATTCACACAAACATCGGCTGTGTTAAGCATTTGCAGCATCTGCTGATCTGAAACACGTCCGGTGAACGTGACATAGGCCTCTACACCTAACTCCTTTGCATAAGCCTGCAGACTAGCAAGCTCCGTTCCGCCTCCTACCAATCCAAAGTGCACATCAGTTCGGCACTTGTGCTCTACAATGTATTGCAGAGAGCGCAGCAGGTAATCGATGCCTTCTTGCTTGCCCATAACTCCAACATAACCGATTAGATATTTCCGACCTTTTTTAAGCGCGGGCACTGGTTCGATGATTCTCAATCGGTCAAGTTTTGGGCCGCTTCTGACGACGGTCACTTTGTCTGGACACATACCGCCGCGTTTTATTGCTATCTGCTTGTAGGATTCGTTAGTGGCGATGGATCTGTCGGCCGTTTTAAACGTGAGTCTCTCGCACAGTAGCATTAATCGATAAAATAAATCGCGGCGACCAAACTTGGCTTCATAAAGTTCAGGATTAATGTCGTGGTGGTCGAAAAGAAATTTTTTTCGAAAAAACAGCTTAAAAAATCCACCAACAAGAAAGATCAAGTCTGGTGGGTTGCAGGCGTGTATTGCATCAAAGCCGCGACTAAACAGCACCTTAAAGGACAAGTAAAACTCCCAATATAGCGCCACACTGTACTCAAGTGCATAGCCCAAGGCACCTTCAGCCTCCGGAGGCAATGGATGCCGATAAATATGGATTCCTTCTAGGCATTCATACTTTTTTTCATATCCCTTGCCCGTAGGACAGATAATCGTAACTTGGTAACCATGTTGATGCAGGGTCGTCGCTTCTTGCCAAACTCGACGGTCGAATGGAGAAGGAAGATTTTCGACTATAAAAAGAATTCGCTTACCAGCAGATACCATCGTACCGTCCTGCAATACTGCGATGATTAACTATCCTGACAAGATCAACAATCACCTGCGCTTCGCTTGTCATGCCCATAATGTCTTTAAATTCGTGCGCACCGTTACCAATAACAATGGTCTGCCCATGGGAAATCGCTTCTTCAATGGTGTCCACCATCAGAGAGGAAATGTGGGGAATAGCATTAAGAATGTAGTCTTTATTGGCGCCTGTAAGTCTTGCGAGATTCACGCTTCTATCATAAAGGCAAAGATCATATCCCTTGCCTATAAGGCGCTCTACCACCTCAACCAATGGACTTTCTCGTAGATCGTCGGTACCTGCCTTAAAACTAAAACCTAAAATTGAGACTTTTTTGTTGCCCTTATCTGTAATCATCGTTACGCCGCGATCAATTTGCCTAGCGTTGTTAGCGAGGATATTACCGATAATCGGGAGTTCTAGGTCGAGCAACTTCGCTTTATAGTTTAATGCCCGTACGTCTTTTGGCAGGCAGGAGCCACCAAAGGCGAACCCAGGCTTCATATAGTAAGGGGATAGATTAAGCTTTGTGTCCTGACAAAAAATATCCATAACTTCATGGCCGTCAATGCCGACAGATTTGCAAAGATTGCCAATTTCATTGGCGAAACCGACTTTAACCGCATGCCAAACATTATCGGTGTACTTCACCATTTCCGCAGTTTCGATATCGGTACGAATAAGTGGCGCGTTCAGTTCGCTGTAAAGCCCCGCAAGCAACTCTCCACTTGTCGTGCCAATTTCTCCAATAACTGTTTTGGGCGGATTGTAATAATCATAGATGGCGGTGCCCTCGCGCAAGAATTCTGGGTTATTGCAAACGCCAAAGTGGGTCCCTGCTTTTTTACCTGAGGCATTTTCCAAAGCGGGAATTACAACATCGCGCATACTGCCTGGTAACATGGTGCTGCGTATCACTACGACATGAAAATCATTTTTCTTTCGCAACACAGAGCCAATGTCTTCACATACTCTCTCGACAAACGATAAATCCAAGTTGCCATTTACTTGACTCGGGGTGCCAACGGAAACAAAAGAAATCGTTGTGTTCGTGACCGCGTAATCCGCATCACCGGTCGCCTGTAATCGACCACTGTCTGCGCCCTCTGCCAGCAGCGAATCCAAATCCTTTTCGATAATCGGTGCCAAGCCTTGATTGATCAAGTCCACCTTAGTAGGGTTCGGGTCGACACCGATCACGGTATGTCCGTCACTGCTCAGACATGCCGCGGAAACAGCCCCCACGTAGCCCATGCCAAAAATACTGATGTTCATATTGCGGGCGCTATAGCTAGGTATATGTGGTTACATACTACTGTGTAAATTCTCATAAACGCAATCAGACCGGTGTTATTTTGCTCTCATCGCCTTGGCGTTAGAGAATTATTTCGACAATTAACGTCGTAGAGCCGCTAATCTTGAGACTTTCTACAGCCGTCGTTATCGGAGCTCTAACATCATAAGCCCTCGATATCCAACCGAGTATAGGCTTCTCGGCCCCGCAGGTCACTGAAAGTTTTCGATGTAAAACGGGGTTAAACGAGAATCGCAAATTGCGACGTTCGCATGCAACAAACAGTGTATCGTGGTCGACCGTAATCTCACAGTCTTCCGCAAAGTGCCAGATGCGTTCTACTAGGTGTTGACCCGTGCATTCGATTTGATCCGTTATGCGAAACCGCCGCAAGTCTGCGCTGTATTCTATCTCTCGCCGGTGAGTAACGGGGTCTGCCAACCGGCAGTAACCGTTGTGGCTGGCCACCAAGCGCTGACTTCCCCCATCACTCTGCCACACCTCGCACTCCGCTTCAGCCTTATGAATCCACATAAAGTTACCGCCAGACTCGGATTGATCCATAGAGTCTATACGGACCGTATTGTGCGCTGACGTCCCCCTAAAATAGTCCCTCCATACTTTTTGTGTGTGGTAGGCATATGTGCCGGGATCTACTAGTATTTCGCGGCCCCCTACTGACAGAACCACGGACAGTGCGTCCGCGTGGCCGTGCGCTGCGATACCGAGATAACCCAGCGGCCCCGCATCTACCACGCATTTCACCTCACGATCGGTGTCAAAGTCACTCCCCAAAATATAGTAGCCACCAATAGCGTAGCGCCTGCTTACTTCGCCTTTTACAGCCATTGTTACATCATGGCGACAGTCATCAAGGCCCATCAGCCACAGAGTCTTATCGTCAATAGCGCCCGCCTTCCGCAAGTACTCCGGTCTACCGAACAGTCGTCCACCCGTCGCCAGCAATGACTTATAAGGGCAAAATTCCTTACTGGGACACAAACGGGTTACATAGCCATCATCAGCATCGCCGATCATGGGCACATTACCCTGGACATCCATGATCGACGCCAAAAACCCTATCATCTGATCCAGTCTTTCCCAGTAAGCAGCAGGAAAATCACGACTCGCAGCTCTTGCAGCCAAGCCAGAAAATAGTAGGAAATCGAGCACGAATTGCTGATAGGAGACGGCCTGCTCCCGATTTACCCCGTCCTCGGTATTCTGCTTCAGTGCCTCATCCAGCAAAATCTTATACGAAACGTCTCCCCACCGCTTACACTGATACCAGAACGGCCATGTAACCGAAGCAATATACAAACCGGCAGCCTCACCAATAAGATGATTGTTCGCCGAAGAATAGCGAGACCAATACAAGTTGATACTGTGGCAATGTTGGTAGATGGAACACAGCCAGCGCTGACGCAGTTCTTGCCCTTGTATTCCCTCAAAGAGTTCGGATCGTTGACCGCCAATCAACTGCCACACGATAGACCAATTTATAAGACGAATACCCAACTCCAAAGAACTAGTCCAGTTAGGACCCAAAGGATAGGGACACTGTTCCAGCCACGATGATAGCTGCTGAGCGAAACCATCGAGGAATCGGCGCTCTCTCGACAAAGCATATGCTTGTGCCAGCACTACCCACTGTAGGTGCCGGTTAGGCTCCCAAAGATACTTAATGTCTCCGACCACTTCAGCGTTTCGATAATCTAGCGATCTACCGAAGCTCAAAGGGGCATGAGTCCCGGATTTAGGATCAGTATTCCACAAAGGAATAGCGCCTAAACTGGCGGGACTCAACGCGAAAATCGGTACTTCACCGGCCAGTACTCTTGTCGCCTCCTCCACATAACAAGTCGCAGACAAACCCGTACCGTATTTCAACCAAGGCGCAACCTCAACGGAGATGTCTGGTGCAGGCATTAACTTGGCACTGAAAAACCCAAAACGCTGCAGATATATCAGGCATTTCTCTTTGATGCGGTGCAATAGCTCTGGCGTAGACATGCAGCGCAGCCGGTTCCAAAACCACCTCAATCTTTCACTAAACTTTGTAGAAGCACTCATTACTATTCGTATTCAACTCCAAAAAACAAGCGCCCATCCTCGATTCGAATAGGGTAAACTAATCACGCGCTACTGTAATACTCAGCGCGAGCAAGCGACCATTATACGTAAAATTGCCTGTTTGGTTGTAATGCTGAACGAAACGAGTTATTTCAATGCCAAAAAAAAATATTCTAATACTAACTCCCAGCCTGCATAACAGTGGCGGCGTCGCTAACTACTACAACATTCTGCAAAACAAATTCACGTTTGACTATGAATTCTTCTTCGTAGGCAAGCGAGACGGAACCGTACAAAAAAACAGGAAAATCAACCACCTTGGACGGTTGATCTCTGATTATTTTGCGTTTATTCGTGTCTTATGGCGCAGCGATCTTGATCTTGTACTTCTAAACCCATCTCTCAACTTTAACGGCTTCAGTCGAGACTATGTTTTTTATCTTATTTCAAAGCTCTTGCAAAAAAAAACTATAGTGTTCTTCAGAGGGTGGGATGCTCATTATGCCAACGTCGTGTTCAACGGTAAATTTCGGTTTTTTTACCGCCCTCTGCTGCGTGCGAACGCGTTTATTGTTTTAGCGGAATGCTTTAAAAACACCATTTCTCCTCACTTGACAACGTCACGAGTCTTTATTGAATCGACGATATTTGACGAACGCATATTGCCCCAAGGACATGGTGCACTCTGTTCGATGAAAAATCCTCGTGGAAAAATGCGCCTACTGTTTCTTTCTCGCATAGAAGCCGATAAAGGCATTTATGAAGCGATTTCAGCATACAAATCCCTTAAGGCCAATAACATCAATGTTGAACTTTTAATTGCAGGAAGCGGCAGTGAAGCCGCAAATATTAAACGGCTGGTTGCTGAAAATGCCGACGATGATTTACGTTTCCTTGGAAGGATAGGCGGTGCTGAAAAGGCGGATGCACTCTTATCTTCAAGCGTACTATTATTCCCATCAACGCATGCGGAGGGAATGCCCAATACTGTGTTAGAAGCAATGGGATGTGGTCTTGCTGTTCTAACGACAACCGTCGGAGGATTGAACGATTTTTTTACCAGCGATTTGATGGGGGCCAAATTGTGCGGCAACCTTACCCAACAAATTATAGACGCTGTATCGGCCTTGGCCACTGATACTGTTCGCCTTAACTCAATCTCTGAATACAACTATAACTTTGCGAAACAATACTTCCACTCTGAAAGAGTTATGCAGCGCCTGGACAACATTATCGATTCGGTACTCTATGATTCCTACTGCGATCCCGTCTGGTATGAGTCCGAAGCTCACTACCGCAGTAAGTGAGCGCGGCGTGCGCTGCTAAATGGTCGCGAGACCCAACTGCTGTTTGTGTTTCATCGAGTCTTGTTATTAGCTATGATGTAAGACTTGCTAAAGCAGCACTTACCTTGAAGCGCAAACGAGGACGTCGCCAATGTTGGAAACGCTTGACTTGTTCGGCGATAGCCCAGTCTATGGCTGCCCCTAAAGCCATGAGCGTTAGTGGCCTAAAATGCATGTGCGAGCTGAAAAACCCAGCCTCGACCGTATGGGCAGCGTGACAAGCAGAGGAGCTATTATAGTGAAAGTCATTAACTAGCTATTCGGGCTTACTAGCATGAGACTTCTTATATTAATGCGAAGCTGTATTTTTACCGCTCGTGGCGGAGCAGAAGTACAGGTAGACTTTATTAAAGATGCATTTTTTAGAGCTGGCCATGAAGTTCATATTACCTATGACGAAAAAGTAAACGTCGAGATTGATGATCAAAAGGCAACTTACCACAGCCTCCCGAATCATGGGAAACTAGGCTCTTGGAGAAATTACGGCGTCATTAAAGAGCTAGTCGCGGAAATTAGACCCGACATTATTTATCAACGAGTTCGGCAAAACTACACGGCGATAGCAGCCGTGATTGCAAAACAGTATGGGATTCCTTTTGTACACCATATCAGTGCAGATTATGCCTGTAAAAAAAATCGTGTGGCGCTTGATCGAAAGTTTTTAGGTGGTTTACTTCGGGAATACTTAGGGCGTTATGGCATAACACATGCGGACCTTCTAATCGCTCAAACAAAAATTCAAGCAAATATGCTGAATGACAATTTTGGGTTAAACAGTTTAGTCGTTCCCAACGGCCATCCGGCACCCCCAAAAGACGGAGTCAGAGCTGAACCTCCAATAGTTCTTTGGGTAGCGAACATCAAGGCCTGGAAGCAACCAGAAATTTTTGTGGACTTAGCCAAACGGCTGAGTGATACCGACGCCAGGTTCATTATGATTGGAAAGAAAGGGGACAAGAAATTTCATCATGAATTTCTTGAGACAGTTAAGCCTGTCAAAAACCTAGAGTATCTTGGACAATTGTCTCTCGAAGACGTGAATACGTGGCTTGGAATCTCAAGCATATTTGTTAACACGTCACTTCCGCGGGAAGGTTTTCCTAATACGTTTATTCAAGCTTGGCTAAGGGCGGTACCCGTGGTCTCATTAAACTTTGATCCGGACGACCTTAACACAACGCAAAATATCGGGTTTTTGTCAGAAACTGCGGACAACCTGGAGAGGGATATCCGGGTTTTACTCTCGTCTGAGCAGATACGAGCTGATATGGGCACCAGAGCGAAACTGTTCTCACTAAATAAGTTCCACACAGCAATAACCGACGCGACCTATCTGCGGGAATTTGGTCGGCTGGCCAGTGCTTCGCCATACTTATGACCTGCTACTTTTTCGAAATCGCAGCGACTCGATTCTAGAAAAAAGTTTTCGCCCTCAGGCTAAGTACTGATTACCTCCCAGCAAAGAAATTCAATCTAATATGAGTCTTCACAGGCTTCACAGTTACTGATAATAAAAAAGCCGCTGTTACCGTTATTGTAGACATACAAAATTTATTAGCGGCATATACTATGGTATGTTAACTTTTTATAGTGACACAGAGGCACTGATGTCTTACTCAAGGAAAATCATAAGTCGTGCAAACGATGTTGCTACCATTGTTGCATGCAAGCGCCTTAATTTGACCCATGTAAATGAATATCCGAAGTGCGGAGGTACATGGATTTCTCGATTACTACGTTCCTATATTGGAGTAAATCGAGACTATGGCATATCGCGACTCGTTCGGCCTAACGCTGTAATTCAAAAGCATAAGCTATTTACTCCGTACTTTAAAAGACCTGTAATTGTCGTTCGGGATCCTAGGGATGTGTGGGTTTCCTATTTTTTTTACGAGGCATATCATCATAAGAGCACAGGACGAAAGGTTGACATTAGGAGTTATGATGAAAACGCCTCTGACGAGCAGAATCTGTATCGTTATATAGAAGAGAAAACTCAGTTTCCAGAACGCTTTGATCCTGGGTTCTCGTACAATAAGTTTCTCGAAAACTGGCTGGATAAACCTGATATTCATTTAGTTCGTTATGAGGCTATGCATAGCCACCCAGAGCAGACGCTTATAGGTATATTGAACTATATTGGAATAGAGACTATCGATCATTCTAAGCTAAGGGCTGCGATACAAGACAACTCTTTTGGCAACATTACTGGCAGAGAAGCCGGCACAGAAGACAAAAATTCACATAAGCGAAAGGGGATTGTTGGCGACTGGAAGAATCTATTTACTGCAGAAATTGCGACACTAGTCTGCGAGACACAACAGGTAAATTTGCAAAAACTAGGCTATGAAACCGATGGCACATGGGTGGATGAATTTACTCGTTCTTAATGACTAGAAAAACCTCACAGGCATAAGCTCAAGTCATTGTTTGCCGCTGCTCTGATCGTCCTCTGTGTTTGCTCGATGTGTCTCCTTTAAGCACTGATGTTCTTCGTTTTTGTGTCTTCTGGCACCATATTGGCCCTTATGCTGGAGATCATTGTCTTGCGTTCAGCTTTTTTCATTCGTAACGCATTCGTTGCGACCATGCCAGAATAAAACCAGAATGTGTACGCGAGAGCTCCATCTCGAAACATGTCTCTAAAGAATAGCGCCAATGTTGCTACTGCAATTACCCCACTCCACCCCAGCGCGAGCCGATTAAAAACACTATCTCCGCGGCTAAGTCGTTTAGCATCGCTGTAAAGCATATAAAAAAAGATAAGATATATTAGAAGGCCGAAAACACCAATCTCCCACAGGAACTGAGAAACCGAGGAGCCAACCCGAGCGCTATAATCACTTGTATCAACCTTATCGGCTGCAAGACTCTCTAAAGCGGAGCTCGAAACACTGCCAATACCTAAGCCAAAGAATAGTTTGAACGGTTCATCAGACAACTCAACCAGCGGAAGAACAATCAGGTCAACATAGCCTGTCTTATTGATTTGATATGCGTCAACTGCACCACGGTTTAAATACCCTGCGGCTCCGCCGCTGGTAAAAAAATCGACTAGCCCGTCCCGCCGACTTTCCCTGCCGAATTGAGCAAAATAATCATACGTGGACACAAACGCAAATCCAACGACTACCAGCAGTATCAGTACACCCAACGTCTGTTTACCATTCTTCCGGTTGCGAGCGCTTCGATAATTCGTAAATATTGGGACAATAAATGCCAATGGAATGTACCCGATGCTAGCCTTTGACTCCGATAACATGACCGGCACGGCCATGAAGGCCAAGAAAGTCGCGTAGCGAGCGGTGGTCATCCGTTGTCGTAAATAAAATGCCGTTAAAATCGCTATAGCGCCCGCAAGCAAAATCGGAATCTGCCCGCCACTTGTCAGTGTTCCTGAAATAAAGTCTCCAGAACTCCGGACGCCGAATTGTATAAATTTTTGATACAAAGCAAGCGGCCCCTGTAACAAAACGAAAGCCAATAGTAATTTCAACTGTGAATTAAGCTGCTTTTCAGTAAACATAAAAACGGCAGGTAAAAAGAAAAATGGCAAAAACTTCAAGTAGTTTCGGATTCCGACTATCAACGAACCGGCAGTTGTGGAGTTTGTTGCAACACCAATAATCATGACGGCGATTAAACATAAGAATAGGACTACATACTTCTGAGGTATTACGCTGTCTTTGGAGCCTGCTAAGATTAGGACAACAAGAACTGCGACCATAGACAGTATGTCTGGCAGTAACGCGATCGATCTGTGGATAATATCTAACTTAATTGCTAGATAGTCTAAGAAGAAAACCGAGCCGAACAGCAAGTAGATAAATTTATTCATTTATACCCAAATCAAAAAAACCGTATACAGGCAAGACTATGCAAACTCTATCATTTAGAAAAAGTACGTCACTAACGATAACAATATCACAACTTTTTTTGATAATTCTGTATTTGACCTCAAAAGCTGCAAGCGCAAACCTGCCAATTTTTCTACGTGGGCGTTTAAGTGGTCGCTCCACGCATTCCGCGCCTGTGCACTCAGAGGTGGTCATCAGCATATAGTTTAGCATAGCGCCTAGCAGTGGCCCGGTTGAGATATCTGCAGTTCGCCTTTTTTTTCGACGGCGGAAGACTCCATTCAGATAGAGATCTTCACTGCGCCAGATGCTCGACACTACTGGTTAGTTCACCTGTCTCGTTTTATTGCATGAGGGGTCTCTGCTGGGTTGAAAAAGGTCGGCAATTTGGCGTAAATAAGCGTCGTACTTGGCGCTTTTTCTTGATATTGAAAGTTTCAGCTCCTCTGTTCTAGGTTCATCGAGGGCTGTTTGTATAGCACGTAAGACCCACGATGGGTCAGTGAGGTCGGCAACATTCCGATAGTTAGTATCCTTGAGACCCAAACCGTCCATGAGCATTGATGACTTGGATCTTTTCGAGGGAGATACCCTGTTAGCCTTATAATCCATCGTTATTGCCGGAGTCTCATTTTTAAGGCTAAAGATTGACGCGTGAAAGCGATTAGTCAGCGTTAGATCGAAACGCTTGAATATTCCCGCCCATTCTAGTGGCCCCATATCCGAAAAATCATAATCTGCAAATTTGGAAACACCCCTCCATGATGCAAAGGCATACCCTTTGGATTTCAGATATTTCACTGCATCTTCGACGCCAATTAGGTTAACCGGCAAGTCAAGGGCGATTATAGAGACGTCCGGACTTACCCCCTTTTTGTTAAGATAAAACTCAGAATATGAATTATCTACCGTATAAGAAAACGTTGGATCTGGTATCACATCAAGTTTGTGCATTGCGTCTGGGGCTAGATCGTTAATAAAATCTCTAGTTATCTCATCTCGCACGCCAAGCATCGTGAACCCTTCGATAGAATTTCGAAGCGCTTGCCGTGTAGTCTGGTCCAATGCATCTATATCAAGAGCCGTTCCAATAGATGATGACAGCATAACTTTTTTGACGGCAAGCGATGGAGGGAGCCAATAAATTGGCAACTCCTGATCCCTTAAATTCCACTCGTAAAAATTGAGTACCGTGTCGCTGCCCACAATGACAAGGTCATATTGCTGCTCAGAGATATACTCCGCACTTGCGAGATATGAATCAGCTATCATAGCCTCCTTCGCATTGATTTCGAGCAGCCGTCGCTCAGTTGCTCGGTATCTAGACTGTTTATAAAAATGTTTTATAAAATACGGAGGGTAAATGTGTCGCCCTCTAAGATTGAGCTTGTTGTATCCAATCTTTTGCGATTTGGATTGACTGTTGTAGTTCACCATTTCAACGTCACTACTGGGAAAATTCTGCCTCACTGCGCAAAGTGTTGCATGAGCTTGGAACAATGTTCCAAAGTTAAAATTTGACGTGTAGGTCAGTATTCCAATTTTTTGGGGCTGAGTCATCATGCAAATACGCTCGAAGTAGATCGGATCGATAACATAGACATGCCTTTAAGTTAAGTCTGCAGACATAAAAATTCACCGTTCCATGAACCGATATACACCTTGGCCTCCTCGTCGATTACTGGGGTAGAGAGTGTCTTTCCTGTACTATATTTCCAGATTGTTTGCCCGCGCTCATCAATACAATAGAGCCCGCCAGACGTTCTAGTCTCCTTAACGGTTAAAAAGATGTTGTTGTCTGAGTCAATGGAGGGTGTTGTCCACAACCCTCTCTCCGTATCAGAATATTTCGGCGCTCGAATAACCGTTCCTCTGTATTTATCGAGAAAATATAAGCGGCCATTAAGCCCGCCGACTAATACAAAGTTACTACGAGACACGGCAACCGAGCCTCTCACTCCGCCTTCGATTCTGGTCTTCCATTTAACGGTACCACTGTAATCTGTCGCGAATACGTATCCATCAGTTTCCTGACGAGAAATCGGAAAATAGACCGTGCCCTGCTCACAATCAATGCTTGGATTTCCCCACGCATCATAGCCGGCCATCACTTTAGTGCGCCACAGTCTTTCACCTCCAGATGATACCGAATGGAGATAGCGCCTCTGTGAGGCAAGAAAAATAACGCCCTCCTCGTTTAGAGCTATACCGGATAGGTGATTGCGTGGGCTGCCGAGATCATAAGTCCATAATGGCTTGCCGTTTTCTATATCGAGCGCATGCAGGCCTGTGCCATAACACGTAATGTACACGACGCCATGCTCACTAACACACGGAGACGACCAGCACTTGGTTGCCCAGGCTTTACCACGCACTTGATCTTTTGCGACTAGTTTTGTGTGGGTAAGTGATATACGCTTGCTTAAATTTCGTCCAGAATTTTTGAAATACCCCGCAGCATCGTAAGTCCAAAGTAAAGTTCCATCTAGCCCGAAACAGAAACAATGTCCGTCCCCTGAACACACCACTACTTTTTTGTCCATTAGCGCAGGGCTAGAGTATATTTTATCCCGTGTTTTGAACATCCAGCGAAGCGTGCCAGTCCTGGTTAGCGAATAGAAGCAGCCATCATGGGCGCCAAAATAACTGTTCATGTCCTTATCGAATACCGGACTCGACTCAGGGCCGGTTGGGGGGAAGCTTGGCAGTTCAAAGCGCCAGACTAGTTCGGGCTCTATCCGTGACCCTTTACAGAATGGCAAGCGGCCGGTGCGAGCTCGGTCAAAAAGAAACATTGTGGCGGGTGAATCAGTCTCGTTTAATCGCTTGTCAGTGACCAATGAAATACCTTTTTCTAGAAGTGAAGCCATGGCCACATGCCAGGCACTGTCGATTAATTTACGTTTTTTTACTTTAACCGCAACGCTTTTAAAACGATCAGGCAGCAAGCGAAAATCGCCTTAATGATACGCCTGGTCCAGTTCTCAACTGCTACCCCGAAAGGCGCAAAAGCAAGAGGCCACAAGGGGTATGGGATGAAGAAAGCCGTTAAAAGATGTCCAATGGCCGGCGTGGTATCGACCGGTTGTTAAACTCCCCCCAGAGCGCACCTAAAAAAAATTTCTGATCCTAATAGACCTTTGGCGCATCTGTCAACGTCTCGCGATGAGACAATAAACGGTAGGATTACTGCAGGACAAATAGCACTGTATTGGCTCCCCATGTCCGCGAGGCCTGTTGGCGGTAGATGCCGTCTTCAGCGAATACATTTATTTTATAGACTTTGGCCTTTCGGATAGATAGAGTTTTGCAAGTCTTTACTTAAGCATGGAAACGCAGGCATCTCGGTAAGAGTAGTACTAACGATAAGGCGGATGATTATAACAGACGAAACTAAAAAGGCGGAAACTAAGCGGTTTTCGTTTTTCATTCTTAGTGTCAGCAGTGTTGCTTCGGCTTTTATTGGCCTCGCTTCCACTATTATTCTAGCTGCTAATTTTGGTACCGGGCCAGAAATGGACGCCTTTTTAATCGCACTGGTGGTCCCTAAAAGCCTGTCTAGTATTTTGATGACCTGCCTTGCAATGCTTGCCGTTCCAATGTTTGTCAAAGTAAAGGAGGATCACGGAGAGCGATCAGCGTGGCGACTAGCGACACGGATTTTCTTGTTAGCAGGTGTTGCCTTATCTACTGCGTCGATTCTTCTAGCATTACTGTCCGATCAGGCAGCTCAGCTTATTGCGCCCGGGCTAAGCTATGACGATCAACTGATGACCGCAATGTTCATAGCGATCTTGGCGCCCGTTCTTACGGTCGGCGCATTGGAAACGCTAATGAAGAGTTTTTTCCAGGCGATGGGACGCTTTAGCGTCACGGTTTATGCGAGTGTGCTGGGCAGCCTTTCCTACCTAGCCTTGCTATATTTTTTGATTCCCATCTACGGCATCCTCGGCGCCGTTGTGGCCGTGACGTCGCAATACACGTTAATCTTACTATTTCAACTAACAATAGGGCTTTGGGGCAAATCAAACTTGGTTGACCTGAGGTCTGATGATGAGCAGCGGAAATTATTGCAAACGCTGGTCAGCAGTGCTGCAGTCCTAACGTTTACAACCTCCGTTCGTCGATTAAATCCGCTCTTAGAAAAATACTTTGCCTCCCAAGCCACAACTGGCAGCGTGTCCTACATAAGCTACGGTGCTCGTATTGTCACCATTATTAATAATTTTTATCTTCGCAACGTGTCACAAGTTTTGTTCCCATCTATCGCCTCTCATTTTGCTCAGTTCAAACCTAGACGAGCCATGGAAGAAGTGATTCTAGGATCACGGCTAAATATGTTCATCGTGTTCCCGTTGATTGCAGGAATTGGCGTCATTCGAGAACCGTTGATCAGGTCTATCTATGAGCGGGGAGCATTCACCTCTGAGGATACTACCAACGTTTCTTTAGCGTTATTTTATGGCAGCTTGTTTCTGTTGCAGCCCATGGTACAGAGTATGACCAGCAAAGCACTATATTCAGTCCATGCGATAAAATTCATTTCATTTGATGCCTACTTAAAATTAGCAATATACGTAGCGCTCATGTATATACTCATGCCCCGGTATGGATTCATCGGTATCATTTTGGCGGGCTCGCTTACCATCACTTGGCCACTACATTTTATTTATTTATACTTCCGTATCGGTCCCTATGATTTTAGAAGCTTCCTCACGTCACTATTACGTATACTTGCGCTGTCTTCTCTTATGTGGGTTTGCTGTACCTACTGGGCCAAACTCGTTACGTTTCAGTCCCAGACACTGACAGACCTGATTCAACTAATCACAACACCTGTTTTAGGCATATCAGTCTATGCAGGCGGCGCCTGGCTGATGAACTACCCAGAAATGACGCTCGCGGTGGAAAAACTGCTGACACGCAAGAAAAAGAAAATGTTTAGCAAAAAGCCTTCATAGCGTTCCGTGCTTTGCGCTGATGTGAACTTGCTTAATTAGGTGTACCCCGGTCGACAGCTGTAGATTAAGGCGTTACAGTTTGGTGCCTGATATGTTCACTTCAAGGCGATAACTCAAATAAAGTTAAAGCGAGATAGACTTTATGCCGCTGCTAACAGGGTCAAACAAGTGAATATCCGGTAACGTAAGTTGCGCCTATTTACTCAAGGGAAATGTGAACGACTATGCTGGACGCACGACGACTATTTCGAAAAAAGATCTACAAACCTCTCCGCGCCAAATACATTTTCTGGCATTCTGATATCGTTATTTTGTCGTTTCCAAAAAGCGGCCGAACATGGCTCAGAGTTTTAATGGGCAAGGCACTACAGGAACATTTGAGCTGTACTAATGACTTGCTGCCCACCCTCGAGGCAATGGCAACAGCGTCTTATCCATCGATCCCAAATTTCTTAGTGGACCACGGCGATGGCACAACCTACGCTCGATGGGACAGCGTAGAAGCCTCCAAAGCCAAATACAAGAATAAAAAGATCATTCTGCTAGTCAGAGATCCTAAAGATGTTGTTGTGTCCGCTTACTTTCACAAGAGTAAACGTAAAAAGAAAGCGTTTAACGACTCTTTCTCAGAATTTTTATGCAACGATGTGGGTAGCCTCAAAACTTATCTTGCGTTCCTAAACAGCTGGGCGAGCAACAAGGAAGTTTCTGACTGCCTGATTATCCGATACGAAGAAATGCACAGCGACCCAGTAGCGGTATTACGCAGCATCTTCGACTTTGCAGGCGTACAAGATATAAGCAATGAAAGTATTACGGCCGCAATTGAGTTTGGCCAGTTTGATAACATGCGTCAGCTTGAAACATCTGACACCCTTGGCTCAGACCGTCTGCGTCCCGTAGACAGCAGCGACGAAAGCACCTATAAAACCCGTAAAGGCGAAGTGGGTGGCTTCGTCGACCATTTCTCTGAAGATGATCTGCTCTATGCCGATTCTCTAATAAAAAACCTAGACCCCATATTTGGTTATTAAGGGCCTACGTTTAATAATGCAATGATGGCACACACTCCGAGCACGTTAACGCGTTGGTGCCCGTGCATAACCTATATCGCCAAAAATACGACGTCACTGCGCTTTTGTGCGGTATTAATGCGTCAAAAATTGTTCATTAATGCCGCATTCCTACCACTTTAGCAGCAAAAGCCATGCACAAAGGAGCAGAAAATTGTACTCTTAGACCATAACGCTTAATAATTGGATCTCTATTGTCAACACAAGCAAATAGCGACGCTTTTTTTTGTGACCGGAAAGTCTTGTTGCTTATATTCCTTGCTGCGCTCCTCATCCGCGTTGTATTCGTTTTTACTCTAAAGGATGGGTTTTATTTTTCCGACGAGTTCAATTATACCGTCATCGCCAGCCACGTTGTTGAGCATGGCACGCTGCCGGAAAGTTTTGACCGCTCACCCTTGTTCCCGATTTTTGTCGCGGGACTGTTCAAGTTGGGAGGCGAAAGCCTCCTTTATATCAGGGTTGTACAGGCAATAATCGGCGCTATTGTTGCCGTGCAGATCGCCCTTATTGGACGACGTATCGGCGGGTCATTTGTGGGTATTATCGCGGGCACGCTTTGGACGATCTATCCGATGGGTGTCTTTATGAGCGGGATACTGTATCCAGCCATTATACTCGCGTGTCTAATGACGTCTGCTGTACTGTGCCTTTTGGAGAAACCTGATGGCCCCGCATACGTCGCATGGGTCGCTCTTGCCGGCTTGCTGTTGGGGGCATCCACTCTTGCGAAGCCTATGGCCTTTGCATCAATCATATTTGTGGCGTTTTGGCTGCTAATGCAAAAAACACCAGGCCGCTTGCTCCTCACTTCTGTGTTTCTGAGCACTGCATTAATGTCGCTATTGCCATGGACGTTGCACAATGCTGTAAAGCATGGGAAGTTCATTCCGGTGGAGTCAAGAGCGCTTGAAAAGCTGGTTCCTTGGGCGAAACAACCTAAGGCGCCAGTAACCGCCGACAAGCGTAAACAGCGGCAGTTACGTCAGGCCACTGGCGATAGCGCCCCAGTAACGCGGCCCAAGGTCGAAGAGACCTCCGACAAGCCCGAGCACAAGCCATTGGGTCAAGCCAAACACAATAACAACCCGGTCACCCAGGGCACCACTAACAACGAGCTACTGGCTATGTTTACTCAAATGGCAAAACGGTATCCAGGTGAGTTTTTATCCTTTTTCGAAGTTTATCCAACGCGAGTCGGTTTCCTCAATCAAGCACACAGAGAGAAGGCGCGCAGGAAAAAGACCGAGCGCTTTGTCCGTTATATTCCTTTCGGGTCTGACCTTGTAATGTCCGTCAGTATGCTCAGCGTAGGGTCTCTGTACTTTTTCGCCGTTGTTGGTATAGGTTCTATGTGGCGCGAGAGAGAAAAGCGTCGCGAACTGTCACTTTTTATCCTTTTGGTCCTGTCGTTCGCCCTTAGTTATGCGCTATCTTGGGGCAAAATTCGATACCGGGTTCCTGTGGACCCTTACATCATTCTGTTGAGTGCATGGGGTATAGTCGCCTGCTGGAACAAGGTTTTTAATAAAGAACCCACCACGCCGCCGCCTCAAGACGCAACGTGACCAGGGATCCATCGATGCTCGCGTTTGTACACATCATCGATACAGCTACTGAGTACAGCGGCCGGTTGCTGGCATGGCTTACCCTTGTTATGGCCTTAATCACTGGGCTTATCGTGGTGTTGCGCTATGGCTTCGGTATAGGCTCGATCGCCGCACAGGAAGCTGTTATTTACATGCATGGCAGTCTATTTTTGCTAGGTGCTGCCTATGCGCTGAAGGTTGGCGCTCACGTCCGTGTCGATATTTTTTATCGAAACTTCAATGCGCGCAAGCGTGCTTGGATTGACAGTCTTGGCGGTATTGTGTTTTTACTCCCGCTGTGCGTATTCATACTCATCAGCAGTACAGACTACGTGAGTGCGTCTTGGGCGATGCGCGAGAGCTCCGCCGAGCCCGGCGGAATTCCAGCAGTCTTCCTACTTAAAAGCCTCATCCCGTTGATGGCGATAACACTTGCATTGCAGGCTGTTGCCGAAATCTTTCGCAACGCTCTTGTGCTGGCACAGACCGTAGAAGAATAGTGGAGTACCTCTCTCTCTACCTTTTCGTCGCGGTTTGTTTATTCCTCATGCTGGGCTATCCGGTGGCATTTACGCTCGCCGGAACGGCACTGGCCTTCGCTACAGGGGGAGTGCTTACTGGTGTTTTCGACGCAGGCTTTTTGGCAGCTCTGCCGGCACGCATTTTTGGCACAGTGAATAACTCGACCCTTGTTGCTGTCCCTTTGTTCATCCTTATGGGTACTATCTTAGAAAAGTCGCGGGTAGCCGAAGAGTTGCTCGACAGTATGGCGCGATTGCTCGGTAGTCTGCGCGGAGGCCTAGGTATTTCTGTCGTCGTGGTCGGCATGTTTCTCGCAGCGAGTACGGGGATTGTCGGAGCCACGGTGGTGACAATGGGCGTTTTATCTCTGCCGAGCATGTTGCGCAGCGGCTATAGCCCCTCTCTCGCAGCTGGGACGATCTGTGCAACGGGCACACTGGGACAAATTGTGCCGCCTTCTATTGCCCTAGTGCTGTTAGGCGACGTTCTTTCCAATGCCTACCAGCGCTCTCAACTGAGCATGGGTACCCTCAACCCCAAGACTGTCTCCGTAGGCGACCTTTTCATGGGTGCACTCATTCCAGGGCTGATACTCATTGCAATGTACATTGTTTATCTTCTGGTTCAGGCATGGCTGAAGCCCGAGGCGGCGCCACCGAGCAAGCTAGAGCCCGCGTCAGCCAGTGACGTGCTGCGCGGACTTATACCGCCATTAGGCCTTATTATACTTGTGCTCGGATCAATCATAGCCGGTGCCGCAACGCCCACGGAAGCGGCCGGCATAGGGGCGATTGGCGCATTGTTGCTGGCTGTAGCGAAGGGTCAACTGGGATTAACGCGCCTCAAAGACGCCATGCGGCAGACGCTCGAAATTACCTGCATGGTATTTATGATATTGATAGGTGCTGCGGTTTTTTCCCTTGTTTTTAGAGGTTTTGGTGGGGAAGAGCTGATACAGGCATTTTTCCATGGCCTCCCTGGAGGGATGATGGCCGCAACGCTGGTGGTCATGGTGGTGATTTTTCTGTTGGGTTTTATCCTCGACTTTATTGAGATAACCTTCGTAGTCGTGCCCATTGTTGGCCCGATTCTTTTGGCAATGGGGCTGGATCCCGTCTGGCTAGGCATCATGATAGCGTTAAACTTACAGACCTCATTCCTTACGCCGCCTTTCGGTTTTGCGCTTTTTTACCTGCGTGGGGTTGCGCCGAAATCAGTAACCACCAGTGCTATCTACAAGGGCGTAGTTCCCTTTATACTCATGCAGCTGTTGTTGCTAGCCGCACTCTGGTTCTGGCCAGAAATAGCAACCTGGTTGCCTTCTGTAATCCAATAGACCAAGCGGCCCCATTCCCAAAAGGTAATTGACATGAGTGATATCGATACCGCACCTGCACCGCACGGCGACCTAGCTCTCCAAACGGTTGCGATGCCGAAAGACACCAACGCCAACGGCGACATCTTTGGCGGCTGGCTACTATCACAAATGGATATTGCTGGAATGATTACGGCCGGCGAAGTCGCTAGCGGCAGAGTGGCCACCGTCGCGATCAACGGTATGGCGTTTTTAACACCTGTTCATGTTGGCGCCGTTGTTTCCTGTTATTGCGATGTCCTTGAGGTAGGGCGCAGCTCCGTTCGAATTATAGTAGAAGTCTGGATTAACTCGCAGCACGACCGAGAACCCATCAAAGTCACTGAGGGAGAATTTGTCTTTGTTGCCATTGATATCGCTGGTCGCACGCGTACCATTCAACCATAGTCTAGTTAAAAGCGCTTAACCTTGTGTTGCAGGGGTGCTGCTGAAGAAAAATGCCTATCTCCACGCAGTGCTAAAACTCATCGTCGCCGAACACGCTGTCACGAGCGTTAAGATAAGCTTGTTCTGAAATATGATGGTAGTTGCGCACGCCTTTATAAAAATCGCTGTAGGAGGCATACACCTTCGCTGCCATTGGGTCAGATTCAACAAGATTTTGCATCACCACTTGAGTGCCTTGCCATAAAGCGAACAACACATCGTCCGGAAGACGGCGCAATTGCACACCATATTCATCGACCAGGCTTTGCAACGCAGCGTTATTGCGAGCAGTATACTCATCCAGCATATCCTGATTGGCGGCTCTTGATGCAAACCTAACAATAGCTTGCAAGTCTTTGGGCAATGCCTCTAGGGAATCCTTATTAACAACAAATTCAAGGATTGATCCAGGTTCGTGCCAGCCGGGATAATAATAGTATTTTGCCACCTGATGAAAGCCTAGCGACTTATCGTTATAAGGCCCTACCCACTCGACTGCATCGATGACCCCAGTCTGCATAGACGTATAAAGTTCACCTCCGGGAATAGTCACAGCGGTACCACCCGCTGCCGCAAACACTTCTCCAGCGAGGCCCGGGATGCGCATCTTCAACCCTTTTAAGTCTGCGATTGAATTAATTTCCTTGTTGAACCAACCCGCCATCTGCACGCCGGTACTCCCGCCCGCCATCGGTACAAGATTATACGGCGCATACGCCTCCTGCCAGAGCTTTAGGCCACCGCCATAATGTAACCAGCCGTTGGTTTCCTGCGCAGTCATGCCAAAAGGCACGGCAGTAAAGAACACCGATGAGGGGACTTTCCCCTTCCAATAATAAGCCGCCCCATGCCCTGCATCCGCGACGCCCTCGGATACGGCCTCGAATACGCCCAGAGCAGGTACGATTTCTCCAGCGCCATAGACGTGCACCTTAAGCCGACCACCACTCATTTCCTCGACAGAACGCGCAAAGTTTTCTGCAGCAAAACCCAGCCCGGGGAAATTTTTTGGCCACGTGGTAATCATCTTCCACCGAAAATGCTCGCCTGCCGTATAGTCAATTGGCGCATTATCTCTGAAGGCAGGCTTAGTATGCCACCGGTCGGCCGCCCAAAAACCGAGTGTCGCCACAAGCGCAGCGACAAGCAACAAAATAGCTAGGGGCATGAACTGGTGTTCTTTAGAAGTGTTGCCCATTCTCAACCTTATCCCTACATTGTTAGCATTACATTAGCTGGAGGTTGGCGTATTGCAACACCAGCCATTTGCTGCCATCAGTATCAAAATTGACTTCAACCCGCGCACTAGCACCACGGCCTTCAAAGTTTAACACGACACCCTCTCCGAAAACCTGATGGTAGACTCGCTGACCTAGTGACAATTCGGTATCAGGCACTTGCGCCTGCGTTAGGCTGCTCACAGGCTGTGTGATCGTGCCGTGCACTCGCACCTCTTGTAGTAGCTGTGCGGGGATTTCTCGAACAAATCGCGAGGGCGCATTAAAGCTTTCACTGCCGTGCAGGCGGCGGCATTCAGCATAGCTAATTATAAGCTGTTTCATGGCTCGGGTGATTCCCACGTAGCATAGCCGTCGCTCTTCCTCCAGACGCCCAGGCTCCTCTATAGACATTCGGTGAGGAAACAGGTTTTCCTCCATGCCCGCAAGGAATACTAGGGGAAATTCCAATCCTTTGGCGGAGTGAAGCGTCATCAACTGTACACTATCCTCGTGCTCATCCGCCTGAGCATCCCCCGCATCAAGAGCCGCGCGATCAAGAAATTGTTGCTGCGGTGAGCGCTCGTCGTTTTCCGCAACAAACTGCTTGGCAGCACTGACAAGTTCCTCTAGATTCTCGACGCGCGCTTGACCCTTCTCGCCTTTCTCGTTCTTATGATACTGAAGCAATCCAGATCTCTTTATTGCGTGGTCCACCAAGCCCTCTAGCATAAGATCACCAGTCGCGGAGTCTAGCTCGTTAATCAAAACAATGAACCCTTCGAGGGCGTTTAACGCTCTTGCAGGTAAGCGTTTTTCCTCTATCACAGCGGTAATAGCCCCCCAAAGGGGTATGCCTCGGTCCCGAGCATTCGCCCTTACGGTATCAAGTGTTTTGCTCCCAATACCTCGCGGCGGTGTATTGATGACCCTCTCAACGGCGGCATCATCGCCACGATTCAGCAATAAACGCAGATATGCCAGAGCATTGCGGATTTCCAGGCGCTCATAAAAACGCTGCCCACCATAAATGCGGTAAGGAATTGCATTGCGGATAAGCGCCTCCTCCAGCACTCTTGATTGCGCATTGGAGCGATACAAAATCGCAACCGAAGACCGCGTGTTGCCTCCAGATAACCACTGCTCCGCCTGTTCTACGATATAGCGAGCTTCGTCGTGCTCGTTATAGCCTGCGTAAAGGCTTATCGCCTCTCCGGCCTCCCCATCTGTCCAAAGTTCCTTGCCCAGCCGACCAGAATTGTGCGCGATGACACTGTTAGCTGCCTGTAAAATGGTCTGGGTCGAGCGATAGTTCTGCTCCAGGCGAATGGTCTGGGTAGCGCTGAAATCCTCCGTGAAGCGCTGAATGTTCTCAATCTTTGCCCCGCGCCAACCATAAATAGACTGATCGTCATCTCCTACAGCGACAACTGGAATATGTTCGCCGGCGAGTACACGCAACCAAGCATACTGGACCGTATTGGTGTCTTGGAACTCATCCACCAGAATCTGTCGAAAACGGCCTTGATAATGACTTAATACTTGAGGTTTTTTAAGCCAAAGTTCATGCGCGCGCAGCAATAATTCAGCGAAGTCTACTAGGCCGGCGCGGTTGCAAGCAGTCTCGTAGGCGCGATACACCTGCAGCATCGTCTGCACAAACAAATCTCCAGGCGGCGCCTCAATATGAGCGCTGCGTAGCCCCTCATCTTTTTGTGCATTGATATACCACATGGCCTGTTTGGGCGGCCAGCGAGACTCATCCAAGCTCAAATCCCTGCACACCCGCTTAACCAGACGTAGTTGATCGTCACTGTCCAGTATCTGAAAGTTTTGTGGCAAACCGGCCTCTTGCCAATGCGCCTTCAACAGCCGGTGGGCGAGGCCATGGAAAGTGCCGACCCACATGCCGTGCGAAGGTATCTGCAACATCTCCTCTATACGGCCACGCATTTCTCGAGCCGCTTTGTTAGTGAAGGTCACAGCCAGAATTGACCACGGAGAAAAGTCCTCCGCTCTAATTAGCCATGCGATGCGGTGCACAAGCACCCGGGTTTTGCCGCTGCCGGCACCAGCTAATACAAGCATGTTTTGGTTTTCGGCGGCAACGGCATCGCGCTGGGCTTCGTTAAGAGGAGAGAGAATATCAGATACGTCCATACTCCTATTCTAACTACATTCGAACCAAGGGTCGTAGCCTTATTCTTTATCAACACTCGGCATTAGTATTGCCTTACGTGCATTTTATGATCAAAATGACTTATCTTGATACTCAGGTACGGTTACGCCATGTCCAGAGACAATCACGAAAATTCAGATGGTGACAATCAAGCGTCAGCCAGTGTCGAATCCAAAGATGACACACAGGGTCACGGGGACCGCTTTGGAGGCTTCACGGCCAATAATGACTATGAATATGAGGAGCCGGACAGGGATATCGACTACAACTCCGTCTACAGTAACGATAATGACACTCAAGACACGATGTTTGACAGCGCGAACTCAGATGATGAACAGCAAGATGTATTATCGTTCGAGGAAGGTGGTGAAGAACGTTATGACCCTGACCCGCCTCTTGCTCAAGGGACGGAGGATTGGCCCGAAGGCGAAGTGGACTTTAGCGATGAACACGAAGATAAAGCACAGTCATGGCCGTTAGGCCTAATTGCTGTCGCAGCCGTTGCACTGATGCTATTGGCCGCGGGTAGTTATGGCGTCATACAAGAGCGTGCCGAGGTCAAGGAAGAACTTCGTCAGCTACGAGAAACTCTGACCACGGTGTCCGGCCTCGAGGATGCAGACGCTAGCAGAAGTGCACTACGAACGCTGAAGCAGTCGTATGACGCGCTGAGCATAAATGCGGAAGCGCTTGTGCGTGAAAACCGACAACTGACTAATGTTGTTGCTGGGCTTCGGGTTCAACTAGACGATCGCAAAGCCTTGCTCCAAACTAGCAATGAATTGACCGACACGTCCACCTCCGCGGGAACAAAGCTGGCGGCATCCGACAATGCTGACCCCCCAGCGCCAGAGGCCTCTCCCACCCCTATGCCTGCAACGACCACCCCTTCCGCAACAATGTCTTCAGGTGTTTGGTTCGTCAATGTTAGCTCCTACAGCACGCGCGCCGCTGCGGAAAGATGGATGGCCAAGGTGCGGCCCGCCGCAGGCAAGGTTATCGTGTCGGCCAGCACCAACGAGGGCAAGACATATTATCGCGTTAGGGTGGTAGGGCTGGCCAACAAAAGCTCGGCCACGCAAGTAGCGCGCGAGTTGGAGGCAACATTAGACCTGAATAAATTATGGGTTGGCCGTGAGTAAGCTGCCGGCAACGCCTAGACCCGACTTGGCAGAAGCCCGTTGTCCTGTTACTGTTTTGCATGTTGGACCATCAGCACACTAAAAACACTTAGAAGATGAGGTATTTGCGATGAATTATATCAAACTGGCTCTGATTAGCTTGATCTTAGGCAGCACAGCAACCATTGCTGACGACTGCACAGCGCCGCCGTCACCCACACTCCCCGATGGCACTACTGCAAGTATGGAACAGATGCTCGCCGCGCAAAAAGCGGTCAAGGCCTTTCAGGCCGCAAATACGGAGTACCGAGCGTGCTTAGATCCACTCGTAACCGCGGCCGAAGTGGCTGCCGCAGGTGACTCTCCTGGCCCCGACCTGCAAAAGACTCTGGAACAGCTAAACAATGAATACAACGCCTCTGTATCGGCTGAAGAAGAAGTCGCAAATGGATTTAATGTTGCCCTACGCGATTTCAAAAAAGCCAATTCCGCCGACAGTAATTAGCGTCTTTCACCGTCTGAGCGTTGTTCGCGCCGGGCGGTAACTCCTCATAATGCTATAAAGATACCGTGGGGCAGGTATAGGGAAATCCACTGGTCGTTGCGCTACCCCCTATCCGTTATCACCAGCAATTACTCCGCAGTAACGGCGCCTATCGAAACAGTGAATAATTCTACGGGTTCTTTGGCAAGCACATTAATAGCGTCAATACGAAACTGACTATTGAAATAAACATAGTAGACGCCAAAACAATCATTGTTAGTTCATCGACTGATGAAGCCGAACCGGCTTCTAGTAATTCAAATCACCATGCCCAAGCGCGATAATGAAGACAAAAGATAAACCCCCATGCCCCGCATAAAATACCTATTGCTTTTGTATTTTTCAAAACGAGGACACCGCCCGTTACTAAAAGTGCGTCGGCAATTAAGTCAGGCAATAGTCCTAAAAATAATTGTCCAAATTGGACTGTATAAAGACTCTCTAATAGGAAATGGATTGCAGCAATACAAAATGTGAAGATAACGAATTTTTTAATAAACCCATCGTTATCTATTATCATTAAAAACCATCCAGTTCTTAGCTGCTATAGTCTACTCCACGGTAACTGACTTAGCCAAATTACGCGGTTTATCGACATCAGTGCCTTTTTGCAAAGCCACATGGTAAGACAACAGCTGCAGTGCGACCGTGTAAACGATTGGTCTGATCACCTCTGGACAGTTAGGCACGGGCAAAATTTTCACTCGAGCCTCATTAGCAAACCCCGCCTCTGTATCTGCAAACACAAACAGTTCTCCACCGCGCGAGCGCACTTCTTCCAAATTAGATTTTAATTTTTCCAGGAGCTCATCATTAGGCGCTACGGCAACGACGGGCATGTCGCTGTCGACCAGTGCCAGCGGTCCGTGTTTTAGCTCCCCCGCGGGGTAGGCCTCAGCGTGAATATAAGAAATTTCCTTCAACTTAAGAGCACCTTCCATTGCAATTGGGTACTGAATACCTCTTGCAAGAAAAAGCGCATGTCTTTTAGGTATAAAAGCTTCCGACAAACGCTGTATAGATTCATTAAGCTCAAGTGTTTCTCGCACACACTCTGGCAGAGATTGCAGAGCTGCAATGATATCCCTCTGCCGGCTATCTGGCAGTCCGCGACGCCGGCCCAATACCAGCGTCAACATTAGCAGGGCTACTAGCTGTGTTGTAAATGCTTTTGTTGACGCAACCCCAATTTCAATGCCGGCGCGTGTCAAAAACACCAAATCACATTCTCGGACCAAAGAACTGTTGTCCACATTGGACACAACCAGGCTGCCTATGAATTCATCAGCGGTGGCGTTACGCAGTGCCGCCAGGGTGTCTGCAGTTTCGCCTGACTGAGAAATAACAACCAACAAAGTGCCTTTATGCTGCACGCGCTTGCGATAACGGAACTCTGAAGCCACTTCAACGTCACAGCTCACCCCAGCGATCTCCTCCAGCCAATAACGAGCGACCAGCCCGGCATGGTAACTGGTACCACACGCGACAATTTGTACTTGTTTTACTTGATCGAACAACGCCGGTGCGTCATCGCCAAAGTGATTCTCGACTTTTTCGGCATTAATCGCGCCGCCGAATGTTGCCTCGAGCGCCTCCGGCTGTTCAAATATTTCTTTAATCATGTAATGATCAAAGTTGCCAAGATCCGTCGTTTCCAAACCTTCTTTTATTCGCTCTACTTGCCGCTGAACCTTGCTGCCATCAGCGTTGTATACCTCTAGGCTGTCTGGAGTAATGCACACGAGGTCTGCTTCTTCCAAATAAATAAAACGATCTGTTACTTGGCGTAACGCCATCGTATCAGAGGCCAAAAAGTTTTCGCCTATACCGACACCTACGACCAGCGGGCTGCCTGTCCGCGCACCTACAACGGTGTCGGGGTTTTCGATATCTACCGCGGCTAAGGCATAAGCACCTTCGAGTTTAACCACCGTTTTCTGCATGGCTTGCAGCAATGACCCACCAATGGCAAGGCTGCGATGCAAAAGATGGACAATAACCTCGGTATCGGTGGCCGATGCAATTTCGTAACCGTCTTCGATGAGTTCCGCGCGCAATGCTGCGTGATTTTCTATAATTCCATTGTGCACTAACGCAACACGCAGCCCAGAGATATGGGGGTGCGCGTTGACGCCAGAAGGCTCACCATGCGTTGCCCAACGGGTGTGAGCGACACCCGTATTGCCATGATAGGGCTGTTTTAGCTGAGCCTTTTCCAGCTCTGCAACCTTGCCTTTGCGCTTGTGTATCTTTAAGTCAAACTCATCATCGATTAGCGCCATGCCGGCGGAGTCATACCCCCTGTATTCGAGGCGTCGTAGACCTTCTAGCAAGATTTCAGAAACTTCGCGCCGCGCGGCGGCGGCAACAATGCCACACATAATCAGTCCTTAGTGTCTCGCCTACCGGGACGAACCCAGCCCTCGACATTGCGCTGCCGGGCTCGACTCACCGCCAACTCGCCCTTGGCAATGCTCTTCGTAATCGTTGAGCCCGCAGCAACAAATCCTTGCTCATGAATCTGTAAAGGCGCCACCAGAGTACTATTGGACCCAACAAAGACACCATTACCGATATCGGTCTTATGCTTATTAAGGCCGTCGTAATTACAGGTAATCGTGCCCGCGCCAATGTTAACCTCCACGCCCAAATCACAATCACCAATATAACTTAAGTGGTTGATCTTGCTGCCGGGCCCTATACTGGCTTTCTTGGTTTCAACAAAATTACCGATGCGGGCTCCGTCACTCAATATAGTGCCTGCGCGTAACCGAGCATAGGGTCCAACGCTACAATCTTTGCCAATGACAACTTGTTGCAAATGACTCATGGGATGAATAATCGAGCCGTCCGCCACACTGACGTCGGATAGCACACAATTTGGCCCGACCGTTATGTTATCTCCAAGAGTCACTGTGCCTTCAAAGACAACATTGATATCAATTGAGACGTCTGCGCCACAAGACAGGCTGCCACGGATATCTAGCCGTGCCGGATCAGCTATATTGACACCCTCACGCATTAGCTGCTCTGCCAGCCGCCGCTGGTACTCGCGCTCCACCTGATTGAGCTGGACGCGGTCATTGACCCCAAGAACCTCCAGCTCTGACTCCGCTGTACAAGAGGACACGGCTTTACCATTAGCAACCGCCAAGCTCAGTATGTCAGGGAGATAATACTCTCCTTGTTGGTTATCCCTTTTGACACATGGCAAGTACCGCAAGAAATCGCCCCGTGGCGCGGCAACTAGCCCGGTGTTTACTTCCTGAACTTCGCGTTCCGCCGGTGTGGCATCTTTATCCTCTACTACTGCAACCAAAGCGCCGTGTGCATCGCGCAATACTCGGCCATAACCGATAGGGTTTGCCAGCTTGGCGGTCAATAAAGCAGGGCCGGCTTGGGCATGTTGTACCAGGTTTTGCAGAGTGGATAGACGAATTAATGGCACATCGCCATAGAGAACTAATATAACACCGCCGCCAGAAATATAGGGCAGCGCCTGCAACACCGCATGTCCGGTACCTAATTGATCTTCTTGTATAACCCAATTGATATCGTAATGAGCCAAGGCCTTCTGTACCTGCTCACTACCATGTCCGATCACAACATGGATAGCAGCAGGCTCAAGGCCCTGTGCTGTGCGTATCACATGCTCCAACAAAGGCGTGCCCGCTAGAGCATGCAGTACCTTGGGTAGTGGAGACTTCATCCGCTTCCCTTGACCCGCGGCGAGAATGATAACTTCCAGTTTCATAACGATAGCTTTTCCGCCCTGTATATTAGCGTCCCTAGCAAACAAATCTTGCGATTTTTCCAAGTTGTATTATGCGCTGCTAGCGAGATAACACCAAGCACCACCGAAAAAACGGATGGTAAACGGTAATTGTGTAAACGGGCGGCGTCAAGCGAAGGAGTAACTCTGCCCATTGGTAATCGCCACTAGAAACAGAGCGCATCCCACATGCGGGCGGGTCATGTACTATAACACTGTTCTTATTTTGGCCAGAAAAGACTGCTTAACGTCGGCGGAATGGAGTACGGCGTAGCTAGCCGCGGCCTGATCTATTTTTCATTTTTCGCAGCGTCGCCAGCTGGGCTGCCGCTTCTGCCAGTTGAGCAGATGCACGCCCGTAGTCGAAGTCTCCGGTTTGATTGGCAATTGCTTGCTCTGCCTCTTTGCGCGCTTCTTCCGCAGCCGCCTGATCGACATCGCCGGCACGGATAGCCGTATCCGCCAAAATAGAAACCACTCCCGGTTGCACTTCTAGGAAACCACCGGACACATAGTACACCTGCTCGTCACCATTCTGGGTAACAATGCGAACCGCTCCAGGAACCAGCGCTGACAGCAGCGGCGCGTGTCCATGCGTAACGCCCAGCTCGCCCTCGCTGCCTGTGGCGACAAGCATCTCTACCAAACCAGAGAAGATTTCCTCTTCTGCACTGACGATATCACAGTGGATTGTCATCGACATATCTTAATCTCTCTAGCGCCCTTGTGCTTACAGGTTTTTAGCTTTCTCAACGGCTTCATCTATGCCGCCGACCATGTAAAAGGCCTGTTCTGGCAAGTGGTCATATTCGCCTGAAAGGATGCCCTGAAATCCGGCAATCGTTTCCTTCAATGACACATATTTACCCGGTGAGCCTGTAAAAATTTCGGCGACATGAAAAGGTTGGGACAAAAAGCGCTCGATTTTACGGGCACGGTTTACCGTTTGTTTGTCTTCCTCGGACAACTCGTCCATACCCAAAATAGCAATAATATCTTTGAGCTCCTTATAGCGCTGCAGCACGTTTTGCACACCGCGAGCGGTATCATAATGCTCATGGCCAATGATAAGAGGATCAAGCTGGCGTGAGGTTGAATCGAGTGGGTCGACCGCAGGATAGATGCCTTTCGCTGCAATATCGCGACTCAGTACTACAGTTGAATCGAGATGAGCAAAGGTTGTCGCGGGTGACGGGTCAGTCAAGTCGTCCGCCGGGACATAAACTGCCTGAATTGACGTAATGGAGCCCACTTTCGTGGAGGTAATTCGCTCTTGGAGCACGCCCATCTCTTCTGCCAGTGTCGGCTGATAACCAACGGCAGAGGGCATGCGACCTAACAGTGCCGACACTTCGGTTCCCGCAAGCGTATAGCGGTAAATATTGTCAATAAACAACAACACGTCCCGGCCTTCGTCGCGGAATTTTTCAGCCATCGTCAGCCCGGTCAATGCTACACGCAATCGGTTTCCGGGCGGCTCATTCATCTGGCCATACACCATCGCAACTTTGGAGTTGGAAAAATTCTCAACATCCACAACTTTAGATTCCTGCATCTCAAAGTAAAAGTCGTTACCTTCTCTTGTGCGCTCTCCTACCCCCGCAAATACAGACAGGCCTGAGTGCTCAGTCGCGATGTTGTTGATAAGCTCCATCATGTTAACGGTTTTACCAACACCGGCTCCTCCAAATAAGCCCACTTTGCCGCCCTTGGCAAAAGGACATACGAGGTCAATAACCTTTATGCCCGTTTCCAGCAGCTCATTTGACGCCGCCAAGTCTTCATAGCTTGGCGCTTTTCGATGAATAGAGGCCGTATCTTTGGCTCCAATCGGACCACATTCGTCGATCGGGTTACCCAGTACATCCATGATGCGACCTAGTGTCTCGATACCAACGGGGACACAGATGGGCTCGCCTGTATTATCGACTGCTAAGCCTCGGCTGATGCCCTCCGACGATCCCATAGCTATCGTTCGAACAACACCGTCACCTAACTGCTGCTGCACCTCTAGCGTCAGATCTTTTTCTGTTACTTTTAATGCATCGTATACCCGCGGCACACTATCACGCGGGAACTCAACGTCGAGTACGGCGCCAATAATTTGTACGATTCGTCCGCTGCTCATGTTCGGATCCTCTAGATCAAAGTTCAATTCTGGCTGGCTTGGGCCATCGCCCAAAACCCCGTCTTTATTCATACTGCTTGTGCTTGATTGGCCTTAGCTAATCGCAGCCGCCCCACTCACAATTTCGGACAGTTCCTGAGTAATCGCGGCCTGTCGCGCCTTGTTGTAAATTAATTGCAGGTCATCTATTAAATCCCCCGCGTTTTCAGTGGCATTTTTCATTGCCAGCATCCGTGCCGCTTGCTCACAAGCGCCGTTCTCCACCACGGCCTGATACACCTGCGACTCGATATACCGTGTTAGCAGGTCTTCCAGTAACTCTTTTGCATCAGGCTCGTAAATATAATCCCAGTGATGTTTCATCTCGTTGCTCTGCTCTGCTTCCAGCGGCAGCAACTGCTCCACCGCAGGCTGCTGAGTCATGGTATTAACGAACTGGTTTCCGACTAAGTAAAGTCGATCTATTTTCCCGTCTTCATAGGCATCCAGCATGGCCTTCACGCCACCAATCAAGCTTGATAGCGATGGCTCTTCCCCCAAATCGCGCACGGCGGCAGTTATATTGCCGCCCAAGCTACCAAAGAACGCTGCCGACTTGGCTCCAATCAAACTAAGATCTACATCAACTCCCTGATCGCTCCAGTCCTTCATTGACCTGACCGTCGTTTTAAACAGGTTCATGTTGAGACCGCCACATAGGCCTCTGTCGGTGGATACAACGATGTAGCCCACGCGCTTTACTTCACGCGTTTCCATATACATATGCTTATATTCTGGCGCAGCATTAGCAATATGGCCAACAACTGCGCGCATACGCCTAGAGTAAGGCTTGCCTAGCTGCATACGCTCCTGAGCCTTGCGCATTTTGCTTGCCGCAACCATTTCCATTGCACTAGTGATCTTCTGCGTGCTCTGAATGCTCGAGATCTTAGTCCGTATTTCTTTTCCAGCTGCCATTTACGCGTCCTCGACCTTACCAGGTCTGCGTGCTTTTAAACGTCTCGATCGCAGCCTTAAAGCTGGCATCGATTTCGTCGTTGTAATCGCCTGAAGCAGCAACACTTCTCATTAAATCTCCGTGCTCTGAATGCATATAAGACAGCAACGCACTTTCAAAATCACCAATCTTATCAACCTCAATATCTTCCAAGTAACCTTTATCGGCGGCGAAAAGCACTAACCCCATCTCAGAAATACTCTGCGGCGAATACTGCTTCTGCTTCATCAGCTCGGTGACGCGCTCACCGTGATCGAGCTGTGCCCTCGTGGCATCATCTAGATCCGACGCAAACTGAGAGAAAGCAGCAAGTTCACGATACTGTGCTAACGCTGTTCGAATCCCTCCGGACAATTTTTTAATGATCTTGGTTTGAGCCGCACCCCCGACCCGCGACACAGAGATACCCGCATTCATCGCCGGACGAATGCCCGCGTTGAACATGTCCGCTTCCAAAAAAATCTGACCGTCGGTAATAGAGATCACATTGGTAGGAACGAAGGCAGAGACGTCCCCCGCCTGAGTCTCAATCACAGGTAGCGCGGTTAGCGAACCGGTCTTGCCTTTCACGGCACCATCAGTAAAGTCTTCTACGTATTTCGCGTTGACGCGCGCTGCGCGCTCCAACAATCGCGAGTGAAGATAAAAAACATCGCCAGGGTAGGCTTCCCGGCCAGGCGGCCGACGCAGCAACAATGATATCTGCCGGTAAGCCCAGGCCTGCTTGGTCAGATCATCGTAAATGATCAGGGCATCTTCACCGCGATCACGGTAGTACTCCCCCATAGTGCAGCCCGCAAAAGGCGCTAGATATTGCATCGCCGCTGGATCAGACGCAGTGGCTGCTACGACAATCGTGTGCTCCATCGCTCCGTGCTCTTCCAATTTACGCACCACCGCCGCAACAGAGGATGCTTTTTGGCCGATAGCGACATAAATACATTTAATGCCTGAGCCTTTCTGATTAATGATCGCATCAACAGCAATCGCCGTCTTGCCGATCTGCCGGTCGCCAATGATAAGCTCGCGCTGACCTCGACCGATTGGCACCATCGCATCAATCGCTTTCAACCCAATCTGCACCGGCTGATCAACCGACTGCCGGGCGATAACACCTGGCGCAACTTTTTCAAGGGCGTCCGTCATTGCCGCATTGATAGGCCCCTTGCCGTCGATAGCAAACCCCAACGCGTCTACAACCCGTCCCTGTAACTCTGGCCCTACTGGAACCTCTAAAATCCGGCCCGTGCATCGGCAAGACTGCCCCTCTGCAATACTCTTGTAGTCTCCGAGAATCACGGCGCCCACTGAGTCGCGCTCAAGGTTTAGAGCCATCCCATATATGCCGCCCTCAAATTCAATCATCTCGCCGTACATAACTTCGGCAAGACCATGGATACGAATAATACCGTCCGTAACGGATACTATCGTGCCTTCGTTGCGATCTTCCGCAGTGACATCGAGCTGGTCGATGCGCTGCTTGATAATCTCACTTATCTCAGATGGATTCAGTTGCTGCATGCTCTATTCCTCAATCCTATGTCCAAACGTCTAGGAGTTCATTGCTTCGGCGAGCTTGTCTAGCCCGCCGCGCACGGAGCCATCGATCACTAGATCACCGGCCCTGATTAAAACGCCACCCAAAAGATTGCCGTCCGTTGACGTACGCACCTTCACTTCGCGCTCAAGTTTTTTGCCTAACACTGCGGCCAATTTATCTCGTGTTGCATCAGCAAGGTCAAAGGCAGATATCACCTCGACGTCAACCGACTTTTCTTGATTTGCTTTATATTGAGCAAATAAAGAGTGGATCTCGGGCAACAAGGCAAGGCGTTTATTCGATGCGAGAATTGCAACGAAGCTTTGCGTTTCAGCTCCCAATAGTTCGCCACATACGCTATTTAACGTCTGTGCCTGCTGCTCCGCGGTCAAAGCAGGGTTGTGCAGCACACCGTCCATCGTGTCGTCTTGGCTCACGGCCGCTACGGCAAACAGTTCCTCATCCCACTGCGATAACTGGCCCTTGCCCCGTGCATACTCGAAAGCGGCCTTGGCATATGGGCGCGCGATTGTGCTTAACTCCGCCATAGCTCCCCCGAATTACAACTCTGCAGCCAGCTTATCAACTAGACCGGCATGTGCCTTTTCATCAATTGCCGCACCCAGAATCTTTTCAGCACCGGCTAGAGACAATGCGGCAACCTGCCCACGCAAGTGCTCCCGCGCGCGATTAGTCTCTTGCTCGATTTCTGCCTGAGCAGCAGTCTTAACGCGATCAGCCTCAACGACAGCTGTGCTTTTGGCTTCCTCTACGATCTGAATTCCGCGCTTGTTAGCAGAATCGACGATAGCGGCCGCTTCGTGCTTAGCCTCAATAAGCCGCTGTACGGCTTTTTGCTTCGCTAATTCTAGATCGTGACCAGCACGATCTGCAGCTGCCAACCCGTCAGCCATCTTCTTCTCGCGCTCTGCCATTGCAGCCAAGATAGGTGGCCACACATACTTCATACAAAACATGACAAAGCAGACAAATGCGATCATCTGTCCGATAAGCGTAAGATTAATATTCACGCCTTGCTCCTCACAGGTTATTGGGGGCTGCGATCAGGGCAGCCCCGTTCCCGCCGCTGGTTGGCTTACCCTGCGACAACAAAGATCAGATACATTGCGATACCAACACCAATAATGGGAATCGCGTCGACCAAGCCTGCGCCTAAGAAAAAGGTAACTTGCAGTTTGGGCGCCAATTCAGGCTGACGAGCAGAACCCTCTATGAGTTTTCCGCCCAACAGGCCAACACCAATAGCGGCTCCAAGACCGCCCAGGCCCATCATAATGGCGGCAGCTACGTAGATTAGTTCAGGCATTTTTTTCTCCTATCGTTACATTAAGCAAAACATACATTAAACATCGAATCAGTGGTCTTCATAGGCCATGCTGAGATACACAATTGTCAACACCATAAATATAAAGGCTTGTAGAGGGATGACCAGCAAATGGAAAATACCCCAAGCAACTTGCAACAGACCAGCAGGAATCATCCAGCCGACACCAGCGCTGAACAGGGCCGCAATCAGAATAAAAATCATTTCCCCCGCGTACAGATTGCCAAACAAGCGTAAGCCAAGCGAAAAGGGTTTGGCTAATAGACCAACAATTTCCATAAAGAGATTTACAGGAATAAAGGCCCAGTGATTGAACGGAGTGAAGCTCAACTCTCTAAGAAAGCCAACACCTTTAATTTTTACCGAGTAATAAAGCATCAAAATGAAGACGCCTACTGCCATGCCCAGTGTAATGTTGGGGTCCGTAGAAGGTACAATTTTCTGGAAGTGTACGCCGGCGACAATTTCTAACACTTTAGGAACTAGATCAATTGGAACGAGGTCCATTAGGTTCATTAGCAAGACCCAAACAAAAATGGTTAGAGCCAATGGCGCGATCATCTTATTTTGTCCGTGGAACGTGTCGCGCACAGTGCTGTCTACAAACTCGACTATCATCTCTACCGCATTTACCATGCCGCTAGGGACACCGGTCTCGGCTTTTTTCGCTACTCGGCGAAATAACCAACAAAAAATAATACCAAGACCGATCGACCACATCATAGAGTCAACATGAATCGCGCTAAACCCCATTGCTGAGGCTTCTGTTGCACCGTTTGCCATCACCCAAGCGCCACCGTCACCAACAGTAGTAATGGCGCCATCCTCACCCCGGCGCTCAAAACCGCCGGGCAATTTGCCATAAGTCAGGTTCGTCAGGTGGTGCGTAATATATTCTGAAACGGTTTGGGTTGAACCTGCCATCTATCAAAACTCTTAAATCTGTCTATTCCCGCCAGTCGCGCCTAAGCAACAACCAACTTCCTATGATTTGTATCGCCAGCATTGCTAAAAAACCCGCAAAAACTGCCGAGCCACTTACGGGCCTCAGCATAGTAAACACTATGGCAAAGCCAGCAGCACTGAGTGCGAATTTACCCACTTCGCCCAAATAGCTAGCCCGAGCACTAGCTTTGGCTGACTGCGCCCCGCGCCATCTAAAAGCGTGAAACGCAAAATATGACTGTGGCACTATGGCTATAAGGCCGCCACTGAAGACCGAATAAGCAATAACTTTATCGACCATCAGTAAAAAAAGACTCGCCACAACAAGCAATGCCAGTTGAGACCAAGTGATTCGGTGTACCGGGGTGCGGACTATTTCAGCACCTGCCATCAGCGCCTCGCGTCACGCCTATCGTCGTTAAGTACACCGACCTTCCTCTTTTCGGGCCCGCATTATAGGGGCATTATCCGGCAGGTTCAACTGAGTTGTCACCGGCCGTTCAACGGCGTGTTTTTGCTCTTGCACTAAACGTCCGTATTCTCAGATCGTAACACGCATCCGAGGACGATAGGCACGGACAACGCCTCCTGCTAGTGCCAGCCTTGAGCGCTATGTTCTGCATCGTAAAATTTACTTAATGTGGCTCAAAATGCCGTCTAATTCATCCAGGCTGTTGTAGTGCAAGATGAGCTTACCTTTACCCTTCGCGCTATGCTGAACTTTGACCGCGGCCCCAAGGCGCTGCGACAGATCGTCTTGCAAATTTCGAATATTAGGCTCGACAGCGTTTGCGAGTGGAGATCGCGTATTACTCGAAAACCAATTGCGCACCAAAGCTTCTGTTTGACGCACCGTCAAACCTTTACCTACGACGGTGCGGGCCGCCTGAGATTGATCGGGGCCTTCTAAGCCTAGCAACGCCCGCGCATGCCCCATCTCTAGGTCACCATGCTCGAGCAGGCGCCGGACATCCTCCTGCAATGTCATCAGGCGCAGCATATTGGCTACCGTAGAGCGTGATTTCCCTACCGCTGTTGCCACTTCCTGTTGCGTAAGCTCAAACTCACGCTGCAATCGCTGCAGTGACGCGGCTTCCTCTATCGGATTGAGGTCCTCGCGCTGTATATTTTCTATCAGAGCCATCGCAATCGCAGCCTGATCCGAAACATCACGAATAACAACGGGGATAACATCTAAGCCAGCCAATTGCGTGGCACGCCATCGCCGTTCGCCGGCGATGATTTCGTACTTTTGATCAGCAATAGGGCGCACGACGATCGGCTGCATAACGCCCTGAGCAATAATACTGTCCGCCAGCTCACGCAGAGATTCCGGCTCAATCTCCCGGCGTGGTTGGTATTTGCCGCTCTGAATAAGGTCTACTGGTAGCCTTTCTAATGCTAAGCCCACACCGCCTGCAGGGTTACTTAAGGCCGCAGGCGCTTGAGAGTCAGCGTGTTGAGCGCTAGTACCCGCGCCAAGTAACGCATCAAGCCCACGCCCCAAGCCTCGTTTTTTAGCTGCCATATCTATTCTCCGTCATTACACGCTATCACAGCATTGTCAGGCTGCTGTTTTGCCTCCTCCTCTGCTCGACGGATGATTTCTCCTGCCAGTGCCATGTAGGCCTTAGATCCACGAGAATTTTTATCATAGTACATGGCTGGAAGGCCGTGGCTGGGCGCTTCCGCTAGACGCACATTTCTGGGCACAACTGTGCGATAGACCTTATCGCC
Organism: Halioglobus sp.; assembly: GCA_029246385.1. Taxonomy (GTDB): domain Bacteria; phylum Pseudomonadota; class Gammaproteobacteria; order Pseudomonadales; family Halieaceae; genus Marimicrobium. Next base: position 161,756 of record JAQWNG010000034.1, read on the forward strand.
AAAGTGCGTGCGCAACTGCGCTGACACATCCGTTGTAAGGCTGTTGCGAGGATCGTACATCGTGCGCAAAATGCCCTCGATCCGCAGGCCGTTGTTGAGCGTTTCTGCCACGCTTTCAATCGTTCGCGATAGCGCTGCCAAACCCTCCAAGGCAAAATATTCGCATTGCATGGCAATAATCACTCCTCCAGCGGCAACCAAGCCGTTGATTGTCAGCATATTAAGCGAGGGAGGACAATCAATCACTATGTAATCATATTCGCTAGAAGACTCCAAAAGCGCCACCTTCAGGCGGCGCTCCTTGTCTTCAGCGTCTAACAATTCCACTTCAGCGGCCGTGAGGTCACTGTTAGCAGGCAAGACATCATAACCGCTGTCGCCAGCAGGGCATGCCGCAAGCGGAATAGGCACACGGTGAACCAAAACATCGTAAATACTGCGCTCGATATCGTGCTTGTTAATGCCGCTACCCATGGTGGCATTACCCTGTGGATCTAGGTCAACCAGCAGCACACGCTGTTTCATCGCGGCTAGCGATGCCGCTAGGTTAATGCTGGTCGTGGTCTTGCCAACGCCACCCTTTTGATTTGCGATTGCGAGAATTTTGGTCAATTAACTTGCCCCTAGCAACAGTAGTGTTTGAGTCGGCGCGCACTGTGTTACAGCGTAATATCTATCAGATGCCGATGCTCCCCTAGACCTGGCACAGCGAGCGAGTGAACCGTCACCTGCGCACCCTGTCCACCGATCGCATCTAGCTCTTTCGCAGGATAAGCCCCTTTCATCGCCAACAAGCGGCCCTGAGGCGCCAACAGGTGGCGGCAACCTTGCATCATATCCTGCAAAGAAGCAAAAGCCCGTGACAACACTGCATCAAACGGCTCGACCGGACGGAAAGACGCCACCCTAGCCTGATGAACGACTATATTATCTAAGCCCAGTGCTGTTTTCACCTGAAAAAGGAATCGGGTCTTCTTACCGTTACTATCTAGCAAGTGAACCTCTCGCTGGGGAAAAAGTATCGCAATAGGGACCCCAGGCAGCCCAGCCCCGGTTCCCACATCAAGAATACGCTGACCCGCTAAAAAAGGCGTAATCGCTAGGCTATCAAGTAGGTGGCGGGCAACCATGTCTGCCTCGTCGCGCACCGCAGTCAAATTATAGGTCGTATTCCATTTTGACAGCAAAGCCACATAGTTGATTAAACATGCCTGCTGATCGCGACTAACCACCACTTTAAGGCCGTCACAGCCCTGTTGGAGCCGAGAAATGAGGTCTGATTGCAAGTCAGGCCAGCTTACGTTGGCTGTCAGAGCCTGCCGGACTATCCCTGACCAAGGCGCCCCCTTTTTTGAGGTATATCAGCAACAATGCAATGGCGGCTGCCGTGACCCCAGGTATTCGTCCAGCACGTGCCAATGAGTCTGGTCGAGCAGCACTTAACCTCTGTTTTACTTCATGAGACAGGCCGTCAACTGCGTTATAATCTAAGTCAGCCGGCAACGGTGTGTGCTCATTACGACGAAGGCGCGCAATATCTTCTTTTTGTCTTTCAATATAGCCTGCATACTTGGCTTGTATTTCAACTTGTTCTACTGCTTGGGGGTCTCCACTGGGCGCTCCCACCAACGCGGCGATGTCTGCATATGTCAGCTCTGGACGTTTCAGCAGTTCAGCCAGAGAATATTCACGGGCGAGTGGATTTTTTATTTTTCCTGCAAGCGCTTCAGCCTGCGGGGTGTCAGGTTGAACCCAGCTGGTCGCTAATCGGTCTGTTTCTTTCGCTATCGCATCGCATTTTCTTTCAAAGCGCTCCCAACGAGCATCACCCACCAACCCCAATGCCCTGCCGTGCTCGGTGAGACGCAAGTCTGCGTTGTCTTCACGCAGCAGCAGCCGGTACTCCGCACGCGACGTAAACATACGATAGGGCTCTAAAGTGCCCATCGTGATCAGGTCGTCTACCAACACACCAACATAGGCCTCGTCCCGCCGCGGGGCCCAGGCTTCCTTTTCACGCACCGCGAGAGCAGCATTGAGTCCGGCCAGTAAACCCTGAGCAGCAGCCTCTTCATACCCCGTAGTGCCGTTGATCTGCCCAGCAAAATATAATCCGGGAAGGGCCTTTGTCTCGAGGGTTGCATTGAGATCCCGCGGATCGAAAAAATCATATTCGATCGCGTACCCTGGCCTAGTGATGTGTGCATCCTGAAATCCTTCGATGGAACGAACGAGCTCAGTCTGAACATCAAATGGCAAACTAGTCGATATACCGTTGGGATAGAGCTCCTGCGTATTTAACCCCTCCGGCTCTATAAAAATCTGGTGCGAACTTTTATCCGCAAAGCGGTGAATTTTATCCTCAATACTGGGGCAGTAGCGCGGCCCGACTCCTTCGATAACGCCTGAATATAACGGTGACCGGTCTAGGCCGCCTCGAATAATGTCGTGGGTTTGCTCATTGGTGTGAGTGATCCAGCAGCAGCGCTGCTCGGGATGTTCGGCGGTGTTTCCTAGGTAAGACATTACCGGTTCAGGTTGATCGCCCCACTGCTCCTTCAGGCCGGAGAAGTCTACGCTGCGCGCATCGATGCGCGGTGGCGTCCCCGTTTTTAGGCGCGCCACACGGAATGGTAGCTCGCGTAAGCGCTCTGCAAGCGCAATAGACGGCGGGTCACCGGCGCGACCGCCAGAGTGGCTCTCTAACCCAATATGCATTTTACCACCGAGGAATGTGCCGCTAGTAAGAACCACTCGTGGCGCCCGAAAAACAAGCCCCATTTGCGTAACCGCACCGGCTATTTTGCCATTCTCAACGAGCAGGTCGTCAACTGGCTGCTGAAATATGGATAAATTGGGTTGTGATTCGAGTATTTGGCGGATGGCATTCCTGTACAACACTCTGTCTGCTTGTGCCCGCGTAGCCCTGACGGCCGGTCCTTTGCGTCGGTTCAATACACGAAATTGTATTCCAGCCTGGTCGGTGGCGCGAGCCATAGCTCCGCCTAAAGCATCAATCTCCTTAACGAGGTGGCTCTTCCCAATACCACCGATCGCAGGGTTACAGGACATTTGTCCCAGCGTATCGACACTGTGGGTAAGTAGAAGGGTACGACACCCCATGCGTGCCGCCGCCAGGCAGGCTTCCGTTCCCGCATGCCCCCCGCCAATAATAATCACTTCAAACCGTTGTTGGTATTCCACTGCTGGCCTCGCATACCAAGTGCATTCCCGTTTAAGATCACAGATTATACGAGGGCCATGCCTGTTGTTCAAAAGTTGCCCGGTGTCGCCGCGACTGGTGTATCAACTAACCGGCAGCCTGTCCTCACACCACGCGAGGATTTGATCAAGAACGTCTTGGCGCTCAGGTTCATTCAGGATTTCATGGTACAGACCGGAATAAACCGTCAAGGTTTTATCCGCAGAAGCAATGTGTTCATGCAAATAACGCGACCCATCAGGCGAGGTCATTACATCTGCACCACCATGGAGTATTAACATCGGCAGAGTGATGCCTACGGCACTCGCTTGCAAGCTCGCCATGCCTGCAAATAACTCTCGCACCATCCGCGCCGAAGCCTTACCGTGAAATACCAGTGGATCTTCAAGATATTTTCTCACCTGCTCAGGGTCACGACTGACGCCGCTGGCATCTAACTGCATTACCCCCAGTCGTGGCGTTAACACTGCCAGCAGCCGAATAGCGTACATTTGTAGCCATCCCGGCTGTAGATCGGAGGTAATAAGTGCACCCGATAGAATACAACCAACAAACCGATGCTGTTGCTCTAAAAGATAGTTGCACGCAATCAAACCGCCGAGGCTGTGCCCTAAAAGGAATATCGGTACAGCAGGGAAACGGCGCTCTATCTCATTATTAAACGCTCTTAAATCAGCGAGGAAGTCAGCAAACATGTCTATATGACCTACTCTGCCATCAGAATAACCGTGGCCACGATGATCCAGTGCAACAACTGCCAGCCCTTTTGCCGCAAAGAACTCTCCTACATGCCGATAACGGCCACTATGCTCGCCGGCGCCATGGACTACTAATACGATGGCTTTAGGGCCAGCCTCTGGCAACCAATATTGGAAGTAAATCGTTTGTTGACCAACGCTCTGTAAGCTGTCCTCTATGTGTTTCATGTGTTCTCCGAGTCAGATCGCCTGTTACAGGCAATTTCACCCACGACGCGTTAATATCCTGTTACATTTCAAAAGTAGACTTTTGTTTGTTTCGCTTGTCACTGCTGCCACAATTTAGGTAGCATGCAGAGCATATTATATATAATAAAACACTGGAGTTGTTCTATGACTGAATACCTTATCATTCCACCAATCGTTGGTCTTGCAGGTCTTGCCGTCGCATTTATTATTTATCACATCATGCTGCGACATGATGCCGGTGACGGGGTGGTCAAAAAAATCGGGGATCAAATACATCTTGGTGCTATGGTCTTTATGCACCGCGAATATAAAATGTTAGCCCTGTTCTCGCTATGCTTGTTAGTGGCTATTTTTGTTTCGCCGCTAGGTCTCAACACCGCTATCGCATTTGTAGCTGGCGCAGCATCATCTGCGACTGCGGGCTATCTGGGCATGTTCGCTGCTACGAAAGCTAACGTGCGTACCACGGTGGCCGCCCACAATCACGGTCAAAAAACGGCGTTGTCTGTTGCTTTTTATGGCGGCTCCGTAATGGGATTATGCGTTGCATCGCTAGGCCTCGTCGGTCTAGGGGGTGTCTATTGGTATTTCGGTGGAGACGTTGGCACAGCACACGCTATCCACGGATTTGGCATGGGCGCATCTGTAGTTGCTTTGTTTTCACGCGTAGGCGGGGGCATATTTACCAAGAGCGCTGATGTTGGCGCCGATTTGGTGGGTAAGATCGAAGCAGGCATTCCAGAGGATGATCCTCGCAATCCAGGCGTTATCGCAGACAATGTAGGCGACAATGTCGGTGACATCGCAGGCATGGGTTCAGATATTTTCGAATCATACTGTGGCTCAATGATTGCTTGTGTTGCAATCGCATCAACAATAACTGTGGCAGCAACGCGAGATGCCATGATGCTCCTGCCTCTCGCTTTAGCCACGATTGGCCTTTTAGCTTCTGTTTGTGGCATTGTAATTGTTCGTATTCGATCTAATGCGCCACCAGAAGCGGCGCTGCGGTCTGGTACGTTATTAGCACCGGTTATTTTTGCGATAATGGCATGGTTCATGATGGATACTATGGGGCTGGAAGCCAACATATGGTGGTCTGTTATTTGTGGTGCGGTAGGCGGCGTCTTTATTGGTTTAATCACCGAATACTACACCGGTGGAGGACCTGTTAAGAAAATTGCTAAGTCGGGAGAAACGGGGGCGGCCACGGTTATGATTACTGGTTTGGCCGTCGGTATGCAATCTGTCGTTCTGCCTGTTCTGTTCCTGGCTGCGATTATTTACATTTCTACATTACTTTCGGGTCTTTATGGCGTCGGAATCGCCGCCGTGGGTATGCTTGCCACGGTAGGAATTACAATGGCGATTGACGCCTACGGCCCTGTTGCCGATAACGCTGGAGGAATCGCTGAAATGGCCGGTATGGGTGAAGAGACCCGCCAGATAACTGACGGCCTCGATGAAGTAGGTAACACGACAGCTGCCATTGGAAAAGGGTTCGCCATTGGTGCCGCGGCACTCGCTGCTTTAGCAATTATCGCTGCCTTCGTGGAGACCGTGCAGGTTCATACTGTTGATTTTGCCTTGGCCGTTACAGATCCCGTCGTATTGGTAGGAATGTTCATTGGTGGAACGATTCCATTTTTAATTGCAGCGATCACCATGACCGCAGTAGGCGAAGCAGCTTTCGACATGATTAATGAAATTCGCCGTCAGTTTCGCGAAATCCCAGGTTTATTGGAGGGGTCCGCTGAGCCTGATACAGAGAAATGTGTTGATATTGCGACCACTGCTGCGCTGCGTCGTATGATTTTGCCTGGTGTTATTGCCGTGTCAGCGCCTGTGCTGGTTGGCTTTGGTCTCGGTGCTGCGTCTCTGGGCGGCATGTTAGCAGGTGCATTACTGGCATGTGTTTTGATGGCATTAATGATGGCGAATGCCGGGGGAGCATGGGATAACGCCAAGAAATATGTAGAAAAAGGCAACCTCGGTGGAAAAGGGTCGGATACTCATTCGGCTGTGGTCGTTGGTGACACCGTAGGCGATCCCTTCAAGGATACTTCAGGTCCCGCAATGAATATTCTGATTAACGTAATGGCCATCGTGAGCCTAGTCATCGCGCCTTTACTGTAAGGTTCCATGTTGCGCCTCGATGGCTCATCGTCGAGGCGCATATAAACCATACAAGTACTAGCGCGTTCGGCAATGGCACTGTCATTATTGTTCGTCCATATGGTTCTCTTATCGGCTCAATGAGTGTGGTATGCCTGTCCTGAGCAACAGCCAAAAATTTGATCTCGTTACAATAATGAACGCCCATATTCCTCATGCGGCTTTACTCGGGATTCAAGTCGAGAGCATCGAAAGAGAAGAACTGACACTAAGACTGCCCTATCAAACACACCTCATTGGTAACCACGAAACCGGTACATTACATGGTGGCGTATTAACGGTGCTACTGGATCAGACCTTGGGGATGGCAACCGTCTGCAGTGATGCCTCTGAACCGTCTGTAACGCCAACGCTAGACTTGCGGATTGATCACTTAGGCATAGCGCCGGCAGGAATGTCTATATTTGCCTCAGCACGCGTTTACAAAGCAACTCGAAAAATACTTTTCGTCGAAGGCATCGCCTATTGTGAATCAAAAGAAAAACCTATTGCGCGGGCTACAGGTAGCTGGGTCCGAGTTGCAGAAGTCGATTTGTCTTGGATTGTTTCATCCGACAAGGACGCTGCCTCACCATGACATCACGAAGCAATGCGCGCGACAAGCCCTGCCTAGAAACATTACACCATTGGCTAGAAAAGATTCCCTATGCGATGTTTCTCGGCATTAAAGCCGAGCCATCCAAGAAAGATATTATTTTTATACTACCAAAGAATAAAAAGTTTATTGGCAACCCATCTCTGCCGGCGCTACACGGTGGTGTTATAGGCGCTTTCATGGAGCAAGCCGCGGCGCTTCACCTGGTTGGCAGTATGGATGCCGCTGCTCTGCCTAAGATAATTAATTTCTCTTTGGATTATTTACGACCTGCGCAATTGCGTGATACCTATGCGAGTTGCATTCTGAGCAGGAAAGGTCGATTTATTAGCAACCTCACTATTACGGCTTGGCAAGAACACATTAATCAGCCTAATGCGATTGCTAGAGCGCACTTTTTAACCCCTGAAACTAACTGAGAGGATAGCCACTATGTCACGCTGGGAACGCATAGAAATTGAACATGCTTTTGAAAAGTATCAGGCTGCGGCGTTAAAGGGTGCGCAGACTAAAGACTGGACTGATTGGTCGGCTTGCTTTACCCAAGACGCCACTTATTTTGAACATCACTATGGACGTTTTTGGGGCCGTGACAATATTCATACTTGGATTACAGAGACAATGAATAAATGGCCTGCCAGTGAAATGACTGCATTTCCAGTAACTTGGTATACGATTGACGAAGACAAAGGCTGGGTCATTGCAGAAGTTATGAATCGAATGAGCGATTTAGGCGACGGCAATATTTACCAAGAACCTAACATTACTATTTTGCATTATGCCGGGAATGATGTTTTTAAGTATGAGGAGGATGCTTATAACCCACACAATATGGGTGTCACTATAGGCGCTTGGATTAAAGCGAAAAAACTCATTGAAACAGCATAATCGCTTATTAGCACATATGCTGTGAACCAATCGTCGACCAACAGCAATACTGTTCTCCGCTTCGACATGCGGACATCACCAATGTGCAAAGATGCGCCAACCGATCGATATCACGCAGCGATAGACATGGCCACCTGGGCTGACACTCGAATGATTAATGTCGTGGGTTTATCTGAGCATCATGGTACTCCTGATGGCTTCTTAGCTGCGCCATTACAATTGGCCGGCATGATGGTCGCACGTACGAAAAGAGTGCGCATCAGCGTCAGCGCTCTATTGGTGCCCTTGCATGACCCTTTGCGGCTGGCAGAAGATATTTGTTTAATAGATCAAATCGCAAGAGGCCGCTTTTCGGTGACATGCGGCCTAGGTTACCGAGAACTGGAGTATCAATTATTTAACATTGATTGGTCAGAGCGTGGACAACTATTTGATGCCAAGCTTGATGTTTTAATCCGGGCACTCAAAGGCGAGTCTGAGAGTACTAATGGACATTCTCTGCATTTAAACCCACTTCCTGTTTCTAACATTAATGAGCTACTAATGATTGGTGGAAATAGTAAAGCCGCTGCACTGCGAGCTGCGCGATTAGGTTTGTTCTTCTGTCCAGCGATTGATGATGATACTTTAGTCAAGGTGTACAAAGAGGCGTGTAATGAACGTGGATTTGTTATCTCACCAGGAGAGCCGTCTACGACATTTATTAGTCAAGATCCTTCTGCCGCATGGAAAGCGATTGGCGAGCATTTAATGTACGATGCACGCGCTTATGCCGAGTGGCAGCATCCCAACCGAAGAGCATACGCAGAGTCTTTTGCCTCAAATATCGAGGAATTAAAGCAGGAAGGGAAGTACCGTATTTTGTCACCTGAGGAGGCATTGAGGTCGATAGAAAACACGGGGTCATTGCATCTTGCTCCACTCACTGGAGGAGTTCCTATTGATATCGGATGGGAAAGCTTGCGCTTATTTGAAGACCACGTCCAACCTTATTTATAGTTATTTCTACGTTTTAAAAAAACATCTAAAAGTTTTCAGCGTTGTCGTCACTATATAGATATATATACTTAGATATATGTATAAGGATTATTGTTATTACTACTATTAGGGCTGTCTACGACAGTGGAAAACTGCTTTTTTAATATATAAATCATATCGTTAAAGCGATCAAAATCCGTAGGAAAACGACGGTATTGCCTGGTCAAAACCAGTGGTTAAACGGTGGGAAACCTCGGTCTTTTTGTGGATATTTTTCGGGGGTGACATCGAGCTGTGTATAACCGCCTATTTTGTGCAGCGTTTATTAAAATAATATTAAGATGTTTTTAACAAAAACAGCTGCCCACAATTAATGACTAAAAAACTACCGCATAAAAACTAAATAGATTAAATTAAGTAAAGAAACCACGGATCAGATTTGAACGATTTGTGCGTATTACTTTGCAATTTAATGTTATTTTCCAATGCAAAAACTAGAAAATATAACGCCTAATAATTCATCACTAGTAACAGCGCCAGTAATTGTTCCTAGGCTGTTCTGACACAGACGCAAATCTTCGGCGAGTAACTCACCAGCACCTGATTCTTGTAGTTGTCTTTTCCCATGTAAAAAAAAATGTCTCGCTTGTTCGAGAGCAGTTATATGACGACGACGCGCGCTAAACCCTCACTGACCTCCGTCAGTAAACTCCATACAGCCTTTTAAATGCGTCCGCAGTAAGTGCATGCCTGCGCCGGATTTGACCGATAGATTGATAAGTGTATGTCCTAGTAGCGGATGTATTATTGGGTGGCTATCAGTTAAATCGCATTTGTTTTTTATAATGGTAATAGGAATGTCGCGTCGCGAGGGTGTTAGCGAATTTTGCCAAAGTGCGTTGATCTCAGCGTCGAGGTTTGATGTTGTGGTGCCATCAACAATTAGTAGGATGCGGTCTGCGGAGTTAATCTCAGCATGAGCGCGACGGACGCCCTCTTGTTCTATTATATCGTCGCTATGGCGCAGACCTGCAGTATCAGCGATATGTATAGGCAAGCCATCGATTTGAATATGCTGCCGTAAGACATCGCGTGTGGTCCCTGCTAGCTCGGTAACGATTGCGGTATCTTGCCCCGATAGAGCGTTGAGTAAGCTAGATTTTCCCGCGTTAGGTTTGCCGGCAATTACCAGTTTCATCCCCTCTTGGATGAGAGCGCCCTGTGCGGCTTCACTCATTACAGTATTGAACTGGTCAGTGATGGCGAGCAGTTTGGCTGAGATCTGGCTATTTTCAAGGAAATTGATTTCCTCTTCTGGAAAGTCGATAGCGGCTTCAACATACACCCTCAGCTCAGTGATTAAGGTTATTAAATGTTCAATTCTTTTCGAAAATTCACCCTGTAGTGTGCGGCTAGCATTAAGGGCTGCTTGCTCGGTTGTACTGTTTATAAGATCGGCAATGGCCTCTGCCTGAGTTAAATCTATTTTGTCATGAAGATACGCTCGCTGCGAAAATTCGCCAGGTAAGGCTTGGCGGGCGCCAAGCTTGCAGACTTCTCGCAAAATAAGATCCAATATTATTGAGCCACCGTGCGCCTGCAGTTCTACGACATCTTCCCCAGTAAACGAATTTGGTGCAGGGAAAAACAAGCTTATACCAGAATCTAGAATCGTCCCTTCAGGGTTGCGATAGTGGCAGAAGTGGGCGTATCTGGGCTTGAGCGCGGTTGCGGTGATCGCGTTTCCGATAGAGAAAGCGCGAGGACCCGACAGCCGGACAATGCCGATACCTCCAGGACCGGAAGCTGTTGCAATGGCAGCAATAGTTTCTTCTTGCATGGCACAAAACCTAGCGCGTTAAACGTAGCCAATGATGCTAAGTTTTAGCGGCGGCATTTTCTATTCGTCGTGTGATTACGTATTGTTGTGCCATAGAGAGCAGGTTGTTGACGACCCAGTATAGAACGAGCCCCGCCGGAAACCAGAGGAAAAAGAAGGTAAACATAACGGGCATCCATTGCATAATTTTAGCTTGCATTGGATCGGGTGGCGGCGGATTGAGTTTTTGCATGTAGAACATGCTAGCGCCCATCATTAGTGGAAGAACAAAGTAGGGGTCCATCACCGCTAGATCCTTAATCCAGAGCACGAAGGGTGCTTGTCTAAGCTCCACGCTTTCCATTAACATCCAGTACAAGCCGATAAAAACAGGCATTTGAACCAAAATAGGCAGGCAGCCGCCCAATGGGTTAATTTTCTCTTTTTTATACAGTTCCATCATGGCCTGAGATTGTTTCTGTTTGTCGTCGGCAAACTGCTCTCTGATATCGACCATTTTGGGTTGGACGCGGCGCATGTTCGCCATTGACCTGTAAGAAGCCGCTGATAATTTGAAAAACACCGCCTTGATCAAAACGGTTAGTAATATAATCGCTACGCCCCAGTTACCTACTAACGCATGAATATTTGTTAGCAACCAAAATAGTGGTTGCGCGATCCACCAGAGAAATCCGTAATCGATTGTGAGGTCTAGGTAAGGTGAGATCTCTTTCAGTCGATATTGATCCTTCGGTCCAGCATAAAATTTTGCGCCCATAACGCCAGAGCTTCCTGAGTCGAGGGTCAGCGCAGGGCTGGTGAACCCCGCGATATTAAACCCTGCGGAAGTTACGCGTGCGCTATATGTTTGTATCTGGTCTGGGTTTGGAATCCAGGCGCTAAGGAAGTAGTGTTGCACCATCGCAATCCAGCCGCCGGGCAGTTGGGCTTTGAATGGCTCTTCTTTAAGGTCGTCAAAGGTGAACTTAGTGTAACGCTCGTCGGGCTGTGTAAGTGCGACGCCTAAGAAGGGCTTCATACCCATTGCGTTAGTGTTATCGGATGGCGGCGGCGCACTCCCGCGCTTCACTTGTCCAAATAAATTGGCTTGCCAGCGTTCAACGCTGTTATTGTCGATTAAATAGTCTATGTCAATCAGGTATGAGCCGCGGTATAAAGTAAGTCGTTTAGTGACGCGTACGTCCGCATTGCCTTGCCACTGCAAGTCTACGACGAGTGAATCGTCTCCAGGGTTAAGGGTGTAGATAGTAGATGCTGCGTTAAAAAGCGCCCTGCCGTCATTATCGATTCCGTTTGGGCCAATGAGTCCGCTCTGAGCGATATAGGTGAGGGTTTCATTATCTTCTAGTAAGACAAACGGGTCATTAGGGTTGTCCAGTTCTGCCAAAAACTTTGGCAGCGAAATCTCCATAATGTCGCCACCTTGCAGGTCCACCGCGAGCTGTAAGACATCAGTTTTTATTTGGATAATACGCCCGCTATCAACAGCAGAGGCTGTTGATGGGTTGATTTCCAAGGTACTGTATTCTGGGGTTGTTGGGAGGTCTTCGTCAGTGCTGGTTGCAGGTGCGGCAGGCTTTGCAGGCATTATGGTGGGCGCTTCCCCCGTGGCGGATATTAGACGCGATGTGTCTTGTATTGCCGATGCGCTTTTTTCGTCGGTAAAGCTCACCCACTCCGTAAGTAACATAAATGATAGTGCAGCAATGGCGCCAATGAGTAATGTGCGTTGCAAATCCATAATAGAGTATCTTTCGCCTAGTGTTGGTGTGTGCTGGGCGGAACGGGGTCTTCTCCCCCTTCATGCCAGGGGTGGCATCGCGCTAACCGCAGTACAGCCAGATAGCTACCTTTAAAAACGCCATGTCGATTGATAGCTTCTTGGGCATAGGAAGAGCAGGTAGGATGAAAGCGACAATGATTACCTATGAAGGGGCTGAGGCAAGCCTGATAACAGGAGATAAGAAAAATCAACAGGCGGCGCATTAGAAATCCTGGCTATTGTTCGATATCGTTTTAGTGGTTTGGCTCATCAGCTTTTGCCACTGCTGCAGCAATATAGAGGATAGTTCATTATTATCCAAATTACCCATGCCGCGTCTCGCGAGGAGCACAACGTCGATGCTGGTTTCATCGCCTGAGCGCGTGCGCAAAAACTCTCTAGCTACTCGTTTTATTCGATTTCGATGCACGGCTAGACGAACGTTCTTCTTGGCGATAACCAACCCTAAGCGATGACTGGCCCTGTCATTAGTTTTTGCCAATAACAACAATGACGGGTGCGAGGCTCGGACATCAGGGCTATCAAATACTCGAGTGTAATCATTAGCGTTGAGTAACCGTTTGTCCTTGCCGAATCTAGAGCTCGTCAGTTGTCCAACCAAGCTGTAGTTCTAGGCCGTCAGGCGCTTGCGGCCTTTAGCTCGGCGACGCCCGACCACGTTGCGGCCGCCTTTTGTGGCCATGCGAGCGCGGAATCCGTGCGTACGAGCGCGCTTTAAAACGCTGGGTTGGAATGTTCTTTTCATCGTATATCTTCCAAATTGATAAAGTGAGCGATACCTTGTCAGTCTTACACGACAGCTGAGCTGGCTATTCGCCCGGAAAAACGGTGGGCTATTTTATGTAAATGTAGGGGCTATTTCAATGAAAAGTGCAACTATTTTAGGGCTGTAGACGCTGCGATTTCGGTTTAAAAACTGATCGCAGAAAGTGCTGCCGTGCCCGGTTCGACATGGCTTAACTCAGGCCCGTAACCATCTAGTTTAGAGCATTAATGCACACCTTGTCAAAAAGATACACACAGGTTATACACAAAAAAGGCTCGCTCTGCCGCATGTTCGCTGATGCGGTTATAATATCGCCATATCTATGGCAACACTTTGAATAACATAGAAAAATTATTTTCAGCGTTTTGGTATTTATTTGTGGATAACTCGGGTGTTCGGGCGTATTATGCGTTGTGTTTCCGGGTAGAATTACTGCGCAAACGCGAATTGTGAACATTTGTTTTTTTTTCAGAAGCCCGGGACGCTTGCCTGGCTTTAAGGGGTTTTCTTTGCTTGATGCCGTGTGGCAAAAATGTGTCAGTCGCTTGCGCGACGAGCTGCCATCGCAACAGTTTAATACCTGGATTCGACCGTTGAAAGCCAGAGCAGACAGTCGTTCGCTGACGCTTTTTGCGCCAAACAGGTTCATTAAAGATTTTGTGGTGGAAAAGTACTCGGAGCGGATATGCGCCCTCGTAAGTGAGTTGCAGCCGGATGACACACTTAAAGTGGCTTTGGAAATTGGCCCGGTAGCGACGTCGGCGGTGTCGCTGCCGATAGTGGCTGAGCCTGAGCCCTTGGCGTTAGCGGAGAGTAAACAAGGGGCGTTCGACCTTGGTAGTATTGAGCCCGAAATCGCGAATGCTGCGTTCCCACTGGGTCAGCGGAGTCGACCCCGCGTAGATGACGTCCGGTCTCCAGTGGATCACCAGCATCATTTGTTCGAGAATTACACCTTTGATAGCTTTGTAGAAGGTAAATCTAATCAGTTAGCGCTGGCTGCCGCGCGCCAGGTTGCCGAAAACCCGGGCACCTCTTATAACCCATTATTTTTATACGGCGGTGTTGGTCTTGGTAAAACGCACCTAATGCACGCTGTCGGTAACGCTTTAAAAGTGCAGAACCCAGAGGCAAAGGTTGTATATCTGCACTCAGAACGGTTTGTTGCCGATATGGTTAAGGCGCTGCAGTTAAACGCCATTACGGACTTTAAGCGCTACTACCGTTCGGTTAATGCATTACTGATAGATGACATACAGTTTTTTGCAAAAAAAGACCGTTCACAGGAAGAGTTCTTTCACACCTTTAATGCCTTGCTAGAAGGCGGCCAACAAATGATTCTGACATGTGATCGTTACCCCAAGGAAATTGTTGGTTTGGAGGAGAGGCTAAAGTCACGCTTTGGATGGGGGCTTACAGTTGCCGTGGAGCCTCCAGAACTCGAGACCCGAGTCGCAATATTAATGAAAAAAGCGAGCGAGGCCCGCATTGATCTGCCGCCAGATTCGGCGTTTTTTATTGCACAACGAATACGGTCTAATGTCAGAGAGCTAGAGGGTGCGCTTAAGAGAGTGATAGCGAGTGCTCGCTTCTTAGCAAGGCCCATCGATATGGAGTTGATCAAGGAGAGCCTGAAGGATTTGCTGGCGCTGCAGGACAGGCAGGTTAGTATGGACAACATCCAGCGCACCGCAGCGGAGTATTATAAAATCAAAATAGCGGACATGATGTCTCGCCGACGCAGTCGCTCGGTTGCTAGGCCCCGGCAGATGGCAATGGCCTTATCTAAGGAGTTGACCAATCATAGCCTGCCAGAGATTGGGGACAGCTTTGGTGGCAGAGATCAAACGACAGTTCTCCACGCGTGCCGTAAAATTAAGGAGCTTCGTGAGACAAACTCGGATATTCGCGAGGATTACAAAAACTTGTTAAGGACGTTGACAACGTGAGCATATAAACGAAGCTTAGGTTCGTTTATATGCTGTCGCCTGTTTACGACACCAAATTGCATTAGTGTAAGAGAGGAAAAGTATCACTATGAAGTTCAGTATTTCACGGGATAGCTTAGTTCGATCGTTAAACTTGGTGGCGGGCGTTGTTGAGCGCAGGCAGACGTTACCTATTTTGGCGAATGTATTGCTAGTGCTGAAGGAAGATTGGTTGTCGTTGACGGGGACAGACTTAGAGGTTGAGCTGGTGGGCCGGATACAGCTTGCTGTTGCGGGCGAGGAGTCTGGCGAAGTAACGGTGCCCGCTAGAAAGTTGTTAGATATCTGTAAATCGCTGCCTGAAGGTAGTGAGGTCAAGTTTAGCGTCAAAGAAAGCAAGGTGGCGGTGAGGTCCGGCAGTAGTCGTTTTACGCTGTCTACGCTTCCTGCTAGAGAGTTTCCGAACGTTGAAAACAGCATCGGAACACACCAGCTTACGATCAAGCAGGGTCAGCTGAAGCGGTTGATCGATCGTACTGGCTTTGCGATGGCTCAACAGGACGTGCGTTACTACTTGAACGGGATGCTGTGGGAGCTGGATAGTAAGCAGCTGCGGGTAGTGGCAACGGACGGACACCGTCTGGCCATGTGTACGCTGAAAGAGAAGATAAACGTCACTGGTGAAGGGGGTGTCCAGGTGATTCTACCCCGCAAGGGTGTTTTAGAGCTCGTCCGTCTATTAACGGACGATGAGGCAGACATCCAGATTAACATAGGCAGCAATCATATTAGGGCGGCGACCGGGGAATACACGTTCACTTCAAAGCTTGTCGACGGTAAATTCCCCGATTATGGGAAAGTGGTGCCGCGGTCGCCGAATAATATTCTGAAGGGCTCTCGTCAGTCGTTGCGTCAGGCGTTTACGAGAACGGCGATTTTGTCTAATGAAAAGTTTAGGGGGGTTCGTCTAAAGCTTACGGAAAATACTTTGGATATCGTTGCCAATAACCCTGAGCAGGAAGAAGCAGAGGAAACGGTGTCCATTGATTATTCTGGCGAGGCGCTAGAGATTGGTTTCAACGTGAGCTATTTGTTGGATGTCCTTGGGGTGCTTAGTGGGGACCAGATTAAGCTGTCGCTGGCGGACCCCAATAGCAGTGCCTTGCTGGAGGAGTCTGAAGAGGACGACTCGCTCTATGTTGTCATGCCGATGCGGCTTTAATTGAGAGTAACCTGAGCTTGTGCGCAGCCTCAATGCGTTTTTTTCGGCTTGTGATGTATAGCGCTCGTTAACCCTTGTGGCCTTGACGCAGTTACAAATAAGCAACGTAAGAAACCTACTGCATGTGAAGCTGTCGAACTTGCAAGGCGTCAATGTGTTTTTTGGCTGCAATGGCAGTGGAAAGACCAGTGTGCTGGAGTCCATACATCTGCTAGGAATGGCGCGCTCCTTTCGGGGCAGCAGTGTCAAGTCGCTGATTAATCATAGCGCGTCATGTTGTACGGTATTTGGGACGACAGCGGTTGATTCGCCGGCAGCAAAAGAGGGCGTGACGCGGGCGGGGGTGCCAATAGGGGTTCAACGTAATCGCAGCGGCGAAGCGCAAATCAAGATAGGGGGAAAACAGGTCCGCACGGTTGCTGAGCTCGCAGGGCAGCTGCCATTGCAGATTATCACCGCGGACAGTTTTGGGCTGCTGACAGGAGCGCCAGGAGCGAGGCGACAGTATCTGGATTGGGGCGTGTTCCACGTGGAACACCAGTTTTTTGGCCAATGGCAGCGTTTCCAAAGAAGCATGAAACAGCGCAATAATTTGCTGCGACGTGGTAAAATCACTGATGAAGAGTTGAGCGCATGGACCCGAGATTTGGCGCAGACAGGCACTGCTATTAACGAGCATAGGAAAGCTTATTTCGAGATTTTAGCGCCTTGTTTCAAGGAGATAATGGCAAAGTTGGCCCCTTCTCTCGTCGAGCTCGAGCTGCTATATCGTCAAGGTTGGGATCGGCAGCTAACGTATAGTGAAGCACTGCAGCAAGGTTTTGTTAGCGATACGGAACAAGGTTACACGCATTCAGGCCCGCAACGAGCGGACATAAGGGTAATGTCGGCAGGCCACCTGGCAGCAGAGACGCTTTCGCGAGGCCAGCAAAAGCTTGTTGTGTGCGGTTTGAAGCTAGCGCAGGGAATGCTTATGGCCCGTTTAGGTGTGGGTAAATGCACCTACCTGATTGATGATCTGCCATCGGAGCTCGATAATGCACACAGCATACTGGTATGCGAATTGTTAGCCTCGCTGAAGTCACAGGTATTTATTACCTGCATTGATCAACGTGAAATTCGGTCGGTGTGGCCTCCAAGTGAAGGGTTAGCAATGTTCCACGTGGAACAGGGTGTTGTAAACGGCTATGCCGAGCAGTGATATGATGTACAAAAACCTTACATAAATAACACGTGTATTTAAGAGTGAAACCTAATGAGTGAAGATTACAATTCGGACAATATAAAGGTATTGAAGGGTTTAGATGCGGTTCGTAAGCGCCCTGGGATGTATATTGGCGACACGGATGACGGTTCCGGCCTGCACCATATGGTCTTCGAGCTGGTCGATAATTCGATTGATGAGGCGCTTGCCGGCCACTGTAAAAAAATCAGCATCGTGATTCATCCTGATGAGTCGGTATCCGTCAGTGATGATGGCCGAGGTATTCCGACAGAAATGCATGAGGACGGTGTCTCGGCTGCTGAAATTGTGATGACGGTGCTGCACGCCGGCGGTAAATTTGATGAAAATGCCTATAAAGTGTCAGGAGGGCTTCATGGCGTAGGGGTCTCCGTAGTTAACGCTCTCTCTGAAGGGTTGGTGTTGACGATTAGACGCGGTGGCAAACTGTACGAGCAGACTTACGCTCATGGCATACCGCAAGCGCCGTTGGCGGAAATCGGGACCACAGAGACAAGCGGCACTACGGTGCGTTTCAAGCCTTCTCCGGATACCTTTACTAATATCAAGTTCCATTTTGAGCAGCTGGCCAAGCGTTTGCGGGAACTCGCCTTTTTGAATTCTGGCGTTTGTGTCCTGCTGAAGGATGCGCGTAGCGGCAAGGAAGAGGCCTATGAGTATGAGGGCGGCTTACTGGCCTTCGTTGACTACCTTAACTTGAATAAAAAGCCGGTAAACACGCCGTTTTACTTCCAACATCGGTATGAGGATGGTATTGAGGTGGAGGTCGCGTTGCAGTGGAATGACGGTTTTCAAGAAAACGTTCTTTGTTACACCAACAACATACCTCAGCGTGATGGTGGTACCCACCTGACAGGTTTTAGGACGGCCCTAACCCGGTGTCTTAATGCCTATATTGAGCGCGAGGGGCTGTCTAAAAAAGCGAAGGTGGATACCACCGGTGAAGATGCGCGAGAAGGTCTGACAGCGGTTGTTTCTGTGAAAGTGCCGGACCCTAAGTTTTCTTCCCAAACCAAAGATAAAATGGTTTCTTCAGAAGTCCAGCCCGCCGTTGATCAGGCCATGAGCGCTCGATTAAATGATTACCTAATGGAAAACCCTTTAGAAGCCAAGGCGGTTGTCGGAAAAATGCTCGATGCAGCCCGCGCCCGTGAAGCTGCCCGTAAAGCTAGAGAGATGACCCGACGCAAGGGTGCGCTGGATATCGCGGGGCTACCTGGAAAGCTGGCGGACTGTCAGGAAAAAGACCCTGCAATGTCGGAGCTTTATTTGGTTGAGGGCGACTCTGCCGGAGGGTCTGCAAAGCAAGGACGTAATCGCAAGTATCAGGCGATTCTGCCTTTAAAAGGAAAGATTCTTAATGTTGAAAAAGCGCGATTTGATAAAATGCTCGAATCAGCAGAAGTTGGCAATATAGTGACGGCTCTGGGCTGTGGCATCGGAAAAGAAGAGTTCAGCCCGGATAAGTTGCGCTACCATAGTATTATCATTATGACCGATGCGGATGTCGATGGGTCCCATATTAGAACTCTTCTCTTAACCTTCTTTTTTCGTCAGATGCGAGAACTGGTTGACCGCGGTCATATTTTCATCGCTCAGCCACCACTTTATAAAATTGCTAAGGGAAAACAGCACCAGTATCTGAAAGATGATGAAGCACTCGACCAGTTTTTGACACAATCCGCGCTAGAGTCGGCCTCGATCGTTGTTAATCCAGAGGCACCTGCTATCGCGGGTAGTGGCTTGGAGCAGCTGGTCAATGATTACCGCGCTGTCGCGGTAACGGTGAATCGCCTTAGCCGCCAGTATTCGGAAATAGTGTTGTGGGAAATGGTATATGGTTTATCGCTTACCCTGGAGCAAATGAAAGAAGAGCCTACTGTTAACGCCTTTTGCGAGCAGCTTAGTGAGCGCTTACTTTCAGTGTCGCCCAAAGGGTCTCAGTACTCGGTTGTGGTAAGAAAAGATCATGAGCGCCAGCTCTATTTCCCCGTGGTAAAATTACTGTCCCACGGGGTAGAGTCGGAAACAGAGTATCACCACGAGTTCTTTTCTTCGGGCGAGTATCGTAGCCTGATCATGCTCGGTGAAACGCTCAACAGCCTCATCGAAGAGGATGGTTATTTTCAGCGTGGGGAAAAGGTGCTGCAAACCCGCGTGTTTGCCGATGGTCTGGAATGGCTAATGACCGAGGCACGCAAGGGCTATAACATTCAGCGCTACAAGGGTCTGGGAGAAATGAACCCAGAGCAGCTTTGGGAAACGACGATGGATCCAGATGTTAGACGCATGCTCAAAGTGACAATTGAGGACGCGATTGCGGCCGATCAAATGTTTACTACATTAATGGGTGATCAAGTCGAGCCGCGGCGTGAGTTTATTGAAGACAATGCGTTGTCAGTGGCTAACCTAGATATCTAACAGGTCAGTCTTCTAACGGTGGTGGCGATCTATCGTTGTCAATGGCCGTTATCATCATTTCGAGGCGATTATTTTCGATGTCATCGTGAATCGGCTCTAGTGCAGCCATTTCTTTATTTGCGCGGGTTGACAACAGTTGAAAGCGCTCGACTTTACCGTGAAGCCCCTGCTTGCCTGCGAGACCTGTTACTGCGTCGTTATAATGATTGTTAGCCGCCTTTAGGGTATTCCCTAGTTTGTGCAGCCGATCCGCAACAAGGCAGACATGGTTGTAAATGTCCCCTGCCCTGCTGCTGATCTCTTTCGCTTCCTGATTGCCTTGTTCAACCATCCACAGGTTTGCCACTGTGCGCAGAATAGGCATTAGCGTCGTATGTGAAACCATCACCACACCCTTTTGGTAGCCGTAATTAAACAGGCCTTTGTTGTGTTTCATAGCCTCAATGTAGGCCGGCTCGATAGGCATGAACATGAGTACAAAGTCTGGGCTTCCAATATCAGGGAGGTTGACGTAATCCTTCGATGCTAAGTCGTCAATGTGATTGCGGACCGCCTGTGCATGCGCATTCAAGGCATCCATCCGCTCGTCATCCGTGTTCGCTTCGATGGCCCTATCATAGTCAATGAGAGAAACCTTGCTGTCGATGATAAGGTTTTTACTGTCTGGCAGCTTAATAATAAAGTCAGGGAGTTTGCGCTTTCCCTTCCCGTCGCGATAGACAGCTTGGGCCTCATAGTGCTCCCCTGACTGCAACCCCGCCAACTCCAGCGTCCGCTCAAGCTGTGCCTCTCCCCAGTTACCCACAGCCTTCTTATCACCCTTCAATGCCACCGTCAGGTTGCTTGCCTGGCTATTCATTTCTAGGCCAATCTCCAGTACTTTTTGAATCTCTTTCTCAAGCGCGGTGTTGCCCTTAATCGACTCCGAATGCACTTCATTGACGCGCGCTTGAAACCCGGTGATTTGCTCCCGAAACGGTTTTAGCAGGACTTCGAGTGACGCCCGGCTGTTCGTTGTAAAATGCCTCTCCTTGTTTTCAAAAATTTTGTTGGCGAGGTTTTCGAACTCTTTTTTGAGGTTATCCCGAGTTTCATTTAACAGCTTAATTTGCTCTAGATGCCGGTCTTCCCGCTCGTCTTGCTGCGTTTGCAGTTGCGTATTTTCCTGTAAAGACGTGTTGAGCCGGGACTGAGCCTGAGCAAGATCCTCCGTTAAAGTCGAAGACTCTAAACACTTGGCCTGCAACTGCAGTTTTGCCTGCTCAAGCGCGACTGCCTGACCGCGTTCGTGTGCGTTAGCTTCTGCTAGCTCGCCTTCGCGTATCCGCAAGTGCTTTTGGCATTCGGCTAGTGTCTGCTTGTTGGATATGCCCCGCCAAATACCGATGAGCAAAAGGATGAGTGTTGTCGCGGCGAATACGGCAGCGATAATGATTAAATGATTCTCGGTCAGTATCATGGAATATGTCCTGTCAATGCTCGTAAGTGTAAACTAAGAAGCATCCTTTAAGGCGAAAATCACAATGTTGCAAAGGCGCTGTTGTGCAGTCGAATAGGGTTATGAGCATCGCGTGTTTGCTCAGAACAGGTTTCGACGTTATTTGCTGACAGCCAACAACGAAATATCAGCGACTTCCAGGAAAAGATCACGCAGACGCTTCAGCAGATTAAGGCGGTTATCACGTAGCTGGACATTTTCCACGTTGACCATTACGCCTTCGAAAAAAGCATCTATGGGTTCACGCAAGTCGGCCAAGCATGACAGTGCTTGGGTGTATTCATCGCGTTTCAAATGCTTGCTGCAGGTATTGCTGAGATCTTCAAGACAGGTCAAAAGTAACTTTTCTTCTGCCTTAACGAGTAAGTTGGCGCTTACATCGCTAAAAATATGGGCATTATCCAGTTTGCCAAGGATATTGGAGACGCGTTTGTTGGCTGCCGCTAACGCTTGCGCCTCGGGTAACCGAGAAAAGGCGTGTACGGCCTCTACCCGCCGCTGGATATCGAGTGGGCGGGATAGATTTCGTGCACTGACGGACTTGAAAACTTCGGCGGGAATATTGTCTTCTTCATACCAGGCGCGAAAACGCTCGATCATATAGTCAAATACTTGCGCTTCAGTCCCGTCGGCAAGGGTGTTTGCCGGATACTGGGCTGCGGCTTGATCTAGGCATTCTCTCAAGTCTAGGTCTAAGCGTTTCTCTACTAAAATGCGTAAAACGGCTAATGATGCTCTGCGCAGCGCAAAAGGATCTTTTGAGCCGGTGGGCGGCTGTCCAATTCCAAAAATTCCGATCAGTGTATCCAATCGATCTGCGAGACCTACCGTACAGGCAGTTGCGGTTTCAGGAAGCCCATCCCCTGCAAACTTCGGCCAATATTGCTGCGCCAGAGCAGCTGCGACATCGGCTTCTTCTCCGTCGTGCTGCGCATAGTAACATCCAGCAATGCCCTGCATGTCTGAAAACTCCAGCACCATATCGGTCACGAGGTCGGCCTTGCTCAGTTCGGCGGCCCGTTGCGCAAAAGCAACCGGTGCGCCGACGGCCGGAGCAAGCACAGCGGCTAGGCGGCTTATGCGCACAGTCTTATCAAGTAGGCTGCCCAGCTTTTGTTGAAAGACGATATTGCTCAGGTTTGGAACCCGGTCGACGAGAGGCGTTTTTTTATCCGTGTCAAAGAAAAAGGCGGCATCTGAGAGCCGCGGACGAATAACCCGCTCATTACCGGAGATGACTTGCTGTGGATCAGCGCTTTCGATGTTTGCGACTGTGATGAAATGGGGTAAAAGGCCGCCCTTGCGGTCGACCAGATGGAAATATTTTTGATGCTCTTTCATAGAGGACACTAGCGCCTCTGCCGGCACCTGTAAATAGCGTTCCTCGAAGGACCCAGTAAGCGCCACTGGCCACTCCACAAGCCCTGTCACCTCGTCCAGCAAATCCGCCGCTATTACAGCGCTAGCACCTAATGTGACGGCCTGCGCTTCTACCTGTTTACGAACGATGTGTTGGCGTTTATCAAAAGAGGCGATCACTTTAGCTTTGGTCAGTGCCGACTCGTAATCTTTAGGATGATTTAGTGTGATTGGCTCGTTGCTATGAAACCGGTGCCCACGCGTTGTGTTGCCAGTACGTAGGTTAAAAATCTTACCGTGATCGCAATCCTGGCCCAGCATGGCAACAACCCAATGCACAGGCCTGATAAACTCGTCTCGACTAGCCCCCCAGCGCATGCGCCGTGCAATAGGCAAGCCAGCAATGCAGCGCTGTATTATGGGGTTGAGTGCATCTCGCGTCGCCATTCCGGGTATGTTTTTTTGGACCCCTAGTCGCGGCCCCTTAGGCGTATCGATAGTCTGCAGCTGCTCCGGTGTTACGCCCTGTTTTTTAGCGAAGCCGTTGGTAGCCTTCGACCAGTTTCCCGCTTCGTCTCGAGCGCGATCTACAGGTGGCCCAAGAACTTTAACGGTTTTCTCAGACGCTTTTAACTGAACATCGGAAATGAGAACGGCCAAACGACGCGGCGTCGCAAACCACTGCGCCTCGCCGTAAGTTAATTCGTGTTCCTTTAATCCGTCTACGATGCCGTCACGAAATGCCAATCCCAGAGACTTCAATGTTTTTGCGGGTAATTCTTCAGTCCCTAATTCCACTAGCAGAGTATCAGTGTTCATGCGCTACTTTGCCTCTGCCTGTATTCGGTTTAGGGCTTCTACACGCAAAGTCTCGGTCGCTAGCGGAAAGCCCAATGCTGCGCGGGCATTGAAATAAACTTTGGCAACTGCCTTAGCCAGCGTTCTCACCCTAAGGATGAAGCGCTGCCGCTCTGTTACAGAAATAGCGTGTCGAGCATCGAGTAAATTAAAGAGGTGAGACGCCTTCATCACCATTTCGTAGGCGGGCAGTGGCAAGTCTTTTTTAACTAGCCGCATCGCTTCTTGCTCGCACTGGTCGAAGTCGGCAAAAAGGTATTTGACGTCGGCCTCTTCGAAATTATAGTGCGACATTTCCACCTCATTTTGACGGAATACATCACCGTATGTCGCCTTGCCCGCAGGCCCATCTGACCATATCAAATCATAAATGCTTTCTACACTTTGCAGATACATGGCGATGCGCTCGATACCATACGTAATTTCCCCGGCCACCGGATAGCATTCTAGCCCTCCGGCTTGCTGAAAATAGGTAAACTGCGTCACTTCCATGCCGTTTAACCAGACCTCCCACCCCAGGCCCCATGCGCCCAGTGTGGGTGACTCCCAGTTATCTTCAACAAACCTTATATCGTGAATGGAAGTATCGACGCCCAATGCTGCCAAAGACTGCAAATACAAGTCTTGAAAGTCTTTCGGGGAGGGTTTCATGATGACTTGAAACTGGTAATACTGCTGTAGGCGGTTAGGATTTTTTCCGTAACGCCCGTCCGTCGGGCGGCGGCAGGGCTGCACATAGGCAGCGCTCCAGCTTTCAGGCCCTATTGCGCGCAGAAAGGTCGCGGGGTGGAATGTCCCTGCGCCCACTTCCATATCCAGCGGCTGCAGCACAACGCAGCCCTGCTCTGCCCAGAACTGTTGAAGCTTGAATATCAGCTGTTGGAATGTAGGCGTTGCGCTATTGGTTTGTGCCACCGGTCCGCTCATCGTGTCAGTCTAAAAAGCCGCCTATTATACAGCCTCTTTTAACGTCATAATACGGACTTTACCTAAAAGTAAAATTCTTCTGTTAATTCACAGCGTTTTACACTGGTGTAGACCGCGCTGTGCGCTGGGGTTGTGGTTTCGCAGCGGCTGGCACAAGCGCAAACTAGGGATGTGGTTCTAAGCTGAGGAAGTGTATGTTTTTCGGAAAAGTGATTGGTGGACTAATTGGGCTCTCGGTCAGCGGAGTATTTGGTCTACTCTTTGGGGTGTTTATAGGGCACATGTTTGATAGGGGGCTAAATAACGCACTTCGTTTCAGTTCGCCAGAGAATGTTGAGCGGGTGAAGAATAGCTTTTTCGAGACGACGTTTCTGCTGGCGGGATATTTGGCGAAGATAGACGGCCATGTTTCACGCACAGAAATAGACCACACTGAGAGCTTCATTGCTCAGATGGGGTTGAGCGGAGATCAGCGCCAGCGGGCGATTGACCTATTCCGACAGGGATCTGTCGTTGGTTTTGAAATTGAGCCGGTAGTCACCCGTTTTTTAACCACGTGTGGTCCTAGGAGGAAATTGCAACAAACTCTGCTGTTGTTCTTGATCTCGCTGGCTCAGGTCGATAAGGGCATTGAGCCGTCTGAGCACGCTGCGCTAATGCGTATCGCTGGCCTGATGGGCCTGAGTGCCACACAGCTGGAACTGATGCTGCGTATGGCTAGCGCGCAGGAGAACTTTCAGCAAGGCTCTGTGCCGGGTTCGGAGCATAGTTTAGAAGATGCTTACTCTGCGCTGGGGGTCAGCAGCACTATAGGCGATAAAGAATTGAAACGTGCCTATCGTAAACTGATGAGTCAAAATCATCCAGACAAACTGATCGCCAAAGGTGTTCCTGAAGATATGATAAAACTGGCGACGGGGCGCGCGCAGGAGATCCAGGCAGCGTATGAAGTGATTAAAAAAACGCGACCAGATATACGATAAGCTTACACGGAGCTAGACCGCGGCAAACGCTAGATGCGCCAGAAAGCTGGGGTAAATAGCACCAGCAGCGTAAAAATCTCCAGACGTCCGAGCAGCATGGCAAAGCACATGATCACTTTGGCGGTTTCGCTGATATCACTGAACCCATTTGCGACGCCGGCGATGCCTATTCCCAAGTTGTTGAGCGCAGCCGCGACCGATGAGAAGGCTGTGATAAAATCCATTCCTGTCAGCATTAGCATTAACAATAGAATAATGTACGACGATGTGTAGACGGCAAAAAAGCTCCACACGGCGCTGACCACGGTTGCTTCTACGCGACGCCCCCCGACTTTTAGTGGAATTACCGCTTGGGGGTGCACTAATTGTTTAAGTTCTCGCAGACCCTGTTTATAGATGAGCATTACGCGCATGGCCTTAATGCCGCCCGTTGTTGAGCCAACGCAACCGCCCATACAGGAGAAGAAGATCGCCATAATCGGCAGGGCTATAGGCCAAACAGAAAGATTGCCCGTTGAGTACCCTGTGGTCGTAATGATAGATAGAACCTGAAAGACACCGTGAAGAATGCTGTCCTTATGTCCGTGTATACCCCAGACGACTAAGCAGTAAATGGTAATTAGCATGCACGCCAACACGGCCGAAATATAAAAGCGTGTCTCCGAATCTTTACGGTACGATGCGACCGACCCGCGCCGCCACGCTAAGAAGTGTAAGCCGAAATTGATACTCGAAATAAACATAAATACCGAGGCAACAACCAGAACCGCATCACTTTTAAAGAACCCAAGGCTGTCATCATGAGTTGAAAACCCAGCAAGCGACACCGTAGAAAAAGAATGAGCGATGGCATCAAAGCCCGACATGCCGACGGCGTAGTACGCGATGGCGCAGGCGATGGTGAGGAGTAAATAGACGCTAAAAAGTGCCTTAGCTGTTTCGGTAATTCTAGGTGTCAGTTTACTGTCCTTCGAGGGTCCAGTTGTTTCGGCCCGATATAGTTGCATGCCTCCAACCCCAAGCATTGGCAGTATCGCCACCGCCACCACAATAATGCCGATGCCGCCCAGCCACTGGAGTAACTGGCGATAGATGAGAATAGAGTGAGGCAGACTATCAAGGCCTATGATCACTGTGGCGCCAGTGGCGGTAAGACCTGAAAGAGACTCAAATATCGCGCTTACAGGTGTCAGATTCAGTGTGTCGGCGAGGGCAAAAGGCAGCGCACCAAATAACCCCAGTACCGCCCAAAACATAGAGGTGATCAGGAAGCCGTCACGGATTCGCAATTCATGACGGGCATTGCGCAGGGGGAGCCACATTAATAGGCCGGAAAAAAAAGTAATGCAGATTGCGGAAACAAACCCCGCGGCACTGCCATCTTGTTCCAACAGCGCGAGGGTTAGAGGCACTAGCTGGATAGAGCTGAACAACATCAGCAGAATGCCGAGAATCTTAAATGAGACAGAGAAGTGCATTGCCTAGGAAAAAAATCCGAAGCCGACGGCGAACAGATTTTCGACGGCTCCAATTTGCTTGCGATCGAGTAAAAATATGATGACATGATCATCAGTTTCTACTTCTACGTGCCGGTGCGCGATGAGAACCTTCTCATCGCGGACGATGGCCCCTATGGTGACGCCTTTTGGCAGGGTGATATCTTCTAAGCGCCTGCCGACAACCTTAGAGGAGCGAGCATCACCGTGGGCTGTTACCTCGATAGCCTCTGCCGCTCCGCGTCGCAGTGAGTGCACGTTGCTGATATCACCTTTACGCACATGAGTTAATAGGCTGCCAATTGTAATTTGCTGCGGCGATATGGCGATATCGATTTCGTCGCCGACCAGTTCCGCATAAGCGGCATTAGTGATTAGCGTTATAACCTTTTTAGCGCCCATCCTTTTAGCTAGCATCGACATCATAATATTGGCTTCATCACTGTTAGTGAGGGCGCAAAAGACGTCTGTGGCCTCGATGTTTTCGGAGGCAAGCAGCTGGGGTTCGGAGCCACTGCCGTGTAGGACGATACAGTGTTTGAGTCGCTCGGACAGTGTTCGACAAAGTGCGTAGGACTTCTCGATGAGTTTCACTTGATACCTGTTCTCAAGTTTCTGCGCCAGGGTTGCGCCTATGTTGCCTCCGCCGGCGATCATGACGCGTTTGTAAGGCTTGTCGATCTTGCGCAGCTCAGACATCACCGCCTTGATGTTTTCGTTGGCCGCAATGAAAAAAACATCATCATCAATTTCTACGACAGTATCGCCTTCAGGGATGATGGCGCGATCCTGACGAAAGATCGCCGCGACCCGCGTGTCCACTGTCGGCATATGCCGGCGAATCTCTTTCAGCTCATGGCCGACAATCGGCCCTCCATGGTAGGCTTTTACGGCAACGAGCTGGACTCGGCCCTTGGCAAAATCGAGTACTTGCAGCGCTCCAGGGTTTTCTATTAGTCGCTGGATGTTTCGTGTGACCAGCTGCTCTGGGCCGATGATGACGTCGACAGGGACATGGTCCCGTGAAAATAGTTGTTCCTGATGCGTTAGATAATTGGGTGAGCGAACGCGGCAAATTTTGGTCGGAGTTTTGAATAGTGTATGAGCGACTTGGCAAGCCATCATGTTGATTTCGTCACTATTGGTAACAGCGACAAGCATGTCAGCATCTTCAGCGCCCGCTTGATAAAGTGTATTGGGGTGAGACGCGGCTCCGACTACCGTGCCGATATCGAGAAGCTCCGTTAGCGCGCGCAATTTCTCGGCGTCAGTATCCACGACGGTGATGTCATTTTGTTCGTTGGCCAGATGCTCGGCGAGGGTGCCGCCAACTTGGCCTGCCCCGAGAATGATAATTTTCATGGCTCGATGTGTTCTGGTGACTTAAGAAGACTAAACGTTACCGTTACGATAAAGAAATCGCTCGGTGATTGTAAGCACTGGAGAGGCGCAATTATGCACAACTATTATTAGATTTTTTGCAGCGAAGCGAAGAACAGCCCGTCAGTACCGCCGTTTGTTGGCAGCAGTTGGCGGCCGCAGGCGACGGACTGGCTGCTCGCTATTTCAGTATCATCTAGCGCTGCATCGTCTTGCTCGTCGAGAAAGCGCTGTATTACGCTGCTGTTTTCCTCATTTAGGATGGAGCAGGTTGCGTACAACAACCGGCCATCGATTTTAAGTAGCGGCCACAGGCCCTGCAGAATACGCAGCTGCTGATCTGCCAGCGGTGCAATATCGCTTTCGCGGCGCAGTAACTTAACATCAGGGTGCCGGCGAATGACACCGCTGGCCGAGCACGGTGCATCCACTAGAATACGATCAAAACTTGCGGCTTCCAGTGCAGTTGGGGGGCATGCCGCATCGCCGGTTATTTCAGTGGCGTTTAGGCCTAGCCGCCGAAGATTTTCCGACACTTTTTGCAGGCGCAGTTTGTCGATATCCATGGCGACAAGTTCGGCCAGTTTTGGCTGTAACTCCAAGATATGGCATGTTTTGCCGCCCGGCGCAGCACAGGCATCCAGCACGCGTTCTCCTGGCTGGGCGTTTAACAGTAAGGCTGCCATCTGAGCCGCCTCATCTTGCACGCTCACTTTGCCCGCGCTGAATCCAGGCAGCTTCCAAACATCGATCGGCGCCGTCAACTGTATGGCATGCGCGCTCAGGTTACCCGCTTTGGCCCCAATTCCATGCTCTTTAAGACGGTTAAGATAGCCGTCTCTGGAGGTTTCGCTCGAGTTTACCCGCAGAGTCATTGGGGGCTGATGGTTGTTGGCGTCGATGATCGCAGCTGCCGCGGCCGGCCACTGCGCGGATATTGTTTGGAATAGCCAGTTTGGATGGCTGACGGCAGCTGCGTTATCCAGTGCTTGCGTTAACTGTTGGCGTTCACGCAGATAACGCCTTAACACCGCATTAGTCATGCCTTTTGCCCAGTGCTTTTTTAGCGCATGAGTGGCATCGACGGTGGCGGCGACAGCCGCGTGGTCTGGAACCCGTGTATTGTCTAATTGGTATAGCCCGCAGAGCAGAAGCCCTTGTAAGTCTCGGTCTTTGTCGCGTAGGGGTTTGTCCAGTAACTGCTTGAGAATTGCGCGGAGTCGAGGGCTCTGACGCAATGTGCCGTAGCTCAACTGCTGCAGTAGGGCGCGGTCTCGCTCGTCGACATCGTTGAGCTTCTCCGGCAGGACCTGACTTAAGGATAGCCCTCCAATCACCGCCCCGACAGTGCGAGCGGCAGCCGCCCGCACGTCCATGCTCATGTGTTTGCGCTCGCCACAGGCAAAGTGAAGCGTTTACCTGCTGCGAACAATGCGTGGTAGGCGCTGAGGAGTTGGCTCGCCTCTAATGGCTTTTTGCCCTCCAATTGCAGCACTTCAATGACCAGTTCACCGTTGCCACAACTGACGGTTATACCCTTTTTGTCGGCTCGCAGGATGGTTCCAGGTACTTGCGCAGCGGCAGTGCGCCCTATTGGACTGGCCTGCCAGATTTTGACGCGCTGCCCGTCTAGCACGCCGTAACAGACAGGGAACGGGTTGAATGCTCGAACCTTATAATCCAAGACCAAAGCGCTGTCTTTCCAGTCAATCTGTGCTTCGGGCTTGAGAATTTTATGTGCGTAATTGGCGAGTTCGTCGTCTTGTGGGCGACTGTGCTGTTGGTGGTGCTCGATAGCGCCTAAAACGTCGCTGAGTAAGGGCGGGCCCAACAGCGCCAGTTCATCATGCAGGTTGCCCGCGGTAGTTCGCGAGCCTATAGGGCAGCTGACGCAGGCCAGCATCTCGCCAGTATCGAGGCCGGCATTCATTTGCATAATAGTAATGCCAGTAGTGGCATCCCCGGCCTCAATGGCACGCTGTATTGGTGCTGCACCGCGCCAGCGCGGCAACAGTGAGGCGTGTACATTGAGGCATCCCAGGCGCGGGGTGTCTAGCACGGCCTGCGGTAAAATCAGTCCGTAGGCGACGACGACCATCACATCGGCATTGAAGGCCGCTAGCTGCTGCTGTGCCTCCTCAGTTTTTAACGATGCTGGCTGGCATACGGTTAGGCCAGCGAGTGCCGCCATTTGTTTTACTGGGCTAGCGTTTATTTTGCGGCCTCTTCCCGCGGGTCGGTCCGGCTGCGTATAAACGGCAACAATGTGGTGCTCGCCCGCGATAAGGCGCTCTAGATGAGACGCGGCAAAATCGGGGGTGCCAGCAAACAGGATGCGCATCGGGGAGGCTGACATTGCTTTCATGCGCGCTGACGTTGGTCTTTTTCCAGCTTCCTGCGAATACGCTGCCGCTTCAGAGGTGATATATAGTCGACAAACAATTTTCCGTTCAGATGGTCAATTTCATGTTGCAGGCAGACCGCTGCAAGGCCCTCTAATTCGCAGCTGAAAGGCTCTCCGTCACGACCCAGTGCGGTGACAGTTACTTTTTGGGGACGACTGACTGTTTCATAGAATCCCGGAACAGAAAGGCAGCCTTCATCATACTCATCCAGCTCTGGATCTAGTACGGCGAACTCGGGGTTGAGAAACACCATAGGCGTTGTTTTATCTTCGGAGATATCCATCACCAACACGCGCAGGTGAATATTCACTTGCGTCGCTGCCAGGCCGATCCCTGGGGCGGCATACATGGTTTCCAGCATATCGTCGATCAGTTTGCAGGTGGCCGCAGTCACGCGCTCAACGGGAGTGGCCTTTATGCGGAGGCGAGGGTCGGGGAACTCGAGTATTTCCAGTAATGCCATGAGTTTGTATATCCATTTGGCCATCAGAAGTGGCTGAAATTGGCTGCGAAAATTTATAACATTTGGGCTTGCCAGTTCAAAAAGGCGACAGCAAACTGAACTTAGTATACAGGGTGTGATTACGAGCCCGCTAGCGCTGTAGGCGAGGCCTGAGCGGGAAGAGTGTCGATCAACATAAATTGGCAAATGCCAAGTGAGCCATAGAGGGACGCGAAATAATGAAAATAAAGCCACTATTGATTTGTTTGCTTCTAGTGTCGCTGACCTTTAGCAGCTGGATTCAAGCGGCCGTAGAGCTCAATGACGACGTGCCAGAAACCTATAGCGTCAAACAGGGCGACACCCTGTGGGGTATTTCTGGTTTATACCTAAAGAAGCCTTGGCTTTGGCCTGAATTGTGGGACGCTAACCCGCAAGTTGATAACCCAAACCTGATTTATCCTGGTGATGAGCTCATCCTAATGTGGGTTGATGGTCAGCCTCGCTTGCGCCTGCGCCGGGGAAGGGAGGTCGCGCTCAGTCCGACTATGCGCGCGAGCCCTCTCAATCGTGCGATTCCTGTCATTCCGCTTGACCAGATTGATCCTTGGTTAAGGCGCAATCGGGTGATGGCCGCACAGGAAATTAAAAGCTCAGCGTACATCGTTGCCGTTGGTGGTCGGGCCCTGCTTGCGGGCCCCGGGGACACTATTTTCGGTCGTGGCCCTTTCCCTGACGGTGAGCGCCTTTTCAGCATCTATCGCGCAGGTCAGACTTACATCGACCCAGTGACCAAGGAAGTTCTGGGTTATGAGGCGATTGCTATTGGCACCGCTAAATTGCTCAGCAGCAACCGGGACGAGGTCACTGAGCTGGAAGTCACCCGCATTGAAGAAGAGGTCCGTATTGGTGACCGATTGCTGCCTATAGAGGAGCGCATACTGGACGCCAGTTACCACCCACGTGCTCCAGAGCAGGATATCGTCGGTGGCGTTATGATTGCCGTCGAGGGGGGCTTAACCCAGATTGGTGACATGAGTATCGTTGTGATTAATAAGGGCAAGCGGGACGGCCTGCAAATTGGCAATGTAGTGGCAGTCTATCAAGCAGGAGAGCACATATTCGATAGCATATCGCAAACGAATGTGGTCTTGCCGGACACCCGCGCAGGCCTCGCGATGATATTTGAATCCTATGAAAAAGTCAGTTTCGCCATCGTGCTCAGGGCTACCCGGCCGCTGTCCATCTTTGACCTGATTAAACAGCCGTAACACCCCACCGGAAAACGTAGAGGACAAAACAGCAACTAGGGGGCTTCATGGCCCGCACAAACGTTAACGACATAACATCAAGGATGATGTATGAATGTGACCAAAGCAAAGGCCGCGGCTACAGCTGTTGGTGCAATAGCAATCGATATTGACGACGAGCGCTACCCTGCCCTGTTGCGAGCGATTTACGATCCCCCAGCATTGCTATACGTTCGCGGAGACCCCGCCCCGCTGCTAGAGGCACAGTTGGCGGTGGTCGGCAGTCGACGCGCCAGCGCTGCTGCTCTGCGATTGGCTCAGGTTTTGAGCGGCCAGTTAGTGAAGACTGGACTGCATATCTGTTCTGGCTTGGCCGTGGGGGTTGATAGTGCGGCCCATATAGGCGCACTTGAAAGTGGGGGTAAAAGCGTAGCGGTTATGGCGACTGGCATAGACGCGGTCTATCCTCGGAGGCATCAGATGCTGGCGGGGCAGCTGGAGCAGGCAGGCTGTCTCGTAACGGAATTTCCGCCCGGCACGCCGCCCCTGCGGCAAAACTTTCCCAAACGCAATCGTATTATCAGCGGGCTATCTTTGGGGACACTGGTTATTGAGGCGGCTTTGCCCAGCGGATCGTTGATAACTGCGGGGGCCGCCATGGAGCAAGGCCGTGAAGTCTTTGCCCTGCCCTGGTCCATACTTCATGATGGTGGCCGTGGCTGTCTCAAGCTTATTCGAGACGGCGCGAAGATGGTCCAAGATGCCAATGATATTCTCGAAGAACTTGGCCCCGTGTATGCTTTGCAGCAGGCCAGTTATGTTGCTTTGTCTCTGGGTAAACGGCACGCGACGCCCAGTCGGTCCTGGTTGCTGACTCTGGTCGGCTTTGAAGCTGTTGCAGTGGATGAACTGGTAAAACGTAGCGCCCGCCCCGTGGGTCAGGTGTTGGCTGAGCTCTCTGCTTTAGAACTTGCGGGACAAGTGGTCAGAACGGCGGGAGGATTTATTCGGTGTTAGTTGCACTGGGGCTTGCTAAGTGGGCATCACTTGGTAAGCTTTGGCGTTTTTCATCGACGGCGTTGCCGTAATAGTTAATTGGAGACAATCAATGAGTAAACCATTTGTAGCCATTGTGATGGGATCGGATTCAGACTTGCCGGTGTTGGAGGCCAGTTTTGATGTGCTGCGCACATTTGAAATTCCGTTTGAGGCGCGCATAACCTCCGCCCATCGGACGCCTGAAGTGACAAAAACCTATGTGCAGGACGCTGAAAAGCGCGGCTGCGCAGTTTTTATCGCTGCTGCCGGCATGGCCGCGCACCTCGCCGGTGCTGTCGCGGCGACGACGCTTAAGCCGGTAATCGGAGTGCCAATGAATGCGTCACTGGACGGAATGGATGCCTTGTTATCTACAGTGCAAATGCCAGCAGGTATTCCTGTTGCGACAGTTGCGATTGGTAAGGCCGGCGCCAAGAATGCGGCCTACCTAGCGGCTCAAATGATGTCGCTGGCAGATCCACAGCTTCTGCAAAAGTTGCGCGATGAGCGTGCTGCAAACGCCGATGCGATCTACGCTAAGGATGCGGCATTGCAGGAAAGACTCAAAGGCTGATTTATTGTGCGTTCTCTGTCCGGCTTTCCTCGTGTGGCGGCCGCTGCCTGCGTATTGCGCGCAGGCGGAGTGATTGCGTGTCCGACGGAGGCCGTGTGGGGCCTCAGCTGCGACCCGAACAATGCGGATGCAGTAGCACATTTGCTGGCGCTCAAGCGGCGACCTGTGGCCAAAGGTTTAATTTTGGTGGCGGCGACGGAGGGTCAGATAGGGTATTTATTGGCAGGGCTTACCGCACAGCAGCGAGCAACACTCGCGGATAGCTGGCCCGGACCCGCGACTTGGTTGCTGCCGCATATGGGCCGAGTGCCTGCTTGGGTTTGTGGTGGGCATGCCACGGTGGCGGTGCGTGTGAGCGGACACCCTGTCGTGAGCGCGCTTTGCTCGGAGTGGGGTGGCCCCTTGGTCTCTACGTCAGCCAACCGTGCGGGTGCGCGCCCGGTGCGCGAAGCCTTTCAGGTTAGGCGTGTTTTTGGCACCGGCTTGGATTATCTACTGCCCGGAAAGGTTGGCGTCACGGAACGGCCAACGCCTATTCGGGACATAATGAGTGGCCAAATCATCCGCGATTAGTAGGGCTTGTCCGTAAGGGCATCTATAATACCGTGCCGCGAATTTTGTAGGAACGCCATGTATGGACGTTGAGCAGGTCAAAACGTATCTTTTGCAGCTACAGGACAGCATTTGTGATGCCTTGGCTGCGGAAGATGGCGAAGCCGTCTTTATAGACGATCAGTGGCATCGCTCCGAGGGAGGCGGCGGCCGCAGTCGCGTCATGGCGGAGGGTGCGGTGTTTGAGAAGGCGGGCGTTAACTTTTCCCATGTGCAGGGTTCAGCGCTGCCTGCTTCTGCCAGTGCATCCCGGCCGGAGTTAGCCGGACGCAGCTATGAAGCCTTAGGTGTGTCTCTGGTGATTCATCCACATAACCCGTATGTTCCGACTTCGCATGCCAATGTGCGTTTTTTTGTTGCGAGCAAGCCGGGTGAAGCACCCATTTGGTGGTTTGGCGGAGGTTACGATCTCACGCCTTATTATGGCAACGAGATGGACTGTGTTAGTTGGCATCGTGTGGCGGCTGACGCCTGCGAGCCCTTTGGTGACGATGTCTACCCGCGTTTCAAGGCATGGTGTGATGAGTATTTTTACCTCAAACACCGTGATGAGCCGCGTGGCGTGGGCGGGCTGTTTTTTGATGACTTGAATGAATGGGGCTTCGACACTAGTTTCGCTTTTATGCGTGCTATTGGTGACTCTTATCTTCGAGCTTATCGCCCTCTAGTGCACCGTAACAAGAATCGACAGTATGGGGAGCGGGAGCGCCGGTTCCAGCTGTATCGGCGGGGTCGATACGTGGAGTTTAATTTGGTGTTTGATCGCGGCACCTTGTTTGGCCTGCAGTCAGGGGGCCGAACGGAGGCCATTCTGATGTCGCTGCCGCCCTTGGTGCGGTGGGATTATGATTATAGGGCGCTGCCCGGTTCGCCGGAGGCAGAGCTGACGGAGTACTATCTTCAGAATAGGGACTGGCTGGCGGCGTCAGCTCACGAAGGGGGCAAGGCATGACCGACAGCGGAAGATTCGCGGTGTTTGGTAACCCGATTAGGCAGAGTAAGTCGCCCGTTATCCACGCCTTATTTGCGCAGCAATACGCGCAGCAAATTGAGTATCGCGCCGTGCGCGTGGGGCTTGAGGACTTTGTTCAGGATACGCATCGCTTTTTTGACAGTGGTGGAGCGGGGCTGAATATCACGGTGCCCTTTAAGCATGAAGCGTTTGCGCTTGCGCATAGAAACAGTGAGCGCTCACTTTTAGCTGGCGCATGCAATGTGTTGACTCGCGCCGATGACGGTCTTATCGACGGGGATAATACGGACGGTATTGGCTTGATACGCGATTTGAGGGCTAACCTTGGTTGGGCGATCCAAGGTCTGCGGGTTTTGTTAGTGGGCGCTGGCGGCGCTGCGCGCGGCGTATTGGAGCCCCTGCTGCGGGAGCGCCCGCAAGAACTGTTAGTCATCAACCGGACCGCTGCACGTGCGGCAAAGCTGGCGGCGGAGTTTGCGGATATTGGCCCATTAGAGGGCGGCGCATTCGATTTAGTCGGTGAACGCCAGTTCGATTTGATTATCAATGCCACCAGCGCCAGTTTGTCCGGGGCGCTCCCCGCGCTGCCAACTTCAACGTTGACGCAGCACAGCCGCTGTTACGATATGGTCTATGGCGTGGAGCCGACCCCTTTTATGCTCTGGTGTGCCGAGCATTCCGCTTGGGCTGTCTCCGACGGTCTTGGAATGTTAGTTGAGCAGGCTGCGGAGTCGTTTTATATTTGGCGACAACTGCGCCCTGAGACACGTTCAGTGATTGATCATTTGCGTGAGGGTATGCAGGCTGCTTGAAGTGGACGGTCTCAGAGCGACAGGCTGCTGTGCTCAATTTTAGCGCTCTCCCCTAGACCTGCAGACGTTTGCATGGCGGCAGCGCCCAAGTAAGGGCGCGAAGCTGTTATAATACGGATGTATTAAGACTTGGTCTTCTTCGGCCTTTATTGGAGTATAAAACATGCAAACGGACCGACCTCGCAGGCGCTTTATTGCAGGTGCTGTTTGTCCCCGCTGTGCGCTGATGGATAAGATTTTGCTCGACATGGATACGGATCAGAGGCTTTGTATAAGCTGCGGTTTCAGCGAAGAGCGGCCGGGTTTGCCTGCGGAAAGCCCCGTTGCGGTGGCGGTTCCGAAAGTAGCGGAGCTCCCCACCCGGGTTAGTCGGGCTGCGGCGCGAAGAGTAGAAACGCCGGCAGAGCGAGTGACGCTTATTGATCTTCAGGTAGCCGACAGTCAACCAGAGGGCGACTAATTGGCGCCTCGTGAGAGGCGGCTGCGCAGGCGCCAAATATAAGGGTATCTGCGTCCTGCCCTTGCGCTAATCTTCGACTGTCAGCCTTTGCCGTATATCCGCGCATTGTCCAGCTGATTGGGACACCTCAAAGTGAAAAATACCAAAGCTTTATAAAGCGATTAACAAAGTAGGATTTATAACTCGGTTCCGCTATAATTCGCGCGTTTTTGTTGGTAGAGCGGTATCTGCTTCTTCAGAAACACAAGGTAACTGGGTAACTTTCAGCAAAGCGTACGTTCGAGTCCCCTCATAATTTAGGCTCCGACTAATTGCTATTAGTCCTGTTCCAAGGGCGGCGACCGGTAAACCTGCTGGCTAGGCCACCACATTTTTACTAAATGGAGACATGGGAAATGGGTTTTAAGGCGAAGCGACTGAGTAGGCTTGTGCTAGGTCCTATGTTGTTGTTCATGAGTGCCATTGCTTTAGCCACCGGCGGCGAAGCAAGTAGTGTCAACATGACGCCTGGCGTCACAGAGCTCGGCCGGCAAATTTATGACTTGCATATGATTATTCTTTGGATTTGCATAATCATAGGAGTGCTTGTCTTCGGGGTGATGTTTTACTCGATTATTTTTCATCGCAAATCACGCGGCGTGACACCGGCCACCTTTCATGAGAGCACCACCGTCGAAATTGCGTGGACAGTAGTACCATTTTTTATTCTGATTGCTATGGCGGTGCCCGCCACCACAACCCTGCTCACCCTTTATGACACGGATGACGCAGAGCTGGATATTTTGATAACCGGCTATCAGTGGAAGTGGAAATATGAGTACTTAAACGAAGAGGGTGAAAACGTTAGCTTCTTCAGTAATTTAAGCACGCCCCAAGGAGAAGTTTATAACGACGAGGCCAAAGGTGAGTATTACTTGCTAGAAGTGGATGAGCCTCTTGTGTTGCCCGTCAATACGAAAGTGCGTTTTTTGGTAACGGCGAACGACGTCATTCACTCGTGGTGGGTGCCTTCACTAGCAGTTAAGAAAGACGCGATACCAGGATTTATCAACGAAACCTGGGCGCGGCCAACTGAGCAAGGTATATATCGCGGCCAATGCTCGGAGCTGTGTGGCAAGTCACACGGTTTTATGCCCATCGTCGTTAATGTGGTCAGCAAGGAGGAATATGGCCAGTGGCTTGCGGCAAAACAGACAGAAGCTTCTGATGTAAAGCAGTTGACCTCACAAGACTTTACTTTGGATGAACTGATGGTGCGCGGTGAATCGGTTTATGACATGAGTTGTCTGGCCTGTCATGGCGCGAATGGCGAAGGCGGTGTGGGTAATGCAATCGCAGGCAGTTCAGTCGCGACTGGCGACATCAACACACACCTTGAAATAGGCATTAACGGTGTTCCAGGTACAGCCATGCAAGCCTTTGGCGGCCAATTGAGTGACGTCGATATGGCCGCGGTGATTACTTACCAGCGCAATGCATTCGGCAATAATATGGGCGAGACCTTGCAGCCCATTGATGTTTACAATTACAAGGAAGGTTAAATGGAGGAGTTAACGATGGGCGATCATCACCACGGACCTGCCAAGGGCCTTACACGGTGGCTTTTCACCACTAATCACAAAGATATTGGAACCATGTATCTGTGGTTTTCTTTTGCTATGTTCCTGTTGGGCGGTTTTTTTGCCATGATTATTCGGGCTGAGCTATTCCAGCCCGGCATGCAACTTATCGAGCCTGCTTTTTTTAATCAGATGACGACCTTGCACGGGCTGATTATGGTGTTCGGGGCCATTATGCCTTCGTTTGTCGGTTTGGCAAACTGGTTGATTCCCATGATGATCGGAGCGCCAGACATGGCTCTTCCGAGAATGAATAACTGGAGTTTCTGGATTCTGCCTCCGGCCTTCTTGTTGCTGGCGTCCACCTTGTTTATGGAGGGCGGTGCGCCCGCAGCAGGTTGGACATTCTATGCTCCGCTGTCGACAACGTATGCCGGCCCGTCGGTGACCTATTTTATTTTTTGTATCCATGTGTTGGGGCTTTCTTCCATTATGGGCTCAATCAATATCATCGCAACAGTAATGAATATGCGTGCTCCCGGCATGACATACATGAAGATGCCCTTATTTGTGTGGACTTGGCTGATAACAGCATTTTTGTTGGTCGCTGTAATGCCGGTTTTGGCGGGTGCGGTAACAATGATGTTGATGGACGTACATTTTGGCACCAGCTTCTTTTCCGCAGCAGGTGGCGGTGATCCGGTACTGTTCCAGCACATATTCTGGTTCTTTGGTCACCCTGAGGTATACATCATTATCCTTCCCGCGTTTGGTGTGGTGTCGCAGATTATTCCTGCCTTTTCCCGCAAGCCGCTGTTTGGCTATGACTCAATGGTGTATGCAACCGCGTCCATCGCCTTCCTTTCATTCATTGTCTGGGCGCACCATATGTATACGGTTGGGATGCCTGTCGCCGGCGAGCTGTTCTTTATGTATGCGACCATGCTGATTGCGGTGCCCACAGGCGTTAAGGTATTTAATTGGATTTCTACTATGTGGCGTGGAGCGTTGTCCTTTGAGACGCCGATGTTGTTCTCCATTGGCTTTATCATTTTGTTCACGATCGGTGGATTTACGGGTCTAATGCTTTCGATTGCACCGGCTGACTTTCAGTATCACGATTCGTATTTTGTTGTCGCTCATTTCCACTATGTCATGGTGGCTGGCGCGGTATTTAGTATGACTGCCGCCATTTACTTTTGGCTGCCTAAATGGTGTGGCCGCATGTACAACGAGACAATGGGTAAAACCCATTTTTGGATCTCGTTCATTGGTTTCAACTTGGCGTTCTTCCCGCAGCACTTTGTGGGCCTGGCGGGCATGCCACGTCGGATTCCCGATTACGCGCTGCAGTTTGCTGATTTTAATATGATGTCCAGTATTGGCGCATTCATTTACGGCGCCTCGCAAATACTGTTTTTGTACAATGTGATTGCAACTATTGTTGCCGGCGATCCGGTTAGCGATGAAAAAGTTTGGGACGGCGCGGAAGGTTTGGAGTGGACACTTCCAACGCCAGCGCCCTACCATACCTTTGAAACGCCGCCACTGGTGAGGTAGGACGCCTAGTCATGCTGAAACTTAGCAACAATCCCGTCACCAACACCTCTCTCAAGCTAGTGGTGACGGCGGCAATGATGTTTGCGTTTGTTTTCGTGGTCATGGTGCCGCTATACAATGTGCTATGCGATGTGTTGGGGATTAATGGCAAAACAAATGGGCAAGCTTACACGGCGGTTCAGGCGAGAGTCGATGAAAGTCGAACGGTAACGATACAATTTATTGCCACTAATAACGATGGCATGCCGTGGGATTTTGCGCCGACAAAAACCGCGATGAAAGTGCATCCGGGCGCAGTGAACGACACGGTATTTTTTGCTCGCAATCCCAAGTCAGAGGCGATGATTGCGCAAGCGATACCCAGCATTTCGCCGGCAAGAGCGGCAAAATATTTCCATAAAACAGAGTGTTTCTGTTTTAATCAGCAGCCTCTCGATGGTGGGGATT
Source organism: Halioglobus sp. (assembly GCA_029246385.1). Taxonomy (GTDB): domain Bacteria; phylum Pseudomonadota; class Gammaproteobacteria; order Pseudomonadales; family Halieaceae; genus Marimicrobium. The sequence goes on from JAQWNG010000034.1 coordinate 202,398, forward strand.
CAGCAGAAATGCCGTTGCAGTTTATCGTCGATCAAGATCTGCCGCGCGACATTGGCACCATCACGCTGTCGTACACCATTTTTGATGTAACAGATATGGCAAGCGACGCCTTCGCCGCACGCTAATACGTGGGCCGAGGCACCGGCGCGCTTTAAACGGAGAAATACTATGACGAGTCAAACTTCCGCGGAATACGAAAAGTATTACGTACCAGAGAAGAGCAGACTGGCATTATGCGCCACTGCAGGCCTGATTCTGAGTATTTACGGGGCGTCGGGTATCATGAATGATATGACATTCGGAGATCCGGATGAGGCGACTAACTCGTGGTCGATTTTTTTATTCGGGATGTTTTTCTTTGCCGCGACCCTGTTTAGCTGGTTTCGCACCGCCATCAGGGAAAATATCGCGGGCCTCAATAGCGCCCAGCTAAAAAAATCGTATGTGCTTGGCATGTTTTGGTTTATTTTTTCAGAAGTTATGTTCTTTTTTGCGTTTTTTGGCGCATTATTTTATGTGCGCAACCTGGCGGGCCCTTGGCTTGGGGGCGAGGGTGACGGAGGCCGCATGAACGGGCTGCTGTGGCCCAGCTTCGACTTTGCATGGCCGATGATGCAGACACCGCAGGAAGCAGTGGGTGGCGCAACAACTCAGGTGATTGCAAATAACGGCTCTTTCACGAGTGCTCACACGAGCATGTCTTTTGCCGACGCACACGTCTGGTGGCATTGGCTGCCACTGTGGAACACCCTCGTCCTGCTAACGTCCAGTGTCACCTGTCACATCGCTCATTTAGGGATTCTCAAGGGCGATAAGAAAAAATTCAACTTGTGGTTAGGCATCACGGTGGCCCTCGGCATGATCTTCGTATACCTCCAGATCATGGAATATTATGAAGCTTATAACGAGTTTGGGTTGACGTTGAATTCAGGCATTTATGGTTCCACGTTTTTTATGCTGACAGGCTTTCATGGCTTTCACGTGTTCATGGGTATGACGATGTTGCTTATTCAGCTGTTGCGCTCTGTGATTGGCAAGCAATTTACGGCCACAGACCATTTTGGCTTTGAGGCGTCTAGCTGGTATTGGCACTTTGTTGACGTAGTGTGGGTGTTCTTGTTTCTGTTTGTGTACATTCTGTAGGCCGTTTCCGCGTTTCAAACTGAGCCGCCGGCGGTTATTCCGGCTTGATATCCCAGGGGTTGACGTGACCCAGTTGGCCTGTGGCAACGCCGTATACTACCAGTGCCAGAAGCACTGCGGCGATGCCCAGCCTTACACCGAGAGAGTGGACAGTGCGCCGTTGTTTCTTGTTGCCTTGGTCAAGCATCAAGTAATAGAAGCCGCTTCCCAGACTGGCGACCAGCGCCAGCATCAGCACTACAATTGCAGTTTTTAACAATGGGTGTCTCCTTCAATAGTTGGTGCAGTATAAACCAGTTCAACCGATTTGCCTTGGAGCACGACAATGTCTGGTAAAAAAGTCGGATTACATTTTGACTTTGAGTGGCGCATTGCCTTGTTTACCCTAGTTATGGTGCCGCTGATGTTAAGCTTGGGGTTCTGGCAGCTGCAGCGCGCCGATGAAAAAGCGGCGCTAGGCGCTGCTTTCGAAGAGCGCCAGCGACAACGTCCAGTCCCTATTGCTGATTTATGGGGGGAGTCTGCAGAGTCTCTCGCCTATGTGCCGGTGGACGTGAGTGGAAACTATTTGGCTGATCAGTATTTTCTTTTGGACAATCAAATACACAGCGGCAACTTCGGTTATCAGGTGTTAAATGTGCTGCAGCTCTCCGATAGGTCGGGTAGTGTGTTGGTTAATCGTGGTTGGATCGCCGGTGATTCTGGCCGACGGACATTGCCGGAGGTGCCGGTGATCGAAGGGTCGGTAAATGTTATTGGCCAGGTTTATGTGGCGCCCGGAGAGCCTTATTTGCTGGCGGAGCAACAACTGGACAAGAGCTGGCCTAAGGTTATACAGGCGGTGGAAATGGATAAACTTGAGCCCGCGGTATCACCACAAGGCGCCGACAGAGTGTTTCCCTATCCCGTGCGGATTGCCGCGGGAGCGCAGGGGGCGCTGACGGTGAACTGGCAGGTGGTTAATATGAGCCCGCAAAAGCATCATGGCTATGCGGTGCAGTGGTTTGTGATGGCAGGGGTATTACTGGTGTTTTATGGGCTGCGCAGCAGCAACCTTAGGCAAGTTATAGCCAGAGCAGGGAAAAACGGGTAAATAAATGACAGAAATACATTCAATGACGCGGAACCGAATGGTCCTGCTGTTGATAGGCGGCATTCCAGTAACAGTGGCCCTTGTGGCGACCTGGCTGTGGTATTTTGTTGTCCGTGGCGACTTGGATTTAGTGAGTATATTGGGCACTGCAAACCGGGGTGAATTGGTACAGCCTCCGCGACAGCTGGACGATCAGGCGCTGCTTAGCAAGTCCGGCGCGACTCTAAAATTCGCAGATATGGAGCCGCGCTGGTCCATGCTGATCCCGGCAGCGGGCGGACGTTGCGACGAAGCCTGTGAAAAAAGCCTGTATGTGACGCGCCAGATTCAAGTGGCTATGGGTAAACATTTCAACCGTCTTCGCCGTTTCTATATCGAAGAGGAACACACCGGTGATACAGAGCTGGTAGTATCTCAGCTCAGCGATGGGCGGCCTGTCCCGCCCGCCGGAGGCTTCTCGGAATATTTGGCTACGGAGCATCGCGGATTGCAGGCTTTGACGGTGTCTGTGACAGGCTATATTGCGTTGTTCGCAGAATATTCATCCGATCCGGGCACGTGGTACCTGGCGGACCCTGGAGGATGGATTATGATGTCTTATAACGAGCAGACTCCATACAAAGATGTGATTACAGATCTTAAATTTCTTATTAAAAACTCTGGTGGCTAAGGGCTAATGACAGACCTAGAGCAGACAGGCGCCGCGACTTGGCGGGATTATAAAGAGCTCACGAAGCCAAACGTTGTTCTGTTAATGATGCTCACCGCTGTTATCGGCATGTTTATGGCAGTGCCTGGCATGGTGCCCGTGCATGTCTTGGTGTTGGGTAATCTGGGTATTGGCCTTTGCGCGGGCTCTGCGGCGGCGGTCAATCATTTGGTCGACCAGCAGGTAGATCAAAAAATGACCCGTACGCATAACCGCCCTATGGCCCAGGGTCGAGTGACCAGTGTGCAGGCGACCTTGTTTGCAATGGTGTTGGGTGGTCTCGGTCTGTATATCCTTATTGTCTGGATTAACCCGCTTACCGCTTGGCTCACACTGGCTTCCTTAGTGGGCTATGCGTTTATCTATACTATGTTTCTTAAGCGTGCGACCCCGCAAAATATCGTTATTGGCGGGTTGGCTGGTGCGGCCCCTCCCCTGCTCGGCTGGACAGCGGTTACTGGTGAAATCCACGGCCATGCGCTGTTGTTGGTGCTGATTATTTTTGCATGGACGCCGCCTCACTTTTGGGCTCTGGCGATTCATCGACGCGAGGAATATGCCGCTGTCGCTATACCGATGTTGCCTGTGACGCACGGGGTCTCGTTCACTAAACTGCATATCCTGTTGTACACAATTCTGTTGTTTTTGGTTTCCCTGTTGCCCTATGTCACGCGCATGAGTGGGCCGCTATACCTTTTGGGCGCAGTGGCGCTGGGGGTGGGGTTTCTCTATTGGGCCATTGAGCTGATGCGAGATAAGAACCCGAATGCCCCCATGAAAACGTTTAAATATTCGATTTTTTACTTGATGGCGCTGTTCGTCATCATGCTAGTTGATCACTATGTCTTTCCTATGGGTGCGATATGAGTCAGTCACGCAACATCAAGTTGACCATCGCAGGTGTGTTGCTATTTATTACTGTGATTGTCGCCGGATTTGTCTATAGAATTTCGTTGCCGCGCATAATGACCGCATCAGAAATGAGCGCAAACGGGCTCTATTTGTTGGAAACTCCGAGAAATATCGGCGAATTTGATCTTATCGATCATTATGGGAATCCGTTCAACTCCAGCACTATGGAAGGTCAATGGACCCTTATATTTTTTGGCTTCACGCACTGCCCAGATATATGCCCCACGACTATGACGTTTCTCAATGCGTTTTTAGAGAGCCTGGAAGGTACTGAAGCTGAGAATCCTCAAGTGGTGATGGTGTCTGTAGATCCGGCTCGGGATACCGTGCAGCAGCTAGCGGATTATGTGCCCTATTTTAATCCTGATTTTACCGGTGTGACGGGCGAATTTCTCGATATTCACCGTTTTGCGACGAAACTCAACACACCTTTTCGCAAGGTGACAGACGAAGACGGTAGTTACCAGGTCGACCATAGTTCTAATATAGTACTCATTAACCCAAGAGGTGACTACCATGGTTTTTTTAGGGCGCCACTGGATCTTGCAAAGATGAAAGTGACATACCGTTCTGCGCGCTTTATTTGGGGAAGATAGCATCGCTTCACTGTTAGCGCCCTGGCCGATGCTAGCATAAAATACTAAATTGATTGCGCTGTTTGGTGCGCAACCTCCGACAGAGTGAGTTCTATTATGGATTCTATCCCTGCACCCTTGGTTTTGGTAGACGGTTCATCTTACGTCTACCGAGCATTTCATGCGCTGCCTATGTTGACCACCTCCAGCGGCCATAATAGTGGCGCCGTGCGCGGTGTTATCAGTATGTTGCGGCGTCTCTTGCTGGATTATCCTGATAGCCCGGTGGCGGTCGTGTTTGATGCCAAAGGTAAGACCTTCAGGGACAACATCTACACAGAATACAAGGCGCACCGACCTCCAATGCCGGATGAATTGCGCGAACAGATTGAACCGATACATGAAATCGTTAAGGCCATGGGCCTACCTTTTATTTGTGAGCCTGGCGTGGAGGCGGATGATGTGATCGGCACATTAGCGCGCCAGGCAAGCGAGCAAGGGCTGCATGTGGTGATTTCGACCGGTGACAAAGATATGGCGCAGCTGGTCAATGCTCGCACCACGCTGGTCAATACGATGACCGACACGGTGATGGATGAGGCAGGCGTGGAAGCTAAATTTGGTATCCCACCTGCCCTAATCATCGATTTTTTGGCGCTCATGGGAGATAAGGTGGACAACATTCCCGGTGTGCCGGGTGTCGGAGAGAAAACGGCGCTGGGTCTGCTGCAAGGCTTGGGGGGTCTCGATGACATCTACGCCAATTTGGAGCAAGTCTCGGCATTGTCTTTTCGCGGCGCCAAAACTATCGGTGCAAAGCTCGCGCAAGAAAAAGATAGCGCCTACTTGTCTTATTTATTGGCGACGATTAAAACGGATGTACCTTTGGACAAGGGTCCGAAGCAGCTCGCTAATGCGGTCCCAGATCAGGCGGCTCTAGTGGATTGGTTTACGCGAATGGAGTTTCGCTCGTGGCTGGACGAGCTTTTGGAGGCGGGCGAGGCGCCGGTTCCAGAGCCGGTGCAGATGGATGTGGACTATGACATTATAACTGAGCAGCTTGTATTGGACGCTTGGCTAGAAACATTGGCGGGCGCCGACCTATTTGCCTTTGATACTGAGACAACTAGCCTCAATTACATGGAGGCGCGTATTGTTGGCGTGTCCTTTGCGGTCGAGCCGGGCCGTGCAGCTTATGTGCCGCTGGCGCATGATTACCTGGGAGCACCGCCGCAGCTGCAGCGGGAGACAGTGCTCGCTGCGCTAAAACCGCTGCTAGAAGATGAAAATACGGCTAAAGTCGGCCAGAATCTCAAGTATGACGCCAGCGTGCTCGCGAATCACGATATCACGCTGCGCGGCATCCGTTTTGACACCATGCTCGAGTCTTATGTACTGGATTCTGTCGGTACGCGTCATGACATGAATAGCCTGGCGCTAAAATATCTTGGGCAAAAAACTATTCATTTTGAGGATGTTGCCGGCAAGGGTGCCAAGCAGCTCACGTTCAATCAAATTAAGGTCGAGGAAGCTGGCCCTTATGCTGCTGAGGATGCAGATATCACGATGCGGCTGCACCGCACCCTTTGGCCAAAGCTGGAGGAATACGATCAACTCGCCAAGGTGCTGACTACCCTCGAGGTACCGCTGGTGCCGGTGCTGTCCCGTATTGAGCGCCAAGGGGCATTGATCTCTAAAGAATTACTGGCGATACAAGGCGGTGAGCTGGGCTTGCGCTTACAACAGCTGCAGGCCGAAGCCCACGCGTTGGCGGGCGAGGAATTCAATCTCGGTTCACCGAAGCAATTGGGCCGCATTTTATTTGAGAAGCTGCAGCTACCAGTGATCAAAAAAACCCCGAAGGGATCGCCTTCTACCGCTGAAGAAGTGCTAGCGGAGCTGGCACTGGACTACCCGCTGCCTAAACTGCTGCTTGAGTACCGCAGTTTGAGTAAGCTCAAATCCACATATACGGACAAGCTCCCGCAGATGGTGAACCCGACGACTGGGAGGATACACACATCTTACCATCAAGCGGTTACCGCGACCGGCCGACTGTCGTCCTCGGACCCTAACCTGCAGAACATACCGATTCGTACGGAGGAGGGTCGGCGTATTCGTCAAGCCTTTATCGCGCCTGCTGATTATAGCATTCTGGCGGCAGACTACTCACAAATCGAATTGCGAATAATGGCTCATCTATCCTGCGATGCGGGGCTGCTCACAGCCTTTAACGAGGGGAAAGATGTCCATACCGCCACCGCCTCTGAGGTATTTGAGGTGGACCTCAGCGCAGTATCTACCGAGCAGCGGCGCAAGGCCAAGGCGATAAACTTTGGTCTCATTTACGGGATGTCTGCGTTCGGGCTGGCCAAGCAGTTGCATCTTGGCCGCAATGAGGCTCAGCAGTACATCGATCGCTATTTTGAGCGGTATCCCGGCGTGGCAGAGTACATGGACAGGACGCGTGCGCTAGCAAAAGAGCAGGGCTACGTAGAGACGCTGTTCGGGCGGCGCCTCTATTTGCCAGAAATTAACGCTCGCAACAAGATGCGAGTGCAAGCGGCTGAACGCACAGCAATAAATGCACCGATGCAAGGTACCGCTGCGGATATTATTAAACGGGCGATGCTAGCGGTAGATGATTGGCTGCAGCGATGCAAGGCTGATGCTCGTATGATAATGCAGGTGCATGATGAGTTGGTATTCGAGGTCGCTGCAAGTGAGGTTGAGCCTGTTCGCGAACAAGTATGTCTCATAATGTCTCAAGCCGCTGAGCTGACGGTTCCGTTGCTGGTTGAGGCTGGAGTGGGGAAAAACTGGGATGAAGCCCACTAGCCCCGCGTCTGCGCGCTAGGAGTCGTCTGCGCTGACCGCAGTCGGGGTCAGCCATGTGTCCAGCACGGCCGTCAGCTCTTCATGCCCTGTGTGTTTTAACGCGGAAAATAGCTGGACGCTGGTCAGTTCGCCAAAGAATTTTAGCTGATCGCGGACCTGTAATACGGCGGTGCCGGCAGCGCCTCGGCTTAGTTTGTCGGCCTTGGTCAGCAAAATATGTACGGGCATAGATGCCTGCAGAGCCCAGTTTAACATTTGGTGGTCAAAGGGCTGCAGTGGATGACGAATATCCATAAGCAGGATCAATCCGCGCAGGCACTGGCGGTTTTGCAGATAATTTTCCAGCTGCTTAGTCCACTCCCGCTTCACGACGATGGGGACTTTCGCGAACCCATAGCCTGGGAGATCGACGAGGCGCTGGCTATCAGACAGCCCGAAGAAGTTGATCAGCTGGGTGCGGCCAGGGGTTTTGGACGTTTTCGCGAGCTTTTTATTACCCGTTAAACTATTGATTGCACTCGATTTTCCAGCATTGGAGCGGCCCGCAAAGGCTACTTCCCAGCCGACGTCTGGCGGACACTGAGACAGTTTTGCTGCACTGGTCAAAAATTGGGCACCGCGGTATTTGGGTGCCGTGGGCGCTGGGACGTGCTCGACTTCTGTCATTATAGTGGATTGCCTTTTTTGGTGTGTGTATCTCGTATATAATGCTACAGGTTTTTTTTGACTGTTATCAAATGTATGTGCGAGCCATCGGCCTACTTACAAACAAAGGGTGTCGAATGAAAAAGTTTTTTGCCGTCGTCTTGATATGTTCTGCCGTCGGTGCCATTGCGGCACCGGTGCCGGCGAAGTACCAGGCCTCCTGCTCCGCGTGCCACTCAAGTGGCGCCGCCGGTGCACCGAAGACACATGATGTCGCGGCTTGGCAGCCTCGTCTGGAAAAAGGGATGCCTGCATTGATCTTGTCAGTGAAAAACGGCCTCGGCGCTATGCCGCCGACAGGTCTTTGCGCGGGTTGCACCGATGAAGAGTACACGGCGATGATTACGTTCATGGCGGCCCCTGCCGACTAAGTGCGCATCTATTCACGTTTTATCTGGAATTGAAATGAAAAGAGTATTAATTCTGCTCAGCCTGACACTGGCCTGGACATCAAGTGGCTTTGCAGCCAATGCTAATCCTGTCGGCGATGTGGTTGCAGGAAAAAGTAAGACGGCTGTCTGCAGTGCCTGTCATGGTGCGGACGGGAATGGTATGTCGCCGTTTCCAAAGTTAGCCGGGCAGGGTCAGAAGTACCTGCTAAAGCAATTGATCAATATTCAAGATGATGTGCGCAAAGTGGCGTCCATGGCGGGGATACTTGACGGCATGACGGAACAAGATTTGGCTGACATTGCGGCCTATTATTCTGCGCAAACTCCCACTGGCGGACAAACAAATCCGGAGTTGTTAGAGCTGGGCGCCCAAATTTATCGTAGCGGTATTGCAGACCGCAATGTAGCTGCCTGTATCGCCTGTCATTCGCCCACTGGTCAGGGCAACGCCCCCGCCGGATTCCCGGCGCTTGCAGGGCAGCATCCACAATATATCGCCGATCAGTTACGCGCTTATCGGAAAGGGTATGAAGACCCTGAGGGGCGCACCAACGACGGTGAGGAAAAAATTATGCGCACCAACGCTTCTCGCCTCAGTGATAATGATATTGCAGCAGTGTCCAGTTATATCGCTGGCCTGAAGTAGCGAAAAGTCGCGCAGCAGGGCGACGCGATGCTGCCTTTATATTGTCGATAGAACAATTACCCGATTTTATTGTCCTATCCAGAGGACTATTTACGGTGGAGAGAACGATGATTAAGAATGTGCTGTTGAGTTTGTCATTGTTGGCGGTTGGGATGTCTTATGCCGTCGCTGAAGATGTCACGGGGACCTATGTGGCGGGCGTCGACTATGACCTTATTTCACCCCCGGTGCGCGGCGTCGAAGACGATAAGATCGAAGTGACCGAATTTTTCTGGTACGGCTGTGGCCACTGTTACACGTTTGAGCCGATGCTGGAGCAGTGGAAAAAAGTCCAGCCTGAGGATGTTAGTTTTCGCGGCGTCCCAGCAGTATGGGCGGAAAAAATGGAGTTGCATGCCAAGGCCTATTACGCGGCCGAGGCACTGGGTGTGTTGGACACAATGAATCCGGTGATCTTTCAAGCAATGAACGTTGATCGTAAGCCTCTAGGGTCACAGTCCGAAATCGCCGCTCTGTTCGTGGATAATGGGGTATCAGAAGACGATTTTAATAAAGCGTTTAACTCTTTTGGCGTAAGTAGTCAGGTACGCCAGGGTATCGCGACAGCCAAGTCTGCCAAGATAACCGGGACGCCAGCGCTAATGGTTGCCGGTAAGTACCATGTCAGTAGTCGCAAGGCGGGGACGCAGGCAGATATGTTAAAAGTTGTTGATTTTCTCGTGGAGCAAGAGCGCACCGCCGGCGCAGCGACAACTAACTAGCTTTCTGAGATCATGCTTCCCGCCAGGCCTTTCTCAGCGCCATAGAGCGGGAGCAACACCGCACTCACATTCCGCTAGTGTAGGTTTCCAGTGATGTTTTGCCGCTGGCTCTTATTTGCCTGAAGGCCAGCGCATATTCCGTTAACATCGAAAGACAATACGCTAGGCGGTCATCGAAGTATTCTTGCGTGGCGGGTTTGTTTTGCGCGGGGTCCTCGTTGAAGACAGTATCCACATAGCGAATAATCAAATGCTCCGGCAGGTAGCAGATACGGCTATTCTTGTAGCTGCTCATGCGCAGTTCGGCGATCGGGAAAGAGCCTCCGTCTGCTGTTGACACCGTGACAATTAGCGCGGGCTTGTGCGCTAGTTCGCCGCCTGCGGTCCACATCAGGAAAAAGTTTTTTAAGCCTGACGGCACCATACCGTGCCATTCGGGACTCACCACAACGAATGCGTCGCAGGATTTAAGTTCTTCGCTCAAAGGGGTGAGTATTTGTCGCCACTGCTCGTCGCCTTCCCAGATGCTCTCGTCCCACAGGGGCAGTGGGTTATTCCCTAGCTCATAGAGCCAGGTGGATTCACAGAGGCCCTGCGTTAATAGTGCGTTTTCAATATAGCGTGCGACCTTTCCGCTTTGGGAGTTGGAGCGATGACTGCCACAGATAATGCCGATCTTCATAGATAATCCTTATTTATTTGAGATCAAATAATTTAAATAATAAGCCACGTGGGAATGGGTAGACCCTTGTTTTCAAGAAATATTGGGTTGAACAGTTTGCTCTGATAGCGGTTGCCGTAATCGCACAGGATGGTAACAATCGTGTGCCCCGGACCAAGGTGTTCTGCCAGCCTAACGGCTCCGGCAATATTGATACCAGCAGAGCCACCGAGGCACAGCCCCTCATTCTTCAGCAGATCAAAAATATACGGTAGCGCTTCCTCGTCGCGTATTTTAAAAGCGACATCGACCTGCGCTTGCGCAAAATTATCGGTGATGTGATTGATGCCGATGCCCTCCATGATTGAGCTGCCCTCGCTAGCGTTCAATTCCCCGCTGCAGACATAGTCATACAAGGCGGCGCCAGCAGGATCAGCCAGCCCGATAGCGACGTCTGGATTGTGTTCTTTGAGTGCCGCGGATACGCCGGCAATGGTGCCACCGGTGCCGGCCGCACAAATGAAGCCGTCCACTTTGCCTTCGGTTTGAACCCAAATTTCCTCTCCGGTGGTGCGGTAGTGAATATCCATATTCGCCAGGTTGTCGAACTGACGCGCCCAGATGGCACCGTGCTCTTCGTGACGAGCAAATTTCTCTGCCAGTTTTTCCGCGGTGTGGGTGTAGTGATTAGGATCAGAATAAGACGTTGCGCCTACGAGACGCAGGTCTGCACCGAGTAACTCCAGAGTGTCGATTTTTTCTTTGCTTTGAGTAAGGGGCATCACCACGGTGCTGGTGTAACCCATGGCATTTGCCAGCAGAGTAAGTCCAATCCCAGTATTGCCTGCGGTGCCCTCTACGATACGTCCACCCGGCTGTAGTTCACCAGATTTTTGTGCAGCGCGAATAATGCCCAAAGCGGTACGATCCTTTACCGAGCCGCCTGGATTGAGGAATTCCGCTTTGCCAAGAATAGTACAGCCGGTTTTTTCCGACACTTGTCTCAGGTGCAGCAGCGGGGTATTGCCAATTAGCTGTGTAACATCAGAGGCGGTATGCACGATTTAGTCTCCACAAAATTGCAACGAGAGTATGCCACAGCGTGACCATTAGGGTCAGGATTTTGACTGCATGCGCGTCCGAAATAACGCCGAGCTCAATAGTAGCGCAAGGCCACTGATGAAGAGCATGAAATTTAGCATAGGGGCAGGTGAGTCGACGAGATAGCGGCCTACGATGGCCGTCGCAAATGCGGAAAGGGACATCTGAACAAAGCCGAACAGCGCTGATGCGGTACCGGCAATGTAGGGAAATCGACTCAGTGCGAGAGCCATCGCATTTGGCAGCATGAACCCGATACCGACAGAATAGAAAATCATGGGTAGCAGCAGCACTGCGATGCTTTTGGGTAGCAGGCTTGCCCCTGTCCATATCGCGAAGGCAGCGCCTGCTGCGAGAGCGGCACCTGCCAGCATCAGTTGTTCCGATGTGTATTTTCTGCTGAGGCGAGCGCTTAAACCGCTGCCAACCATATAGCCAATAACCGACGTGATTAAGGTAAAGCCAAAGTATTCCATCGGTACACCCAGCATATCGATATAGACAAAACTGGAAGATGCAAGATAGGCTAAAAAGCCGGCATATACGAAGCCGCTGGCAAAAGTGGCAACTAAAAACAGTGGGCTGCGCAATAACGTGCCGTAGTTGGCAAGGATAGACAGCGGGTGCAAACTCTGGCGCCGTGGCAATGATTCACCGAGGAAAATATGTATCAGTATTATCATTGCAATACCGTAGACAGCGAGAAAGATAAAAATGCTGGGCCAGGGTAGCCACAGCATCATGAAGCCGCCCATCGCAGGGGCAATAGCCGGTGCCAGCGCCATCATCATCGCGATCAAGGATAATGCCCTAGCCGCTCGGACAGGGCCAAAAATATCTCGCGCAACGGTGCGCGCCAACGTGGGGCCTACGCAGGCTCCGATACCTTGTACAAAGCGGAAAAATACGAGCTCTTCAACGGTCTTAGAGAGGCTGCAGGCAATAGATGCGGCAATAAACAATAGGGTTCCGCCGATAAGAATAGGCTTTCGGCCGAAGCGGTCTGCGAGTGGCCCGCAGGCTAAATGAAATAGGGCAAAGCCGGTTAAATAGCTGCTTAATGTCAGATGCATGTGCGGGATGTCTGTATCCAGCGCAGCCGTCATCATCGGCATTGCCGGCAGGTAGACATCTATGCTCAGCGGGCCAAGGGCGACCAGTGCGGCCAGTAATGCCAATAACCAGGGGGAGTCGGGATGTAGCTGTCGGGTTTTCATCGCGTCGCGATGCTAGACCATACGGCGAACTAACGCAAAGCCTTCATCAGAGCGCCTTTCATTGAGACCTTAGTTCTCGAAATTCATCACCACTTTCCACCACAGCGCTGGAAACAGGGCACGCCATAGATAGAGTAGCTTGGCTTCCTTTGGATAGATGATATCTTTGTTTTTTCGAACGCCTTTCTCAATGGCATCAATCATTTTCTCGGGGTCCCCGAGACGGCCGCCCTTTTTCGCTTCCAAGATGCTTCCCGGCGTGTCGCCGGAGATGGTTTGGTCTACTAATGGCGTATTCACAGCAGGGGGACATACAAGGTGAACATGCACGCCAGAGCCGCGGATTTCATTTTGTAGTACCTCGATATAGGCGTTCACAGCGGCCTTCGTCGCACAGTACGCGCCCATTTTTGGCACCAGGGCAATACCAGCAATGGAGCCAAAGGCGATAATGCGGCCCCTGCCACGCGCCATCATCGCGGGTAGCACGGCCCTGATCATATACGTGGTGCCGAAGTAATTGATGCGAAACAGCTGCTCCATGTCCTCATGGGTGTGATCTATGAGTTTGTGAGCCGGCATCAGGGCGGCGGCATGCACCAGCAGTTCGATTGGCCCCAGTGCCGAAACCACTTGCGCTACCTTGGCCTGCACATCCTGCAGGTCGGAGATATCGCAGTGAAAGGCGGTGATATTGCCTGCCTCGGCGGCCGTTTCCTGTAGCGCTTTGTCGTTAACGTCAAAGATTGCGACTTTTGCGCCCTGTTGCGCTAGACGGCGAGCCGTTATCTGCCCCATACCGCTGGCACCGCCCGTTACGATGGCAACCTTGTCGGACATGTCGATCATAGCCATTCCCCTTTTATTCTGTGAGCTACACAGGAACATAGTCTGCGTTCAGTTGACGCCGCGTGCAAGGATTTAACGCGACGCAGACAGTAACGATGTTTTTATAATTGAGTGGCGTCGGAGATGTGGTCCAGCGGCAGTGGAGTCTTCAGCAGCACGCGTCGCAGTTCAAAGCTAGAGTGGACGCCGGTGACGCCGGCGATGCGGGTCAGCTTACCCAGCAGAAACCGCTCATAGTATTCCATGTCCGGCACCACGGCCTTTAGCAGATAATCCGAACTTTGGCCGGTCACGACCGAGCACTCCATCACTTCTGGATAGCTTGCGACCTCGGCCTCAAAGGCCTCGAACCGGTCTGGCGTGTGACGGTCCATCGTGATGCCAATGTAGGCGGTAAGCTTCAAGCCCAGCATGGACTGGTTCAGGAGGGTGACATGGGCGCGGATAATGCCTGACTCTTCCAGCCGTTTCACGCGGCGCGAGCAAGGCGTGGGTGAAAGGCCGATGGCGTCAGCCAGTTCTAGGTTGCTGATGCGGGCATTGGCTTGCATAGCCTCCAATATTTTGCGGTCGGTGCGATCAAGTTTCACAGCGTCTATACCTCATCTTAAGCATGTATTTTTGAACATGATAGCGCATATCACCAGAATATAGGTATTTTATGGATACAGATAGCGCTGATGGCACATTCGCTAGTGTTTGCTTCGAGGAAAGTGATGCGCCTGATGGGAGAGAAATTGGTCGACTTTAGGTGGCCGCTGCGCCCCAATAATGACCTATTCCTGACTTGCGTAAAAATGCCACTTTCCCTAGGATTATTGTCAGATTTCTTTACACACATATGCAAAGCGCATGGCGCATTTGCTAACCTAGTGGGATTTTTGGGTTGGCCCAGTTATTGCATCAGCTCACAACAACACATTAAAGTTAAAAGGCCACAATAATGACCTCACCTTACACCGTCGGCAGCAAAACACGCAGGACCATGGGCTTTGTCTTGATGGTAGCCTTTTTGTCATTAGGCGTTATTAGTGGCTGCGACCCCAGCATCGACGATGACTATGATTTTTTAGAACCTGACAGACCTGGCGGGGGTTTGGGCGTTGTCGATCCCGATGCGGGCATTTACCCTAACATTCAAGTCATTCAACCCTTTTTGAGTGGGGCCATCGACCCCATCAAGGTTCAATATTGGGATCAGACCTATTATTGGGGGCCAGACAGTGCTGGCAACGACGCTTGTTTTAAAGGGACCGTCGGAATCTTGGGTTCTCCTAATCTTGCGCAAGAAACAGCTCCGGACCCAGAATGCCCCACGCCTCTTGGCCAAGTGACCCCTTGCAACCCCGCGGCAGCCGCCGATACGGTCGCAAGCGGTGCGGTGCAACCCGCCATCTCGGGCTGTGAACTCGGTGGCGCCGCCTGCACCGATATCCTAGTCCCTGGCATTACGGATGAAGTGACGTGTGAGTCAACGGTTCGTATGGCTGATCCAATTGCCGCAGGCGCTGCCTGGTTTCAAAATATCGACGCCCCCGGCACCAAAGGTGGCACCGCCTCTCACTGGTGGTATGGCACCCGCGCCGGCAAATCGTTTGATGCTGAAGATGGTTACGGTGGCACCCAGATTGATTACATCAGCGATGCGACGAACATTAATATCGTAGCCACTGGCGGCGGCAGCGACGATCCTGGCATAAACAATATCTATTTATGCAGCGATAAAGATGTGGTGAACCCCGCAGAAAATCCTGACGTTTGCACGCTTTCCAGTTTGTTCGGGAGTTGCGATAAAGGTGACCTGAAAGAATGCAAAATCAACAATATCGGTCTTATCGACGGCGCCTTCAACATCTATATAAGATCTGCCACTCCAAGCAATGGATCTGGCGGCGGCCTCGGGGAGGCTGGTTCAATATCAACCACAATCGAAAGCGCTGTTGAGTTTCAAACCGCTCAAATCAATGTGGAGAAGACAGGCCAGCCTGGAGAAGGTATCGACATTTCGAATAACTACAATAATTGGCCAAACCCTTTTCTACAAAACTTCACCCCCGCCGCTGGTGTCACATTGCCTGGGTTGGCCAGAAGTGAGAAATGTAGCTGGCGTGTTGTAAAGAACGCATCTGAATCTATCATAGTAGATGCAGGTATAACGCCTTTTATTTGGGGGCCAATAACTGAGCAGTCAGTATTAAATGGACCTTTTGGAAACCCAATTCCACTGGCTACGCCTGGCGCACCTGACGGTGACGCCTATATATGTATTAACAGCAGTACTGGAGCAGCAAACATACGTAACTCTGACGTTAAAGTGTGGCAAGCGTCTTACGACAGCGGAAGCGTCATTAAGCCACAAATTACCTTTACCGACTCTGAAGGCACCCAGCAAACCGTTGATGTTACTTTAGGCTTCGGGCATGGCGTAGGCTATTACGACCCTGTATCAAAGGCAACTAAAAACCTGAGATGCGGCCAAGTAGCCTTGGTTAGACAGTGTCAAGATCAAGGTGGAGTTTATACTAACGACAGCTGTGCAAGTTTCGAATACATAGCGGTAATGAGGACTGGCACTATAGCATGGAGTTATGAAATAACGCCTCCGGCCAGCATCGCTTTAGCCGATGACAACTATGGCGACACTTGTTATATTCCTCAGACCACGTTGCTACCAGACAGTAACGTTAACGATATCTTAAGGCAACTTAGAGCAAGCGATGGCATGGATGGAGAGGAGCCCTCCGCAAGCACCACTAACTTTACTGGAAATAATCAATGGGGCAACTGCCGTAATTTGATGCCTGATGGCTCAGCTGGAACGCTTGCAAACCGCTCCCAGTTCCAATGTGGGGCAAATACGGGCAAGTGTGATCAACCGTACGCGTGGCCTTTTTACTATTATGATAAGTTCGAGTCCAGAGCAATGGGCAAAGGAAACCCCGGAGGAATATCAGGTATTAAGCCTCAGATCTTGCGAGTGCGTGCCCTAGCTGACGCAAAAACAATGTGCAGCGCAGTGACACCGCTCAGTTGGGCATCCACACCCGTCGAAGACAAAAAAAGCGATAGCGAAGGCGAACCGATTGTCAGTTTTCCGCAAATTGCCGCTGTTTGGAAAGCCGCCGTGGCCTCTGAACCTTACGGTGCACCCGACATTATTAATAATGTTTGTGCTGAAGCTATTGTCGTAGCTGCCGGGGAGTGCCAAGACGTTGCGTCGAAAGATTTACCTCCAAACTGGAAGGGAGCATGCAAGATGTTGCAGCTTTGGGGCGGGACGGGTGCCAGTCCGGATGATCAAGCAGCGGAGATTTTATCGTCAAGCCAATTAGGCAACTGCAATACGCAAACCACCATACCCGATCTATGGATAAGCGCTGGAAATAATAATCTTATCGATACAGTATTTTGCCATATGAACAATAACGGCGGAGTAGTGTTCGGAGGCGGTATGTGTTCTGGCGAGGGGGCTGCAAGTATTGGTGCCAAGTTATCGATTTACTATACCGGCTCACTCGCCTCGTTGTCTTGTCAATCAGCAGGTGCTAGTGCTGCGGTTACCATTCCTAAAGATCAAACTGCGCTAATTTCCGGGTCTGGTTCAGCCGCAAAGGTAACGTGCTATGGTAGTTCTACTGTGGTTTATACCCCCACCGGTTCTGGCGCCGACGCTTCATGGAAATCTTCAGCTTCGGGTGACGCTTGCAATATTGTCTCGGCGGGAAACGTTACTTGTACAGCAAGTAATTAACAGCAGTAACAAATTCATCGCGGTGGAGGGTGCCAAAAAAATAAAACGCGAAAGCACTGTCCGGGAGATTAGAGTGGCATGACATGGCAGAATAGAGCCTGACAGGTGAGCGCTTAGTGCACACTGGACGGTTAGCATCGATTTTCGATGCCGACCCCATAAATAGTTTATATCGTCAAAAAAATAGTAATAAATAGCGATAAATCGCTTAAATAGTGGATAATGTCTGCCTATTTGCAATCTCTCTCTTTCATAACTGCAGTATACTTTGCCCTCGGCTGAGCACTCACCTGCCGATTCGGCCGCCGCTTGGGTTATCCCTCAAAAGGTGGTTTGTACGCCGCCCTACAAGGGCTGTACGCGAAGACGCTGCAGGTGAGCAGCCACCCTTAAAGAATGACTGGCGACACCCTATGAACAGCTTCGATCACAACAAATACAGGCCCTTTCAGCCCATCGCTATGCCTAATCGGCGCTGGCCTGACCAGGTGATTGAACAGGCGCCGCGCTGGTGCAGTGTTGATCTGCGTGATGGTAATCAGGCCCTGATAGAACCGATGACGGCCCACCAGAAATTGTTGCTTTGGGAGCAGCTGGTCAAAATTGGCTTCAAGGAAATTGAGGTGGGATTCCCGTCGGCCTCGAGCCACGACTTCGATTTTGTGCGCGATTTGATTGAAAACGACAGAATTCCTGACGATGTCACGATTCAGGTGCTCACTCAGGCACGAGCAGATCTGATTGAGAAGACCTTTAAGGCGCTCAGTGGTGCACGCCGTGTGATCGTGCACGTGTACAACTCGACCTCTACGGTGCAGCGCGAGCAGGTGTTCGGCCTAGATCCTAAGGGTATTATAGATATTGCAGTGAAAGGCGCTGAGTTGGTTAGAGAGTGTGCCGCCCGTCACCCGCACACGGAGTGGGTGTTTGAGTATTCACCGGAGAGTTTTACCGGTACCGAGCTGGATTTTGCCGTAGAGGCCTGTGACGCCGTCACCGCAGTATGGCAGCCGACCCCCGAGCACCCGGTGATTATTAACCTCCCAGCGACCGTCGAGATGAGCACGCCGAATGTCTATGCCGACCAGATCGAATGGTTCTGCGACCGGGTGGCCAATCGAGACAGCCTGCTTATTTCGCTGCATACGCACAACGACCGCGGCTGTGCCGTGGCGGCGGCGGAGCTTGGCGTGATGGCCGGCGCTGACCGTATAGAAGGCACGCTGATGGGTAACGGTGAGCGTACCGGCAACATGGACATTATTACCATGGCACTGAACTTGTACAGCCAGGGCGTTGACCCGCAGCTGCAGTTGGGCCACATGGACGAAATTATCCAGACGACCAAGGAATGCACGCAGCTGCCGGTGCACCCGCGTCACCCCTATGC
>JAQWNG010000010.1 GCA_029246385.1 Halioglobus sp.
GCTCGTTGGCTAGCCAGCAGGCGGCGCGTTCCGCCAGGGAGAGGTCAGGGCCGTCGCAGTGGGTGCGGGTGCCGAAACCCTCGGCGTGGTCGGTGATCGCGACGAAGTCCAGGGGCCGGGTGAGCTGCATGGTCTCGCCACTGGGGCTGTTTAATGGCTCCCCTTTGGCGAAGCGGTAAGCGTCGTCGATGGTCAGGGTATTGCCAAACAGCGTGGCATCAAAACTTTCACTGGTATGTACATGCAATTCACCCCAGTACAGGTTCATATCAGGATTGGGCGCCGCCTGATAAATGGCGGCTTGCGGGGCGGGCAGGGTGACCTTGCTATCGTCTTGCAAGGCATAGTCACGGGCGGCGGTTTCCGGTCCATTTTTATCTGCTGATGCCTGCAAGGGCATAATTAATTTGATCCAAATCAAACCCGCGACCGCAAGCAGCAGGACAACGATACCTACGCTGATTTTCTTCAACATACCTTGTTTTCCTGATATTTCTGCAGACACCGAGGCCACTCGAAATGCATTGTTTCATCGTCTTCGCGTAGGCTCGCGACTAAAGAGTGCGGTTTAGAAACGGTAGCGTGCCTGCATCGCAATGGAGCGAGGTCGATTTGGCAAACCGAAATAGCTGTTGGAATTCGTAATCGGCACGTCATTGTTCCAGATATTGCTTTTCTCATCAGTGAGGTTCTTGCCAATCAGTGCGACGGTCCAGCTGCGATCCACGTTCGCCAGCGCAATGCGCGCATTGAATATCGTGGTGCCATCATTCTTGGTGTTGGGGTCCAGATCCAGCGCCGAGTAAAACGCATCCTCATAGTTAATATCTAAGCTATTGACCAGTACCAAGTTATCACCCAATGGCACTATGAAGCGGCCGGTGAGGGTCGCACTCCATTCTGGCGCAAACAGCAGCGTCTCGTCTTTTAGATTCTGGCCACCCGACTGTCCGGGGGCAATATTACTGCCATCTGGCAACAGGCAGCCGGGGTTGTTCACTGGGTCGGTCGCCTGCGGGATGGTACACGTGGCGCCGGTGAAGTCATCGTAATAGGCATCGAGGTAGGCCACTGCGGCGCCGAAGGACAGGGCTTCCGTCGCCTGCCATCGACCATCGACCTCTACGCCTTGGCTGATTGACGAACCCGCGTTACCCACCCGAAACACATCGCCCACCAGCGAACTGGTCTGTAGGTTGTCGTATTCTGATCGAAACACCGCAATATTCAGTTCCGCCGCGTTTTCCAGCAGCCGCATTTTCGCACCCACCTCGAACGCCGTTACCGTCTCGTCGTCGTAATTGAGGATCGAGGGCTCATTGCCCGGCACCGATTCGCCAGTGAGTTCACCGGTAATCGGGTTTGCTAAACGGATCTCATACCCGGCACCGCTGTAGGCCTCGTCATAGCCACCGGCCTTAAAACCGGTGCTGATACTGGCATATAGCATGGTGTCGTCACTGGCATCCCACTGTGTGATAGCGGAGAAGGTCCACTTGTCCTCGTCGCGACTGAGGCCGCTAAAGTTGTGCTGCCGAACATCTGCTATCAACTGGTTATTGAGCGGGTTAGCGAATAAAAAGTCGTCTCCTGACCTGAGTTGCAAGCCGTCAGAGACGGTTACTTTGTCCAGGTCCTTGGTCTCATCGCTGTAGCGTACGCCAAGGGAAAACCTCAGAGATTCGGTATAATTCCACGTGCCCTGACCGAAGGCAGACCAGCTGTAGGAATCTTGATCGAACTTGGAGGGCACCGACGGGACCTGCTGCAGGTCAGCATACAGAGGCGGTACACTGATCGGACCCGATTGCGCAAAATCGAGCTGTTGGAAGGTTGAGCTGATCTTCAGGTTGTTGTACTGATAATAGGCTCCAGCGATCCAGTCGATGGTCTCACCACCCGGTGATACGAAACGAATTTCTTGGCTGTACTGCTCATAGTCCTCCGACCTCGTTCGGGCAAGGCCCGGCGCCGCACTCAGGTCGGTATTGCCGGGGCTTTTCATGTCGTAGCCGGAATAGGCCGAAATTGACGTGAAGGTGGCGAAATCCAGCTCCCAATCTACGGTCGCAACGAAGACGTCAGTCTTGTTGGTATTGGTGCCATTAATATCTCCGGCGCCCTTGTCCCGATCCGAGACGACGGGAAACGGTACGATGCCGAAGTCATTCTCCTGACCTTCGAAATCAGACTGGTACACCACGGTCGGTCGATATTTACGGTCGAAATCGCCGTACTCGTATTTGACGTTAACCTGCAGCGTGTCGGTGGGTTCCCAGCGGAGGCTGCCACGGGCATACCAGTTATCGTTATCGGGCCCTTCTGCGCCGGTAATGACATTTTTCCACCAGCCATCTATTGAGCTATAACGCACCGCCAAGCGGCCAGCCAGGTCGTCCGTCAGCGGGCCAGACACCACAAGATTATACTCCTGCTCCCCATCCTCAGGCGCATAGAGTGCGTCCACCATGCCCTCAAATTCGTCGGTCGGTTTAGCGGTGGTGATGCTGATAGCGCCGGCGACCGTGTTTTTGCCAAAAAGAATACCCTGCGGTCCCTTGAGAATTTCTACCCGCTCCAGGTCCATGGTCGTCGGCACAGCCGCAAGCGCACCGCGCCCGGCGTAAACGCCGTCGGTGAAAAGGCCTACGGACTGCTCGAAGCCAGCGTTGGTGCCCGAACCCACTCCGCGAATAAACAGATTCGGTGTCCCTGCACCATTATTAATGGTGACATTAGGCACATACTGAGTGAGTTCCTGAAGATCCAAGATGGCGAAATCATCGATCTTCTCACCACTGACAGCAATGATAGAAATCGGTACGTCCTGCAGGTTCTCGGTCCGTTTCTGAGCTGTGACGGTGACCTCTTCCAGCACTGCGTTTTGAGCGAGAGCACTCGCTCCGAAGACTGTCAGAGCCAGGCTGGAGGTTAACGCTGTCATTTTTATCATATTAAGGCTCCATTGAAATTATGATGTGTTGGCCTACTGCAGCGGATTGCACCCCCGACAGGGACGTCGGCAGCCATTCAGTCCTAACGTGCCGTCACTAACGCTGATGTCCTCTGCTGCTAACGCGGGTAGGTCGCATAGGTCGGTCGCCGAGGGTGTCTTTTCTTGTACAATGCCACAATAGCTCAAGCAGGCGAGTGGCCATGAATCATATTCGGCCAAATTTTGCCTGCTTTTTGCCTAATCTCAGCGGCTACTTAAATGGGGCGATTGCGCTATCGTGGTCTATAGTGGGCCGCGGTTTTTCGGCCACACGACCGCTAGTGTTGCAGTAGAGAGTGATCCTCATGTGTTCACGGCTCGTATATCTTTAATAATCAATCCACAACGAGAAGTTAAAATGGCATCTTCAATTGAGACAACACTTGGTAACGCTAACACGAGTCTGGCCCTGCTGAAGGTGCTTGCGGAGAACAGTTTCGACTCTATATTGATAACGGATGCGACAGCCAGTGGTAAGATCACCTACGCCAATAAAGCGTTTAAAAAGCTCACCGGCCATGATCCGGCTGCGGTTACTGGGAAAACGCCCCGTATTTTGCAGGGACCGGGTACGGACAAAAAAGTCATCAAGCGTCTGACGGAGGCCCTTCGGTCAGGCGGGAAATTTGAAGGCAAAGCAATCAATTATAAAAAGGATGGCACGCCCTTCATTATGTATTGGAAAGTGCTGCCGATCAAAGTCGGAGGAACCCTCGAAGCATGGATTGCTATCCAAAGAGAGGGCTCTGTGATTTAGCCTTCGGCCCCTTTAGACAGCGAAAAACCCGACCGCCATGATAAAACACTGGACGCGAAAAGGGCGTCGAGTTTTGCAAAAGACCAGGATACTAGACTTTTGTGAAGCGACTGATGTCTCGCCCTACACTGACAAAGCGCATCAATTCGTATTCATTGATAGCTTAAGTTGGGTTAATTTAGTGCCTATCACTGAGCACAATGAAATTGTGATGATTCGTCAGTATCGTCACGGCAGCCGGCGTGTCACGCTCGAAATACCCGGGGGCATGGTGGATGCTGGAGAGGCGCCATCGACAGCAGCGGTGCGAGAATGTCATGAAGAGACGGGGTATGTCGTGAAGAAACCGTTGAGCCTAGGTGAATTGAATCCTAACCCCGCTCTTTTTACTAACAGTTTGCATACGTTTTACGGCCATATCTGCGACTATGAGCCGATAGTGAACCACAGTGAAACAGAAAAGACCGAAGTAGAGCTGATCCCGTTCAATGATGTCAGGTCGCTGCTGCTAGAGGGCACCATTGACCATGCGCTCGTCTGCGCAACACTGTGGCGATTTCTGGATAGATGCCAACAAAAAGACGGGTCGGTTGAATGACAGCGGCTGCATTAACACAGGCATTTGCCAACCAGACCATAAACAGCGACAAGGGCCACTCTTGATAACGAATGCCGCTTAGTGGTGACCTAAGTGTCAAATTATGGCGTCCGATTGACTGCCTGAAAACCACTTTCTATAGGTAGGAACGTTGCCTGAGATGCGGACTTGAGTGCTTCGCGCACATCCAGTGTTTCAATGCGCTGGGTATCATGAGCCTTCCAATACAATACCTTGTTTTGGGTGTCCGTCACCATAATCCACTGCGTATAGTCAAACAGTTGGGACGCCCTGTCCTCATCACGAATGGCGCCCTTTGGGATATCGAAGTTGCTCATAATGTGGAATGTACTCTCGACCCCACTCTGTGCATCCGCAGCGGGCAGGACGGTGTTCGCCAATGCCACTGCACGAACGAACCTTGACGGGCTAGAATAGTCGCCGGGAAGACCGAACATTCCTGTTCCCTGACCGAAGGGTTCCAGGCGTTGATCGCCGACCGTAATTGCTCCTCTGTTTACCTCGGTGAGCCCAATGTAGTTGCGGAGATTGGTCAACATCCAGTCAAACGGCGGATTATTCGTTATCGCATTTACCGTGTTCTTGAAAACACGAAGCCCCTCGCTCGTGTACTCCACGACAATCGACTGCCCGCTAGCATCGGTTACGGCGTAATGCAGCGGAGCGGGTTCACCTCCGAGGTCAGCTATCGACGTGCCTACCACAGTGACTGTGCTTAATGCTGCACGAACTGCGTCTACGGTCTCAAAATTGGCCAAAATCCAATTGCCCATTTCCTCGCTGGAAATTGCGTTCCCTTGATTTTTTGCGGACAACGTTTCATATTCCGCCACTCCCTTGAAGTAGAATGCACCAAAATACAGACCTTGGTCGTTAACCCCCTCAACGATGATCGGTAGCCCCAAGCCTGTTGCTCCGGCAAATCCATAGGTGCTGTTGTAGTCGAAGCCGTCGTACTCGTCATTGAGGGCTAAGGTTGTGAAGCGCTCACCCGCGGGGAAGATCGCTATCTGGCTTTTGATATCGAATCCAAACTCCATCGTCCTTCCAACTACGGTGGCCCCATTTTCAGTATGCAAGACCACTCCAGTGCATGCCTGCGCCACTGTGGAAATCACCATAGCGATCGCCAGCGCAGCAGACAGCGCAGACGCGAAGAAGGTCAGGCCGCCAGCCCTCAGTCGGATAATACGCTGTTGTTTCATCGCTATCGTCCTTTTTCCATGGTTACCGGTGTGGTCATGGCCATCTCAATCGCGCAGTACAAGCCTCGTTCAGCGCGGATGTTGCTTAATACTTGTAGCACCTGGAAATATACAACTTTCGCGTCGCTTTGTGCCCGCATTGTCAGAAATTAAGTTGTGAGACACTAATTTTGAGTATTGAACGCTCAGTTTTATGCCAAATCAGTATAAAAAAAGGCGGCTGTAGCGGTCAATACTAATCTTTATCTTTCTTAGCAGACATTACGTCAGTCAGCAGTTAATCCATTTTTTTTCGGCTTACAAAGCTATCTAACAGCATCATTAATGGGTGACCAACGCTGTCGCAAGGTTCGCGAAATGCGTTCCTAGGCTTCTTGATGTGTTTTTCTCAGGCTCTATTTATGGCTAAGAAACAGCACACTGTGGCAGGTGCTTCACTAGGGGTCGAATATAATCGGCATTGCCTTGATGGTATTGATAAAGTAAGAACGCATATAAGTGGTATCGCCAGCAAATTTTGCATTGCGCAGGCGTGGAATCATTTCCTCAAACATGATGTTCATCTCGAGGCGCGCTAGACTCATGCCTAGGCAGAAGTGTTCGCCCACCCCAAAGGAACGTATCTCACCGCGTAAATTTGGAATGCGTTTATGACGGTGAATATCGAATACCATCGCATCGTCACCGAATGCCTCCTCATCGTGATTTACTGCGTGATAATGCAGGATAATCTTATCGCCTTTTTTGATATTGTGACCGCTCCATTCGATGTCCTCGGTGGCGGTGCGGCGCATCGCAATAAAAGCTGTGTTGTAGCGTAGCATTTCCTCTACCGCGTGTGAGATATCCTCGGGGTGTTGAACGAGGTGCTGCAACTGGTCAGGATTCTCTATCAGCAGACGCATTCCGTGTGCGATTGCGGTGCGAGTGCTCTCATTGCCGCCGACCATAATGAGGATAAACATCCAAGCGAACAGCTCTTCACTCATCTTTTGGCCGTCCACTTTTCCGTTGAGCAGCGCTTGCACGACGGCGCTGGTCGGATTGCTGCGCTGTTCCGCCGCCAGCGCCATCGCATAGGTAATGACTTCAAAGCTAACAGCTTGGGCTTCTTCTAAGGATGTGGCGACATCTGGATCGTCTGCGAAAGCCATGGTGTTGGTCCAGCTAAAAAATTGCTTGCGGTCTTTCTGTGGCACGCCAAGAATTTCGAGTATGGCCATTAACGGCAATTCGGCGGCAACCTCTTCGACAAACTCACATTCGCCACGTACCGCAACACGGTCAATGATCGCTTTGGCGTGTTGACGCAACCAAGGTTCCATGGCTCCCACCGCTTTGGGTGTAAATGCATCTCGCACGACTTTGCGATATTTCATGTGCTTCGGTGGATCCATCGCAATAATGAAGTTGTCTAGCATGATTTGATTAATGTCCTCCTGACCAGGCGGCACTTCAGTGGGAAAGGGCCCCTGCTCATATGACGAGAATAGCTGCGGGTTCTGGGAGACATAGTCGAGTGCATCACGCTTTACGACGGCCCAATAGGGTACACCGTTTTCGGGGTCATCCATTTTTACCATGGAGCCTGCGGCACGAAATTTTGCCAGCTCGGCATAAGGCATACCGTTTACGTAGGTATCGAGCCCCAATAGATTAGTGTACGGGCATTGATTCACGGCGAATTCCTCTGTAGCTGGGTTATTTTTCGTTTGAAAGCTCTTTAAGCTTTATGAGCACTAGTGTCGCATTGCAGACGATTTACGCCAGCGATTTTTTCGTAATCAGAGCCGCCGTTTTGTAGCTAAGGACAATCTCATCATTCTGATTTATAACATTTACTTTACTAACCAGAATTCCATAGCCGGGCTGGCTTTTTGACTCCCGCTTGCTCTCATTATATGTCTGCACCCGCAGCTGGTCTCCGGGTCTAACCGGATAAGATAAACGCATCTCATCGATACCCAGTCCGCCAACAGAGGCCACTGTTTCTGAAGAGATAGTATTCCATAGCTTCAAGCTTATCGCGTAAGTGTGGGCTCCCGAGGCAATAAGCCCAAACGGATAGTCTTTGGCGGCTTCTTCATCGATATGGAAGGGCTGTGGATCATACTCTTTCGCAAAGCGAATAATTTGTTCTTTAGTTAATGTCGTAGACGTTGATTCCTGTCGCACGTTCAACTGCAGATCTTCAAAATACATCATGTTAAAAGTCTCGCTTGATAGGACAGCAAAAAAGCCTCAGCAGCACGATTACATCAGCGTTTTCAACGTGATGCTTCTTTTTCGCTGAAATTCGGTTTTAATCGAGTCAACCTCAGTTCGGCGATGCGCCAGCTGCCGTCGCTGTCCGTTCGATATTTCTCATGATAATGCCTCCAGCCTTTCAGCAAAAATTGCGGATGGTCAGCGATATCGTACATTGCCCAAATACCCGCTGCCAGACACACCGAATCACTCCCAAAGAATTGCCAAACAGCTCAAGAACCTACCTAAGCCCAACTCACGCCACAATTTTTTAGCCGAGTATAAGCAATATAAATGGGGTATTGGGAAGAAGTCGGCTCGCATCAACAGAGTTAAAGTCGAACACAGTGGGGCGTGACCTTTTGCGGCGAACATACGACGTGGCCAATCGCTTGGTTATAAATGGGTTAGGGTGTTTATCTGAGATGGGAGCTAGATTTCTGCGACTTCGCAAAGTTAATTTATCGATATCCTTGGGCCAGTTTTGGTGGGCCTCGGAAAAATAACTTGTCAGTATCGCTACAGCAGGTCATCCTCACTACAAGGCCCGTCACAGGGGTTTGAGACCACACCTTCATCGTAAAAACGTCGCAGTACACTACCCAATCCCTCCAGTTCGGTAGCCCGCCCGTGTGGATCGGAGTCGGTGTCTGCCCAGTGGGGTATATTAGTGATGGGCGGCAGCGGGTTGCCGAAATCGATTTCAATCAT
>JAQWNG010000011.1 GCA_029246385.1 Halioglobus sp.
GCCGTTCCAGATTTCACCTTTTACTTCCACCGGGCCATTTAATCCCTGCAAGATAATTCGTGCCAGCCATTCCGGCGGTCCAGTTACCAAGGAAGAGCCTACTAAGGATGGAGCCAAACCCACGATGCCAGTTCCATCATCAGAGTGACACGTACCACACTGCAAATAAAAACGCTTTCCAAGCGCCACCGCCGCCAACTGTTCCGGGCTCAATGGCATAATGCCCATAACAAGTTCATCACCGGGCCAAGTAAAAGCAGTCCGAGCCCCCAGCCGAGAGATCCACAGAGGGTCCTGCTCACTGACCGAACCGTCAGTGAATATCTCAGGCGGCGCCTGCAGAGTCGCAGGCGCAAAATCCGCACTGACCACCACGCTTTTTATACCCTCAAGCATTGCTATCTGTTGCCACTTGCTATCGTTGCTGCGAGATGCAGCTAGAGCTAACAAATCTAGCAGTGCGGTATTGGCACTTTCGTTCGATGTAATATCACCGCGCAGACTGCGGTATGCTCCGCTAGCAAGTGATGTCAAAGCGTCTTTTGCCGCGTCAGATTCAGCCTCCAAATGGTTAGAGCTCAAATACTCATGCAGAAATAACAGCTCTTCTCCTGCCACCGCGCGCACTACTGCTTGCCGTATATAAGGAACAGTAAGGTTGGCCGTCAGCAGCGATGCGAGAGAGCGCCGCACGCTCAGGTCCGCTGCATGATCTCCCATTGCAAAGGCTAGCTGCATTGACACCGCGTCGTCAGCAAACGCTAGCGATAACGCCTCATACAATGCCACCAAATCAGCAGCGGACAACAACGGCCGTCCTGCACGCAAGGCTTGAACCTGCCGCTGCGTGTCATCAAAGCGCGCAATCCGCATAACCAAATCCCGCCGCAATTCACCCCTACCGTGGAGCGTCCAAATCGCATGCAGGGCTGCAACAGTATTATCGCCAGCAGCAATCGCAGCTAAAGCCAACGTTTGATCGCCATCGCGATTCAACAATAAACGCTGCGCCGTATCGCGCACCCAGCCATTCGAGTGGCTCAGTGCGAGAATGAGTTCCGCATCGCTGGCGTCGACGAAATCAGGAAAGTCGCGGGCCCCTTTCCCACCGGCGTGTCGCACACGCCAGATACGTCCCATACCGACCGGCGCCTGCAATCCTCTCTCAAAAACCTGTTCTCGCAATTCGTCGGTCATATAGTAATCATGCTGCACGATGCCGCGATACATATCAATAATATAGAGCGCCCCGTCAGGCCCGTTCATTGCGTCGACTGGACGAAAACGTTCGTCCGTTGAACCGAGAAAATCTCGCTTGCCCCATTTTGCATCGTCATAAAGACGCTGGCTTGCCTTAAGCGCAATACCGTCCTCGCTAATCGCGAATTGAGCCACCACGTTAGCTGCGATTTCCGGCACGAATACATCTGCCTGATATCTATCGGGAAACTGGTCACCACGATACGATACTAGGCCACTGACCCCTGTGGCCTCGTTGAGGCGTCCATCTGCGCGCAAAGTGCCAGACAGGTAGGCACGATTGACGCCCGGGTTAACACGCACAGAATAGACCTTCGCGGGAATCGTCAGATTGACCCCCAATCCGTCGGGATAAACCTGCTCGCCCGGCCGCACAAGATCTTCGGCCGCAAAAAAGTCCGCCTGCAACCAAGTGGAATTATGGTTGTACAACAAGCGCCCGAAGTCATCCTTGGCGATGCCCCACTGCCCGCGAAAAAAACTCTCGCGCTCTACCAGCTCACCGGCTTTGATGCGCAGACTACGCGATGATTTGGAATTATATAACCAGTTATCCAGCCCCTGCATAAGGCCGTTTTCCATATGCTCTACATTCGCCCTGTCCGCGTCAGCAGCATAGCTGCCTATGACTCGTTTGTTGTCACACAGGGCCTCAGGTGTGCGTAGTTCGCAGAGCCATAGATTAGGCGGCTCGCCAATCAAGATACCCTCATTCACCACTGCCACCGCGCGCGGATTGACCAGCCCGCCAAGGAAAATCTCACTGGTGTTCATGAGTCCATCACCGTTAGTATCCTCTAACCGTGTAACCCGACCTACCGGTAGATCGCTACCGCCGCCATAGGCATCGAGCATGTAACTTCGCATCTCGACGACGTAAAGCCGACCGTACTCATCCCAAGCCATCGCCACAGGTTCCTCCACCATTGGCTCGGCAGCAACCAGTTCAACTTCAAAACCCGGCGCGATACTAAACGCCAATAGCGACTCTTGCGGCGACAACACTGGCGCGGGCTGATTGTCCAGAGTCTTATAAAATAAAGGTTGATCGCTACTATCTTGCCACGAAAACCACTCGAAATCGTCGATATGGTGCGCGTCTCCCAGTTCAAACTCGGGCGCTGAGCTCACTAAGTAAAAACAACCGGCGGCCGCTGCAGCTAACAGCAAGAGAAGGATGATTTTTTTCATAACGACCATCGTTCATCTCTAGAGGGCTATATTTAAGAAGAGCCCAGATAGAACTGGGCGTTCGACTGGGGCTAAAAACCCTCGACCTGATGTACCTGCTTCCAGATAAGCCCGGGCAACAGTCGACGCATAATCGACCCGATCTTGGCATCGCGGGTCGGGTAAACAAAAAACTTACCTTTTTCTAGACATACCTCAATGGCGTCAATGACCACCTTAGGCGCTATCGGTTCTGCTTGTTCTTCTAGCATCTTCGGCCAAGCGGAGTCTCGCCCCTGCTGCAGCAATGGCGTGGCAACGGCCGGAGGACACACACAGGCAAAACGAACCCCAGAATTTCGATTTTCATGGTACAGGGTTTCTGTAAATGCGCGTACCGCAAACTTGGTTGCCGTATAAGCGCCGGTCAGCAACATTGGAATAATACCTGCCATGGAAGCGAAACTAACAAAATCACCTCGGCCGCGTTCCAGCATGCCAGGCAAAACCGCTTGTGTAATATTGACAAGTCCACCGTAGTTGATCGACATCTGTTTATGAATAATGGCGTTATCCTGCTCTACCAACTTGCCAAACGGCATAATCGCGGCACAGTTATATAGGCGATCAATGGGGCCGTGCTTGTCTTCAACATTCCGCACTGCGACGCAGACGGCGGCAAAATCAGTCATATCCACTGTCCAGCTGTGAATACTGTCAAATGTCCCAATTGTTTCAGCCATACCTGCAGCATTGACATCAAACAGTGCCACTGTGGCACCCTCTGTAGCAAAACGTCTCGCGGCCTCGCGACCCATGCCGCTGCCACCGCCAGTAATCAGTATTATTTTTCCTGCATTAGACACGCTGGAGTCTCCTTGTTAACAATAATTGCAACGAGAGTATAACCCTAGTCAGAAAGGTGAGACCGACGGCCGTATAAATGCCTGTTGCTGGTTCAATTACGCGACCTCCTTATGGCGATCGCGCTAACCCCAAGGCGGCAGACCCGGGCTTGGACGTCGGCCCATACCAAATTGGCGAGGACCAAGCTCGCTCCTGCACAATAGGCCGATGCTCCGCTTCACAGCATCCTTTATAACCCTGACTCACAGTGCTGGGCAGCGCGCAGTTCACGCCCGCTGCAGCGCATATGCGCTGACTCCAGCGACAGGTAGGGTTCTCTACTGCGCGAGAGTAATAGTACGCGTGCTCATCGGGATCAAAATCTGTATCGACCCATACTGCGCATAGATCCGCAAAGCCGCTGCCGCTGGTGGTGCAGGACTGCAAGTCAACAGCAGCCCCATTGTCGGCATTGCCAGCAGCATCAATAACACGCTCATGGCGTTGACCTGTAGCGTCTACCCAACCCTTGATCACCTGCAGGCGCTGCAAAGGCGTACCAGGGCTATTCGGCGTACCCGCATCTTGACTCGCAGTGACTAGAAACGTAGGGCGCGCTTGCGCGTCCGGTGCAACAGACAATAGGGAACCCATAGGCACTCCGCCGGCATAGGCCCGCTCAATGCGATCTGGAGCCCCGCACAGGTCTGGCGAGAAATCCCAACCGGCAAAAAATCGGCTTATAATGCGCGGGCCACTAGTGCCATAAGTTTCTCTGCGGCGCATTGCATCAAACAATGCGTCACGAGTGTTTTCATGCGCCCACACCACAGCAAGTCCACCTGGGTTGTATATCAACTCGTCAGGTAGGCCCATTGGCACGTCCGTTTCTGCGGAAACGCCGGCACCCCCATGTCCAAGAAAAAGGTCCTCCCGCGCTGCACCTGGCGTTCCTAAGTGTGTGTCCGTACTCGCAATCACGCCAAACTGGTAGGGGTTTACATTCAGTTCCTCTTCGATCACTAAACCATCGACCAGTACTTTGCGCACGAAGCCCGTGTCGGGTGTCGGTGGATCGTTAAAGCCGGCAATATTATCCTTCGGTAACTGTTCGAACGCGCACAATTCATCCTCAGTAAAACCAGCCTTAAAGTAACACTCGGAGGCACCCTTGTGCTGCATGATTTCCACCAGCGGCTCAAAACGAGCACGCTGCGCTGCATACTCGACGGTCATGGGCGCGTCGTCATCGGTCAGGCCCGTAAACATCGACCCTGCGCTATAATTGGAATTATGAGGGATCACCAAGGCATCACACCCTTGACCCGCTCCATTGCACGTATCCTGAAGAGAATTCCACAGCAGATGCGGCGCAGGCTCGTCAATAAAACTCGCGGGGAGGCGCGGGACCTCCGCGCTGCGGAACACGACATTACGGTGCAGATTGCCGCCGTTAGACGAGTCCATACCGGTCCATTCATACCCTATAAAAGTAGTGAATATGCAATCAGCGCTGCGATCGTAAAAATCCTCGGCTGCCTGCTGCGTTGCCTGCCAAGGTTGCAGTGCCGCCCGCAGACATAATTCATCGTTATCGCCGCACTGACCCAAATGCGATTGTTCAATCGTCGCCCAGTAGTTGAATAGATAGTAAGCCCCGCGAGACCAGTGCCGGTAGATGAGACATTGCCACGAACTATAACCATCAAACTCGGGCGTATTACACATATAGACTTCGCCAATTAATTCGGCATGATCCGACACCATGGCGAAATCCAGCGGTCTAGACAACTGCAGCGAACGCTGCGCCTCGCCGTCCTGCGTCCATGGTTGGATACCAATACGTTCGCCACGCGCAAACTGGTAAGCCTGTGCCGGAGTGGTCCGTGTGCCCTGTGTACTGGCATCTAGTGAGTAACGTGTGTGGACATGCAAATCCCCGAAGAAGGCCCGCTTCTGAGGCGCTTGAGCTGTGCATGGTGCCCGCACCGGTTCAGCCGCGGCGGATGCCGCAAACATCGAGAAAATGCAAAAGAACGTGGCTATTATAAACGACTGTCGTGCGGCCTGAGTACACTGTATGCTGAGCACATTATGGACTAATGACACTGTCACTCTCCTCCCAACCATAGCGCACGGCTCTGGCTTCTACTTTGCTGTTCTTATTAATCCTAGACGGCCCCGTATAGAGCTGCCATTGGCCATCATCAATGCGATACTCCAACGAGTGTCCGGCGGCGGCTGGCGCAATTACCAGCCTACCCGTGCCCAACGAAAGCGTGGGTGCGGGCGTGACCTGCCGCTCCCCTCCAAGTTCGATTCTGGCGACCATAACGGATTCCGGCTCCTCACTCCAGTCACCTATCTGCACCAGCCAGTCATCCATCTCGGTGCGCATGCGCTGAAGAGCGCGTTTATATTGCGGCTTGCTGCTCACATCGTGAACCTCAAACGGGTCCAACGCCAGATCAAACAAACGCTCCTCGCCGGGCGGCTGATACCACTGCTGCTGCACCGAATCCAACTGACCAGCCTCATACATCGCGCGCATTTCTCGCACCATATCAATGTTGTCTCTGAATATTAGATCGGTGCCACCGGGAACCTCTGGATACCAACTGCGTATGTATTTATAGCGTCCATCTCGCACGGCCCGCTGCCTATCCATCAACTCATCAATTCTGTCACGTGATGCGTAAATATAGTTGTTCGGCGCCGTATCCGACGCTGCAAAATTATGCCCCTGCATATTCGCGGGGACTGAAACACCTGCCAGCGACAAAATAGTGGGGGCCAAATCGACAAAGCTAATAAGTCGCTCATCTACTGCACCAGGTTTTACGCCTTTAGGGCGGAAGGCTTCTGGCCAACGGATAATCATCGGCACCTTGATACCTGAATCAAATAACTCCCGCTTACCGCGCGGCAATCCATCGCCGTGGTCCGTTGTCCAAATCACTATCGTCGAATCAGTCAGGTCAGCTGTCTCCAATTGTTCCAGAATGACACCAACTTCTGCATCCATAGTGGCGATATTGTCGTAGTGCCGCGCCATATCACTGCGCACTGTCTCTGTATCGGGATAGTAAGGCGGCACTACGATATCTCGAGGATTGATCTTTTTCCAAACGGGCTCGCCCTGCAGATACCAGCGCATCACTTGCAGCGTAAAGTGCATGACGCTTTCGGGCATATTGCCCAAGGGTAAAAAGACGCCACTTTCATGGGTGATCGGAAAACTAATGAAGCCAAAAAAAGGTTGCCCCGGCTTCCGCTTATCCCAGTCCGACGCCCCGCCGCCCTCAAGATCCCAAACGGTGGTTGGGCCGCTGCCTGCAAGAGGACCACTGAACTGATAATCCAATTTATTATCGGTATAGGTGTAATAGCCTGCCGAGCGCAATAATTCTGGATAGGCCTTGGCATTTTCCGGCGGCACTGAGTAGTAACCGCCCTCTGGTCGGCTACCACTACGCATATGTTGTGTGCCAGTGGATATCTGGTGCATGCCGAGTATATGCGCGGCACGACTGGGCGCACAAACCCCTGCTGTGGTAAATGTATTCGTATAGCGCACACCCTGAGCAGCGAGCGCATCGAGGTTTGGCGTAACGGCCACGCTGTCTCCAAATGCTCCTACCCTGGCACTCATGTCCTCTGCCATCAGCAAGAGAATATTCGGCCTCAATGGCGTCGCTGTGTTGGCGATTTGAGCCAGCAAAAAGACGGCCGTGCAGACCAACCACTTGCCTGCTCGCATCAGTAATACTCCAAAAAAAT
>JAQWNG010000021.1 GCA_029246385.1 Halioglobus sp.
GAAAGGAGGTGAGTTCCTCGCCGGACGGATCCGACAGCGGGCAAACAGGGTCAGCAGAATATCCGACACTTGCCAGACCTACCTCATCTGCTCGCGTTTTTACTGCCAGCGCATGGCATCCGTGGTGAAGAATGAAACCTAGCAGACTACCGGGGCTTACAGCGCCGTTAGACACGAAGATCGGCGCGTCTCCAGCGTCCATCAGCTTCAGCATATCCACATTGTCGCGGTACGCTACGTAGTTGTCACTGTATAACTGTTCAAAGTTCGCAGCACCAGCAGCCCTCAACAGGTAACCCGAGGATCCCAAGGACTCCGCGACTTCCTGAACATCGGTGCTGGGAAACACCGATGGTACGAAGGACACTATCAATGGCTCGAGCACCTCGCCCCATCTGAGAATATTGTAGGTGGCCTGCGTGCCAAGAGCCCCGACGGCTTTTACCCGCGTCGACTCTCGAAGCACGGGGTCACTGTTATCAGGATCAGCTAAATCATCATGGGTGCCCAGCCACAGTGAGGTGCCGGCACCCGCAGACCGGCCCCAGACGGCGATATTATCCGAATCCAGATTCAGACTTCTACTATGATAGCGCATGAACTGAAGTGAAAGTGCAGCGTCGATTAGTGAGACGATAACACCGCGCTCGTTTTCGGTTCCAGGAGGTTGTTCTACTTCTACACGCGGCGGCAGTAGCCGATATCCGATAGTCGCCCAGGCGACACATTGTTGCAGTACATCACGTATTTGCTGCTCCGAGTAACGTTCCTTACTGCCACTTGTAAAACCCCCACCGTGAATAAAGATGATCAGTGGCGTGGGTCCGTCACAGTCCGGCAAGAATATGTTGAACGCATTACGTTCATAAGGGCCATAGGGAATATCAGCAGCAAAGCTAGCGCTGATGCCACCCAGATCAATCGGCGCATCAGTCGTTTGAAACTCCAGTTCCGGACGCGGCAAATCTTCAAGGTACAATGCGTCAGTTGAATTATTCGAGTCACTGCATGCAACGACTAACATTGATGAACATAACGTGAATATAATTTGCCTAAAGCGCATAGTAAAAAGTCCATGACGGATGTGCAAGGAGAAGAAACAACTAGCTTTCCCTAGCCATCCTGCCAGACTAACTCCTCAATGTGAAGTTGCAAAAATCAGATTGCAGTTCAACATTTCACGCCGGCAATATTTGAATTTTCTTACGCTATTTTTGAATATCGAGAGATGTCGCCGAAAGACAAACGACTACTCGATGCTAGTCACTCGCATGCAGGCAGCCAAGAGCACTGATATCTGCATGGGGCGTCTGAGTTGCTGCTGGCGCCTCATTGTCCCGCCGTGACGCTGCCGATTTTTTAAGTCCACAACGCACCGGACGAGCTTCTAGTCGTCCGCGCTATCTTTCCAACAACCCTTCCTGACTAGCTACCGGAAGAATAATCGTAAATCGGGCGCCATCATTGCTATTCTCAGCGGTAATAGAGCCTTTCATATCGCGAATGATGCCATAGCTAACAGACAGACCTAAGCCCGTACCTTTGCCTATTTCTTTTGTTGTGTAGAATGGCTCGAAGACACGCGGAAGAACATTTTCCGCAATACCCCCACCAGTATCCTCACATGTAATATAAACATTCTCTTGATCATAAAATATCCGCAGTATAATCTTCCGAGTCTCTTCTCTGACAGACATCGCATCTTTCGCGTTGGTCAGGAGATTTAAGATCACCTGCTCCACTTGAATGGTATGGCCCAAAATACTCGGGCAGTCTTTGGGGCATTCAGTCACAACCTCAATGCCAACTAATCGTAATTGTTCCCCTATCAAATCTAGTACATTCGCAATCACATTTCTTGGATCAATTAGTGCTGGACCTTCATTAGCCTCACGCCCAAACATTCGCATATGATCGATGATTGAAGCTGCTCGTTCGGTCTGCTCTTCTATGCGCTGCAGTTTATCCGTCAGGTATTCGGCGGAAACGCTGCCGCTGGACATCTTTCGCCGACTATTTTCCGCAGCCATGCGGATGACGCTCAGAGGCTGGTTCAACTCGTGCGCGACTGATGTCGCCATTTCTCCTAACGTCGCTAGTTTAGAGGCCTGAATGATTTGGGCGGCGGTCTCTTTGCGGACAGTAATATCATGAATAAAGGCAACGAATGCATTCTTCTCAAAGCCGTCTGCTGAGATACTGTGCTTTTCAATAGAAATCTCCACAGAAAATTCATGACCATCTTGATGTATTGCTTCTATTGGAACCCTCTGACCGATCGACCGCCCTTCACCGGCTTCAGGAAGCGCTCCCAAAACTTGGCCGTCCTCTCCGCGGTAACGAGAAGGAATTATCAGCCCAGATAGCTGCTTGCCAATAACGTCCTGACGCGCATGGCCAAACATGGTTTCGGCGGCACTGTTGAAGTCGAGCACCATGCCCTTAAAATTCGTAATAATAATGGCATCAAAGGCCGAGTTCATCAGTGCATCGAACCGCGCACTATTGTCTAGAGCCTCACTATTTTTGACGTAAAGAGATTGATAGGCCTTACCTAAATAATAAAAACTTAACCCTAAAACGAGAGGCGCTGTATCAACAATGGCAATCACTGGATTTTCTACATGTATCTGTATGATGTTAGAAAAGGTCGGCCTTAAACTCTCAGAATACAGACCGAGAAACCAGGCCGCACCTAAAAAAAGACAACCAAAAAGTGCACCTGCCACAGCATATTTATAGGCGTAATTCATTAAACCCTCATGTAAATCCAATACGAAATCACAACACTGTATCGCGCATACGGACAACCCTTGTTGTGTCAGAGATTCTTACTGGATAGACTGTCAGCCGCGCGACGTCAGCCAATTTAGCACCAAACGTCCCTACCGACTATGCCACAATGACGTGACATTTGAATCGAAGTAGAGGAGTATCGAAATGCGCGACCACACAGCAAAACAAATCAAATCTTGCGTCGCACACCGAAAATCCGCGCCAGCAGACCCCAGCGGCGTGATTTCGGTGGCTGTTTAACACCTGAATTAGGTTAATGCCGAGCGTCTGAAAGTTTCAGGGTAATCAGTGCTCCTGCTGCCGAACACAAGCTAGTTTGAACCACTAACAAGACCCGTAGTCCCAGTAACAGCATCATACATCTACCCAGTAATACAAATGACTCAGAATCAAAGAGCGGCCTCAGAACCCACAAATTAAATCGCACGAGACGTGAAAAAAAGTGTCATATGGCTTTATACTGTGCCTGAGGCGACTGGTTTAGATCGCTTGAGTATTCCTGAAAATGGTGGGAGTCAGATGAAGGATCAAGAGATACTGGCGGAAATAGAGACACTCAGAGCTCAGCTAAAGCAATTTGAGCAAAACCGTCTTCAGCAAAGACCGTCAACATCGAAGCCTAATACGGTGGCAAATTTATCAGCCCAGATAACGGCCGAGAAAAGCTCGAGAGAATCTGCTGAAGACTGGCTCAGCAGCCTTGACGATCTCGATACGACACAAATTTTGCAGCGAATAAAAGACGTCACCGGGAACTGGTTTACCGATATTAACGACGACCTAAAAGACGTCAGTCCCGCCACCCTTCTGCTCATTTTGGGGCTTGGTGTACTGGTAGGACGATTAACATCGTAGGGGGATCCAATTGGCTGATTCAATTTTCAAGTTGCAACTACTCGCTCGATCTGAACTTGCACTGACACAAGTCCGCACGAGACGGGCCGCAATCAAAAGTACGTATATTGCCTTTGCTTTGGTACTCTTTTTGTTGGCCATTGGTATGCTTAATGTCGCCGGATTCCTGGCACTCGAGACATCATTCAGCCCGGCGAAATCAGCGCTCATTATAGCTTGTGCGAACGGAATCGGAGGTGTCATTGTCCTTTTACTCAGTCAAAGGGCGGGGCCGTCGGATAATGAAGAGCGCATGGCAAAAGAAGTCCGTGAAATGGCGTATCGCGAACTGAGCGAGGATGTTGATGAAGTTAAGAATAGGCTAGAAAATCTTGCACAGGAGGTTAGCAACATCGGCGAAGACATTTCTCGCGCCACCGGAGTACTGCGGTTCCTCCTTGGTCTATTAAAAAAATAGGCAGCAGACCAGCATAAACCTGCAGTGACCGACCGACTGGTCGCGCTCTTTTCAAACCCTATGAATTTGCGCTATGAGAAGGCCGACTGACAATAGCCTTTCTATTTACATCATACTTATGGAGGCGTTTGATGGCTTTCTGATAACACTGTAACGTCGATTGAACCACGACCTCGCAGACTCTGCTAGCGCACGCTGCCTCTCAGCGAAAAATTGGAAGACCGCTCGCTATACCTCTTGAAACTCGTAGTGCTTCAACTTTTCTGCATCATTCAAAATAAATGACTGCAATAATTTATTATAGCAAGCGGACTCATCTACCTCTGGAAATAGGTCACTGCCAATGTCATTTCGAAGAAAAAATGCATTGTAGCCAGTGCTGTTTGCGCCAATCAGTCTATACCCTTTCTGCTTGCCAAGCTTAACGAACGCTGCCAAAGATGCCCCGCCATAATAAGTGCTCCACCGGCTCAGCTTCCCGCCATGCCCGATCCGGCTCTCATCTTTACTGAGGTCGGACTTAGCATCATCACCATCATAAGGAATCCACGTCCCTACGAAATCCTCTCGATAGGGCACGGTGATCGCCCTGCCCGGAAAGTGAGCTAAAAATTCGATCACAACTACGCGAGGATTTGTAACGGTAATCGCGTCCCATATCCAATAATCGATACCGTCCATATCTATGGTGAGAAGATCAATTTCTCCACCGAATCCGGCTTCCTCTATAATGGGGTTTACAGACTCGCGACTAACCCAACGGTGTAAAAAACATGGTGGAATCAATTTACTGTCGGGGTGCTCTTTATAAAAATTTTGGCCGCTCTCAACATTCTCTGGGTCGCCGTCCACCAGCAAACCATACCAGCCATGACTGAGAATCAGATTGGCAGAAATACATTCACTACCAGTGCCTGCACAAATCTCCACACACATTTTGTTGTGCGTTCCGATCAGCGAAAAGATAAAATGCAATATGCCGTCTTCACCCGTTTGCGAATAATTTCGAAACTCAACATCTGCAAAGCTCGGCACCAACCCCTCGCGCGCCAACTCGCGATACCTTATGGCTAACACTATTTGGGTGCCCTTGCTGACGGCTTGATTAGAAACGTTCAGGGTTTTTAGTTGCTGCTCGAGATGAGCGATACGCGGTAAAAGACTGCTCTGTTGCCAATTGAATACTTGGTTAACCTTACTAATGATCAAGTCAACACCAATACGTTCAGCCAGTTTTTTCCAGAAGGAATCAAAAATCGACAATCGAGACTTTCCCTTATATTTGCTTTGAATTCGCCCGAGTTCTTCCACAGTAAAGCATATATTTCACCTCCGCTGGTTGGCTATTGCGCGGCGTGACTGACGATATTTCGTTGCCAGATAGCACTACGGCCAATTCAAAACAACGGAGCTAAAGCACTTACTCGCAAAATCAAGGATCGGTAAGGCTGACCAGCTTCCTAAAACGCCTGTGGCTTCCCAGTGTAATCGATAAATTTACCCGAATCGGCCAGC
Organism: Halioglobus sp.; assembly: GCA_029246385.1. Taxonomy (GTDB): domain Bacteria; phylum Pseudomonadota; class Gammaproteobacteria; order Pseudomonadales; family Halieaceae; genus Marimicrobium. The sequence continues at coordinate 5,624 of JAQWNG010000021.1, forward strand.
GTCAAGTTATCGATTATTTTTACCATAGCGCCAACACTTTCAGATGGCTCCATTAGGCCTGGAAACTTAACGTCCTTCAGCTTTTCTGAACGCACCCCCCCAGGCATAAATAGAATCACTACGATACCGTCTTTTTTGAGGTCATACGCAAGGTTTTTCATCACCATGTTTAATCCCACCTTGCTGGTTTTATACCAGTACCCTTCGCGGAATGCTGAGATGGGGGGCGTAATAGAGCCAGCGGTTGAACTTATGTTTACTATCTTACCGTCTTTGCTTGCTCTAACATTGCCCACAAAAGCCTCAGCGATTTTGATCGGACCCATAACATTGGTATGCATAAAAGTATCAAACTGCTCATAGTCGAGTGTGCCAAACTTTTGCGCAGCAGCGACTCCGGGGGCACCAAGCTTACCCACCACCATAACGCCAGCATTATTAATCAGCACGTCGATAGGGGTACCCTTCAGTTTTTGAGCCAGACTGTCGATCTCAGCGTTACTGGTTACATCCATCCGCTCCACCTGAACATTACCGTATTCCTCTGCGAGCACATTAAGCGTTTCTGGTGTCTCCGCGCGGCGATGAGTTGCAATGACATCCCAACCCATAGAGGCGTACTGTTCGGCAAAGGCAAATCCGATGCCTGAATTGGCACCCGTTATTAACACTGTCTGTGCAGAACAAACCGCACTGACCACAGTAAACAGCAGACCAAGTAGTGTAGCGGACAAATATTTCGCATGCTGTAACATGGGGCGGCACTCCAACGGTTAATACTCGAGTACCAAGATACAAGGTATTGATACTGCAAACAATCCCTTCCCATAAGCGAACGCAAAGACAAAGCCAGTAATAGCTATCGAGCTGCAACGTTGTTCGACCCCAAAGGAGGCGGAGAGGTCGTAGTCTGCGATATCGCGCAAACCCCTGTTTACAAATTGATGCAGAAGCTAGAGGTTCTATAATTGACGGTGAGAATAGGGTTGCAACCGCTAGAAAAAGCAATAGACTCTATTTTAATCGCATATTTAGTGATGTAGGGTGGAAATAGGACCTGAATCGTTATGAAAACTTCGCCGATATATTTATCTGAGATGCCGGAGAATCACTCTTCGCGTCGCCGTTTTGTGTTTAGGGCTATCAGCCTCGTGGCGACGGCTGCGGCTGTCTCCGCATTGGCGCCCCTAGCAGCCCGAAGTGATGCTGCTCCGAGCGCTGCTGATCTGGAAATTGCCACCCTTGGCGACTTGCTTCGAACAGCTGATCCCGAATACGCGGCTCAGTTGAATACTGAGGCCCGCAAGACAGCCCAGCTGACGCCTAAACAAACAGTTGATTGGCCTACTGCCCAGCGCGCGCGAACACAACTGACCGAGGAAGCACTCATTACTGCGGAATTGGAGCGCGCGAACGTTATTTTTGTGGATGGCTGGCTACTCACGCGATCAGAGGCGGGCGCCGCGCTTCTCTTTGCAGAAGCCAGAGCACAAATGCAATTTCAAGCGCAAGGGGCTCTCGAAGGGTGATTACCAATGGCCTCGACGTAGAGGATGGAAAGACCTTTGAGGCCGATATTTGTGTGGTCGGCGCCGGAGCTGCAGGCCTTACGCTAGCGCTCGAGCTTGCGCAACAGGGACTGGAGGTGGTCGTTGTCGAGAGTGGCGGCCTGCAGTGGAGCAAGAGGTCGCATCAACTGCTCGATGTCGAATTGAGCGGCCGCAGCACAAAAAGCCTTGTCGAGCATACCCGTGAGCGATTTTTCGGTGGGACCACTAACCACTGGGGGGGCTCAATTCGCACATTGAGTGCTTTCGAGTTTGAGCCGCATTCCTGGGTGCCGAATAGCGGCTGGCCGATTACCCGGTCAGACCTCAATCCTTATTATATCCGTGCGGCACGTTTACTAGGGCTTCCTGAGGTGGATCGTCCCTACGACGCGGCTGCACTTGGATTTGGCGACCGCCCTCGCCTAATCAGCGATACGGAAACAGTCGTCGAGGCTCAGCAATGGGGGACTGTTCCTGATGAATACCTGCGTATTGGGCAAGCGAGACTCGAGGAAACTCGAAAGAACACGTTACTTCGCTGCGTGCTCAACACGACGATCACTGAAGTACATCCTGATGAGTCGAGACAGCGGATAGCGTCACTGGAGGGTCGCACCTTCGGAGGTAAAACACTGCATTTTCGCGCCCGGGACTTCGTGTTGTGCACTGGAGCCATCGAAAATCCACGTCTTTTATTGGCCTCAGATACTGTAGTACCAGGAGGACTGGGAAATGAATACGACCTCGTTGGGCGCTACTTCATGGATCATCCATCAGCAATGATGGGGCCGCTCCTTCTGACCGACCCCGCGGCTGGCCTTTTTCAGGAAGAACTCCTCGCTGATAGTGGCCTCGTGGGCTGGGCGACATCAGCAGCAACACGTACAGAGTTTCAGCTTCAGGGCTTCATGGCGATCCAGTGGCCAAAAATGCGAGGGGTACAGAAACCACTCACGCATGCGCACGGGATCCGTGATCTGGTGCACCCTAATGCCGAATCTACTCCAGACGCCCCGCCGCGTTACCTCAATGTAGCAGTAAACTGGGAACAGTCCCCAAATCCGCTAAGTCGAGTGACTCTTTCGAAGCAGCTCGACGTATTTGGAACTCCAAAGCCTGATCTGCATTGGGCCGTCACTGCTGCGGATATCTCGAGTGCCATTAGAAGTTCTGAGCTTCTATGTTTAGCGGTTGCTCGGTCGGGGCATGGCCGTCTCCGCCGACTTGAGCTAGATGACTCGCCAACCGCATCTCTTACATCGGGAGGCGGGCATCAGATGGGCACTACTCGGATGGCCGACGATCCACAGAATGGAGTGACTGATGCGAATGGTCGGGTGCACTCGCTGGAGAATTTATTTATCGGTGGAAGCTCACTATTTCCAACCGGAGGCTGGCAAAACCCAACCTTTACGATTATCGCTCTTGCCCTGCGGCAGGCGGACTACCTCGCATCTCGAGCATTAACGACGACCTCATAAGTCATCAGAACGCAATCAAATATTTAGTCGTTTAACCACGATCGCAGATTGAGTATGAGCAGCAACCACCGAGCCTACACACGCTATAACTCCATTTATAACGCATAAATGATAATGATGACCGCACGGTCTCTAGCGGGCGCAACACCTATGACCAGATAGCACACAGTGCAATATTTACTGAGCGACATTGGAACGCCAACGTTATTGCAATTATAGTTTAGGTCTTGAGCTTTGCAGAGATCCGCAGAAGTGGCCGTTCTATTTTCGATGATAACGGCGTCAGCCTTATGTCTGAAAACGCTGCGCTGCTGTTTGACAGGACTCTGTCGATTTTCCACTTCGACTCCGCTTCAATTTTATGACAAACTGCTCCCGCCAGTCTAAATGGTTGATTTTAGATAAGTGCAACACAAATGCTCTGTGACCGAGTGCGTCAAAGCTAGGCTCTTTTTTGTAGGGCAAGATTGAAGCTGGTTTTCTAGACTGAGCTTGCTCGAACTCAGTATCGCCAATGTTATCGGGTAGGGTAGACTACACACGCCTTGCCATCCACTACGGAGAACCCTCATGGACTCTAATAAAATTCGATCAAGCGCCATCAAGACTGGATTGATAGACAGGGTGAGAAGTGCCTGGTGCAACTCCGCTACTGGGGAATTAGTTCAAGGCGTCTTTCTCAAGCCCGGTATGCAGGTGGTGGATGTTGGCTGCGGCGATGGCGGATACGCAAATTTTTGCGCCAAAATGGGCTGCAATGTGACCTTCATTGATGTGCAGGAAACTAAAGTTCGAACGCTGGAAAAAAGACTCAAGGGCAAATTCTCAGGAGAAATCAACGGTATCGTCTCATCGTGCGACCCCATTCCCCTGCCCGACGACTTTGCAGACCTGGTGATTAGCACCGAAGTTCTGGAGCATGTGCAGGATCCTAGCAAAACTCTAAAAGAAATAGTGCGTATTGGCGGGCCCAAAACTACTTATGTACTAACCGTGCCAGACGCGCGCGGCGAAGACCTTGTCAAAACTGTTGCGCCATCGGCTTACTTTCAGGAGCCGAATCACATACACATTTTTACGTCAGATGATTTTGAAAAGCTGGCCGACGATTGCGGACTAGAAATCGTCAGACATGACTACAATTCCGCCTTTTGGTCTATTTTCTTCCTGCTCAAGTGGGCGACCTCCGAGCCCGATGAAGCTGTTGAAGCGCTCACTGACAATGTCCATCCAGCCACCATTTTATGGACGCAGACATGGGACGAGGTCCTAAAGCATCCGAATGGCGATAAAATCCTCGATGCGCTCAACACGGCGCTGCCCAGATCCCAGATGATCGTCGCGCAAAGGAAAGTAGCCGACCAGAGTTAGAATGGCCCTTTGCAGTGTTAGGTGCGGCACCTGTGCAACAATAGCGTTGTCTGCAGTTTTCGACCATCATCTAAGAGTGGCGTTAACGTCCCGCACAGTGGCGCTCTGCCAACTTTCAATCGCCCTAGTAATTTTTCAAGCAGAGGTATGACGTTAGGAAATGAAGCACTCTTCAGAATTCGTCCGCGGCGCCTTCAGCTTCTCAGCTGTCTCTGTGTATGGGACGTTAGTTGTATTCGCGCTCTGCTGGGGCCTGCTTGCCTGGTGGTATGACGAGGACAACTTACGCGCGGCTGGCAGATCCGTTGTTTTAACCCCTTATGACAAGTACGGACATGCCTCGGCTAAAGCTGCACGATTACAAAATGTACCTGGAAATGGCCCGCTTGTACTCTATGTAGGTGCGTCTATGGCGGGTGCAGCGGTGTTTAAGCCAGCGTTTTTACATCAGCAACTTATAAAAGAACTTGGGGAATTGGACTCGCGGGCAATTTGGGCTGGCGGTTTATCCATCTGGGAAATAGAAGCTATCGCGCAAAATCTGGATCCAAGTCGAGAACGAATTGTGTTGCTTCCAATGGGCATTGCACGATTTCAGTTAGGACAAGACTCACTCAAAAATATTGCAGACTCAGAACGACTGCTGATCGCAGATAGATCGTATTGGGAAAAAATTCTAAACGAAGAGGAAATTTCAGCGCCGGTAACTACCAACATCATGCTTTTTGATAATTACCCTTACTTTGCAAAGCGCAGCACTGGAGTCCTCCAACAAATTCTTGGCTATCCCAAGATTCAACCCGGTGGTTGGCGGCCAAAAATAGACGCCAATGTTATGGTTGAACTCAATAAGATGTGGGCTGACCCAAACTATATTCCCGATGAAGACGAATCTCGAGCGCGACGTGCAAAGAACAGTGGGGGGTTGAGCACCGCCGATATCCGCGGACTGGCCCATTATGGTGGCCTTGTGAGGCTCGACGAATACTCCGAGTTCGCTGACGAAGCTGAGGAAATGCTAGTTCGTGTCATTCAGCGTTTAATGCAGGATGGATCGCAAGTAATCATGTTTGAAACCCCTTTTGACATAGAGTCGATGACCCGCTTTGAAGGCGCAGAGGCCACCCAGGCTTTCATCAAGGACCTGCATGAGCGATTGGCGCGGATAAGCGAATTGACAGGCGCGCCAATCCTCTATACGGGGACTCGTGCAGATCTTCCAACAACAAAATTTTCAGATTGGATTCATGTAGTGGACCACGAGGCAGCAAAGAGTTTTACGCGCCTATTGGCTAAAGACGTTGCCAAATGGTATGAAAAGTCAAAGACGACAGGAAGACAATGACCGCAATGACAAAGAAAAATACCAACGTAAAATTTTATGCAGGAGCGCTAATACAGATGTTGGCAATGGGTTTCCTGCTATTCATTGCGACTGTCGAAATTTTCTCTATGGCATCAGACACGCAAATTTTCCGCTACCAGGGCTTCTGAGGAGCAGGCTTTGATAAATACCTGGGAATTTTGGGCAACTCTTGCCGCCGCGGTCATAGTCTACTGGGGCCTTCCAGCGAAGATGCGGCTTAGCTTTCTTGCTCTCGCATCGGGCGCCTATATCAGCTACCTCGACGTATCGTCTGCGGTAATTTTATTATTGGGAAGTTTGTTTATCAAATGGATGTTCGACCGTAACCTTTTGCTAAACAAAAAACCTTCGCTGCTGAAATGGGTGGTTGTTCTCCTAATATTTGGTCTAGCTGGCTTCAAAGCATTGCCCAATCTTCTTGACGATGTGTTTCAAAATAGCATTCTTGCGGGGGTTGCAGTTCCTCTGGGGATTAGCTATTACATCTTTAAACTTATTCACTACGCAGTGGAGCGCAACCGTGGAAATTTAGGCGAGGTGGGAAATGCAGAATTTCTGTGCTGGCTATTTTTATTTCCCATGTTCACAGCAGGCCCAATAGAGCCATTGGATCACTTCAAAAAATCGCGCAGCGAAAATTTCGATCACGCCGCAATACTTGAGGGAATTGGCAGAATAATTCAGGGCATGGTAAAAAAATTCGTTCTTGTAGGAATTTTACTGCAGCAAATATTGATGGATGATCAGACGGTAATGTCTGTACATCAGAATCTTAGCGCAATGACTGTGTACGAATTATGGATATTCTTTGTCCTGATTTTTTTTACTTTCTATCTGGAATTTTCTGCGTATTCTGATATTGCAATTGGCGGCTGCAGATTATTCGGAATCAGAATCATAGAGAACTTCAACTGGCCAATCGTTGCCAAGAACATGTCCGAGTTCTGGAAGCGCTGGCATATGTCGTTGTCCGGGTGGTGTCAACGCTATATTTATATGCCCGTGATTGCCCGCACTAGAAACCCCTATTACGCTATATTTTTCACTTTTCTCACGATTGGTATGTGGCATGCAGTAGATTTGAACTACCTGGCTTGGGGTCTGTTTCACGGCGCAGGAGTCGCGACAGCGGTTACATTTGGGCGAATAAAGAGAAAACTAGGCTGGATGAGAAGGGAGAAAGGCATATTTGTCTACTGGGGAATGCCCCTGACGCTAGCATACGTCAGTTTCGGTGGAGTGTTCAGCAGCACACAAGGCCAAGGCATTGGTGTGGCACTCGATTTTGCAAAAAAACTGCTGGGACTGTAATCTGTTTTCGAAACCATATCCTACTTCACCTACTGAAATCAGATCGAATAAAGACTAAAACGAATGACAATAGTTTATTTGGTATAAACCATGCAAGAAACACTCATTTCTGGATTTATTCGCTCCGCTCACGCCCACGGCGATCAGATCGCAGTCTCGGCGCCATCGGGCACGTACACCTATAAGGAGTTATATCGGCGCGCCAGTGCGATTGCTGCATCACTATCCGAATTCAAAATGGCAGACTCTGGGCTAGTGCCAATACTGGTCGAACGAGATCTTTCTGCCTTCGTAGGAATCCTCGGTATTTTATTGAGCGGTAATGGTTATGTGCCCATCAGTGGCTCATTCCCGCCGAGTCGCATAGCGACCATAATTTCCGATATCGGCGCGGCCACCCTGCTGACGGATTCTGCATCACTGCCACTTGCGCTTGAAGCCACCTCGAGTTGCGATAGTATTGCCAGAATATTAATGCTCGACGCTGTGAATCTGGAATCCTCTGCCGACAATCCGGATGTAGATCTTGTGTTGCCGCTCGAGGCTTCAGATAACTGGATGCCTTTAGATGTGTCACCCGATGCGCTGGCCTACGTTTTTTATACTTCTGGCAGTACAGGCACGCCCAAGGGCGTAAAAATCACTCATAACAACATCGTTCGTTACATTAATTACATGTCCGCGCGCTATGAGCTTACTTGCAGTGATCGAATCCTCCAGATTACTGATCTAACTTTTGATCTTTCTGTGTTCGAACAGTTCATGGCCTGGAAAGCCGGCTGCCGATTATATGTTCCCTCCTCTAGGGATAAACTCGGCGTCGCAAAATTTATAAAAGACAGTAAAATTACCACCTCACTACTGACCCCGTCGATGGCTTTACTAATGCGCAAATTACGTCAACTTGAGCCGGGGGCATTTCCCGATCTCCTCGTCAGTCTATTTTGTGGCGAGGCGTTACATTGTGACGTTGCCGAGGCCTGGGCTGAGGCCGCTCCAAAATCTATCGTAGAAAATATCTACGGCCCGACTGAGTTGGTTGTCAGCTGCATGATTCATCGGTGGGACAGCTTATACTCTAAGAAAATTTCCATAAATAACGTTGTGCCGATTGGCCAACCCCATGAAGATATAGATGCGCTAATTATTGATGAAGCTGGCAATATATTGCCCGCTGGTGAACTGGGCGAGTTGCTGATTTCTGGCCCGCAAACTGAAGCTCTGGGTTATTGGCGTAACGAAGAAAAGACCCGCGAGGTACTCGTTGAAATTCCCGGCTACAATTTTCCATGCTATAAAACCGGTGATTTGGCCATTCAGAATCCGCAAGATGGCCTGTTTAACTGGGTGGGTCGCGCGGACCAGCAAATTAAATACATGGGGCATCGCATAGAGCTTGGGGATATTGAAGCCGCGATACGGCGATGTTTTGACTGTCAGCAGGCTGCGATTGTTCCGTGGCCCATTGTCGATGGACAAATCATGGGGTTGGTAGCATTTGTGGAGGCCGACATCGATATTGCCAATGAGAGATTTGTGGCCACACTATCAAAAGAGATCCCAGACTACATGGTGCCCAAAAAAGTTATTATTCTGGATCGTTTTCCAGTCAATACCAGTGGTAAGGTAGATCGACCGAAACTAAAATCGCAATTGGTGTAAGTATAGTGATTACTAAAGCAAAGATTCTAGAGTTTATTATAGAGAACGGCGGCTCAACAGATCGTGTTGAAGATGATACGCCGTTGTTTTCCTCCAGCCTTCTTGATTCCTTCACAATGGTCTCTTTAATCATGGTCATTGAGTCGGAAGCGGATATTACCATTCCGCCAGAGGATATCACGCTCGACAATCTCGACTCCATTAACGCCATTTTAGCGTACTGCGAAAAAAGCACTTAACTCTATGAGCCAATCTGATCGCGGAATACTGCTACTGGGCTGCCCAAGATCTGGAACAACCCTACTGCGCAGACTTTTGGGAAATCACAGCAGCATAGCCAGTCCCGGAGAAACAGGCCTTTTTCGAGGTGCAGCCAATTTCCTAAAAAAAGATACCACCGGCGTCGGTGTCGAGCTCGGCGTATTAAGCGGCCTCGGGCATATTGGCGTTAACGAAAATCAAATAAAATCTCGCCTCATCGACTTTGTGTTTGCTTTTTTGGACGAATACACACAGAAAGCGGGCAAAAAGCGCTGGCTAGAGAAGGATGCCTTTAATGCATTTAGTCTCCCGGAGATTGAAGACATATTCGCAGATAGGGTACGCTATATTTGTCTGGTAAGGCACGGTCTTGACGTAGCAGTGAGTCTCGACGAGTTCAGCCAGAAAAGCCGCAGTTACGTTTCAGAGCTTCACAATTATATCCAGCGCTCGGCAAACCCGCTCGAAGCTTTTGCAACTGCATGGGTAGATGCCTCTTCGAACTTGCGCAATCTTTTGCAAAGCCAGGGTGATAACGCGATTTTGGTTAAGTACGAGGATCTGGTCGCAGATCCCGATGCTGAGCTTGAGCGTATCTTGCATTTTTTGAATGAGCCCGCCGAAGACGGTATGATTGAAAATGCGCTCAGTGACTCCGAATCAATCGGTCTTAGCGACTGGAAATCTTATGCGCGAGGGTCCATTGACACCGAGAGTATCGGTAGGTGGTCCTCTCTGCCTCCCTACACAATTGCTAGGCTTGCAAGCATCGCAAATGAGACACTTCAGGTCTTTGGTTATGATGAGATCGGCGACGAATGGAACGAATCTCCAGAGCTGGCGCGTCGACGTTACGAAATTGGGCTGGCATTGAATCTTGCGAAGAGCCAAGGGAAAAATCGGGACGCTTGATTTCCAAAGATTTAACAAGGGTGAGGGACTAACGACTTGGCGAGCCGACATCGTAGGAATGGCTGCACAGATACTGACAAACACCGCGGCTTCCGCTCAGGCGCTTCCGCTCGAAATAGTTAATGGGCCATCTGACTATGCGGTCAATACAATCTGAGATTATCTTCGAGATAAGAAATATGCAACACCGCCCTACTCTGTCTAGCCTTCCTCCGTCACGAGCGGCGCGCGTTCCACTTGAGAATTTGACTGCAGGAGTCGTGGAAGCCGAGGGTCATTTAAATCCAGGCGATACATTATCTGATTGTAGTCGTAGCGAGGGGTTGACTCGTTATTGCCAGAAAGCCAGCTCGAATAGGTACCCTCAAAATAAAGATAACGCCCGTTGGCAAAATACGGATGCTGTTTTACATTATAAAAAGAGTAACTATTATGTGTGACGATTTTTCGTGCGGCTGACCAAGGACCCACCGGACTCAGGGCCTCAGCGTACCAGACCTCACCCAGTAAACTGCGGCCAAATAATTGGCCGAAAATAAGTATCCAGCGGTTGCGGTGCTGATTCCAGGCAACGCTGCCGTTATGCGGGGTGATCTGATCACCGGTTTTACTATCAACTAACCTCCAGCGTTGTTCTTCTGGTTTCACTAATCCCTTTTCTATCAGCGTACGCCAACGTTTTTCGGTTATAAGGTCAGTATCCGCCTTCCAGGAACAGACTAGTTGGCCGCGCTGGTTCCGTTCCAGTGGGGGGGTATCATCCCGCCATCGACTACCCGCTTTTAGACATGTAAAAGCCTCGTAGCGTTTTGAATCTAGAATATGTTCCTTTGCTGCGCGCACGCGCACGTCGGGAAAAGTGCGGCCGAAATAAAACCAATCTTGGTCAGCGTGCCTAATTTTGAGGGTTTGGCCGCGCGGATACAGCGGCGTATTGAGAGGAAATTCGACCCGCTTTTCAAATATTTCCCGTTCGTCGTTCCAGACGGCGATTCCCTGCTCGAGTTTTGTCTCCACATTTTCTACCCGAGAATAATACGTGAACATTTGCTCTTGCCCGTCTTCCTCGAAAACCATGAGACCAGAAATCCATACGGGACCAGCACCCTCAATAGGGCACATGCCACGTGCATTGCCGTCACTATCGACAAAGTAGGTCAACTGAATGCTGTCGTCAGCAATGTTATTCCCCGCTTGAGGCAGCCTCGAAACTGCACCGGAGACCTCGAAATTACCCAGCGGACCGTCCGCTCGGCGGGTGTCGCCCCAGAACCAGTATAGCTGCCCCTTGTAAATCGCATTAACCACCGAATCTTGGCCAAAAACGCCCCCCGAGAGCTCGCCGGAATGGCCCAGCGCAGGCGCAAGTCCTACCAACCGAGAGTCATGATAGATACCCTCTCCAGTCACTCGGTAGAGACGCTCTGCGATATTTATCCGCCGCAAAGGAACGACTTCGATCTCGCCGGCAGTCGGTTTAACTCGAATGCCTTGAAAGCCACTCAGCTCCTCCTGCAATTCATAGCCATGACTGTAAACAGAGAAGTAAAGGGATTCCGCATCCAGATCACCCGCACGCATAGCTATAAGCCCGGCGCTGTCACTAACATAGCTGACGGAGTTGGTGGACTTGATCTCCACCAGAGGAATACCTCGTCCCGTTTGATCATCGATAAAGTAAATTTTAAAATAACCTGGCTGAAAACTAGCACAGGCTGTCAGCAATAAAATGAGCCATATCAGCACCAAACGAAAAACCGTATGCTTCAAACCTATCATTGCTAAATGGATAAACTTGGCCATACTTTTTCCAACTGTCCTCTGATTATAGCGCCTGTCTTGGTCTATTCTACCCTCAGCATTTGAACAAGTGCAGGGCTTAATTGAATTAAATAAACGGATAGATTCTTTTTCATTTCCGCTCGTTTAGTTGCCGCAACTCAGTTTGACGAGAGGCTGAACTGGAACCCGCAACCTGATAAACATTGTCCGTACCTCGCGCTTACGAGGGAATAGCTTTTCCTCTAAGTACGTTCTGAACGTGCCGAATAAACGCACACCCAACAACGTATCAGTCCCACCCTACACTTCACTATAATCCTTTTATTGATTGTTTAACCGAGATTGGTGCTAGTGATTGACTACGTTGAGCGTTATAACTCTGCAGGTGATACTGTGGAAATTACTGATGCATCCAGCAGTGGAGTCGGCAATCGGTGAGTCATCGGCTGCGTTGACAGTGGTGGTGAACTCTACGCCGGCGGACGCAGTCGATTCGATGATCGGGGTCTCTGGTGGTAAAGTTGCCCTTCTCGCTGAGCTTCATATCGGCGCTCACGCCTCAACGTACTGCAGCCCACACTGTAAAAATCTTCATAAATCAAAGGATATAGTCCGTCACTGTGACAGTAAATCGGTCACGGAGGCGTCCTTCAACATACCATTATGGTCCGGAAAATAGACGGTAGCACTGAATCGCGCTACGACTTCCTCGCCATTGTAAATACCACCACTGCAGAAGCCGAAGCGGCGTTTCACGCTGACATGCTCAGCCTCCGCCTGCAACCACTGACCTTGACGTGCACAAGCGATGAAATTAATGCTGAGGTTAATTGTAGGGCTACCTGACACTGCCCCATGTGCCAGATTAGCGCCAGTGGCTGCGGCTATATCGGCCAACGTCATCAGTACACCACCGTGACAAAGACCCATGGTGTTACTGTGCTGAGGACCTACCACAAGACCAAAGACAGCACTGTCACCTGCAACTTTGCGATAGATCGGCTGCAGAGTATCGGTATACCCCAATCCTCGCGGTAGAGGATCAAAACCTTTTGGCACAGTCTCTAATAATCTCTTTGTCACCTAAACGCCTCTTTTAAAATATACCCATCGACAGACCCGCGGCAAATGCCTGACCCAATTCGCCGCTAGCAAGTCCATGTGCAACGCAAAATTGTCCGCGCACTATAAGCGGCTCTGTCGCGGCCGGAAAAGGATAACCCGATAAGATTCGCTCCGCCTGCTTTCGAGCGCCCCGCCCATCGTTGCCGGCACTGATAAGAAGGGCATAGGGCACAATCAAGCCCTGAGCTATCGCAGGATAAAACGTACGGTCCAAAAAATCTTTCATAGTGCCGCAAAGTGCGCCGGAGTTCTCGGCCATAACCAGCAACACACCGTTCGCTCGCTTAAGATCGACCGTTCCGGCATCCCACGCACGCATCGCGGTAACTTCTATTCCCACTTCACGCCGTGCACCTCGCCAGGCTGCGTGAGCCAGTTGCGCACTCGTGCCACTCTGGCTGTGATAAACGATTAACAAGGATTTCATAACAGAGCACTACGCGACACCGACAGCACGATTTGAACACAGCCCTAACCCTGTGTCATGCAGCGCTAACAAGCGCCCCTGTAACTGACAGAGCCCGGCGCGCACCGATATGCCAAGATAGGGGCATGCTGCGGTATATTGCCAGAGTTATCCACAAGATATTCTGTGGATAACATTGGGGACAGCCGCAATTCCATTTTGCCGATCAGCTCGTTGTGACATTTAGAATCGCGCCATAGAGGCGCAAGGAAAGGCAATCTTTTATTAATTAAATCAGTTTGTTACGTTTTTTTTGTAGTGTCGCACAGCCTTCGAGGGCCAGTTGCGCCACATTAAATCCATTTTGTGGATATCGCACGTCAAAAAAGCGGACCGACTACAACCGAAAAACGCATTTATTTATGACTAATTAACCAGCAACAATGCATTTTACGTTTACGCTGATAGTCTGGTGGAAGCGTTTTCAACGTAATCTCCTCACACAGGAAGTCATCGTGCAGGGTCGGATCCAAAATAAAACCGCGGCGGTTATTGGAGAAATACAATGTCCCGTCCTCCCGTAAGACGCCCATGGCGAGTCGCACGAGTTGCGGATGATCACGCTGCACATCAAAGCTCTCCGACATCGCCTTTGAATTGGAAAACGACGGCGGATCGAGCAGGATCAAATCATAGTGATCGCGGGCACGTGTCAGCCAAGACTGGCAGTCTTCACGGATCACCAAATTGCAACGCGCATCAAGTTGGTTCGCCGCTAAATTTTTACCCAGCCAAGTGAGGTAGGTCTTAGACAGATCGATACTGGTTGTAGACTGGGCCCCACCGAGCGCGGCATGAATCGTTGCACTACCGGTATAGCAGAAAAGATTAAGGAAGTCCTTTTGTGCGGCTTCTTGCGCAATTCGTAACCTTAGCGGACGGTGATCGAGAAACAAGCCGGTATCCAGATAATCGCTGAGGTTCACCAGCAGTTTTGCCTGCCCCTCTGTGACCGTCAGAAACTCACCCTGGCTATCCTGCTTAGTGTATTGTTCAGCGCCGCGCTGGCGACTACGCTGCTTGTAAAAAATTTTTCCAGCAGCAACGCCCAACGCTTCAGGCAACGCAGAACGGATCTCATCTAAACGACGCTCAGCGGATTCTACTGATACATTTTTCGGCGCCAGATATTCAGCGACGTGCACGTGCTCACCATAGATATCCACCGCGACAGAATACTCGGGCATATCTGCATCGTAGACACGATAGCAGTCGATTTTCTCACGCTTCACCCAGGAAGAAAGTCGCTTGCGATTTTTAACGACACGATTGGCAAACATCTTCGCACCCTCCGTAAGGGGAGGTGGCGTTTTAACATCCACCTGACGTCTTCCCATTTCGCGCAGTTCATTAGCAGAAAGATCAAACAGCAGAAGACTGGCAGCGATCGCGCCATTATAGAGTGCATAGCGTTTGTAACTGCGCAGGCCCGTTGCTTTGCCAAGATCGAGATCCGCGGTCAACACGGCGGCCTGCCAATCCGGAAACTCTGTTAGCATGGCCTTACCCAATTGCCTATAAAGCCTCACGAGTTGTTCTTTGTGGCCAATGCGTTCGCCATAGGGTGGATTGCACACCAGTAAACCAATCGGCAATGGCCGGTGAGTAGGTTTAGTCAATTCGGAGACAGGTTTGCAACTCACTCGGACAACATTCTCAAGTCCTACTCGCGCAATGTTTTCCTGCGCACGACGAATGACCGCAGGATCCCAATCATAGCCGCGAAATTCTGGTAACTGTGCGACCCTACCCCGCTCCGCCCGGCTTTTTGCGTCGCCAACAATAGCACTCCACTGCGACGGATCATGCATCAGAAGATGTTCAAAGCCGAATCCTTTGCGGGCTAAACCCGGGGCGATATCAGCAGACATCATAGCGCCTTCGAGTAACAACGTTGCCGAGCCGCACATAGGATCGATGAGCGCACCACCACGCGCTGCAATACCCGGCCAGTCAGCGCGCAATAAGACTGCCGCCGCCAGATTCTCCTTCAGAGGCGCAACACCGGATTGTAAACGATACCCGCGCTGATGAAGGCTGCCGCCAGAAAGGTCAATTGAGAGGTGGGCGCGGTCACGCACCAAACGTACATTTAGCCGCACATCAGGATTTGCTCGGTCCACTGAAGGCCGTGGTGCGCCCATGGCCACAAACCAGTCAACGATGGCATCCTTGCTGCGCTGGGCGCCAAACTGGGTATTACGAATGTTGCGATTTTCACCAGAGAAATCAATCGCGATGGTTTTGCTTGAATCAAATACACCGCCCCATTCGATATCCTTCATACCCTGATAAAAAATGTCGACGTCGATGGCGTCGATTTGCGCCAGCGGCCAAAGAATGCGGTTCGCGAGCCGCGACCAGAGACAAGCTCGGTATGCCAGCGCGCGCGAACCTGTGAAATAGACGCCCGCGACTGTTTCTCGCGTGTTGTCGGCTCCCAGAGAGACTAATTCAAGCGCTAGGAGTGTCTCTAACCCTTTGGGGCAGGTGGCGAACCAGGAATGACTATCAGTGTTACTCACGAGCACCCAATCAATGTGTTATCAAACGGTGGCTAACGGTTTCATTACAGAAATGACTGGCACCGCGGTAGTATTGCGCGTGTCCTTGTCTGCAAAGTGCGCAGCATAGCAGAACTTAGGACGCAGGGACTAAGCCCGTCTCCAACGTAAAGATACGCTGTAAAATCTCACGCCATTCAGAATACTGGGCGTCCAGTGTGCCGCTAAGCTCAAAGACGGTGCCACTGACGTCCATTACAGTAGGCGCAACCTCATTGTTAAAGCCCAGCGCTAATTCAACTAAATCTTGTTCATGGATCTTGGACCATTTGTAGGTGTTATAGCTGCGCTCGAGCGCAGTAAAAGATCCCCGACGACCCTGCGTACCTCTACTGGCAACGCGTTGCTGATATTCGCTCTGGTAAATGGCCTGCTCTGCGCCGTACTGGCGCCATAAGTTATACGTGGATGCCATCTCTTCACTGAGACGCTGATACTGTTCATCGACCGTATCGATAAACAGATACTCTTGATTGCGAATTCGAATGACCCGAGCTAGCATGGGATCACCCTCTGCCGGAAAACGCGCGAGAGTGTAGTGGCCGTCAGCCGCACGCGTTAAATACGTTGTAAAAACCGCAGGCGCTAATTGGATAGCATATCGCATAAGGGCAATGTCGCGTATCGAAGCCAACTGCTTTGCGCTCTTCTGCCGATGCACTGCAACAAGATCATCGGCAATCTCTCGGTAGAGTGCCAGATATGGATCTTGCGGCACGCTTACCAGGTAATCTGCGGGCCTTGCCGAGCCAGAGTAGACTCGATTCAACCACTCCACGCCACCTGCATCGCGGGCATTGATGCGTAACTGGAGACGCAGACCATCAGAATATACTATGGTGCCAGTAACCAACAGCTCCGACGAATCAAGCACCTCTGGCAGCACCCGTACAACGCCCCAGCCGCGCGATTCAATAAGCACCTGTCGCAAGATAACCGGCATATACTGTGCCTCAGCCTTACGAATTTCGGGAAAAATCCCTAGCCTACTATGGCTCGATTGGTCCACAGGAATACCTGGATCAAACACCACCAAACCGATATCAATACGCAACGGTTCAATGCTGCCACTGCCGGCGGCCATTGACGGACCAGCGCAGCACGTCATGGCAAAGACAATGGCGAGCGCTCGTCGCCGCAAATGATAGTCCATCAACGCGATTCGGTCGTACATACCCTGCCTCTGGTCAGCGTTTCTTGGCATTGAAATCCACTCTCGCCGGGCTCGAATCGGTTGTAGACCCGATTAAGTGCAAACGGAAAGGACACTTGACTAGACACCACTGTGGTCGCAATGAGCAGTTTTTGACCCGCAGCCCCCATTGTTATTATATGCTGAATATTGAGCCCTTCAGGCAACCGCAACTCGAACACCAGCTGATGCCCATTCCAACCACAAATTTCCGTGCCGAAGGGTGTCTCGACTCTATGCATTTCACCTGGATAGAATTCACAGGTCAGTGAAAAGTCCTCCTCGCGTTCCACACTGATTTTGTACCTGCTCTGATTAATCTCCAACAGTGGCGATTGTGTAATAAGGTCAGCCATTCGCGCCAGTCCAAGAACGGAGGAACTGCTATTGGGCCCGGCGCTATTCCTCATTAACATATCGGCGCCTGCAGGTCTTCGACGCCCCTCGCTCTGGGCACGCCGCTGCGCCTGTCGATTTAAGTCGCGCGCCATTATATCGAGTTTATCTTGGGTGCTATCACTGAGACTGTAATCCATCTCCCAAAAACCACTAAAATTCACCGCTTGTACGTTCTCGCGCTGCAATCGAGGCCCTTTTTCCACTGGTGCGCTGGCGCAGCCAGCCAATAGCGCGACCATCACAAAAAAGATGACGGCAATAATCAATCGTTGGAGGAATCTAAACATATCGACGGAGAGTGTAACCCAAGGCATTCTATCGGGGCGAGGGCCGCGTAAATAATGCCCCAAAGAATTTAAGGTGCAGCTCAACCTCACCGCATGGGGTAGTCGCCAGATTCGCACAAATTTAGCCGGCTTTAAGCGCCGCAATAATAGATGCCCACATAGTATCTGGCGCGCCATAGGGCGCATAGATGGCAAGTCGATCCGCCTCTTGGCCATACTTCTGCCGCAGCTTGCCTGCAATTTCTTCGGGCTTGCCTATGGTCGCGAACGCCTCTAGAAACGCCTGATCAATATAGGAACCCAGTTCGTCCCAGCGGCCTTCCTTCGATAAACGGTTCAGCTCCGGCTGCAAATCACCGTAGCCGACCGCCTCCATAGGCGGTCTATAGGCAGGCGTGGAAGCATAAAATCCTAGCAGTCCCTTGACACTCTCAGTGGCCATGGCCCGCGCCTCCTCGGTCTCCCCGGTAATAACGATGGCGTTGATCTGCAGAATGAAGTCGCTGCGTTCACGACCAGATTTTGCCAGCCCTTTATGCACTGCCGGCAGTGCATGATCAGTAAGAAAAGGCATACTATTAAACGGATGGACGATCAAGCCATCAGCCACCTCACCCGCCACCTGCGTCATCAGAGGGCCTAGTGCGCCCAAAAGTACGGGTGGAGGCTTGCACTCCAAAGGACCCGGATTAAACATTGGCGTCATCAACGTGTGACGATAGTACTTGCCATGAAAGTCAAGTTTAGTACCGTTTTGCCAACAGTCAAAAATCGCTTTCAGCGCTTGTATATATTCACGCATACGCGCCGCGGGAGGACTGAATTCAACCCCAAACCGCTTTTCGATATGCGGTTTTATTTGCGAGCCTATACCCAATAAAAATTTCCCGTTACTGAATTTTTGCAAATCCCATGATTGATATGCAAGGTGCATTGGATTCCGCGGGAAAGCGACGGCGATGCCGGTGGCGATGTCAAGTTGTGGCGCATGTTCCGCCGCCATTATTAACGGGTAAAATGGATCCCAGCTGCCTTCGAGCGTGTAGACACCGTCATAACCGATTTCTGCCAGGCGTCGGGCCTCGACCGCAGCATCGCCCAGTTGTGCGTAAAACGGGCCATCTATTTTCATTGTCAATTTCCTACAAGTAATTTATTTAATTGCTGGCGGACGCTGCAAAGTACACCACTGATAAGGCCGGACCAAACGACATCTGCAATCTGACACAGCAATATAGCAGCGGTTCAGCATGCTGAACAGCCCGAATGCAGAAGTGAGATAGACTGCTGTTTAAACATTTTAATCATCGGTTAATGAGGCAACACTGTAATGCCATCGAGCATGAAGATTGGTATCTGTTTACCCTATATGAAAGCAGGCCTAGATCGCGAAGACTATCTAGCCTGGTTTAAAGCAATTGACGACGGCCCATTTCACGCTCTTTCCTGTGGTGAACGGGTTCATGGGCCAACATTTGACATGCGCGTGTTGTTGGCATGTGCAGCGATGGCGACGACCCGGGTCGAGATAACGCCAACGCTCTATGTCTTGCCCATGCACAACGCTATTCGGGTCGCGAAAGAACTGGCTACGCTGGATATATTGTCAGGCGGCAGGGTAAGGAATATCTCTGTCGGCTATGGCGGACGAACAAAAGACTACGCAGCCGTGGGCGCTAAGTTCCACGGGCGCTATGGCAGAATGGATCGTCAGGTGGATGAAATGCGTGCTGTCTGGCGTGGCGATGAAATTATAGACGGCGGCGGCATAATAGGCCCCACGCCAACATGGACCGAGGCACCTCGAATGTTGGCCGGTGCGATGGGACCTAAAAGTATTGAACGCTGCGCGCAGTGGGCCGACGGCCTCTATGCCTGGTCGGGCAATGGCGAGGAAGTAGAATTAAGCCGCACCTTTGCCATGGCCGATGCTGCATGGGAGCGTGCAGGTCGCGAGCAAATACCCTATCGAATGGGCGGCTTTTGGTACACGCTAGCGGAAAATGGCCAACAAAAGCTTTATGACTATGTCTATGAGTACTTGTCAATCTCCGGGCCGGAGATTGCCACCATGATGGCGGAGTCCGTGCATCGCAGCTCCGCTGACAGCATACTTGCCGCGCTTGATAATGCCGAAGCCGCCGGTTGCGAAGAGCTTTTCATGGTGCCGGCCACGGCCGATATTTGTGAAATTGACGGTCTCTGCGAGCTGCTGGCCAAGCGCTAACACAGCGCTGAAGTGGGTGTCTCGCAATAATTCTTTAGACGACCATTATTTATGCCGGCAGCATAGTGTGGCAGCGGCCAGTAAGGCGGTGGCCGATCTAGCAGACCTTCCGCGCCGATATCACGCCGATAAATACGCACAATTTCGCCCGCTAACTTAAGCTTGGCAGCAAAATCTGCTACCGTCTGCATCTACTTTTTTCATGGAGCATGCTAGCAATGAGCAGCAGTTTTTTTCCGCCACAACGCACCCTAATGGGCCCGGGCCCTTCGGACGTGTCCTCTCGGGTACTCGGGGCATTAGCACGGCCGACTATTGGGCATCTTGATCCGCTGTTCGTACAACTAATGGACGAGGTAAAAGGGTTGCTGCAGTTTGCTTTTCAGACCGATAATGCACTCACTTTGCCTGTATCCGCACCTGGGTCTGCCGGCATGGAAGCATGCTTTGTGAATTTAGTCTCTCCAGGAGACAAAGTCATTGTCTGCCAAAACGGCGTGTTCGGTGGCCGTATGAAAGAGAATGTCGAGCGTTGTGGCGGCACCGCAATCTTAGTGGAGGATAGCTGGGGCGATCCCGTAAGCCTCGACAAAGTTGAAGCCGCTTTTGATGATCATCCCGATACGGCTATCCTCGCTTTTGTTCATGCCGAAACCTCCACTGGCGTATTCAGTGACGCCGCAGCACTGTGCGCTCTGGCGGCTCGTCATGACGCGCTGTCAATTGTTGATGCTGTCACCTCCTTAGTCGGCATTGAAGTCTTAGTCGACGAATGGGGCGTTGACGCGATGTACTCAGGCACACAAAAATGCCTTTCCTGCGTGCCTGGGCTGTCCCCCGTCACCTTTAGTAACCGTGCCGCAGAACGTATTAAACATCGAAAGCAAAAAGTGCAGAGCTGGTTCCTCGATATGCAGTTGGTAATGGGCTACTGGGGCGGAGACAGTAAACGCGCGTATCACCATACTGCACCTGTTAACAACCTCTACGCACTGCATGAGTCATTAGTGATGGTGAAAGAAGAGGGACTTGCCGCAACACAGGCGCGTCACCTTCTGAACCATCGTGCTCTTGTTGCGGGCCTAGAAGCAATGGGGCTCTCTATGGCCGTGGCCGCTGATTGTCGTCTGCCACAGCTCAATTCAGTTGTAATTCCCGAAGGCGTTAATGATGCCGCGTTGCGTGCAGATCTACTCAACGAGTTCGATCTTGAAATCGGCGCAGGATTGGGCGGGCTGGCAGGAAAAACCTGGCGCATTGGGCTCATGGGCTTTGCCAGCAATGAGCGCAATGTGGTTTATTGCCTGAGTGCTATGGAAGCTATTCTCCAGCGCCAAGGCGCTGCCGTCATCACGGGAGAAGCGCTGCTGGCAGCTCGCCGAGTCTTTGACGCCGCTTAGGCGATGAAGGGATCAAGGGCCGACAAGCATTTCCCACATCTGCGATACTTTTGTCGAGCCTGCTTCTCGGTGTACTTGATACTTAGCATGCTCAGTGTCTTCAGCCTCTGGGTGCAACTCAATACTCCACAGAGGCGCTAATTCATTCGGAAGCATAGAGTAGCGGATATCAATAATCCGATTGCTGAAGTCCGGAGAACGGGCGATGTAACCATTACTGAACCAACGGAAACGTTCAATATCTCGGGCCTGCTGAGAATCTTGACGCAGCCACGGCATATCGCGCTCCAAATTAAGTTTTTGCACCGATGCGCCATAAAACACGCGTGGCGCTAGGCTAGCCCGCACAGCGTCCACATAAAAATGGTCATCGGTTTCATACACAATCTTCCACACCAAAATATTGGCAAAACTGGGTTTCGCTTCGAGCCGAATCGGTGTGTGCCCTCGCTCGGACGCTAACGCATAGCCCATACTCATCGCCTCGTTGCGCTGCCATAATCCCAGCGCCATATAACCAAAAGCCCACACTAGAGCGAGACGCGCGTAGAGCGGTGTCAGTCGCCTTGCCGACAGCAGCACGCCAATCAGTATTGGAATGGTGAACAGTGGATCAATAATAGAAATCGTATTCCAGGCAATACGCGCGTCACTGAAGGGCCAAAACAGCATGGTGCCATAAGTCGTGCAGGCATCCAGTAGCGCGTGAGTCGCGTACCCTAGAGTACAAAACCACCAGGTCTGACGAAATGACAAGCCACGTCGACGCCCAATAATGTAGTGCAAGACCACCGCGCAGATCAGGCCCCCAAAAGGTATGAACACCAGCGAGTGAGTAAACTGTCGGTGATACTCAAGAAACAGTAGCGGGTCTGTTGAGGAACGAATCAGCACATCAAGATCTGCCGCCATTGCGGAAAGAAATCCAAGTAAGCCAGCACTAGCGGCGTAGCGGCCAGAGACACTTGCTTGCGGTAACGTTGCGCCTAAGACTCCCTGAGTTAATGGATCCATTAGGCCACTCGGTAAGGTGTATTAGCACTCTCAGCGTGACCACGCGCTCTCATGATATCGTACAATTGATAAACCAACTGGCGACCGTCAACCTGACGATTGCGCATTCTCGACGAAGTCTCCATTACGGCAGCAATAGCGCCGTCACTACCATTTCTTTTACGCATGCAGGTAAGCTCTCTATGGGTGAAATGCTATGCTTTTAATGTACCTTAGTGTGTTGCTAACTACCACCTTGGGCCCTTCCGCTATTCAATATCAAAAGAATAATAAAGGTCTACTGAATTTTCGAGGCTACTGACTACTTCCAACCAGATTCTGGAGCGAAAATAAAATCGCGCAGTGAGGACATTTATAGGCTCATAAAAACCGACACCATAGGATAGGTATATCCTGTTCCCAATGTAACCACTGAGCGTTGCTGCAGTATCATTCTCTGTCCCTTGCGCACCGAACGCAATATTGTTGACGCCCGGAATGCTGTTCAGATCTGAAACCAATGAAGAGCGATTCACTACGCCGCTAGCTAAGGCCAATGCTAAGGCAGTGCCATCACTCTCAGCACCAACATCCATAGCCCTGCCTCTAAGCAAATATGACATCGCATTGGGCTGGGACATCACTGGCTCAGAGTAAATATCTAATTCAAGATTTTCCCCTAACGATCCCTGAACGTTTACCCCTACCGTAATATTTCCTGCAGTGATATCGCGCTCAGCCCGCAGATCGAGAGAGGGAATTGCAGGAGGCCCGGAAAAATTCAGTGTGCCACGCCTGATTTTCAGATGACTCTGAAACGCAGACATCTCGCCCCCAATAGTGCGTAAATCCCCAAACAACTCAAGTGGATGCCCGGGTCGCTGTCTCGCATTAAGGTCACCGCCCAATGTAGTTTTAAATAAGCTACTCGATACTTTGAGTTTATCTTTTATAGCTATGTCAACCTTCACGCTCGTTTCAAAAGGCAGCTTTTGCTGAAGTACGTTGCCAGCGTAATCAACCTCGACGACTGAACTTGAGATCGAAACACTGTCTTGAGGCATCTCCTCAATGTGAACTGAACCTTTGCCCACAGTGACCTCACCCGCAATAGCAAAAAGATCCTCCGTTAGACGCAACTGAAGACTCTCTGACACCGTTAACTCAGCAGACGGCGGATAAAAAATAGCATTATTTTGTCCGTCAACAGACAGCAGCATACTCAAATTGGGACGTGTTCTTAACTCACCTACAAGCGCAATTTCACCGCCACCAAGTAGTGCCGCTCCCTGCACCTCTGCTCTATCGCCGAGCACATCAAGCGTCAGGTTCACCCGTTCAAGTTCAGTAGGATTATTCGCCATAATCAAATGGCCATTTGACAACCTTAAGCGTCCATCTCCCATTGGTTGATCTATCGTTCCTGACAGAGAAAGCTCACCGGTGACGTCGCCAGAGAGAGCAGCAAATGACTGTATCAATGGTGTAAACGTTGTTAATTGAAGTTGATTAAAACAGACTGCGCCCGCCACTGCCGCATCTTTGCCCGTAGACAATTGTAGATTGAGGTCGGCAACCTCGCGCCCGCCGTGCTGTAACCCTGCGTCCAACTGCAGGCCGTGACGATCATAAGTAAAACGTGCAGAACCCTCGTCCCAGCCAACAGCAGCGCTTCGCTCTTTATTTATCTCCCGAGTGAGGATAAGGTCTACAGTCTGACCTTGACCTTCGACGAGAACGCGACCACCCTCATCCCAGATGGCATCAACCTCAAGCTCCATTGCACCTTGAATATCTAAGCTCGGAGACAGCAGCGGCGAAAAGAGCTTGATATCGCCGGACATATCGATACTGCCGCGGCCGCTTGATCCCAATAACCAATTGTCAGAGCACACCTTGGCATCCTGATTAAGCCAACAGTGCGCCTCTAAAGACAATTGCTCCGTGGCGTCCGACCACAGCAATTGTACAGGGTAAGACAGCTGCCACGATCCGACACTGGTTTGCAGTTGCGTGGGCTCTACAACACCTCGCCAGAAATCTTCCACTCGAGTACCTGTCAACACTACCTCGCCTTCAACATCTCCCAAGCTGAGAACGGATATTATTTGCCGCGCGTTATCTCCTTCTGCCGACAGCGACAACGAGGCTTGTTCAAGAGCACCAAAAGCGACACCCTCTAATGCAAGGTCGAGCGTGAACGCCTGCTCATTATTGAGCCAGTATTCGCCAGCGACTGCTGCACTCTTCAGCGTCAGCTCGCGCCAGATAACATTATGTATATCTCCGGACAGCTCAAAATACTTTGCATCCGGCGCAATCATGAGCATTAACTGCATCTGACCCCGGTTGCCCGCCTGCCAGCGGCCCATGTCGTCGATAGACAGTTTGACCTGACCTATACTCTGCCGCTTGCCGCCCGCTCGCAAAGACACTTCCGCGCCATTCAGCTTAGCGTCCAGCTTGCTGCTGAGTAGCCGCATTTCGTTGTTGATCCCTGCAAAGCCATGAATGTAAGCGGGCAAGCCATTGATCGCACCCTCTACATTCACGTCCCGAACGCTGACCTCCCATTGTGAGGCCTGAACTTTGCCCGTCAGATGCAAAGCGCCCTCCACCCGTCCCTCTAAAACTTTCAAGTCAGGCGGTAAATCGACACCGTCAGATTGCAATGCTATTGACCACTCGATCGCATCCGCCAGTATAATTTCGCCGCTGGCGTTCAGTACATTTTTATCTGCTGCGTCAAGCACCGAGAGCACGTCTATAACGACTTTTTCTGAATGGTGACTACCCTGTAATGAGACCGCCAGGAACTCATAACCTTTCCCTTTCGCAGCGCCGCGCATTTCGAATGCTTGGCTAGACAACGTACCACTACCCGACATCACAACAGGAAATTCTAATTCAACATCAGCAAATACATCAGGCACACCGTCCACGCCAGCTAGACTCAAATTTGTGTCTGATGTCGCGCTGAGCGCCGCGCTAAATGGCAAGTCAGTACTCAGTACGTTGACCTCTGCATCAACCACAATATTAATGGGTGTCGCAGAGCTAAGCTGCAATGCTAGTGATGCGAGGCTTCCCTGCGCAGTCAACATAAGTCTTTGGCCGAAAAGCTCTGGCCAAATAGAAGGCTGTGCGAGATCAACATTTACGCTGGCATGCAAAGGCCAGTCAGCTTCAAAAGCGATATCTCCGTGCATCGCGAGCATACCGATATCACGACTGTTTACATCCAACCGAGTCAAACTCAAAACACGATTAAGCCAACGCCCAACGAGCACGATACTGTCCTGCTGATATTGAGCCCCATGGAAGTCCCAAGCAGGCGCGAGCAATTTTAATTCGTCGACCAATAGCTCAAACGGGAGATCAATAGGCGGCAGAACTGTCAGGTCAGAACTAGGAAAATCCGTATCAGCAGTTTTTGAAAGCGCTAACTGTGGCTCCGTAATTACACCGGTGAACACGTGAATGACTGAATCACTGATATACACTCGACCCTTGGTCGCTCCCTGTTGCCACACACCGCCAGACCAATCCACACGCAGAGTCGCAACTTCAAGACTGTCTATCTCTATTGCGGCAGGGAACACCAACAATTCGCCAACATTCTTGTCCTCGAGGTCTGGTTTCAGTTCGTAGCTCGGCTCTGAACTTTCCAAAAGCGCAATATCTACCGCACCGATCTGCAACTGGCGAAGGCAGACCGCTGCGCGCAGCAGACAGCCGGGAGCCACCTCTGTGACCAGATCTGTCAGCTCAATCTGAACACCGCCCGTTGTAAGCCACAATCGCTCCAGCGATAAGCGCCCGCCTAACCTGCCGCTACCGTAATCGACCTCTATAGGGGCAAACTGCTGCAGGATTTTAAACACAGTTCGACTGCCAAACTCCGTCGTGACCGTCACCAACAGCGCTGTCGCCAGCAGTAGCACACACAGCAACAAGGATCGCAGCAGAACGCTCAAAATTCAGCACCAATGGCAAGCACTAACCGCCAGTTAGGATTGTCCTCGCTGACACTATTAGCCAACTCAACTCGAACAGGACCAACTGGAGTGATGTAATGAACACCGAAACCCGCACCAACCTTCACATCAAATTCACCTTTATCAAAGGCATCTCCTCCATCGACAAACAGTGCGCCACGCCAGGTGTCTGTAAAATAATACTGATACTCAAGACTCCCAATGATTAGTCGATCACCACCCACGACGAATGTCTCTGTTTCACCATTTGGCTCGACCACTGTCAGTTCATCCCCTAGAGATTGATAGGCATAACCTCGTATGCTTTGGCTGCCACCTGCAAAAAAAGCGAGCGATGGGGCAAGCTCTCGCCTATCACCACTGGCAATCTCAATCCGTCCTAGATCAAGCCGTGTGACCACACGATTGCGCGCCACAGGGGTCACTACATATCGTAGTGCTGCGGTGAAGCGCAACAGATCTAAATCAGAACCCAGCTTCTGTGTAGACGCTTCTAACGTGTACAGCTGACTGAACCCGCCTTCAGGATCCACTATCGAACCCCGGTAGGTCCTGCGGGAAATAGATCCACCAAACAGTAAATAATCGTTTGAAGCGCTATAGCCTGCGATATCCCAAGACTCATTAAGCTCGCGCAGTGAATATCCATATATCCAATTGCGCGAATTCGTTTCTCGCTTTATCCCCACTTCATTCTGCCGACTGTCAATATCACCAAATTCGTTCTCTTCAACTCGCGCCCATAGCTGAACGACGTCGTCAAGAGGATCCGTAACAGGTATCGAGTAAGTGAAGCGACCACTTGGGTTGATAGGGGAGTATTCCAGCCGCGTCTGCTGACTGTGGCCATAGCGATTGATTCTTGGCGTTCGCCATGTCAGTGACATACGCTCTTGTATGTCTGTGCTGTAACCCACGCCAATGTCAACACTATGCCGCTTAGCAGGCTCTAAGTTGACCGCAACTGGGACCCCCTCGCCAACAGCATGCTCACGCTCCGGCAAGACTATGACGCTAGAAAAATAATTGGTTCTCTGCAGCCGTGACTGTAGCTCTTGCAACCTACCCTGATCGAAGTAATCACCGGGTTCAAACGTTAGCATTGAATCAAACAGATCGCCGTCAATCACAGTATTGTCGACGACAATTTCACCAAACTGAAGTCGAGGTCCGCTCTCATACCAAAGAAATACATCTGCAGTGCCGGCTTCAACCTGAACTTCTATCCTGCTGACAATCATTTCCCCACGTAGGTAACCACGCCGCTGCCCTAGCGATAGCACCCTTTCTCTAAAACTTTCGAATAGGCCATGGTGAAGCACATCTCCTGAGACAAAACCAATATCAGAAGTCAGGCGCGTAAAATTATTGTCGTTGGCAGCGGCACCCAAAATTTGAATGCTGATATTGCGGAAGCGTACGGGTGTGCCAGCATCAACGACTATGCGTAGTCGCCATTTTGGCTCTGTGCGCTGCAGATTAAGCTCTATCTCCGGTTCATAATAACCCAAAGCCTGCAGCGCACTTTCGACCTTATCTCTGGCAGAGGCTACGAAATTAAGCCGACTCTGATCTGACTCGGGTGCAGCACCAAGGAAGGCCAACACATTCTTTTTTTGCTCGCCCTCAAGACCCACAACCGAAAACGTCAACGCTGCAGCGGCGCCCGCTGCCGGAGACAGAAGCAAGAGTATTAACAAGCAGCTACTAAGCGCTGGAAACCTCACAGGACCATATCGACCTAGACTTCGAGCTCTGCAGGCCTAGCGCTTCCCCAGAAGTTGTATCCGGCAGCTCTTGGCGTGCCGGGAAGATAGTCAGCCTCTATATCAGATACGGCAAACCCGCCTAAAGTAAGTAGCTGTGGAATATCGCGATTTAAATGGCAACCGCCCGCAAGCCTCTTCCACAGTGGAGTGATTCGGTTTTGCCATCGATAGACACTCTCATCGGGCGACCTGCCATGTTCGCAAAAAATAAGACTTCCGCCCGCCCGAAGAACTTTGGCCATGCCGCGTAAAGCGGCAACAGGGTCGGGAATTGTGCACAGCGAAAAGGTAACAACTACCGTGTCAACAGAGTCATCGTCAAGAGGGATTTCTTCCGAAGGTAAGCCTATAAACTCAACAGGAAAAGCCAGCTTTGATACGCGCTCGCTGGCCAAGTCCCACGAGCTCTCCGACGGATCAAGGCCAATGACTCGCTGTACTTTTCTGACATCATAGTATGGCAGATTCAGTCCTGTCCCAATGCCAATTTCCAGCACTGTACCGTATGCACGCGGTACTACTTTTTCGCGCTGCTTCATTATCGGTTTACTTGCGCAGGCGCAATTGACCACCCGCGGCATTACATGCTTGTCGTAAAATCCCATGGCATATTCTCCCGATGAAACAGTGACTGACTAGACTGCATGCCCGCCCCCAGACGTCAATGTTACTGCAATCTCTACTGGTCAGGAAACCTCATCCACTCGCTCAACAATCGTGGCGTTAGCGGTTCCACCACCCTCGCAGATGGCAAGTAACCCGTAGCGTTTACCACTACGATGCAATTCATGTATTAGGGTAGTCATGAGTTTCGCGCCGGTTCCCCCAAGCGGATGACCCAAAGCTTGAGCGCCGCCGTTAACGTTGAGCTTATTGATATCTGCACTCAACGCCTTAACCCACGCTAAGGGCACCGAACCAAAAGCTTCATTGACTTCAAACAGGTCGATATCATCCAGACTTAACTTAGCCTTCTCAAGCACCGCCTTAGTCGCTGGAATGGGTCCCTCCAACATAATAACCGGGTCCGAACCAATGACGCTCATGGCTACAATTCGCGCAAGCGGTCTAAGGCCAAGTCGCTCGCAGGTCGCGGTGTTAGCAATCATGACAGCGGCAGCCCCGTCACAAATCTGCGAAGCATTCGCAGCACTCAGAAGTCCATTTTCTTGGAGCGGCTGCAGACCAGCAATTGCGTCAAGCGTAGCGTCCATACGAATCCCCTCGTCCTGTTCATGCAACTCGGTGGTGCCGTCTTCTAACTCAATTTCAATAGCGACTATTTCGTCCTTGAATCGCCCATCCAATACTGCCCGCTTTGCCTTTACATGGCTATCAAACGCGAAAGCATTCAGTTCGTCCTGCGTCAACTCGTACTTATGCGCCAGCATTTCTGCACCAGCGAATTGATTAAATTGCACACCCGGATACCGCTGTGACATCTTTTTACCGTAAGGAAGCCCGTGTTCAGCCTTGTAGCCATCGATAATATTTGCGCCGATGGGCACTTGGCTCATGCTCTCTACTCCGCCGGCGATTACTAGGTCTTGGGTACCTGACAGAACGCCTTGTGCCGCAAAATGTATCGCCTGCTGCCCCGATCCACACTGCCGATCTACAGTCGTTCCCGGCACGCCTTCGCCCAGCACAGAAGACAGACAAACGTTGCGTGCGATATTGCTCGATTGTGCACCTACCTGAGAAACGCAGCCAAAGATAAGATCATCTACTTCGGATACCGCAACGCCGGTTTTGGCCACAAGGGCATCGACCACCTCCGCTCCAAGATCTATTGGATGCACCTTCGACAATCGCCCGTTTTTTTTACCACCGGCACTGCGCACTACCCCTACGATATAGGCATCTGTCACCTTTCACACTCCGTTTTATGTCGCATAACAAACATTGACTCGCAGGATTGCCGAATCAGTGGGCTAATATCAGCTATCGCCCTGCGCCGCCTTTAACTCTTTCACGTGGAGCACACCGAATAAGAAGACACTTAGTAGATTACCGCCGAGAGAGCCCCCTGCCGCCTTGCAAAACTTGAAAAAAACAGCCGTCTCAATAAGATGAACCACGGCAAGTATAACAAGCACGCGCACAGCCCAAATACCAGCAGAGGTATCACCCTGCGTTATCGCCAACGCCGCCAAACCGACATACAGTACTATCATTACTATTTTTCCTACAGACATAACCTATCCTCGTCGTTAATTTTTGTACGCTTGCGGATCGAGACGATGCATCTCCGATTCAATCCATCGTTCTACTTCATCCATCAATTCTCCCGGCTCCCTCCCCTCGGCACAGACAGGCGTTCCGATCGACACGTCAATCGTACCGGGAATGAAGGAAAACGAGCGTCGTGGCCAGCACCGCGCTGACGTAACTGCAATCGGCACGACATATGCTCCTGTGGCCACCGCCAAACGTGTCGCGCCCGCTTTATAATTACCTTTCTTACCCCGCTCACCGCGTGTACCCTCTGGAAACATGATGATCCACTTGCCGCGATCCATCAACACCTCGCCCTGAGCCCTAACTTTAGCCCATGCATCGATGCGTTGCTTACGGTCGATATGGATCATACCCAGGCGACCCATAACCCAGCCAAAAATGGGGACGCGTAACAGCTCTTTTTTAAACACATATGCTAGCGGATGCGAGGTAAAACTTGCGAAGAAAAACGTCTCCCACGTCGACTGGTGCTTGGGGCAGAGAATAACGCGACGCATATCTTCGGCTGCGGGCAGATTAGATTCTCCCTGCACACGGTAGTTAACGCACCCGACAATGCGCGCCGCACCAATAACGCCACGCAACCAAGGCGCCGCAAACCACCACCATAGCCTGATATCACTGAGAAAGAGCGAACAAAAAACCAGCGTAAGTCCGACTGGAATGACAGTGATGACAATCCAACTGAACACAAGTACCGATCGAATGGCATTCATTGTCGGGAACCACAATTTAACAAAAACGTATTAAAGCAGATTGTTGCCCCCGACGAAAACCCATCACCCTCTTTTTCACCACAATCGCGTTAATTTTGTCGGCTGCGCATCGTTCTGCCGAAGAACCTGTCATTCTGCATTGACCCCAGTATACTAGCGGGTCAGTAAAATCGAATCGCGCTGGCAACGGAACCATTGAAAAAGCTCACAACAAAGGCAGACATCAGAGACAAATTGTTCGAGGAAACTGCGCGCTTCCTCAAAGGCGGCGGCGCTGTTAATAAAATCGCACAGGGCATCTCAGGTAAGGCCCCCGAAGATTCTGCCGTATTCCTCAACCGCACTCTCTTCGCTGAACCCAAGGCCTCTCGGACTCCAGTGCCGGAGGTTGTAGCCGCTATCGAAGCGCGCCGTCTGCGAAAAGCACGCCACCAGTCACGCTACAAGAGCCGCTCATCATCTCCGAAGCGCAAAGTAATCTATGATGACTTCGGTGAGCCTGTGCGTCGTCTCTGGCAAGAAGAATAGCCCTTCTTCGACACAGCGGCGGAGTGCAGCTTTTCGCTTCACAGCGCCGCCATCGCAGAGTCTTCACCTGAGAAAACGCTGCGATCTGTTCGAAATGCTTGCATCGACTTAATGCAGTAGCTATTTTATTGAATCAACTGAAAAGGAACTGACACGTGACCATCGATATCACCCCGTTCACAGTAGCCATCCCTGCCTCAGTACTAGAGGACTTAAAACAACGGCTCGAGCAGACGCGCTGGCCCGAAAAAGAAACCTGCGAAGACTGGAGCCAGGGCATTCCACTAAAATACACGCAGGAGCTAGCACAGTACTGGATGACAGATTACGACTGGCGACGCTTTGAAAAAAAGCTCAATAGTTGGCCGCAGTTTATGGCAAATATAGGCGGTACGGATATTCACTTTATTCACCAAAAAAGTCCCCATGAAAATGCACTTCCCCTTATCATCTCGCATGGATGGCCCGGTTCAATTGTGGAATTTCACAAAATCATTGACGCATTAGCGAACCCAACGAAATATGGCGGAACAGCAGACGATGCTTTTCACGTAGTGGCTCCATGTTTGCCCGGCTACGGATTTTCAGGCAAGCCCACCAGTACAGGTACCTCTGTGGAAAAAATTGGCCAGATGTGGGGCCAACTAATGGGCCGACTGGGTTACAACCGCTATGTAGCGCAGGGCGGCGACTGGGGCAGCATGGTCACCCAAAGCATGGGCATGACCGAAACTGAACATTGCGCCGGCATCCATATCAACATGCCGATAGTTGCACCAGACCCGGACACAATGGACAACCTCACTGTACAGGAGCAAGCCGCACTGGTCGATATGGGTGCCTATATGGAACAGGGTTCTGGCTATTCCAAACAGCAATCAACCCGCCCCCAGACTCTAGGTTATGGTCTAGCTGACTCTCCCATCGGACAGATGGCATGGGTGGTAGAGAAATTCTATATGTGGACCGATTGTGAAAAGGATGGCGCGAAACATCCAGAAAATGTCCTCACAAAAGATGAGTTGCTGGACAACGTCATGCTGTATTGGCTAAACAATAGCGCTGCCAGTTCCGGACGCCTATACTGGGAGAGCTTCGAAAACACTAATATGGACCCAATTAATATCCCTGTCGGGTGTTCTATCTTCCCCAAGGAGATTTTTCGCAGTAGTCGACGCTGGGCAGAGAAACGTTTTTCGAATCTCATCCACTGGAACGAACTAGACCGCGGAGGACATTTCGCCGCTTTAGAGCAGCCTGAGCTTTTCTTGCAAGAAATACGCAGTTGCTTCAGTGCACTGCGCCAGTAAGGCTAGTATGCGTCGCTTTCTTCGCTGGTAAGCAGGCTATTGCTGAATGGACGCGAGACAGGCTTAAGAGGCTCACACTGCACCTGCTGCTGCGTATTCCTCAATGAAGCGCTGACAACAACCTCGACCGCTGCGTCTTCAGCGTCTCCTAACGGTTCTCCGAGCGGCGCTGAGACGTCGTCCATATCGATTAGAGAATCAGCGACTACAGGGCTGAACTCCATATGGTCATCATCAATAAAATTGTGTTTTCGTCGTTCAGACTGTCCCGTTTCACCGTCCGCAAGAAACCCGGCAGCGTGTGGCCCACTACTGCCGATGAACTCCAAGTTATGCAGGGCGGCATCGGTATTCTCCAGAGGCGAAGTTGCCTCGACGGTACGAGCCCAACTTAGTGGCGCAAGGTCAGGCGTCAACGTGGGCGTGGCATCAGCGCCGTTATGGTCGTGCATAATCTGCTCGGCTAGGTGCGTGTGGGCTTCGCTACGGAGCGTGTTTCTCACCACCGTCGTAGAACGATTACTCTCTTGTGCACCTGCATCATGCTGACGCGCCGCGGCATTGTCATAAACAGAATAGGCCGTTGCATTCGCGTTAGCTACCGCCTGCTGAGGCATTTCGAACGCCTCTTCAGATGGCTGCTCATCAATCTCGGGCTGTTCTACCTTTTGCCGTTCGCGTCTAGCCCTCTGCTTAAACATCTCGCTAGCGCATACCGACCAACGACCGAAATGTGATGACTCCGCCGGATCAGGCATGCGGTGCTTCCGGAAACTCTCCATAGCCTTTAAAAATCGCTGCTGAACGCTACGATAATAGTAAATATAGTCTTCGGTTAGCAGAGGAACCACGTCTGCGCTCTCACGAATAATCAACATCTGTGGCGGCAGTTGACCCTGCAATACATGTAACAGCTCGGCCACAAACGACAATCGAAAGCCGGAATTCAGGCTGCTTTCGGCCTGCGTTTCGCAAGGAATATAAAGAAAAGCTCCAAGATCGGAATAACCACTAGTTCGCATAAGAAAATGGGGTGTGGCTGACAACGCATCAACGGTCAGTTGCCCATTGGCGATAAAGTCTGCGCCCGCACGCATCGCCTCTAAGGTGGCCGTAGTGCGATCAGATTCCTGCATTTCAGGGTCAATCACAACGACATTCCTACCATCCACGCCTAAGGTTATCGCAAGGTTCGCTCGAGACGACTCCGTGCAGGTCGGTGCGCTAGCGTCAGGTGGAATTCCGTGGCGAGGATTCTCCAGCGTCAGACGCTCCATCCAGGCTGCGAAGGGCGATTCCCTAAAAAGGACAATATCATCCGGGGTGTAGGTAACTGAGTTGTTGGTACTATGTCGGTACATTTAAATACGACCTGCTATCCTTGGAAATCGTAAAAAGCGTCTGCGAAAAACTTCGCCGAACCATAGACGTATTTATAGCCCAATGGCACTCACCTGTCCATGTAATCAGCGATTTAGTGTGCTCATGAGCCGCGGTGGCAGGACATCCGAATCAGACCCGAATAATATGACTAGCTGGCTACCAAAGTGTGGAGGCCAGCGGCCGCCGATATACCCGGTTCGCTAATATTTTTGGTAGACAGTAGCTCCTCCTATCAAGGTGCGTTCCACGACAAGATCACGCATCGCCATGGCATCGTCCAAAGGACTGCCCGACAGCACAATAATATCTGCATATTTACCCGGTTCCAGTGAGCCTCTGTTATCCTCCTGAAATATTTGCCAGGCGGCATCAATCGTCACTGCGCGCAATGCGTCCATCACACCGATTCTCTGCTCAGGCCCCAGCACGTCACCATCATATGTAATCCGGTGCACCTGGCTCCATACCGCCTGCAGCGGCAACATTGGTGTCACAGGCGTGTCAAGGTGCGAACTAAAACGCACGCCATAATCCAGCGCCCATCTAGAGGGACTCATCACTGCGGCGCGCTCTGGCCCCATGAAAATATCTCGGTGACGATCTCCCCAGTACCAAGTGTGGGCGGTAAAAAAACTTGGCGTAACACCCAACTCGCGCATTCTGGCTATTTGATCTTCTCTGGCCATTTGAGAATGAATGAGTATCATGCGCGGGTCATCGACCGGATATACTGTTTGCGCCGCCTCAAAGGCGTCTAAAATGTCTTCAATCGATTGGTCGCCGTTGCCGTGTATGGCAATTTGGTAGCCTGCCTTGTGCAACGCTTGCACCTGTTCAAACAATCTCTCGCGCGTCACAGATGGATAACCTCGATAGTTATCATCACCCTGATAGGGCGTGTAATAGGGGTCGCTAAGGTATCCGGTGAAGCCCTGTATACTGCCGTCGGCTACGATCTTAATGGGGCCCATTAGTAGTTTATCACCACTGAAGTCTGCGGGTGCGTATTCGCCATTTAGCAGCGTTTCGCTAAACTCCTCTGCAAAGGGGAAAACCACCAACCGCTGTGGAACCACCCCTAGCTTACTGAACCAAGACAGCCCGGTTGCTAAGCCGGAACTAACGCCACCGGATTGTGCTGTAGTCACACCCGCCGCCAAATATTCATTGGCCGCAGCCTTCATTAAGCGATAGGTGTCAACGAGGCTAATATCTTGCATCTGCCGCATCACTGCCATTCTGGCCGTTTCTTCCAACAAGCCGTTGGGTTCTTGCGAGTTAGGCAGCCTGCCAATGACGCCACCCTCAGGATTAGGCGTGGCTGCGGTAATGCCAACCTGTTCCAGTGCCATACTATTGGCCACCAGCATATGTCCAGATATATGCATTGCGACTACCGGATGCTCCATAGAAACTTCATCCAACTCCGCGCGCGTAGGATGGCGCTGCTCCACCAGCAACGTGTCGTCGTAGCCAAAGCCACTAACCCAATCACCGGGTGCAGTTTTTTCGGCCTGGCCCCTGAGTGCCGTCATCACCTCGGCCATGGTCTTGTTATTCCCAATGGGAGGGCTATTCAGATCTGCGGCAACAACCCGTAAACCTGAGCCAGGAAAATGACCGTGGGCGTCGATAAAGCCTGGCAACACAGTGCGCCCCTGCAAATCGATAACCTCAGTGTCATCGTCCACCAATGCCATTATTGCGTCAGTAGAGCCGACTGCCTCAATCAACTCGCCTCTAGTGGACAAGGCCTCAACCACGGCATTATCGTCATCCATAGTGAAAACATTGCCATTAATAAACGCTTGATGCGCCGGCGCTGGTGGCGTGCGCAGGGCGATTTTCATCAACACCCCCACACCAAAAATTAGCGCGAGCAAAACCACAAAAACTGTCTTCCAATTCATAACACATCTACCGCTCGGATTACGTTGATTTACGGACGTGCGGAGCCGCACAGGTGGTCACGCTCAGGCGGCAGTTCCTATTAAAATATTCGCCAGCTGCGCACGGTGCCAGGCCGCATCTCCCCACAATAATTGGCTGTGTTTCTGACGCTTAAAATACAAGTGAATAAAGCACTCCCAAGTAAAGCCGATACCCCCGTGGGACTGCACCGAACGACTGGACGCAAACGCGGCGCATTCACTTGCTGAGGCCTTGGCCATATGCGCAAACTGCGCGACCCGCTTCGGCTCAGTATCGAAAGCACATGCGGCGTTGTATACCAGCGACTTACACTGGTCTATCAGTACCATCACATCCACCAATGGATGCTTGACCGCCTGAAAAAATCCCAGGGGATGCTCAAACTGCTGGCGTGTGCCGGCGTATTCAACGGTTGCCTGCAACTGCCACTCGGCTGCGCCCGTGATGTCTGCGGCGAGCAAAGTCCAGATGGCAGGCATGGCATGCGATAGCGCGGCTACGCCATTATTTGACACTGCCTGCGCCTGCACATTTTCAAAAATGACATGCGCTTGATCGCGTGTCAGGTCGACAATGGCGTCAGGCCTAATGGTGACTCCTTCGGCATCCGTCGCGACCCAGTAGAGCGATAGCCCCTTTGTTGTGCGCGCACTGACCAACAATCGATCGACTTTACGCGCATCCTGCACAAAGTAGGCTGTGCCGTTCAACTGTCCGCTGGTACTATCCACCCCCGTATCGGCCAGATCCCAGGAACCCTCCGCGTTTGTAATCGCCAGCGTTGCCGTCATTCCCTCGGCAATTTCAGTCAGCGCCGCTTCGCCATCGTTACCGCAGGCAGTCAGCACATAAGTGGCGTTAAGAGAACCTAGCAATGGACAAGGGAAGGCGGCCCTACCCAACTCTTCTACCAATCCCGCTACGGCGGCTAGCGGCATACCCAGTCCGCCCGCAGACTCTGGTATCGCCAAAGACGTCCAGCCAAGCCTTACCATCTGCTGCCATAAGTCGCGATCCCACGCGCAGGCACTGATGCGCTCTGGGCGATGGTCCGAAGCCACCATGCGGTGTAATTTATCGGTGGTAAAGTTATCGGCAAGAAATTTACGCGCAGAATCCTTTAGCAGCGCAGCTTCTTCACCAAAACCAAAATTGTCCGGTTGTGTCATATCCCCTCCCCTATTTTGACTTTGCTAAGCCAAGTACACGCTCACCGAGAATATTGCGTTGTACTTCACTGGTACCTGCTGCGATGGTCATGCCGTAGGAATTCATGTAAGCCATGGGCCATTGCCCCCCGGCCGGTGCATTATCATCGCCGAGGTAGAGCGATGCGCTAGCACCCTCTACTTCCATTGCTGTCGCGCCAATAGCCTGTGCGATTTCGCTGGCCAGCAATTTGTTCTGCAGCAACAGGCGGGCGGGATGGTCCTGCAAAGCAGACACCCGAGCGCGGCGCTGATTTTGACCCAAACCCGCTTCCCGAATCACCAATTGCATGATTCGATCCCTAATCAATGGATCGTCTGCAGCCGGCTTACCATTGCGCGACGTGCAGCGAGCCAACTCAATCAGATTAGCCGTGTTGCTCGAATGCGTCGCCTTGCTCTTCATCCCGCCCGAACGCGGGGTCTGCAGTTCCCCTGCACCGCGCTCATGCAACAACGTGGTCATAGCAACCTGCCAACCCTTGCCCAACTCATCGAGGCGATAGCCATCATCGACTTCAAGATTTTCAAAGATCACTTCGTTAAAGCCGGTTTCACCAGTGATTTTAATCAAGGGCTGCACCGTAACGCCCTGGCCCAATGCGGCGCGAATAGGCACCACAAAATAAGACAAGCCATCGTATTTATGTGAGCGGTCAGTGCGTACCAGCAGAATCATCCAGTCGGCGAAATGCGCTAGGGATGTCCAGACCTTATGGCCATTGATAACCCATCTATCGCCCTTGCGTTCAGCAAAAGTCTGCACGCTTGCCAAGTCTGAGCCCGCGCCCGGCTCACTGAAGCCCTGACACCAGATCTCTTGCCCTGAAAACAGGCGCGGTAACAGCCGCTCTTTCAGCGCTTCTTGTGCGTGATGAAATACGGTGGGCGCCGCCATACCCAAACCGATCACATTTGGCATAAAAGGGGTTCGCGCGGCTATCATTTCATCGTTGGCTACGCGCTGACAATCGGTGCGCCCTCCACCGCCTACTGCGACCGGGTAATCACAGCCCACTAGACCTGCGTCGTACGCAGACTTTTGCCAGCCCTGCAAATAGGAGAGCTGTTCTTCAGTCATTATTTCCAGTGGCGACAATGGTAACCTCACCGAAGGTTCCTTCGGTTTGTTGCTTGCTAACCACTGTCGACAATAGTCACGAAACTCTGCCTGTTCCGGCGAATCCTGACGGGCACTTTCTGACATACATCCCTCTCTGATATTTCGTTAATAGTGCGGCGGCGGCTCATTTGCTGGATTGCCATTGGGGCTCGCGCCGTTGCCTGCAGTCTGCTGTAGTTGATCCTGACGAAGCAACTCCAACTGTCGCCGCATGACTAATATTTCATCCTGCTGCTGGGCGAGCGCCCGGTCAAGACTCTGTACTGCGTCTTCCTGAAATGCAAGCTGACTTTGCAGTTCCAATATTTGTGTTTTCAATGTGTCGACGTCTACTGACATTACGGCTTATCTCCTAGCATTCTAGGTTTGCATGCGCACGGCCGCCTAATATACTGCGCCCCTGACCATAAAGACACGATCTCACTATGTCTAAACAAAAAAATACCGACAGTCGCCGCGTTTATTCCACCGATGGCGGGCGGCTTTGCCCACAATGCCTGCGCGCGATCATCAGCTGTGTATGCGGTAAAGACCGACCTGCGGTCAACGGAGACGGCATCGTACGACTGCATCGGGAAACCAAGGGACGCCGCGGCAAGGCCGTCACCCTAGTGAAAGGCCTGCCTCTGACTGGCGACGAGTTAAAGTCTCTAGCTAGCCAACTAAAGCGAAAGTGCGGCGTTGGAGGCGGCATAAAGGATAACGTTATTGAGATTCAGGGCGACCAGCGCGCACTCCTTAAGCAAGAATTAGAGGAACGCGGCTACACAGTTAAAATTGCAGGCGGCTAGTACACTATCGCTACTTTTGGGAATTTATCGCCTTAAAATGCCGATTCAATCTATTTTAGTCTCCTTTTTGACGAAGAACATGATCACCTAAGCTGTCAATAAAGGCTAGTTAGCTCCTATTTTAAAAATAATTGTGAATTATCTACTACAACTCTTTATTTTTATTGGATTATTTTTTTACATGTGCTAAAAAGTCCACAGCTGCTTGAAAAGTACGCGATGTAGGCGCGATCTCCACAGACCCCGCATAGCACCCAAGCTGCCGTAAGAAATGATAAAAAAAATAGCCGCAAATGAAGGACGAGTCATCCCTACGAGGACGTGCGATATGTACCTTAAGGCAGATCACCTTAGAGCTCAGGTTATTCGACCAGCACTAGAATATATGGGTGCTTTGACTCCAGCAAATGAAGCATTTCTGCTCAATGCGGCGGTTAACCCGCCTGATGTAGGCCTGTTCGCTGCTAGCCCCGATGGCCTTGGGATTTTCCACATCACCGCCGCTCAACACAGTGACCTGTGGGATCGATATCTGGCTTTCAACCCAGATCTCGCTAGCAGAGTCAGAGGATTAGCCAGCCAGCGCGCATTTCTTAGTGACCCTGACAGTGAACTGCAAACCAATCTCAGTTATTGCACCGCGATCGCCTGGCTAATGCAACTGCGAGCCGGTGGCGTGCAAGCACAACCCCAGACGGTGGCTGAGGCGATAGCCTAAACACCAGCAAAGCGCCATCGTTCTCGCGGCGGTCTGCGCTAAACGCCCTGATCATCGCGCCTAGCACGCTGCAGTGTTTCCCAAACAGCAAGATCTTCTGGCCCGTCGATATCACTCAAATACGGTAACTCTGCCCAAGTCAGCCCTGAGCTCATCAATGCGTGACACGTTTGTCTATAAACTTGGTCACTGCCCCATGCTATATCCTGAAAAATCTCGTACTTGATCTCTCCGGCACCAATCAATACATAACCACCGTCCGTCGCCGGGCCCAACACGACAGGCGCCACCTGCAATGCCTCAACTGCTTGTTCAAGATATGACCCGTCAATACTCGGACAATCACTGCCCACCAAAATAACGTACTCATAATGCGCCAAACCATGCGCCATAGCCTCGAACATCCGCTCCCCGAGGTCTGCACCGCGCTGCAGTGTCAGTCGGGCAACACCCAGTGCCTTACACACTCTAAAGAGCGCATGGTCTGGATCTCCCGCTACCGATAGCTCGACAGCACCCAGACCGCAGTCGAGCAACTGATTGCAAACCCACAATGTTAGATGGCAATGTAAATCACAGGCTTCAGCGGCAGAAAGGTGCGGCATCATGCGGGTTTTAACCTGGCCCATTTGCGGCGACCGAGAAAATTGAATCAGCAATAGTGGGGCTTTATCAACGGCCATAGTAGTAGCGCCACAACGTGGCGGGTGCCACACCCAAAAAATAAGCCAGGCGCAACAGCCACATACGCAACACTGTGGCCACTATGCCGCCCTCCTCCCAACGGCGACTGGACGTCACCACCGGTGTTTCGATGATAAAAGGGCTTTGCGCGCGACGCAGACGCTTGCAGTAGGCGACATCCTCCATCAAAGGAATATCGTTAAATCCTCCACTTTCATCAAATGTGGCTTTTTGAACAAACATCATCTGATCACCTGTCGCCACGGCAGTAAATCGCGAGCGCTGATTCATAAACCATTCGATAATCCGAAACGGCAGACTTTCGCCACTCAAACGTACCTGACAGAAACCCCACGAGGGGCGCGCTAAAAGAGCGTGTTCAAGCGCTGAGGCTGAAATACCGGGCCGACTGTCAGCATGCAGGAAACACACGTATGCCATGCATGCTATTTTCCCTCCGAGGTTCATCTGCCGCGCTCTTCCTCTGCCAGTCAGCAGTAGTTGATCACACAGCGGGAGCGCCAACGGCACGGTACGGTCGTCACTACCGCCATCTACCACGATTAACTCGCTGCTCGGATAGCGCGTACGCAAGTCGTTCAGCAAATCAACAACAGCGGCCTCCTCGTTGAGAACGGGGATAACAAAGCTAACACCCATCAAGCCTCCAAAGCACCACCACAGCTGCTGCCCTGTCCCGCCGCACAGCCATAGCAATGTTCACCGGTAATGATGGGCTGATCCAGCGTCATCGTGGGCAACAGGTCGCTGATATGACGACGCCTGTCACTCGCCAACAGAGGAAGTTCAAGCATTTGGTTGAAGTCGCAATCGTAAAGGAAACCCTGCCAGTCGATACTGAGCAGTCGACGACACATCAGTGTCTCCATATTAGATTGGCTAAAATTGTCGCGCAGCAAATGCATGTACTGTGTGTACGTACCCTGCGCTAGCAATACCGCTCCAAATCGACTGATGGGCATGTTCGTAATGGTCATTAGGTGATTAAAGCGGATACCGAACCGCTGTTTCAATTCACGCCGATAGTCCGCTTCTAACGTCTCCTGTGGCGGCGGCAATACAGGCCCCGCCGGATTATAGACGAGATTAAGTATACGTTCTGCGCCATAGCCTAACGCGTTGAGCTGCTGCAATGCCTCAATACTCGCATCAAAAACACCCTTGCCACGCTGCGCCTCCACATTCTGTTCTGCATAGCACGGCAATGAGGCGCTAATTTCGACCTGCTGCTGAGCCAAAAACTCGCCCAGATCTTCCTGCCCAGGTTCTAACAAAACAGTTAGGTTACAGCGGTCTATCACGTGCACACCGAGTCGACGTGCCTCGCGCACCAGATAACGGAAATGCGGATTTAACTCTGGTGCGCCGCCCGTCAAATCCAACGTCTTCAATGAGGCGCAGTCAAGCAGGGCTAATACCGCGTCAACGGTTTCTCTGTCCATTTGTTCAGTGCGCTGTGGCCCAGCATTAACATGACAATGCACACAACTGAGATTACATAAATACCCAAGATTGACTTGCAGCGTCTCAAGTGACGCACGACGCACCGGTGGAAAATCGCTGTGCAATAAAAGAGGACGCGTGTCACGCATAAACGTTAAATAACCTATTCAAAATGGATTCAAGGAGTGCCGCTGGGCCGAAATTGTGGCGTCTAGTAGTTGGCATGCCGCTCAAGTGGCGTTAGCAACTGCTGAGTATCGCCAACCAGATACTGGAACACCACATTATAAGCCAACACAGCCTGCACATAATTACGCGTTTCCTGATACGGGATAGTCTCAATCCAAACCTCAACAGGCACGCCTTTTCCAGCCTTATCGCGCCATCGGTCTACCCGATGCGGGCCAGCGTTGTAGGCCGTTAGGGCAAAGACCCTATTACCCCCAAACCGCGCTAACACCTGCCGATAATAGGCACTCCCCAAAAGTACATTGTGTTCTACCTCGAACAGATCGGCCGGCGTATGTGGCTGCTTCAGCGATGCCGCCACCTGCTTTGCTGTGGCGGGCATGATTTGCATCAGGCCGCGCGCGCCGACCGGAGACTGGGCTTCAGCAAAAAAAGCGCTCTCGCGACGTGCAATAGACATCAGTTCTGTGCGAGGCACATCATGCGTCGCGGCGTGGCGCGTAAAAATTTCTTGGTATGGCGTAGGAAATCGCTGATCCAGCGCGTCCCACGCTTTCGCTCTGGTGGCCGCATCTATTGCCATTCTGTACCAGCCATTTTGTGTAGCCAGCAACGCAAGGTTCTGCTGTTGCGCTGCGCTATCAGTCGACTGTAACAATACATACCACTCCGACTGCGCTAACCTATCCTCATCATGAAATTTCAACTCTTCGATACGCGCTAAAGCGGGAAACTCTAGCACCTTCTTGTCACCATCCATCACCAATTTTTCATGGTTGAGCGCATACCTACGGCCTACTGTGTCTGCAGCAAGAAACCCATAATAATCCCGTTCCTGTGCCAATAATTCTAGCGTGGCGCTTGCCACTGCGGACTCGCCGCGCCATTCCTGCACGACTGCAAGCCAGTAACGCCATACGCTCTTCTCTTTAGTCTCCAATGACAGCAGCGACAGATTATACTCTACCGCTGCCCAGTCCTGCTCCTTAAGTGCCCAGCGCAATCGGATGCCGATAAGTTTGTCATCGCCAAGGCGATGTAGCGCTCCCTCTAGCCAAACACTATTAGAAGCCGTGCGTGACAACAGGCTTTGTCGCGCAATGGCATACTCTATCTGCACAACCTGCTCCGAGCTGAAGTCCAGCTTGCCCTGCAGATCAGCCCAATATGACAAGGCCTTTGGCGGACTGTATCTGGCCAAGTAGACTAAACCACGCGTGGCGATATCTGATGAATAAGGGCTGTTAGGCGGCAAAGATACTTTAATGAGAGCCTCCGGACTGTCATACACCTGCCGTAATTTATCGATCCAAGGCTGCAGAGCTACGCTACCTTTTTTGCCGACAAATCCCATGAGCGAGCGCTGACGAGCACTAAACGCATTGAGCATGCGCGTCCACACAATCTCGTCAGTCATTGCGCCTGTAGACTGCCAGGCTATAAATAACGGGTCACACTCGTCAGGCTGCGATTTTCCGTGCACCCACAGTTTTTTAGCACCCGCCCAAGCGGCCTCCTTATTGCCACTTGCCAACTGCGCTCTAAAGTAATAACACTTCAGCACCACACTGTTGGGTTCCTGCGGCATCACTTGTAGAAAGTCTTGCCAACGCCTGGCGCTCCCCACCTCGCGCAGATAGATCGCCAAAAAACGATTGGGCAGCGGAGTACCGGCGCTGCGATCGAGGAAGGTCTGAGCGTCCGACGGATACACTTTCTCTGGCTGACGTGTAAGTTGAAAATAATCCAAATAAATAGCTAACGGATAATTATCCAGCGCCGGACGCAATTCTTCATATCTTAGCCACTGACCAAGGTCTATCGCTCGCACAGCCTCCGCATAATCGCGGCGCTGATCGGCCAGATTCTGGGCAAACACAACCTGACACTGGGCCACCGCAGCCAGCAAGATCCAGACCGTTATAAAACATTTCTTACCCTGACTCGTCCGAAACTGCACAAAACTCCCTCAACTTCAACCGCGTTTAAAAACTCATTGCATGCTGCTACATGTCTGAACTGCCGCTAGAGTGAGGTGGGTTTCGACTAATTGCAATAGACGCAGCAGTATTTTCGTTATGCGTGCTAGAGTCCTCTCACCGTGCTTAAAAAAACAAGCCGAGCGTCGGCCATTCTATACCGGCATAGTCCAGCACCACCTCACGGCGAATAATCCGAAATCCATCAGACTGGGACAATAAAGTATCGCGCCGCTGTCCACTGTAGATAGTCGTGTCGCTGCCGGGACGCGCATAGTAGAGGTGGAAGTTACTTAGCACGGATAACGTGTCATGACTTTGCTCCATCAACTCAATGTTGCCAACAAGGCGTCGAGTGCGAGCAGGCGGATTTTCTGACCAGGAATTTATCTTGTAGGCGCGCTCAGCACGCAGCATCAGGAGGATATAGCCCTCTTCGCGGTGCGGGCAACCCGTAGAGTTTTGACCTTCTAATTCACGCTCGACGCTAATCATGTCCTCCTGTCCACGTTCGCGATTATTGACTTGCACGTTCACGCGAGACGGGACCAGATAAAGC
Source organism: Halioglobus sp. (assembly GCA_029246385.1). GTDB lineage: Bacteria > Pseudomonadota > Gammaproteobacteria > Pseudomonadales > Halieaceae > Marimicrobium. The sequence continues at coordinate 50,565 of JAQWNG010000021.1, forward strand.
ACGTCCTCGCTAAGTAACGTTAGCCATTGCAAGTATTGACGACTGTCTAGCAACCGCGCCTCGTGAAAGTAGAAACGCTCTAGCTGCCTCTGTAATCCGGGGGTTATCTCAACCGAAAGTATGCTCATAGCGACCTCTCCACCGCCTGTAGTTCTTTTTTCCAACGGGTAAAAAAGTGTCGTGCATAAAATTCATTGGCGGTCACACTAACCAAGCCCGGCATGTCAGGATGCGACTTTTCTTCTCCGAGACCCAATCCGTAGTAGTAAGGGCGATCATCTGCAAAATCGATATTACTGCCCAAAAACTGCTGCGACCAGACCTCAGAATCTTCCTGTTCGAGTATGCCGGCGGGACCAAAAAAAGAACTGTAGTTGGTGCGTAAAATTTTCTTGATACTATCCGGTGCATCGGCGGGGACCACCGCCCAAGACCAGTATTCTACTTTTCCCGGACCTCTAGGGTGGGATACCTTAAAGGACGTATTGGACCAAAGAAACGACAGGTTAGGATAGACCCCGTACGTTAATCCCTTCATCCGTGAGCGCAAGTCTCCGACGCGCTCGGTGGCCTGCGCTTGAATATCCCGCAAGTAATTTTGCACCTCATTTCCTCCGAAGATCGAACCCACCGCCTCCATGCCCCACGCCACTTCGTCTACTGGCGCGTTCTCAGGCATCAAACGAAAGGTGGCGCCATGACCCGGCGTGGTCACCACACTGTGCCCAAGTTGCTCGATGATATCCTGCGCCTCTCTGGGAATAATAGCGCTATGCAAAAACGCACCGTGGTTAACATCCCCCAACTGATTCTCCACGGGAAGCTTCCAATTAGCATTGATAACCCAACGGTGAGGTGCACCCATAAATTCTATGCCGCCAGGAAAGCGGTCGAAAAAGGCATCCAGGTAAAAACGCATATCGCCTAAGTAGTCTTCTAAGGAAATAATGGCTTCATCGAAACTACCAAAAATCATGCCGCGCCAAGACTCAACTCTTGGCACTCGTTTCAGCCCGAGTTGGCTCTTATCCGGTTTACGGACGACTTCGCTTTCCTGAGGAATTGTCATCAGATCCCCCTCTACCGAATAGGACCAGCTGTGGTATGGGCAGACAAAACGCTTGGTGTTGCCGTGATCAGCCCGGCACACGGGCAATCCTCGATGGGTGCAGCTGTTTATATTGGCGTAAACGCACCCATCCTGGCCACGGGAAAGGATTATCGGCGTTTCGCACATATAGGCTTGTACGAAATCCCCCGGCGTCCTTATCTGCGATTCATGCCCCAGAAATAGCCAAGATTTTCCGAAGATACCGCGTTTCTCCAATGCATAAACCTTGTCATCAGACCAGCAGCGTCGACTAATCAGAGAGGCGTCGTCATTCACCAAATCACTGATGTTTAGACTCACTACTCCCTCCATTTGTTATCATTTAGTAATATTTTTACAGTATAAAAGGCTTTAAGTCGAAAATTAAAGGGCTTTATGGTAGTTTTTGCTTATTATTTAGCGATCATATGATCATTTTTATGACGACGAACAACGCAGAACCCACTAACAAAACAAAAGGCGAGCGCACCGCTAGCCGCATTATGGATGCAGCGGAAGGTCTCTTCGCCACGCATGGGTACGACGGAACCAGTCTGCGTCAGATTGCAACGCAAGCGGAAATCAAGCAACCTGGACTTTACAATCATTTTTCGGACAAAGAAGCGTTGTACCAAGCGGTATTGTTTCGGGCACTCAACCCCATGACATTGGCTTTGTCGAAACACATTGACGAGGCGTCAACTCTAAAAGAATACGCAGACCTGCCAACCATCATCACAGACATCCTGCTAGAGCATCCGACCATGGCCGTATTGTTTCAGCGAGCCATGCAGGGCGACAGTTCCTCGGCGGGTAATTTATTAGTAAATACTTGGCTAGAGACGTTACTGCAACAGGGGATGACAAGTCTGCAGGCTCTTGACGGCATCACAAGTGCCAAAAATGAGCGTCCCACGTCGCGCAGCCGTGCCGCGCTTGCCATCAACCTCATCGCTATGTTCAATCTCACGACGGGTTACTTCTTATCGCAGCGCGCATTCGCTTCCGTCGCGCAAGGCGACTTATTGGATCCGGACAACATTGCGAGACAAAAACGGCTACTGCATAAAGTTATCAGAGCGATGTTAATCAGCTGAGCCACCTCACTTGGCAAAAAATACAGCCGGCACTACTGGTCGAAAACAATCAGACCAGCTACCCTAAGACCACTAGGCAATACCGTCGAATACCACGAAATAAGAGTTCCACCATGACTGATCCAAACGCCCATGAAAGCCCCGCAGTGAGTGCGCCATGGGCGCAATCAGGGCGCCAACCTCGAATCGCGATTATTGGCGCAGGCATGTCCGGCATTGCCGCTGTGGTGAAGCTTCAAAAAGCCGGTTATACCGATCTCACCGTGTATGAAAAAACCGGAAAAGTGGGTGGGACATGGCGAGAAAATACCTACCCAGGTTTGTCCTGCGATGTTCCATCACGCTGGTACAGTTTCTACTTTGCGCTGAAAGGCGACTGGCCAAACCGCTACTCTTACGGTGCAGACATTCAAGCCTACTTAGAACAAGTCGCGGCAGATTTTGGCGTCATAGAGAAAGTAGCATTCAATACCGCGGTGTCTGACCTTACCTATGCAGCACCCTGCTGGCACCTTGTGACTTCCGATGGAAAGCAGCAAGTGTTTGATGTGGTCATCTCAGCAACAGGCATCCTACATCAGCCCAACTATCCGGACATCAATGGACTCGACAGTTTTGGTGGTGCCTGTTTCCACACCGCACGCTGGGATCACGCGGCAGATTTAACAGGCAAGCGGGTTGGCATCATCGGCACAGGCTCTACAGCCTGCCAGATCGTCGGTGCGATCACTGAGCAGGTCAGTGAGATGCACGTCTTCCAACGCACACCGCATTGGTTATCGCCACTGCCACAGATAAAATACTCGAAAAGCTGGAATCGCTTAATGTCTGCCTTTCCGTTCCTACAGCGGCTGTCTTATCACTACTATTGCAAACTGATGGTCAACACTTTTAGCGCGGCCACTGTTGGCAATAAGTTTATGCAACGTCTCATTAACAAAACATGTGTGAAGCACCTTGCCGACAATGTGCCTGACCCATCGTTGCGAGCTAGGCTAACCCCAGATTACGATGCAACGTGTAAGCGCCTAATTTTTTGCTCTGATTTCTACCCTGCAATGAGTCGCTCCAACGCACACCTTATTACAGATGGTATCAAGCAGATAGAAGCGGAGGGTATCCGAACGCTGGATGGCACACTGCATAAGCTCGATGCGCTCATACTTGCGACCGGCTTTAATGCCGCTGCGTTTGTTCTGCCCGCACGCGTTACGGGGGAAGAAGGGGTGGACTTAGAGACTCAGTGGGATGGTGCTCCACGAGCCCACCGTGCAGTTGCGCTGCCAGGCTTTCCAAACTTCTGGATGGTGGAGGGCCCCACTGGGCCGGTGGGCAATCTGTCACTCATTGCCATCTCAGAACATCAGGTTGATTACATCGTAAGCATGCTAGATCACATGAAAAAAGAGGGACTTGCTGCTATCGCCGCGAAACAGTCCGCCTTTGATCATTACAACGCTGCAATGCGTGAAGCGATCAAAAATACTACGTGGGCAAATGGAGGATGCACGAGTTGGTATTTCGATAAAAGCGGTGTGCCTAACCTCTATCCTTGGCCACCCTTTCGTTATCTAAAATCGATGCATAATCCCAACTACTCGGAATACCACTTGATAAAATAGCGACTTGCGATTTGCAATCGGACGCGGAATAATCCCGCCCATCAGTCATCCGCCCTTAGCTCAGCTGGATAGAGCGTCCCCCTCCTAAGGGGAAGGTCGCACGTTCGAATCGTGCAGGGCGGGCCACTAAACTACTCATTTATATATATTTTATTCTTGAGCCTTTTTGCCCGCAAATGCTGAGGGCCGTATGAGGGCCAAATTTGTCGCTGATTAAAATTTCACGCAGCATTTGCGCCCGGCATTCGGGTGAATTCTAGACCTCACTACAATTTGCGTCGAAAACACCTAGCCCGTCGATCTGAGGCGGCAGTCCTATCATGGCAGGCTAAGGAGGCAACCATTCCAGTTAGTCGCGGCACATGCCCGATATGCCCTGTCTACCAAACTTGATGTTAGGTAGATTTTTCGACCAAAACCAAGCAAAATACACCCTCTGCACGTTCGACGAAGATAGCGACATTTCGGCGAAGTTTTAAAATGACAAATAGTGATATAACCTAAGTGACATGCATTTACATGCATTTGTGCTATTATTGCATAACACAGCAATGGCGGGGTCTGTGGGGCAAAACATGCATTTACATGCATTTGAGAACGCAATTATAAATGCATGTAAATGCATGTAAATGCATGTGAATGCATGTGAATGCATTTTTTCTAAAATTTTGAAAGCATTGCTATCATTGGCCTACAGAGCAAAACATGCATTTACCTACATTTACATGCATTTGGATTCCACTGGTGAGTGCCGGAAAATGGGGGAAAGGGTTTTAAGACCCTTCCCCTTTTCGGCGCACGCGGCGGGCTACACGTTAGACGATTTTGCGCTGT
>JAQWNG010000036.1 GCA_029246385.1 Halioglobus sp.
CAAAGCCGACAACCTGTCCGCCCCAAACGTCTGCACAAACCTTCGTCAGCGCCGCCGTCAGTGTCGTCTTGCCATGGTCAACGTGACCAATCGTGCCAACGTTAACGTGGGGTTTACTACGCTCAAATGCTTCTTTTGACACTTTTATTCACCTCTGTTGCAACGCTCGTTATCAGTTTGTGACGTTTTTGGAAATAATTTCTTGCGCAATGTTATTCGGAGCTTCCAAATACTTGGCAAACTCCATGGTGTAGGTCGCTCGACCCTGAGTTGCTGATCGCAGATCAGTTGCATAACCAAACATTTCCGCCAGCGGCACATCTGCGGTGATCACTTTGCCCATTGGGCTTTCGTCCATGCCACCAATGAGCCCGCGACGACGATTGAGATCACCCACTACGTCGCCCATATTTTCCTCGGGGGTAACCACCTCAACCGCCATAATGGGTTCGAGCAATACGGCATCGCCGTTTTGAGCTAGCTTTTTAGTGGCCATGGAAGCGGCAATTTTGAAAGCCATTTCATTAGAATCCACATCATGAAAAGACCCGTCAAACAATGTAGCCTTCAAGCCCAACAGAGGATAACCCGCCAAAACACCATTCTTCATCTGCTCTTCAATCCCTTTTTGAACTGCTGGGATATATTCACGTGGCACGGCGCCACCAACAACCTCATTAACGAACTCTAGACCTTCAGCGTTGCCATCTTCAGATGGCTCAAACTTCACCCAAACATGCCCATACTGACCACGACCGCCAGACTGACGAACAAACTTGCCTTCAATCTCCGACGTATTGCGAATCGCTTCGCGATAAGCAACCTGAGGCTTACCGATATTGGCTTCTACGCTAAACTCACGACGCATGCGGTCGACCAAAACGTCTAAGTGTAATTCACCCATTCCAGAGATAATCGTTTGACCAGATTCCTCATCTGTCCGAACTCGAAACGACGGATCCTCCTGAGCCAATTTGCCCAACGCAACTCCCATCTTCTCCTGATCAGGCTTAGATTTTGGCTCAACTGCCACTGATATAACCGGCTCAGGAAAAACCATACGCTCCAGTACTATAGGCTTATCCGCGTCACACAGAGTATCGCCAGTCGTCACATCTTTTAGACCAATGGCAGCGGCAATATCACCCGCCCGCACTTCTCTGATTTCCTCACGGCTGTTGGCATGCATTTGCACCATCCGACCAACACGCTCTTTTCTCTCTTTTACTGAGTTATAAACACCGGTGCCGCTCTCTAGTTTTCCTGAGTAAACGCGAAAGAAGGTTAACGTGCCAACAAAAGGGTCTGTAGCTATCTTAAAGGCCAATGCAGCAAACGGAGCATCATCATCCGCCTCACGAGAATCAGGCGTGCTATCTTTATCCAGCAGCGTTCCCTGAATAGCCTTAACCTCAGTGGGAGACGGCATATAGTCGATGACCGCATCAAGCATTGCTTGAACACCTTTGTTCTTGAAGGCAGAGCCACCCAACACAGGAATAATTTCGTTGGCTAACGTGCGCGCCCTAATTCCCCGCTTGATTTCGTCCTCAGAGAGCACCCCTCCGTCGAGATACTTCTCCATGAACTCGTCATTCGCTTCTGCTGCCGCCTCAATCATGAGCTCACGCATTTCTGCGACCTGCTCCACCATGTCCTCAGGAACATCCGCGTACTCAAAGCTCATACCTTGATCAGCTTCACTCCAAAGGATGGCCTTATTTTTCACAAGGTCAATGACACCTTTGAAGTCTTCCTCAGCGCCTATCGTCATTTGGATAGGCACCGCAACGGCACCAAGCCGCTCTCTTAGCTGACTCACCACCATATGGAAATCTGCTCCCGCACGGTCCATCTTATTGACGAACACCATACGCGGCACTTCATATTTGTTGGCCTGGCGCCAAACTGTCTCGGTCTGAGGTTGGACACCAGATGAGCCACACAAAACGACTACGGCGCCATCCAGAACACGCAACGAACGCTCTACCTCGATGGTAAAATCGACGTGTCCTGGTGTGTCAATAATGTTAATACGGTGGTCTTCAAACTGCGCATCCATGCCCTTCCAAAAACAGGTTGTTGCCGCTGAGGTAATCGTAATACCACGCTCTTGCTCCTGCTCCATCCAATCCATTGTAGCTGCACCGTCGTGCACCTCTCCTATTTTATGAGACAGGCCGGTATAGAATAGTACGCGTTCAGTAGTGGTCGTTTTACCAGCATCCACATGCGCGCAGATGCCAATATTACGGTACCGGGTGATGGGAGTTTTACGTGCCACGCCGTGATCCCCAATAGTAAAGTTGTAGGGCGAACGGCACTAGAAGCGGTAGTGAGAGAACGCCTTGTTCGCTTCTGCCATACGGTGGACATCTTCACGCTTCTTGACAGCATTCCCCTTGCCCTGAGACGCATCAATGATTTCTCCGGCGAGGCGCTGGCGCATTGATTTTTCTCCACGCTTACGCGCGTATTCGACCAGCCAGCGCATAGCCAAGGCGACTCTGCGAGACGCACGAACTTCTACCGGCACCTGATAAGTTGCACCACCAACACGCCTAGCCTTTACTTCCACCATCGGTGCAATGTTTTCCAGTGCTTCATCAAATGCTTCGATAGGGTCTTTATTTAATCGCTCTTGAACAATTGTCAGAGCGCCATAGACTATGGTTTCGGCAACCGATTTTTTTCCGCTTTCCATCACGTGGTTCATAAACTTCGCCAAAGTCACATTGCCAAACTTTGGATCCGGCAGTATTTCTCGCTTGGCAACTATTCGTCTTCTAGGCATGCTATATACTCTCTCTTCAGGTTATCCGAACACCAACCTGCAACAAATGCGGGGGCGGCAGAGGTTCGGCCTTACTCACATCAATAATGTTGTTAGGCTCGCAGAGCTTTCTTACTTCGGTCGCTTAGTACCATATTTTGAGCGCCCGTTACGACGGCTAGCGACCCCAGAGGTATCTAGGCTGCCACGCACCGTATGATAACGCACACCTGGCAGGTCCTTCACACGGCCACCACGAATCAACACCACACTGTGCTCCTGCAAATTGTGGCCCTCACCGCCGATATAAGAGGAAACCTCATAACCATTAGTTAGACGCACACGACAAACTTTACGCAGTGCAGAATTTGGCTTCTTCGGTGTAGTCGTATAGACGCGAGTGCAAACGCCACGGCGCTGGGGACAGCTCTGCAGAGCAGGAACTCCGCTCTTTTCTACTCTCCGCTTCCGAGGCTTACGAACCAATTGGTTGACCGTTGCCATCTAATTAAAACTCCAAATATAGTTACTTCCCATGACCCTTATGGTCGACTTTAAGTCCTGCGTAGGCGTTTATCGCGCCTAAATCTCTTAACCGCCAAAAACCGCCTCTAAATTCCGAGGCGGCAGTGTATAGACGCTTACGATGTGAGTCAACCCGCTTACCCATGACACTAGAGGCCACGAATCAAGCGGGCTGGACAGCGACTATGAGACACCCAACTAGACTCACCTCATTAATCGTCGGCTTGAAGCGCTTCTGTTAAAGCGGCTTCAATTTCCTGAGCTGACACCACCATTTCATTTTCGCTTTCACTTTCACGCACACGCTTTCGCTCGGCGTGGTAGGCCAACCCTGTACCAGCTGGAATCAGACGCCCGACAACAACGTTTTCCTTAAGACCACGCAAATAATCGCGCTTACCAGTAACCGCCGCTTCTGTCAGTACACGGGTGGTCTCCTGAAAAGACGCTGCGGAAATAAAACTTTCAGTTGCAAGAGAAGATTTGGTGATACCCAGTAGCTCTCGCTCACCAGTGGCCAACACCCTGTTTTCCGATAACAAGCGTTCGTTCTCTTCAAGCAAAGTCGTATACTCAACCTGCTCACCCTTGATCAGGTTCGAATCACCGGAAGAGGTGATAATCACTTTTCGTAGCATTTGACGAACAATAACCTCGATGTGCTTATCGTTAATTTTTACTCCCTGTAGCCGATAGACTTCCTGTATCTCATTGACGATATATTTGGCCAGTTCCTTAATGCCTTTCAGGCGCAGAATATCGTGAGGACTAGGTGGGCCTTCGGAAACAACCTCACCCTTCTCTACGTTCTCACCTTCAAAAACAGACATAACACGCCACTTAGGAATCAGCGCTTCATAATGATCTGAACCGTCTGCCAACGTCTCGCCCTGGGTCGGCGTAATGACTAGGCGCCGCTTTCCTTTTGTTTCCTTACCAAAGCTTACGGTTCCTGAAATCTCTGCCAAAATCGCCGGTTCCTTGGGCTTACGTGCCTCAAAGAGGTCAGCAACACGCGGAAGGCCGCCGGTAATATCACGCGTCTTAGAACTCTCCTGCGGGATACGGGCTATAATGTCTCCGGCATTTATCTTGGCGCCATTTTCCATGCTCACCTGAGCATCAGGCGGCAGGAAATAGTGGGCTGGCACATTGGTATTTGCCAGACACAGTTCCTTACCCTTGCCATCGACCAAAGTAATAGCCGGACGAATATCTTTACCCGCAACAGGGCGCTCTCCAGCATCCATAACAGAAATACTAGACAATCCGGTTAACTCGTCTGTCTGACGCGTAATGGTTATACCCTCTTCCATACCGCTAAACTTAACAGTACCAGCCACTTCAGTAATGATCGGATGCGTGTGAGGATCCCAACTCGCAACTCTCGAGCCCTTGCTCACTTCTTGATTATCCTTGACCTTCAAGAGAGCGCCATAAGGCAGCTTGTATCGCTCACGCTCACGACCGCGAACATCTAGCACAGACAACTCGCCCGAACGACTAACAGCAACCAGATCACCATCAACTCGCTCGACGGTCTTCAAATTATGCAACCGCACGACGCCATCGTTCATAACCTCGATGTTATCCTGTGCAGTCTGTCTTGACGCTGCCCCACCGATGTGGAAGGTGCGCATAGTCAACTGAGTTCCTGGTTCACCAATAGACTGCGCGGCAACAACACCGACCGCCTCACCCATGTTGATTCGATGTCCACGCGCCAGATCTCTACCATAGCAAGCTGAACAAATACCGTGGCGAGTTTCACAGGTTATCGGAGACCGAACCTCAATTTCGTCAATACCCATTTCTTCGAGTCGCTTAATCCATAATTCATCAAGCATGGTGCCCGCAGTAATAGCAATCTCGTCCTCAGTTCCAGGCCTGATCACATCCTTCACAACAAGACGCCCCAAGACACGGTCACCCAACGACTCAATAATATCACCACCGTCAATAACCGGTGTCATCAATAAGCCATCGCTAGTGCCGCAGTCTTCCTCGGTCACCACAAGATCCTGAGCAACATCGACTAGTCGGCGAGTCAGATATCCGGAGTTAGCCGTCTTGAGCGCAGTATCAGCCAAGCCTTTACGTGCGCCGTGGGTAGAAATAAAGTACTGCAAGACACTGAGGCCCTCACGGAAATTAGCAGTAATCGGCGTCTCGATAATCGAGCCATCCGGCTTGGCCATCAGACCACGCATACCAGCCAATTGACGGATCTGAGCTGGTGAACCCCGCGCCCCCGAGTCAGCGTAAATATAGACGGAGTTGAAAGACGTCTGCTGCTCCTCCTTCCCTTCCCGATTGATCACTGGCTCAGTAGAAAGCCCCTCCATCATCGCCTTGGACACTAGATCATTTGCGCGAGACCAAATATCTATCACCTTATTATACTTCTCACCCTGCGTAACCAGGCCAGCAGCATACTGATTTTCAATTTCCTTGACCTCCTCGTCGGCGCGGTCGATCAGGACGACCTTCTCTTCCGGAATGACGAAGTCATTCACACCGATCGATGCACCAGAGCGCGTTGAATATTCGTAGCCTGTGTACATTAACTGGTCAGCAAAGATTACCGTGGCCTTCAAGCCAACCATGCGGTAACACTGATTAATGACCGTAGAAATCGCTTTCTTCACCATATCCTGATTAACCATGGCAAAGGCTATTCCAGCAGGAACAATTTCCCATAAGAGCGCGCGACCTACTGTCGTATCAGCAATAAAGGTGTTTTCATTGATATCGCCTTCATCGGTCTTTTCAAACTCATGAATGCGGACTTTCACACGAGCCTGCAAGTGGACATGCCCGCCAACGAAAGCACGATGTACTTCCGAGATATTGGCAAACACCATACCCTCGCCCTTGGCATTCACACGCTCGCGGGTCATGTAATACAGTCCCAGAACCACGTCTTGTGACGGCACGATAATCGGATCACCACTGGCCGGAGAAAGAATATTATTGGTAGACATCATCAAAGCACGCGCTTCAAGTTGCGCTTCGATGGTCAGAGGGACGTGCACCGCCATCTGGTCGCCATCAAAATCCGCGTTATAAGCCGCACACACCAGTGGATGCAGTTGAATCGCCTTACCCTCGATAAGCACTGGCTCAAATGCCTGAATACCCAATCGGTGCAATGTCGGAGCACGGTTCAAGAGCACAGGATGCTCTCGAATGACTTCAGCGAGAATATCCCAAACTTCTGGAGGCTCTCGCTCCACCATCTTCTTGGCGGCTTTAATCGTCGTTGCTAATCCACGCGCTTCCAACTTCCCGAAAATAAACGGCTTGAACAATTCAAGTGCCATTTTCTTAGGAAGACCACATTGATGCAGACGAAGGGTCGGACCTACCACGATTACGGAACGGCCAGAATAGTCCACCCGCTTACCCAACAGGTTCTGACGGAAGCGACCTTGCTTACCCTTAATCATATCTGCGAGAGATTTCAACGGCCGCTTATTGGACCCAGTAATCGCCCGACCGCGACGGCCATTGTCTAGTAGTGCATCCACAGATTCCTGCAACATTCGCTTTTCGTTACGCACAATGATGTCAGGCGCATTCAGATCTAGCAGGCGTTTCAGGCGGTTGTTTCTGTTTATGACCCGGCGATACAAGTCGTTCAAATCAGACGTTGCAAATCGACCTCCGTCCAGCGGAACCAGAGGCCGCAAATCGGGCGGCAGCACCGGCAAAACATTCAACACCATCCACTGCGGCTTATTCCCAGAGCCGGCAAAGGCCTCCATTAGCTTGAGGCGCTTAGACAGCTTTTTTATTTTAGTCTCAGAATTGGTACTAGGAATCTCTTCACGCAGGGTCGCAATTTCTTCCTTTAGATCCAACTGCATCATCAGATCCTGAATAGCCTCAGCACCCATTTTTGCCGAGAACTCATCACCAAATTCTTCCATCGCCTCATAATACTGCTCGTCAGACAGCAGTTGACTCTGCTCCAATGTTGTCATGCCGGGCTCAGTAACCACATACGATTCAAAGTAGAGTACACGCTCTATATCTCGCAACGTCATATCCAGCAGCAGCCCGATGCGCGATGGCAACGACTTCAGGAACCAAATATGTGCTACAGGACTGGCCAGCTCAATATGACCCATGCGCTGACGACGCACATTAGCGAGCGCAACCTCTACACCGCATTTTTCACAAATAACACCGCGGTGCTTGAGCCGCTTATACTTGCCGCATAAACACTCGTAATCTTTCACCGGACCAAAAATTTTTGCACAAAACAGGCCGTCTCGTTCTGGCTTAAAGGTACGATAATTAATTGTCTCAGGCTTTTTCACTTCGCCAAATGACCAGGAGCGAATCAGCTCCGGTGATGCTAAACCAATCCGAATAGCATCAAATTCGTCATTTTGTCCCTGGGACTTTAGTAGGTTAAGTAAGTCTTTCAAGGCGTTTCCTCCGCGAGGTTTTCACTTCCAGGCAGCGCATAATAAATCCAATACGCCGCCACCAAGTACAATAGTTATGTTATTAATCGTTCTCGAGATCGATATCGATGGCCAGAGAACGTATTTCTTTAACCAACACATTAAAAGACTCGGGCATGCCCGGCTCCATACGATGGTCACCATCAACAATGTTCTTGTACATTTTTGTCCGCCCGGTAATGTCATCAGACTTGACCGTAAGCATCTCCTGCAAAGTATATGCAGCACCGTAAGCTTCCAATGCCCAGACTTCCATCTCCCCAAACCGCTGGCCGCCAAATTGCGCTTTACCACCAAGCGGTTGCTGAGTAACGAGGCTATAAGACCCGGTTGATCGCGCATGCATTTTGTCGTCCACCAGATGGTTCAGTTTCAACATATACATGTATCCAACAGTTACCGGCCGGTCAAACGCCTCACCGCTGCGGCCATCATACAAAGTGAATTGGCCACTTTCAGGAAGGTCCGCTAACTTTAGCAATCGCTTGATAGAATCCTCGGCCGCACCATCAAAAACCGGAGTAGCCATAGGGACGCCCTGTGAAAGATTTGCTGCCAACTCCATTACATCGGCATCGCTGAAGGACTTAATGTCCTCGATACGCCCATCGCCATTGTTGTAAATAGCCTCAAGGAACTTGCGCACCTCTGACACCTTTTGCTGCTGCTTGATCATCGCATTGATTTTGTCACCAAGGCCCTTGGCAGCCATACCAAGGTGGGTTTCCAAGATTTGGCCCACGTTCATACGCGAGGGCACGCCCAACGGATTCAACACAATGTCGACCGGCTCGCCGTTCTCATCATAAGGCATATCTTCAACCGGCATAATCACCGAGATCACACCCTTGTTACCGTGACGACCAGCCATTTTGTCACCCGGCTGAATACGACGTTTTATCGCCAAGTAGACCTTAACAATCTTCAGCACACCGGGCGCCAAATCGTCACCACTTTGCAGCTTGCCTCTTTTGTCTTCAAAGCGATCTTCAAGAAGTTTGTTTTGTTCTTCCAACTGCCGTTCCGAAGCCGCTAGAGCGTCATTTGCTTTCGCGTCTGATAGCTTCAACTTGAACCATTGATCTCGATCCAATTCGGCCAATAAAGCAGGTGTTAGCGTTGTTCCCTTGCTAAAGCCACCACCGCTGACCGTGCTCTTACCCTTAAGCGTGTTGCCTAAGTGAGCAAAAATAGCTTCCTCAAAGATCCGGTATTCTTCTCTAAGGTCTTTGCGGTATTGATCTAACTGATGCTTCTCAATCTGTAGAGCTCGAGCATCTTTCTCTAAGCCATCTCGCGTAAAGACTTGGACATCTATTACTGTCCCCTTAGCACTAGTCGGTACGCGCAGTGACGTGTCTTTGACGTCAGATGCTTTCTCACCGAAGATAGCCCGTAACAGCTTCTCCTCTGGAGTCAGCTGAGTCTCACCCTTGGGTGTGACCTTGCCAACCAGAATATCGCCGGCCTCGACCTCAGCGCCGATATAGACAATACCTGAGTCATCTAGTTTAGACAGCGCGCCCTCGCCTACGTTGGGTATATCACCCGAAATCTCTTCAGAGCCCAGTTTTGTATCGCGAGCTATACAGGTCAGCTCCTGAATATGAATTGTGGTAAAGCGGTCTTCTTTCACCACTCGCTCACTCACTAGTATCGAATCTTCAAAGTTGTAGCCATTCCAAGGCATAAAGGCGATTCGCATATTCTGTCCCAGCGCGAGTTCACCCAGATCTATGGAGGGACCATCGGCGAGAATATCACAACGCTCGATCGTATCGCCCTGTTTAACGAGAGGCCGCTGGTTAATGCAGGTATTCTGATTCGACCGTGTATATTTGGTCAGGTTGTAGATATCAACGGGCGCCTCATCAGTACCGACGTCCCTTTGATTGACACGAACCACAATACGGCTAGCATCCGCAGAGTCGATCACGCCAGAACGCTTTGCGACCATGCAAACACCGGAATCCGTTGCTACATTGCGCTCCATTCCTGTCCCGACAAGGGGCTTGTCAGCAACAAGAGTGGGCACGGCCTGCCGCTGCATATTGGACCCCATAAGGGCACGGTTAGCATCGTCGTGCTCCAGAAAGGGAATCAAAGCCGCGGCCACCGAAACGACCTGCTTAGGTGACACATCCATATAATCCACGCGCTCTGGTGGCATCACCGTAAACTCGCTCATATGTCGAACTGCAATCAGATCATCCACGAACTTCATATTCTTATCTACCGTCGCCGAAGCCTGCGCGATAACATGCTCGGCTTCATTAATAGCGGATAAAAATTCAATATCGTCAGTCACCTTACCCTTGACGACCTTGCGATATGGCGTTTCAAGAAACCCATAATCGTTAGTGCGTGCATAAGTCGCTAGAGAGTTAATCAGACCGATGTTGGGGCCTTCCGGGGTCTCAATGGGACAAACACGCCCATAATGCGTCGGATGCACGTCACGCACTTCGAATCCGGCACGCTCGCGCGTCAAACCACCGGGCCCAAGCGCCGATACGCGCCGCTTGTGTGTCACTTCTGACAAGGGATTGTTCTGATCCATAAACTGAGACAATTGGCTAGAGCCAAAAAACTCTTTCACGGCAGCAGAAACCGGCTTAGCATTAATGAGGTCTTGCGGCATTAGGCCCTCGCTCTCTGCCATAGATAAACGCTCTTTTACCGCACGCTCAACCCTCACCAAGCCGACTCGGAACTGGTTCTCTGCCATTTCCCCTACACTGCGGACCCGACGGTTACCGAGATGATCGATGTCGTCGACCATGCCTCTACCATTACGAATGCCTACTAGAGTCTTGAGAACCTCGACAATATCACTGCGATCAAGCACTCCACTCCCTTCAACTTCCTCTCGACCAAGCCGGCGATTGAATTTCATACGGCCAACGGGAGACAGGTCATAACGGTCGGCAGAAAAGAAGAGATTCTGAAAGAGGTTCTCAGCAGACTCCTTCGTCGGCGGTTCTCCTGGGCGCATCATGCGGTAAATTTCTACCAGAGCTTCAAGCTGATTTCGGGTCGAATCCTGACGCAATGTGTCTGAGACAAAAGACCCACAATCGAGTTCATTCGTATACAAAGTTTTAATCTTGGTGACACTAGCCTCTGTTAACTTTTCAATCACCTCTGCAGTGATTTCGGTATTGCACTCAACAACTACCTCGCCCGTTTTCTTATCGATAACATCTTCAGCCAAAGACCGGCCAAACAAATAATCTTCAGGAATTTCCAGAGACTTAATTTTCGCCTCTTCAAGCTGACGGATATGACGCGCAGTGACGCGGCGACCCTGCTCGACGATGAGTTTTTTCCCAGACTTAATGTCGAATGCTGCAACATCACCGCGCAAACGCTCGGGGATAAGCGCCATCGTATACTTGCCACTCTTAGAAGCAGTAAATATATTTGTGTCGTAGAACATCTCTAAGATCTCTTCGGCCTCATAACCGAGTGCACGCAGCAAAATCGTTGCTGGGAGCTTCCGACGACGATCAATACGCACAAAAACAAGATCCTTAGGATCAAATTCAAAATCAAGCCAGGAGCCACGGTAAGGGATCACCCTAGCTGAGTATAATAATTTTCCAGATGAATGAGTTTTACCTTTGTCATGATCAAAGAATACGCCGGGAGAGCGGTGTAACTGAGATACAATGACTCTCTCGGTTCCATTGATAACAAAAGTGCCATTATCAGTCATCAGGGGGATTTCCCCCATATACACTTCCTGCTCCTTGATATCCTTGATGGTCTTGTTAGATGACTCTTTGTCGTAAATGATCAACCGGACCTTTACCCGCAATGAACAAGAGTAAGTTACGCCACGCGATTGACATTCGCTCACATCAAACACAGGCTTACCCAATCTATAATCAACATATTCCAGTGCTGCATTACCGCTGTAGCTGACAATAGGAAATACTGATTTGAAGGCAGCGTGCAAGCCTTTATCGACACGCGAATCAGGGACATCACCCTGCTGGGTGAACTTCCGGTAAGACTCCATTTGGATCGCAAGCAGATAAGGTATATCCATTACTTTCGGCAACACGCCGAAATCTTTGCGAATGCGTTTTTTCTCAGTGTACGAGTATGCCATCAGTACTCCCCAGCGTGATTAACTTTTCATTGCCTTAACGGACAATTAACTAGTTCTTAAAAGAACTAAAATAAGAGTGCTGCAATGCCTGCAACGACCCTACAAAATTTTCATTTCTTTAAATGGAAAGAGGCCGGCGAGCAAAACGCCCGCCAGCCTTATCCATATCCAGCCTAGGCCAGACTACTCTCAACCTTACTTGAGCTCAGCAGACCCGCCCGCTTCTTCAAGCTGCTTTTTGACGTCCTCGGCTTCTGCCTTGGGTGCACCTTCCTTAATCGCGGAGGGAGCGTTGTCAACCAAGCCTTTGGCTTCTTTTAGGCCAAGACCGGTAATTGCACGAACGACTTTAATGACATTTACTTTCTTCTCACCGGCTGCGGTGAGAATAACGTCAAACTCAGTCTGCTCTTCTGCAGCACCGCCAGCGTCTCCGCCTGCGGCAGCGGGCGCAGCGGCGACAGCCGCAGCAGCAGTGACACCAAACTTTTCTTCCATTGATTCAATGAGCGACACTACATCCATCACGCTCATATCTGCTATTGCATTTAAAATATCGTCTTTAGACAGAGCCATGACTCTTATCTCCTATTTAGCTGATTAGTTATCCACAAACAGAGGCTTACGCCGCCGTCTCTTTCTGATCGCGAACTGCTGCGAGTGTGCGAACCAGTTTTCCAGGTACTTCGTTCATTGTCTGGGCCAACTTTGTCACCGGCGCCTTCATCACAATCATCAAAATTGAGAGTGCCTGATCACGCGTAGGCAACTTAGCCAGAACATCCAACTGATCTGCACCCAGCATCTGGCCACTTACCGCCAGTGCTTTTACTTCAAAGTCTTTGTTTTGCTTCGCAAAGTCTTTAAAGATTCGAGCTGCTGCGCCTGGATCTTCCATTGAAAATCCGAACAGGGAGGGACCGGTGAGAACGCCATTGACGCACTCATATTCAGTTCCTTCCAGCGCCCGTTTAGCCAAGGTGTTCCGTACGACACGGAGAGTCACCTGGCTTTCACGCGCTTTTTCGCGCAATGCCGTCATCCCGTCCACAGTCACGCCACGTGAGTCGGCGATAATCAGGGACAGTGCACTGGTGGCTGTCTCGTTAACTTCAGCTACGATCGCTTTCTTGTCTTCGAGTCCTATTGCCACTGGAATTACTCCTGG
>JAQWNG010000023.1 GCA_029246385.1 Halioglobus sp.
GAATCGCTTCTCGGCTGGCAGTGATGCCTCGTTCGGCAAGTAGATCTTCGATGTCTCTGTGGCTGAGATTGAAGCGATAGTAGAGCCAGACGGCGTAGGAAATAATTTCTGGAGGGAAGCGATGGCGTTTGTACGTATTCACTGTCCGGTTCTAGCAATTTCAGCGAGTTAAGTTGTCAGTACCCTGTTGAATAGTGAAATGGTGGAGGCGGCGGGAATTGAACCCGCGTCCGCCAGTACTCTGCCTTTGGCTCTACATGCTTAGATTCCGTTAATTAATTTAACCGCATACAGCCCAACGGGCAGGACGTAGTTGGCGAGTCTTGTTTAAGTTTAGCAGCGCGGTCCAAGACAGTCCTTGCAGCGATCCAGTTCTAGATGACAGTCAGTAGCGCGGGGCTGGCACCTTGCTAAAGACCGCTGGCAGACGAATCCGCCAGAAGTGCAACAAATAACTGCTTACGCAGCTAGTTGAGCACCGTAGTTGTCGTCATTGGCAACTAATAGTTTGCAGCTTTGGATTTACGTGATTGGCTACCATCACGGCATGCACCTCAGGGTTCGCAACCGTCGTCGAATCCAAATCGCCCCCTTTGTGAAGCCCTAGTATAGCGCAATTCTTTAGGCTTTGGGGCAAACCATTTCTGAAGAGGCAGCGAGCGCATTTTTAGGGCACAAGTCTTTGACGATATGCTTGTTGATGGCTGGACAAGGATTTTCGCTGGCCAGAACGCGTTTGACCATACTTTCGCCCAATACAGACAACCCGGCTGTCATGACGGCCGCCCAACCGCGCACCAGAATACTGGCAGCATTGGGCACTATCGATGGATCGGTGAGAGGGCCTTTGATGTCGACCGTATTAGAAAAGACGCTGCCGACAGAAATGCCCACTCCCTGACGCCCGCGCGAGTCTAGGCTCATATCCATCGTTTCTTTGCCAAGGTCTACCTGAATATTGCCGAGCAAATTGGCATCATTGGTGCGCAAAGCAAAGCCATACGGTGTGATGCCTTTACCGTCCTCGAACAGTGCTAGTATAACGCCACACTCCACCTCTGGCTCCTCACGTTCGATACCGGGTATTAGGGTAGTGAAAATAGAACTGACTAGGTCAGCCGTAAACAGCGTTGAGCTGGAATAGTCGAAGGGCCCCTTGCCCAGTTCTGCATACAACAATCCACTGGTGCTGGCAGCAAGTTCAGCTTCGCTGCCACCTTGGCTTTTGATCGAAATAAATCCGCTGCGTGGGTAGGTGTTTCGGTCCGCTAGCCCGCGCATGTTTTTGAAGTTACTGGTGAAGCTCAATGATGCGGGCACCGTGTTGATATCTAAATTCACAGTGGCCTCTGCGTTGCCCCCGCTGGCTTGGCCAAGGCTGGCTTTTACTAGCCATTTCCCATCGATAAGGTTGCCTTTCAAACTCAGCGCTTTTGCGCTGATCACGTTGCTCTCCAGCGAATCTAATTCTACATCCAGTCGCAGTTTCAAATTCTTTGTGGCTCCTATCGGTAACGGCTTAGCGCTAAATAACTTCGCACTCGGAGTGTCACCTTCTACGCTTGTGTCAGAAAGGAATCGCAGCGGGCTGAGCAGTATATCGCCTACGAGTTCGCTACTTGTAGTAATGGCATAATCAAGCGTGTCGGGGCTTTTCGTTTCCTGAACGTTGGTTTTATGAGGTTTAGTTTTAGTAGTGTTGGCTTTGTGGATTTTAGCTTTGGCACTGATCTCAGCGTTTTCCCAAGGCAGCAAGGATAGCGTGCTACTGCGTATGCTGACGTCTAGTAACCGTGGGGCTGTGCGGCGATAAACGATACTGCCCGCAAGGTCACTGTCTCCCCACTGCAGGGTCGTTATTTCCGCCTGTATACCGTCACTGAGCTGCGTTGCATTCATCTCGAGCTTGCGGCGTCCCTGCAGTGATTCTCCCTGCTGTGCATCAGTGGCCTGCAGGTTGACGTAACCGGAGATGCTGCTGACCAGTTCCCCAATAGTAGTCCCTTGGCTGGCCAGCTTGGCCGAACCAGAAACCGGAACATGTTCATCGTCCATCCTTTGAATCAGGAACTGGTCCAAATCAATGTCAGATAGGTCCGCGGTGGCCTCAAGTATTGCCTGCTGACCTTTCCAGATGACTTTTCCCTGACTTTTGGCGGTGCCGTTGTGACTACTAAAATTCAATGCTTTTATATCAAAAATATCAGCATCTGATGAAACCTGAAGCATTACGTTTGATAACGCTATGTCATCAAAGATCAACGATTCCACATCGAGCGATAACTGCGTCTGACCAAGGTTTTTTAAGGGGGAAAGCAGATCTGATGCATCAGCATTATCTGCATCTTTTGGAATCAGCTTACGCAGCGTCGACACGTTGAGCTTTTTTGATTTCAGATTGGCAGTGAACCATGGGTTTTGGCTAGATAAAATTGAGATATTGCCGGTCAGATCCTGATCGAAAGAATCTACACGAATGCGGTCAACCTTTACGCCTACAATTCTGTCGCCGTCTGTCAACATGTAGGCTTCTCCGGAGAGAAGAATTTTTTCTGTTGTTGCAGATGGCCTCTGCCAATCCTTGTCGCCTCTGAGTTCCAGAGTTAAGGCGGAATCGCCATGCAGGGCTTTAAACACCTCGCTTATCCCCTTGCCACTGCCTTCAAAATTCATGTTGCCAGAGGTACGACTGATGCCGGCACCTGGCTGTCGGAATAGGGAGGATAAATCGAGCCTGTTGAACACGCTGCTAACTCGGAAGTCTGCAACTTCGCCGGTTTTGTTTGTAACTTCTAAACTTAGTTTGAAGGTTCCGCCGTTCCTGCCAGTACCCATTGCTGACAACGTGCCACCTTTTGCATTGCGCTGCAGTGTTGTCGTGCTCTTTATCAGGTGCATCCCTGGTGCTTCCAATCCTTCAACAAGTAGGCTGATATCCATGTTGATGTCGGGAAAGATGTTCAAATATTTCGGTATGGCTACCCCAGGTTGCGTTTCTCCAGCGTCGTCAACTAGCAAGAAGTCCAGATCCAGATTTTTAGCTTTAAGGTCCATGGTTAGCGTACGTGGCTCATTTTCGGATAACGAGGCCGATCCGGTAATTTGGCCTTGGTCCAATTCGATTATCAGGTGGTCGAGCAGAAGCTTCCCAGAGGCGTTATCCAGTCGCGCGTCGATAGACACGGGCGTGGCTTCTTTGTTGTTGTAATGTCCCTCCAGTGAAAGATCACCGGTCAGCGAATTGAGTAAGGTTGCCCAGGTATCGCCGCTGCCATCAAGCGTTGCATGCCCAGTGCTCCATAGCCAATCTGTGCCGATGTATTTTGAACCTAGGCCCGTGTTAATGGCGCGCTCCTGCACGGCAGCATCTGCTGTCACTGTCCAGCCCTGAGGTCCACTCTTGACGCCCAGTTCACCCGTCAGAATGCCAGTTGAGCCGGTGCTGGACAGAGAGTTAATTTGTACTCCTTGCTCACTGCTGGCAAATGTAAAGGAGGTGTTGGTGTTGACCTCATCCATTAGCCTGAGCTCGTTTATGATGACGTTGCCCTGATGCGCCGGCAGCGACAATAGTGGCACTTTAGAGGCGAGCACCTCGGCAACGGCGGTTTGTGGCGGCTTGGAGTCGCTGTAGGCGTCTATGAGTGTCAATACCTGCTCTACGTTCAGCAGAGCAATGGTGGTGTCTGAGCGGTTTGGAAGGCTCCATTTCTCTTGTCCACTGGCACTGATCTGTGCACTCATGTCTGCCGTGCGAACCGACGCCGACAGGGAATAGGCAGCCGTTTTTGAGGGATGGATATTAGCCGTTAAAGAAACCTCAGAGTCGGTTTTTCCGACAACCTCCACTGTCATATCGATCTCAACCGGCGCTAGCAGCAGTAAATCGTTTAACGATTTTAGCTCTGCAGCCAGGGTGACCTCTCCTGCCTCACGCTGCTCCCACCATCGCGCGCTTGCGCCACCGAGCAAGTGACGCCGCCAATGGAATTCATTGACCGCGTAGTCCTCGCCGCCGGCACTGACATAGCGTCCTGTGGCGGCCTGCACATCGGCGGGAAGCCACTGATCGAGAAATTGGTAATCGGTAGGTGCCGGGGTGCTGGAACTCGGCCAGCGCGACGCACGTATTATTACATCGTCGGCACTGGCATGTCGCAGCCGTATCTCGCCGCGCAACAGAGCGGACAGTACCAGTGATACTTCAACGTTGGTTGCCACGACAGCGGGGTCGCCCTTATTCCCCATCATCAAGGTCTCGCTTTCTGCCGTAAGCCGCAGCAGATGTGCCTTGATCGGGGCAAACTGCACTGGCAGCCCGAGGTTATCGGCGAGCAATGGCCCCAATTTGGCATCCAGTATGCGTCCCGCTAGCTGATTACCGACGAACATCAGGGTAACAACGAGTAGGGTGACAACAAGGGCGAAGATACGTCGTTTCAAAGGCGTGGACCGCAGTCAGTGGGAGCGCACATGTTACCAGCGTAGCCTTACGCTTGTCACGATGGCGACAGGTTTGGAAAAGATAGTTTATTGTTTGACGTTATC
Organism: Halioglobus sp.; assembly: GCA_029246385.1. Lineage (GTDB taxonomy): Bacteria > Pseudomonadota > Gammaproteobacteria > Pseudomonadales > Halieaceae > Marimicrobium. The sequence goes on from JAQWNG010000023.1 coordinate 4,549, forward strand.
GCGCACGATGCGTTGTTTTTGGCGGTTCCAGTCGCGATCTTTTTCAGTATCACGCTTGTCATGATCCTTCTTGCCCACAGCCAAAGCGATCCTTGCCTTAACCAAGTGCCCCTTCCAGTACATTTGCGTACACACGCAGGTCAGGCCTTTTTGTGATGTGGCCTCGACAATTTTTGACAGTTCCTTTTTGTGTAAAAGTAGCTTGCGGGTGCGGGTCGGGTCAGTAACGGAATGCGTTGAAGCCGTATTCAATGGGATGATATGCGTGCCCAGTAACAAAGCTTCGCCGTCTTTCATCAGCACGTAGGAGTCGGCCAGATCTGCCTTTCCCATGCGCAGACTTTTGACTTCCCAGCCGGTCAGTGCAACGCCTGCTTCGAACGTGTCCAACAACTGATAGTCGAAGCTCGCTCGCTTATTTTGGGCGATGACATTACTCGATTTTTTAAGTTTCTTCTTGGCCATGGCGGGCATTATACGGAGAAGGCTCAGAGGGGAAACGTGAATCCTCCCCTTTTCACATCTGACGGCCTGAGTCATCCTAAGATCATAGCTAAAGGGCGATTTTTCGCATGAACATTGCTGCATTTAATGCTTCAGATAGATGGAGTTTGCGCACCACATTTGTACTGGCGCTATCCGCGTCTGCCGCGGGGATGGGCAGTCTGTGGCGCTTTTCGTACCTGACCGGCGAACATGGAGGCGCAGCCTTCGTCATTTCCTATGTCCTGTGTTTATTTTTAATTGCAGTGCCGGTCTTGGTAGCTGAGGCCGCTTTGGGTCGTTACGGTGGCCCCAGCGTTGTGATGGCCATTACCCTCGCCAGCGATCGCTCTGGGCTTTCACGGGAGTGGCGTCTGATAGGTGTCCTAGTCTGCCTGACGGGAGCCCTCATCCTTACTTTTTACATTGTAGTCGCTGGATGGAGCCTGGCATATGCGGGGTTTGTATATGAGGGTACTTTTGCCGCGGCGCCTGCAGTAGAAGTAGGAATGCACTTTGAGCAGTATCTGACGGATACGCCAGCGCAAATCTATTGGCAAAGCCTATTTTTGCTGGCGGCAGCAGGCACCGTGACGTTGGGTGTTCAGCGTGGGCTTGCCATGCTGGTCTGGGTTGCGGTGCCACTTATGCTTGTCATGTTGGCATTTCTGCTCAAGTTCGCATTCGACTATGGTGATATGGATGCTACTCGTGATTATCTGTTTTCTGCCAAACTGGCTGATTTCACGCCGCAGTCAGCACTGGTGGCGCTGGGACATGCTTTCTTTACACTGGGTGTGGGTGTTGGTATCGGCATTACATATGGCGCTTATGCTCCGCAGCAGACGCCGATTGGGCGTTCGGTCATCGTTGTAGCGCTAATTGATACCCTTATTGCTATGCTGGCTGGCGTGGCAATTTACTCGGTTGTGTTCGCCAATAATATGGATCCGACGGCAGGTCCCGGTCTTTTGTTCATTAGTCTTCCTTATGCGTTCGGTAATCTCGACCAAGGAGACTTAGCGGGCACGGTATTTTTTGCGCTGTCGGGTCTCGCCGCGTTGGGTTCAGCTGCAGCCATTTTAGAGCCCATTGTCGCCACGGTGAAACGTCAGTTTCGGGTGGCGCGCTTGACGGCGACCGTCGCCGTTGGCGCGACAGTGTGGCTAGTAAGTCTGGCAGTGATAGATTCCTTTAGTCCGACAACTGAGATGATCTGGTTTGGCCAACCGAACCTGATGGTTTTACTGGATAGCATTACGACAAATCTATTGTTGCCTTTGGCAGCATTACTCATCGCATTATTGATGGGTTGGGGCCTGCGGCCTGAGATCCTAAGGCCAGAATTGGCTCAAGGTTCTGACCTATTTTTCTCGCTCTGGCGCTTCTTGTTGCGGTATATTGCCACACCTTCAATTGCGCTGTTATTGCTTGCACCGTTTTATTGGCGGTGAGAATCATGGACAGAGGTTGGGTAGTAGTTGGCCTTAACAGGACAAAATCGTAAACATGACCGTTATCAATCGTAGCGCCTTGCTGCCCTTCAGCGCTTATCAGTTGTTCGAGTTGGTGAGTGATGTGGAATCTTATCCACATTATATGGAAGGATGTGTCGGTGCCTGCGTTCTGCGTCGTGACGAGCATTGCGTTGAGGCCCGCTTGGACTTGTCACGGGCTGGCATCATGCAAAGTTTTAGCACGCGCAATCGAATGTCGAGGCCACGAGAAATCACGCTGGAATTGATCGATGGCCCGTTTGATTGCTTTACCGGGCGTTGGGGCTTTCACGCTCTGGGAGACTCGGCCTGCAAAATAAGCTTGAATCTGGAATTTGAGATTAACGGGGCGTTGCTTGGTGCTGCCGCGTCCCGATTATTCGACAAAGCCACAAATAATCTGGTGGACGCCGTAGGTCGCCGCGCCAGCCAAATATACGGTTGATCTAATGAGCGAAAACACCACGATAAAGGTTGAAGTGGCTTACGCCTTGCCGCATAAGCAGGCACTTCTTGAGGTTGAATTACCCGCTGGCTCAACGGCTTTGGAGGCCGCGCAGTTGTCGGGTATCGCCACTCGCTTTGACGGGGTAGATTTGGATAATGCCAAGTTTGGCATTTTTGGACAGGTGATTATACCGGCGCAGGTTTTGCGCGGTGGAGACAGGGTAGAGATTTATCGGCCACTCACCGCCGATCCCAAGGAAGTGAGAAAAGCGCGCGCTGAGCGTGCTAAAGAACGCCGGCAGCAGGACGCATCAGGCTGAGCCCCGCAGGCGTTGCTACTGGTAGGTGGCGAGTTCTGAATCGGGCTCTGCTGATGGCGACGTTTTCACTGCAGCACCGTCTGTTGCGGCCCAGTCTGCGGCAACAAAGTCCCCAAACACGTTAACGAGAGTGTCCCCTTTAAACTCAACCGTCAGTCGAGATTGATCGAGAACCGTTGAGCCATTGCGTAACATAAACACATAATCCCAACGGTCGCGGTTAAAAGTGTCTTTAATCAGTGGTGTCCCCATAATGAAGTTCACCTGACGCCGACTCATGCCAGGTTTGAGTTTGTTGACCATTTCTTGGGTGACGATATTGCCTTGCTCAATATTTATCCTGTAGACGCCGGGAAAGCCGCAGGCGCTAATTAAAACGAGAGTCAGGGAGATCAACAGAATCCGCATGGGATAATACTTCCACTTCCAATATGGGAATGGCATCATACCCTCACTAGACAGTACAGAGAAGCCCTAGGTTATGGTTGAGCAAAATCAGGAACTACGCGACGCGGGTTTAAAAATCACTTTGCCGCGGGTTAAGATTCTGCAGTTATTGGAATCTTCAGAGCTAAACTCACAGCATTTGAGCGCCGAGGAAGTCTACCACGCGTTGCGCGACGCTGGAGAGGACGTGGCGCTGGCAACGGTTTACAGGGTTCTAACTCAGTTCGAGAGCGCGGGTTTGGTTTCTCGTCATCACTTCGAGGCTGGTCATTCCGTGTTCGAGCTAGCCAAGGGTGAGCATCACGATCATATGGTATGTGTCAGCAGCGGAGAGGTCGTGGAATTTACCGATGCGGTGATCGAACAGCGTCAGCATGAGATTGCTGCAGAACGTGGTTACGAGCTAATCGACCACTCCTTAGTGTTGTATGTCCGTAAAATCGAGTCGAGTTAGTTCCCTAGCATTTCCCTAGCGTGCGCTAGTGTCTGCGATGTGATTTTGACCCCGCCAAGCATGCGGGCTATCTCCTGCACCTTTGCGTCGTCATCTAACTTCTTCAGACTCGTTTCGACAGCCTTGTCGCTACTGGTCTTGGCCACCTGCAGGTGATGAGTCCCCTGTGACGCTACTTGGGCAAGGTGGGTGACGCATAACACTTGGGTGCGATCCGACAATGTACGCAGTAATGTGCCTACGACCTCAGCGACGGCACCGCCAATGCCAACATCCACTTCGTCGAACACCATGCTTGCGACGGGGGCGGTGTTCGCTGTCACCACACTGATGGCGAGGCTGATGCGCGAAAGTTCGCCACCCGATGCAATCTTGCCTAGCGCTCGCGCGGGCGCGCCGGGGTTGGTGCTAATAAGAAATTCGACTTCTTCGCTGCCGTGCGGGTTCGGGTCTTCACTTTTTAAGGGTATGAGAGCGATTTCAAACTGACACCCATCCATGGCAAGTGAAGCAAGCACCGAAGAGGCGTTTTTAACCAGCTTTTTCGCAGCGCTGCGTCGCTTTTTACTCAGGCGTGCAGCATCAGCACCATACTGTGCAGCCAAATCAAGCATCTCCAGCTTCAGCTGCGCGATCCGCTCGTCACCGCTGGCCAAGCCCTGCAACTCGTCTCGCAGTGCCTGATGCAGCTCAGTCAGTTGCTCGGGCATCACTTTGTGCTTGCGAGCGATATCATAAATACCTTCTAAGCGTTTTTGCACTTCGCTTAGGCGATCCGGATTAACCTCAACACTATCGATATGTCGCTGAATCTCACCGCAAGCTTCGCCCAACTGAATGACCGTAGATTCCAATAGGTTTCTGGCGTTAATGACAGCGGCGGTAGCATGGACATCCCCCACGAGTAATTTCAGAGCCTGACGTGCACCTGTTTCCTGGTCATCACAAAGCGCCAGCGCTTGATAGGCGTCCTCTAAAATTTCTTCTGCATTGGCCAGTGTATTTTGCTCTTGCTCCAGCGCGACCAGCTCACTCGGTTGCAGACTCAGCACATCTAGCTCGTCCACCTGATAAGTGAGCAGTTGTATGCGACTTGTGTGTTCATCGGCAGACCCAGCCAACAACTCCAGCTCGCGGCGCTTGTCCAGCCAACCCGAGGCGCATTGCTCGACGTCTTGGGTGAGGCTTTTGTGCCCCGCATAGGCATCCAGTAATGCTCGTTGTATCGGTTTTTGCAATAATGATTGGTGGGCATGCTGGCTGTGTATATCAATCAGTAATGCGCCCAACTCTGCGCAGTCCTGAAGGGTGGAAACACTGCCATTGATGTAGGCGCGACTGCGCCCATCAGCGGTGACAAGGCGGCGCAGCAGGCATTCGTTGCTGGTGTGCAACTCACGGTCTTGCAGCCAGGCAATGGCCAGTGGTATGGCCGTGACGTCAAAATTGGCGATAATCTCTGCTCGATCACAGCCATGACGCACGGTCTTTGAATCAGCTCGGTCGCCTAGGCACAGCCCCAATGCGTCCAGCATAATAGACTTGCCCGCACCTGTTTCGCCGGTAATCACAGTCATTCCTGAAAAAAAATCCATATCCAAGGAAGAGACAATCGTGTAGTTGCTGATGCTTAATTGGGCGAGCATGCGAGACCATATAAGGATTTTTTGCCAATCTTAGCATGGAATATTAGGGGTCTAAACCCTCATTTCTCAGGGCGTGCAAGCCGGATGTTGGTTTGCAGCGTCAGACTCTTTAACCCGAATTCCTCGTGTCTGTGCGACTGGTGCGCCGGCCAAAATGTCAACGAGACATAACTTATGTTGTGTGTATGTCTTTGTAATTTCTGCCTCCTGTGATAAATATATAGGCGTGTCATTTTCGGTGGGAACCTATGGCGGCAGGAGTGATTTCAGAACGCGCCAGCATTCTGTTAAAAACGTTAGTTGAACATCATATTCAAGATGGTCAACCGGTTGGATCCGGCACGTTGCTCAAGGTGGCGGGATTGCCCGTGAGTGCGGCTACGATTCGCAATGTAATGTCTGATCTGGAAGAGCGCGGCTATTTGCAGTCGCCCCATACGTCTGCGGGCCGGGTGCCGACCGCTTTGGGTTATCGCTTGTTCGTGGACACCCTGTTGCAGATCCAAGCTCCGGAAGACGACGCTGTGTCTGCCCTGCGTGCTGAGCTTAACCCGGATAAGTCTGCGACCGAGTTGGTGCAGGCTGCCTCGTCCTTGTTGTCAAATATCACGGCTCAGGCGGGACTGGTAACCGTGCCGCGCCAGGAAGCGAGCCAGCTGCGGCAGGTGGAGTTTCTGCCGTTGTCCGGCAATCGAGTGCTGGTCATTCTGGTGGTGAATGAGCGCGAGGTACAAAACCGTATCATCCACACCCAGCGACCCTTTACCGAGGCACAGCTGCGCGATGCGGCGGCGATGGTCAATCAACGCTACGCCGGTCAGGCCCTGATTCAGGTCCAGGACCGGATTCTGCATGAAATGCAGGAGGCTCGCAGCCAGATAGATAGTTATTTAGAGGATGCTCTGCAGTTAGCTAGTAAAGCGCTGGATCAGGAATATGAGGCAGAGGAGTGCATGATGGTCGGGGAATCCCGACTTCTAGGCAGCGCCAGTGCTAGCGCTGAAGAAATGTCCACACTGCGTGATCTATTTGAGTCCTTCGAGCAGAAAAAGGATTTGTTGCACCTGCTGGAGCGCTGCACTCGGGCTGATGGTGTGCAGATCTTCATTGGAGAGGAGGCCGGATACGACGTATTTGGCAATTACAGCGTGGTTACTGCGCCATACACTGATGGTTTCCGAACACTGGGCGTTCTCGGGGTTATCGGTCCGAAACGCATGGAGTATGCTAGGGTCATCCCCATTGTCGATGTGACAGCCCGAATGCTTAGCTCAGCGCTAACAGTCTAGCTACTTCTATTACTCTTATTCCTCTCCCGATCGGCAGTCTGGCGCGTGCTGAGCAATTCTTGTAAATTCCGCTGGACACACCTTGAAATGCCCTTGGCCGACCCCATATTTTGCTAAACAACTCATAGTGTGCGACTTCGCAGAGTTGCCGATCAGCAGTAATCACTTATACGGAGTGTTAGCGTGGGGACAAAAGACCCGAATCAACCAGTGAACGATGATCCGCTTGATGGACATGCGGATGACGGCGTAGCGCCTGAAGTTGCCGATGGCGGCCACAGTGATGAGATGGTATCGGCGGACGAACAGGTCGTGAGACTCGAAGAAGAGCTCGCTAGCGCCAGGGATACGGTACTGCGAACCAAGGCAGACGCCCAGAATGTAACCAGAAGAGCCGAACAAGACGTAGAGAAGGCGCGTAAGTTTGCGCTAGAGCGCTTCTGTGGTGAGTTGTTGCCGGTGGTGGATAACCTGGAGCGGGCTTTGGAAGCAGCTGCGGGTGATAATGACATCATAAAACCCATCGCCGAGGGTGTGGAACTGACCCTCAAAAGCCTGCAGGAAGTGCTGAAGAAATTTCATATTGAGGCTTTAGACCCGCAGGGCGAACCCTTTGACCCGCAGCTGCATCAGGCCATGAGCATGGTGGAGAATGGCGATGTGGAACCCAATACCGTGATAGCAGTGATGCAAAAGGGTTACACCCTTAATGGTCGTTTGGTAAGGCCTGCTATGGTGATGGTCAGTAAAAGTCCGGCGGCACCGTAATTTGGCGGAAAAGGCGATTTTTTGCGCCCTTTATGGCCTTGTAGAGTGCTTTTAGCCCTTGAAATGGGTTTATTAGGGCCAATATATAGAACAACGTAATTGATAGCAGCGGGTCAGCCCGCGACAACACACTGGAGATACAGAATGGGTAAAATAATTGGAATTGACCTTGGGACCACTAACTCCTGCGTATCCGTCATGGAGGGTGGTAATGCTAAAGTTATTGAAAATGCCGAGGGCGATCGTACGACTCCCTCGGTGGTCGGCTATACCGACGACGGTGAGATTCTGGTCGGCCAGAGTGCCAAGCGCCAGGCCGTTACCAATCCGCAAAATACGCTGTTTGCGGTGAAGCGGCTGATCGGCCGCAAGTTCAAAGACGATGTCGTGCAAAAAGACATTTCTATGGTGCCCTACAAAATTATTGAGTCTGATAACGGTGATGCTTGGGTGCAGGTCAAAGACGATAAAATGGCGCCGCCGCAGGTGGCTGCTGAAGTCTTGCGCAAGATGAAAAAGACGGCCGAGGACTACCTTGGCGAGCCGGTCAGTGAGGCGGTGATTACGGTGCCTGCCTATTTTAATGATTCACAGCGACAGGCTACTAAGGATGCCGGAAAAATTGCTGGACTAGAAGTTAAGCGCATTATTAACGAGCCAACGGCAGCTGCACTAGCTTATGGCATGGATCAGGGCAAAGGCGATCACACTATCGCAGTGTATGACCTCGGTGGCGGTACCTTTGATATTTCTATTATCGAAATTGCCGAGGTTGATGGCGAGCACCAGTTCGAAGTGCTGTCGACTAATGGTGACACATTCCTCGGTGGTGAAGACTTTGACATGCGTCTGATTGAATACCTCACTGAGGAATTCAAAAAAGAGAGTGGCATTGATCTGCACAGTGATCCACTGGCTTTGCAGCGTCTTAAGGAAGCAGCAGAGAAGGCCAAGATTGAGCTGTCCAGCGCACAACAAACAGAGGTCAATCTGCCGTATATCACTGCCGATGCCACTGGGCCCAAGCACATGGTGGTTAAGCTGAGTCGCGCTAAACTGGAATCGCTGGTGGAAGATCTGGTGACTCGCTCTATGGAGCCTGTAAAGCAAGCATTGAAAGACGCTGGCCTGAATCCGAGTGAAGTCAACGAAATCATTCTGGTTGGCGGGCAGACCCGTATGCCGATGGTGCAAAAAGTTGTAGCGGATTACTTCGGCAAAGAGCCGCGTAAGGATGTGAATCCTGATGAAGCTGTGGCTGTGGGTGCTTCTATTCAGGGTGCGGTACTGTCTGGAGATGTGAAAGATGTCTTGTTGCTGGATGTAACCCCTCTGACCCTCGGTATCGAGACCATGGGCGGCGTGGCTACGCCGTTGATTGAGAAGAACACCACGATTCCGACCAAGAAATCGCAAATCTTTTCCACCGCGGATGACAATCAGTCAGCGGTCACGATTCATGTGGTACAGGGTGAGCGTAAACAGGCTACCGGGAATAAATCACTGGGTCGCTTCGATCTGGCTGACATTCCTCCAGCACGACGCGGCACGCCTCAGATCGAGGTGACCTTCGATTTGGACGCCAATGGTATCTTGAACGTGTCAGCCAAAGACAAAGCAACCGGCAAAGAGCAGTCGATTAGAATTACCGCATCGGGTGGTTTGAGCGATGATGATATCGAGAGCATGATAGCGGATGCCGAGGCTAACGCTGAAACAGATGCGCAGTTTGCTGAATTGGTAGATGCGCGTAACACCTGTGATGGACTCGTCCATGCGGCGAGGAAGACAGTCGAAGAGGCCGGCGAACATGCCACAGATGAAGAGAAGGCCGCCATTGAGGCTGCTATTGCTGAAGCCGAGGAGGCGTTAAAAGCAGATGACAAAGCGGCGATTGATGCAGCGGCTACTAAACTGACTGAGGTGACCGGTTCTGTCGCACAAAAGATGTATGCTGCACAGTCTGAGGACGCCGCTGGCAGCGAAGAGCAGCCAGAAGCGGCGGCTGCAGGGGACGATGCAGTCGATGCGGAGTTCGAGGAAGTGAAGGACGAAAAAAGCTAAAAACAGGTGTCCTTTTTCCAGCGTGATGGGCGGTAAGTCCATCACCTAACAATACTTCGATTACGCGGGACATCAGTGCCCGCGTAGTCATTTCAGAAAGCGCTGTAAAAGAGCTATAAAAGTTTATGTCAAAACGTGATTGCTATGAGGTGTTGGGCGTCAGCAACAGTGCCGACGAAAGGGAAATTAAGAAGGCGTATCGTCGCGAAGCGATGAAGCATCACCCAGACCGAAACCCTGATGATCCGGCCGCGGAGGAAAAATTTAAAGAGGCCAGCGAGGCGTATGAGATCCTGATGGATCCTCAGAAGCGCTCGGCCTATGATCAATATGGCCACGCCGGTGTTGATTCAAGTGGCGGCGGAGGCTTTGGCAGCGGTAGTTTCAGCGACGTTTTTGGCGACGTTTTTGGCGATATTTTTGGCGGCGGAGGGGGACGCAGTCGAGGCGGCCCTCAGCGTGGCTCTGATTTGCGCTACACATTGGATATTACGCTGGAGAATGCGGTCAATGGCACCACCGTAGAAATTCGCGTGCCCAGTTTGAGTGTCTGTGATGTTTGCGATGGCTCCGGTGCTAAAAAAGGTACCTCTCCTACCACCTGCGGTACCTGCGGAGGCCTCGGTCAGGTGCGTATGCAACAAGGCCCTTTTCAGGTGCAGCAGACCTGCCCCACTTGCCGTGGCAGCGGTAAGACTATTTCTGATCCATGTGGTGTCTGCCATGGTCAGGGTAGAATAGAAAAAACTAAAACGTTGTCAGTCAAGGTGCCGCCAGGTGTTGACACCGGTGACCGCATCCGTCTGTCTGGCGAGGGGGAGGCTGGGCCAGAAGGTGGGCCGTCCGGTGATCTGTTTGTTCAGATGTCGGTCAAGCAGCACCACCTTTTTGAGCGCGATGGTAAAAATCTGTATTGTGAGGTGCCCATTACCTTTGTGGAGGCAGCGCTGGGTGGCGATTTGGAGGTGCCCACACTTGAAGGACGCGTTAAACTTAAGATACCGGCGGAGACACAGACCGGTAAACTGTTTCGGCTGCGGGGCAAGGGCGTAAAGCCAGTGCGCGGAGGCAGTGTGGGAGATCTATTATGTCGTGCAGTGGTCGAGACGCCAGTCAAACTTAACAAGGAGCAAAAAGCATTGCTGGAGCAACTGCGCAGTAGCTTGGGAGAGGGCGGGCACAACCAGTCTCCGCGGCAAACGAGTTGGTTCGAAGGCGTTAAAAGCTTTTTTGATGATATGAAAGCATGACAACAAGGATAGGCATTACCGGGGCTGCGGGACGCATGGGTCGGGCTCTGATCGAGGCGATTGAGCAATCTGATGGCTTGATATTGAGTGCAGCGATAGAACATCCACGAAGCACACTGGTTGGCGCAGACTCGGGTGAGTTGTCCGGGCACGAAAAGAATGGTGTTATCGTTGTCGACGCACTGAAAGACGTCATCGCAGACATGGACGTGCTAATTGATTTCTCTGTGCCTGATGCCAGTATGGACAACCTTGCGCTGTGTCGCGCGAGTGGCGTTGCCATGGTCATTGGCACTACCGGATTTACACCGGAGCAGCAGCGCGAGATTGATCAGGCTGCCAATCTGTTGCCAATCTGTAAAGCCTCAAACTTCAGCACGGGCGTTAATGTGTGCTTTAAGCTGGTGGATATGGCAGCCAGAGTGCTGGGTGACGATGTCGACATCGAAGTCTATGAGGCACATCATCGGCATAAAATTGATGCACCCTCCGGTACTGCTCTCAGCATGGGACAGGTCGTTGCCGATGCGCTGCAGCGTGATCTGGACGAGGTTGCCGTTTTCGGACGAGAAGGTCAGACCGGTGCACGCGATCAAAAGACCATCGGCTTTGCGACCGTTCGCGCCGGCGACATTGTGGGCGATCACACCGTCACCTTTGCAGCGGATGGCGAACGCGTCGAAATTACTCATAAGGCGTCCAGTCGTATGTCCTTTGCTCGCGGCGCAGTGCGCGCAGCGGCTTGGTTAGCAGTGCAGAATTCTGGTCTCTACGACATGCAGGATGTATTAGGCCTCTAGAGGGCATACTAGGACGAACCCGCGCACCCACGCCGCCGGCGTTGTTTCGCAAGTTATCAATTGAGCGCAATCAAACGCTATAATCGGACATGCACAAGGAGAGCAAGTGACTGACTATATAGTTAACATAGATGAAACCAATGCCTCTGCGCTGCTTATTGAAGAGTCTCATAAACGCCCGGTAGTGGTAGATTTCTGGGCTGAATGGTGTGAACCCTGTAAGGTGCTGACTCCGCTGCTCGAAAAGATTGCCACGGAATATCAGGGCGCTTTCTTGTTGGCAAAGGTGAATGGCGATGAGCAGCAAGGGATTGCCCAGCAATTAGGCGTGCGCAATCTACCGACTGTAATGGTGATTAAGGACGGTCAACCGGCGGACGGTTTTGCTGGTGCGCAAACAGAATCCTTTATTAGAGAAATGTTGGCAAAGTATTTGCCTAAGCCTTGGGATGCACTAGTAAAAGTTGGCCTGGAGTCAATGGAAAAGGGCGAGTTTAATGAGGCGCTGGCGCCGCTGCGGCAGGCATGGACTGACTCTCAGCAGATGCATGAAATTACGATTACCTACGCCCATGCCTTGATTGAAAGTCTGCGATTGGATGAGGCACAGACATTATTAGACGGTGTGCGCAAGGCAGATCAGGATGCCGCGTATGAGCAATTGTTAGCGCAGTTGGATATTAAGCGGGAGGCGGCAAAGTCTCCGGAGATTGAGGCATTGGAGCAACAGTTGGCGAACAACCCAGATGATCTCGATGTGCGCTATCAGTTAGGTGTGCAGTATACAAATAACGGACAATTTCGCGATGGGATGGAACATTTCGTCAGCATTTTGCGCAACAACCTTGATTACAAAGAGGGAGCGGCCAAACGGATGTTGTTGGAGTCTATTGCATCGCTGGGTAAAGGTGACCCACTGGCGGCAGAGTATCAACGTAAACTCTACAGCCTATTGCATTAACACCGCTGTCGTGCGAGATGTGCGCCTAGGCCATTAGTTAGATGTTTTTTTAGCAAGAGACGGCGAATTTTTTTGCTAATGACAGCTGTCATGAGGCACAATTCCGTGCATTATTCTGTGGTTAAATAATCACACTAATTAGAGCGGGCCACCTAGGGCCGTTATTGGAGAGTATCTATGAAACTGGGCTTTCTGCTGGGTTATTCTGGCAAGCAAATTCATATACCGATGGAACTGATACAGCAGGCAGAATCAATGGGCTTCGATTCCGTGTGGACAGCCGAGGCCTATGGTAATGATGCCGTGTCGACTGCCACTTGGATATTAGCGCAGACTAAAAAGATTAGAGTGGGGACTGCCATTATGCAGATGCCAGCACGATCCCCTGCGATGTGTGCGATGACTTCAATGTCTCTGCACCAGTTGTCAGACGGCCGGTTTATCGCCGGCCTTGGTGCCTCCGGACCGCAGGTGGTTGAGGGCTGGCATGGAGTGCCCTACGGCAAGCCGGTCACCCGCACTCGCGAATACATTCAGATCATGCGTAAAATAATGGAACGCGATGGGCCGGTAGAATTTGATGGAAAAGTGTATCAAATGCCCAATCAAGGCCCTGGCACTACTGGGCTTGGCAAGCCGCTAAAATCTATTCTGCAAAGTAGCCCCGATATACCTATTTACACTGCGTCTATTACGCCTGCCGGACTAGCGTGTGCCGGCGAAGTTGCCGACGGGGTATTTCCGGTTTGGATGGACCCGCAAAAATTCAATATTCTGGGTGAGCACCTGGACAAGGGCTTCGCCAAAGCAGGCAATGGTAAGAGTTTAAAAGATTTTGATGTTGCGCCCTTTGTCATGGTCGCTGCCAATGATGATCTGAACGCGGCCTTTGACTCCCTGCGTCCGTGGTTGGCGCTGTATATTGGTGGCATGGGTGCCAAGAATAAGAATTTTTACCATGATTATGCGACGCGCCTGGGTTATGGCGACGTTGCTACGCGGATACAGGATCTGTATCTCAGCGGAAAGAAGGAAGAGGCTCAGGCGTTGGTGCCAGATACGTTGATTGACGAAGTGGCACTGGTTGGATCACACGGAAGAATCATCGAGCGACTGGCGGCCTGGAAAGAGGCGGGTAAACGTGGTGAGGTTGGCTCCATGCTTCTCAGTGTCGCCAACCCTCAGATCCTAGAGCTATTTGCAAAGGAAATGCTGTGAAGCAATGGTCAGTGTTAGTAGTGGCTGTGCTATGCGCGCAGCCGTTGCTGTCAGTCTGAGCCTCAGATCACGCCAACAGAGGTTTTTATAGCCCAAAGTGGATAAAACAGAGCGCTTTGCGCGCACAATACTGAATGGATTCGAATCTTATTTTGCAGAGTTCCAAAACATCACACTGGCAACTCGAACTCGCTTTGAAAATGCCGACTGGGCTGGAATACGCCAGTCTTCAATTCAACGCACCGATCTGTATAAAGTTAAAACGCATCAAATTTATCAGTATGTCGAGCTGATCGCCGGCGAGGATCTGCACGACTTTGAATTTTGGCGGGAAGCGCGAAAACTGTATGCGAAGTTAATTGTTGGACACCATAATTTCGAAATAGCCGAGACCTTTTTTAATTCAGTATATTGCGCGGTGTTCAAGCATCGTAAAATCCGTGATGAATATGCCTTTGTTTTTTCGCCTCATGGCGATATGCCATCTGTCGATCTGAAGAATGTTTACCGTACCTATAAAATTCAAGGATCTCTCAGCGACGTTCTCGAAGATTTACTGAACGACTATGCTTTCTCTATCCCTTATGAAGATAGGCAGCGGGATATAGACAATATCGGACAAGCAATGATGAAAAGTCCTGAGCTGTCTCTCGGTGTGACGCAAGAGTCAGAAATTCAGGTTCTCGAACATCATTTTTTTCGTAACAAGGGCGCCTACATAGTTGGACGAATACTATCGGGCGACCAAACGACGCCCTTTGTGTTGCCTATTTTGCATAATCAGTCGGATGCGGTTTTTGTCGATACCGTTCTTTTCGGTTCGGATAGGGTTAGCGTCCTGTTTAGTTTCACTCGATCCTATTTTCTGGTCCATGCCACCAGGCCTGCTCAGTGTGTCTTATTTCTTCAAGAACTAATGCCGGCAAAACCTATCTCCGAGATCTACAGTGCCATGGGGCACAATAAGCACGGCAAAACGTATTACCATCGATGCGCTTTTAGGCATATGACAAGTACCAGCGACCAGTTTAATATCGCTCCTGGGATCAAGGGAATGGTGATGAGTGTCTTTACACTGCCGTCATACGACTTTGTCTTTAAGATTATAAAGGATAAGTTTACGCCACCCAAAGATATGACCCGTGAGCAAGTAAAGGCTAAGTATGCATTAGTCAAGCGATGGGATCGTGCCGGTCGCATGGCAGACACCCAAGAGTTTACCAATCTAGCTTTTGCGCGAGAACGTTTTTCCGATGAGTTGATGGAGGAATTACGCGAAGTCGCACCTTCGGTGATAGAGGAACACGGCAAGGCGTTGATTATAAAACATGTGTACGTGGAGCGTCGCATGACTCCGCTAAACCTGTATCTTCGCAGTGCAACCGATGAGCAGGTAGAGGAGGTCATGGATGAATACGGTAATGCTATTAAGCAGCTTGCTGCCGCCAATATCTTCCCTGGTGATATGCTGCTTAAGAATTTTGGCGTAACGCGGCACGGGCGAGTGGTTTTTTATGATTACGATGAAATTGTCCCGCTGACGGATTGCAATTTTCGTGTGCTGCCGCAACCCCGCACGGAAGACGAGGAAATGGCTAGCAAACCTTGGTATACGGTAGGCCCCAACGATATTTTTCCTGAGGAGTTCTCGTTATTTTTCTCTGGTAACCAGCGCGCGCGCAGAGTGTTTGACACGCTTCACAGTGATATCTACGAGGCGTCATTTTGGATTGGGTTGCAGGATAAGATACACACTGGCCACGTTGAGGATTTCTTTCCATATCGCCGGGAGCTTCGGTTTCACCGTCAACCTAAACCCGTCTTGGAGAGTGCCTGATGGCTATTATCTACCTCATACGCCATGGTCAAGCGTCTTTCGGGTCTGAAAATTACGACAAGCTATCAGAGTTAGGATGTCGTCAGGCAACGATTACAGGTGAATATTTTCGTGATCAGGCCATTCACTTTGATGCTGTCTACAGTGGTGATCTGTCGCGGCAGCGCAATACAGCTCGGCTAGCGATAGCCAGCCAGCCTGCTGTCGTAGCTCACCATATTGATCCACGCTTCAATGAGATCAACAATGACGAGCAATTGAAATATCTCACGCCTGAGGTGATAAAAATTAATGCAAAGATTGAGGCGATGGTTAATAAGGGGTTGAGTTCAAGCAAGGATTATCAGAAGGTGATCGAAGCCGTATTCAATTACTGGGTGTCTCCTGCCTGTAATGATCTTCGCCTCCAGAGTTGGGCGGAATTTTCCGGAGGTGCACGTCAGGCCATGGTAGATGTGATGCAGGAGCAAGGGGCGGGTAAAACCATCGGTATTTTCACCTCTGGCGGTACGTTGGCCACTATCGTTGCTCAGGTACTAGGTCTAGATGGTGCAAAAACCTATCAGCTTTATGAGCCTATCGTCAATTGCTCTGTTACCCAGCTGTTTTATAGTGGCTCTAAAATTTCACTGTCATATTACAATGACAGCTCCTTTTTGCAGGTGCTGGGTCAGCAACAGGGCGAAGCACTTATCACCTATCGCTAGAGACGCTATGGACTTATTTCTCATAAGGCACGGTGAGGCGTCTGCGACTTGGGGAGAGTCTTCTGATCCCGGTCTCAGCCGTCTCGGTCAGCAGCAATCTGAGGAGGCTGCCGAAGCATTACAACAGCATGTCTGTAGCGATACACTTCTGTTAAGCAGTCCTTTGCAGCGTGCGCGTGAGACAGCGATACCGCTGGCTAGAATGTTGCGGCGGGACGTGGCCATTGAGGATGTATTTCGAGAAATTCCTTCACCTGTACCTGTAGCTCAACGTCAGATATGGCTTCGTCAATTTATGCATCAGCAGTGGGGGGAGCAGGGAGACGAGCTCCTTGCCTGGCGAACCGCGGCGCTGCATCGGCTTCTGTCACTGACTCAGCCGGCGGCAGTCTTTACCCACTTTTTGGTTATAAATGCGGTGGTCGGACAACTGCTTGATCGGCCTGACACAGTTTGCATATGGCCAGCCAATGGCTCTATTACTCGATTGCGTCACAACGGTTCTCATCTAGAGTTACTCGCTCTTGGAGCGCAAATGGAGACAACTGTTAATTAGGCTTCCGCACGCGCTGCAAAGATTCTTGGGCACTGGACGCCACTAGAACCCCATCACGCGTATAGAAAGAGCCTCGGCTGAAGCCGCGTGCGCCCGCTGCCATTGGGCTGTCCAGACAATACAGCAAGTAGTCGTCCGCTTTAAACGGTTGATGAAACCACAGCGCGTGGTCGAGGCTCGCCGCCTGCACATCCGAGCTCATCCCGGAATAAGGGTGGGGTAGTAGCGCGGTACCGAGCAAACCAAAGTCTGACATAAAAGCCAGTATGGTCTGATGCCGCGCAAGATCGTCGCCAAGGTCGCCTAGCGCGCGAAACCAAATTTGTTGTTGAGGGTCTTGTGGTTGAGGATTGCCGTGATCTCGCGGCTGCACAGGCTTGCGTTCAATGGGTTGTAGTGACGGGGCGTCTATGGTGCCTGGGTTCTCCTTCGCTAACCTAGACCAGCGATTAAAGTCAGATTCAAGCTCTTCAGGTGGTGGTACTTGCAATGCCTCGAGCTGATGCGATAAACCGGGTTCTTCAATGTGAAATGAAATAGATGTACTGAAAATAGCAATGCCACCCTGTCTGGCGATGACATTCCTAGTCGTGAAGCTTTTACCGTCGCGAATTGGATCCACTTCATAAATGATATTCTTTTTGGGATCCCCGGGGCGCAGAAAGTAGGCGTGCATAGAGTGCGCCGAAAGACCTTTCTCTACAGTCCTTGTTGCGGCATTAAGTGCCTGCGCCAGGACCTGTCCACCGAAAACTCGCGATGGACGCTTTGGGCTATTCCCTCTAAACAGGTATTTATCCATTTGTTCAACTTCAAGAAGTTTGACCAGCTTATCTAGATCACTTGCCACAAAAATACTCCATAAGATTAGTCGTTTAAATTTTTTTACGCGGTGCTAAGCCGTTAAAGAATACGTCGAAGTAGTCAATCGCGGCATCATCGATGTTGTCGACTTTACGCCATCGCTTGATATCCATCGCAGCGTTACGAGCGCCTGTAATAAGATGCTGCGCTATCAATGTATTGATCGGACGTATACTGCCATCTGTTATTCCCTCGTTTAAAAATGCGCCAAAATTTTCATTGTTCTTATCGGTGCGCTTGAGTATCTGGCGTCTGCGCTTCATCGGCAACGCAGTGATGGTGTTGTAGCGTATTAGGGGGCCTTCATCAGAGTTTTGAATATAGAAAATACGGAGGCATGTCATCTCTGCTTTTTGCAACCCTGTCCCTGCAAACTGCGGAGACTGCGCATGAATTTCCTCGATAATATCTAGAGAAAGGTTATAGCAGTGGAACAGCAGATCTTCTTTGTTTTTGATCTGGTAGTAGAACGCACCTTTGGATACATGTAGATGTTCTGCAATCTCATCCAGAGAGGTGCCGGTAAAACCTTGTGTATTGAAGAAGCGGGTGCCTGTTCTAAAGAATGCCTGCTGCTTCAGGCGATTTTTCTCCTCGCGACTAAAGTCCTGTGGATACACTGATTCTTTGTTCTCGTGAAAAACTTTTGCAGGAGAGTGAGGCGCATTACCGGCACATATGCCGTTGGTAATTATGTCCAGTGCCTCGTTAGCATTGGTTCTTACCTTTTCTCTAGGAATACTATGTAGCCAGGAGAACGTCCACTCTACAGAGCCCAAGATTGCGCGGGTGGTGGATGTGGGTTCGCAGTCTCTAATACAGCCTTCTGCGATACCTTGTCGTATATACTCTCGTAGGCGTTTGAATAGTCGTATGTAGCTGGACTCAACGTGTTTGCGATAATCACCCTTGAGTGCAGCAATTTCTAGCAGGGCCGCGACATGAGGTGCCCTATCTTCCTGCGCCGCAAGCCAGTTTTCGAAATGTTGGAGGAAATAACTTGATGCCCGCTCCAGCGCCCCCGCATGTTGCTTCTCAATCTCATCCAAGTTTTTGTGGTGAAGTTCGAGCGCAGCGATGTAGCACTGGTAAATAAGGTCTTCCTTATTTTTTACATAGTAATATAGGCTTGTTTTAGTTAGGCCTAAGCTTTTCGCAACATCGTGCAACGTGGTGGCGCGCGAGCCCTTGTAATTGAACAGTCTCGCCGCTTGCGACAGAATTGCGATGCGTTTTAAATCGCGCTGCGCACTCCGGTTAAATGGTGAAGTGCTGCTGCCGTTTGCGGCAAGTATGTCTGGTTTCATTTGCGGATTCCGGCGAGATAGGACGATCACCTACCCTTTATTCTATGCTTCCAACTTTAAGTATTATTTTGGATGCTGTCTACACTAGTGTCGAATCGGCTCAGCTGCCAAGTCCATTTGTATATCAAGCCACTTGCGGGAGCGATAGCGATAAAACAGCAAGATCGCTTTAATGGCGTAGTCTAAAACCATTACTGAGAATATCCAGTAAACCGAAAATTCGAGCCACATAAAGGTCAGTGCTGGGATCAGCCGGCCAAAGATAATACCGCAAAAGGTCGCAATAAGTGGAAATCTGGTGTCGCCTGCGCCTCGCAGGGCGCCCCCAAGAGTGAACTCGCAGGCCATCAGCGGTTGAGCCAGAGCTATGAGATACATAAATATTATCGTCAGCTCAATCACCTCAGGGTCGTTAATCATGAAGCTCGCCAGTTCTTCCGCAAAGGTCGCGAGCACAATGGATAATAGAATCATTGACGCCAGTGCCATACGCAGCGATCGAGCGACAGCCAGTATGGCCAGGTCTGGTTCCCCCGCGCCCATTTGCTGACCCACAAGAGTGGCAGTGGCGATACCGAAGCCAAAGCCTATCACAATTGGGAATGCAACTAAGGTGATACCAATGCCGTAAGAGGCGTAAGCCGCGGTTCCGTACTGTGCCACAATGGCAAAAAATGCGAGAAACGCGAGCTGAACGATACCTTGTTCTGCAACTGGCGGTAAGCCGATTTTGATCATTTGCTTTGATATTGCCCAGTCGATGCTTTTTCGTTTTGTCGGTTTTAGATTAAAGTGGCCGCGCCACCAAGCGAAAAAGAAGACCATGGTAATAATTGAGGCGCCAAAACTGCCGCCAAGGGAGACACCAGTAACCCCAAGTTTAGGCAGAGGGCCGATGCCAAACGCCAACAGGTAAGCAAAGGTTATATTGAAAATGGAACTGAACAACAGAAACCACAGGGGCGTGATGACGTTTCCTGTCGCTCGAAGCGCGGTACTTAGCATCATGCTGATGGCAGAAAAAATGTTGAACAAGCCGAGCCAAAAAATGAAGCTAGCCGCAAGAGCCGTAGTCTCTTCATCCAGACCGAAGATGCCTGCGATGGCCTCTGGCGCCATCAGTATCGGTATGCTCAGCACAGCCGCGAGTGCCACTGAGATTACAAGAGATGTCCATGTGACGATTTCAGCCTGCTTGACTTGCTGTGCCCCCCAGCTGCGCGCGACCATAGCTGTGCTGGCCACCGATACACCCATTAAAATCGCCTGAATTAGAAAAAATACGCGGTGGCCCGTAGTCACCGCTGCGACGGAGGTCGCACCCAGCTGAGCAACTATTTTGATGTGCAGTAAACCCACTGTAGTAAACAGCAGGTTAGAGAGAATATTGGGCCATGCCAGACGCCAGACGGACCGGTTTGTCGAGGTTGGCTTCTTGGGTGGGGAAGTGGACACGTGACGCACTCATCGGCAGGTATTGCAGTTTAGCATCTCAAAGGGGTATTGAGCAGCTCAACTCGTGCCGGAGCACTCAGTATGGCGAAAACAATCTCCTATATGGTCGTTTACCATACCAGTGGCTTGCATATACGCATACATGATGGTGGGCCCGACAAAAGTGAAACCACGTTTTTTCATGTCCTTGCTGATCTGCTCAGAAATGCTACTGGTCGAGGGCACATCAAGTATCGAGTTCCAATTATTTTGTATTGGCTGCCCATCGACGAAGCCCCAGATGTAATCAGAAAAGCTTCCCAGCTCTTGCTGAACACTCAGAAAGGCTCTAGCGTTCGTCCGCGCACCATGCACTTTAAGCCGATTTCGGACTATTTTTGGATTGTGTGAAAGTGTATCCAATTTTTTGTCGCTGTAACGAGCAATTCGCTCGGCATTAAAGTGGTCAAAAAGGTCACGGTAACCAGCCCTCTTGCGAAGTATGGTTATCCATGAGAGACCTGCCTGAGCTCCCTCGAGAACAAGGAATTCGAATAGAACAGGGTCATCATACTGGGGCACGCCCCACTCTTTATCGTGATAGGCAACATAGAGCGGGTCATCGCCACACCAGGTGCAGCGTTTTTGCTTTGAATTCATAGCCTCATTATACCAACTATTATCTGTCGTGAAATGCGTATCCACAGTCATACAGTGATGGTGGCGAGCACTGCGCAGCTATGCGAGACTATCGTCTTTAACTAGCGGTGACAATCGAATGACAGAGACTATTTTGTACAGTCGCACTGGCCACATAGGCCGCCTGATGCTCAATAATCCGCAAAAACATAACTCATTGGGTCGTGAGCAGTTAGAGGGCATTAAGAACTGTTTGACGGAGGTGGCGTCTGACAAATCAGTGCGCGTGTTGATTGTATCTGGCGCAGGGACAAAAACATTTTGTGCAGGCGCGTCTTTGCAGGAATTAAGCACGGGCAGAATCAGTCATGATGCTTTTCAAGAAATGACATGCCAGCTGGCTGACTTGTCAATTCCTACCCTCTGCGCGATGAATGGTGATGTCTTCGGAGGAGGGGCAGAGCTTGCCATGAGTTGCGATTTTCGTATCGGCGTAGAGGGGAGTCGAATGCGAGTACCCGCCGCAGCGATTGGTCTTTGTTATCCCATAGCCGGCATCAATCAT
The DNA here is from genome assembly GCA_029246385.1 of Halioglobus sp. Taxonomy (GTDB): domain Bacteria; phylum Pseudomonadota; class Gammaproteobacteria; order Pseudomonadales; family Halieaceae; genus Marimicrobium. The sequence goes on from JAQWNG010000023.1 coordinate 26,101, forward strand.
TTTATTCGCTGCCTTGGCGTAAGAGTAACGAAGCGCATACTCGTTGCTTCTGAAGAGTTCAAAGCGAGCGCTCTATTAGAGATCGGTTTTTTCGATCACCTGGTGTCACCGAGCAGCCTCGAGCTGTTTACGAATGACGTCGCTGAGCATATCGCAGGTCTAGCACCCTTAGCCGTTCAGTCGATGAAGCGCATTATCGGGCTTGAGGCTGAAGGTTTCGTCGATCCCGACATCGCGTTGGGGTTGTCGAAACTGTGCCTAGCGTCGCGAGACCTACAGGAGGGCTTTGCGGCCAAACGAGAAAAACGCACCCCAATATTTACTGGCCACTAGCCCTTTGCCGCCAGCGGGCCGTGACAATTCAGCTGTCTATCTACTGCCATCCAAGGCAAGCCCAATGATTCCAGCCATTGTATGCCGACAGCTTCGGTTTTTAGGCGCGCAATACTGGCCACGCTGCAGGCGGTCAGGCAGTTATCAGCTATGACAATAACACTGAGCAGGCCTGCGATAGCTTGCCCATCCACTGGACTCAGTGCGCGCCCAAAACGCTCTCCGTTGTGCAGCGTGATTTGCTCAAAGTCGCCACGCAAGGCAAAGCCTCTATGGTTCAGCTTGAGTCGTATTATTGCTGCGCTGGAGCCCTGAGGAATGCGCACCCCGACCAGCCAATTAGCGCCATCGAGTTGCTTGCCAATGGTTACAACGTCTTGGTCCATTTCAATTAAAGCATTTTGAACGCCGTGTTTGAGCAGAATTTTTCGCAGCGAATCGAGCGCGTACGGGCGAACACAGTTGTTTAAATCAATTAGCGTGCCAGCGCTGGTTAAATATGCGCCTTCGGCGCTGATTTCAAGGTTACGCCAGCCAACGAGCTTTAGTACCTGCTCGAGATGGCCTTGAGAAGCAATGAGTTTGCCGCTGCTGTCGTAGCAACCGCTGATAATGCGTGTGGTGGGATCAAAGATATGCTCACTCTCTTCCCAGAGTGCGTCTACAAAGTGAAAGAGGCTGCGCGCCTCGGCATCCAGCGGGGTGCAGGATCCTGTGCCGCTGCTTTGGTTGATCTGACTAGGAATGCTGTCCGGCAGATGTGTACTGAACTTTGCTTCTAGTCGAGCTAGCTCAGCCTGACAGAGTGCGAGGAGATCAGCGCTTCCGCCGTTGTTATCCCCTATAGCGATGCGGCATGCTTTGCCGAAACATCGAAACCGAATTTCGTTTTTCTTCACTATTCTCTGCCTAATCTCAAGGAAATACCTCCAGCTAGCGCTCAGCGGTAATAGGATAGATAACTTTTCAAGCTGGGACAATCTATCGTTACGGGAAATAGATCGGCTAGCATGCGGTTGTCATTATTATCAGCATCCGAAATGTTCAGAATTGAACAATTGTAGAGAAACTGCGGTACTGCGCTTCGGCGAATATTACATAAATTCGATGTTTTTCACTATTGAGAGACGACAGCGACACCAGAATGTAAAGCGGAGATGCATTTAATGTTGTCGTTTTCATAAATGTCGCGGACGGTATTACCGCCGTGTCTTTTTTTCAGCGGTTTCTTGAAGATCAAATTTGATCGCCAAATATTCCCCCATAGGTAATTATGGTTTAGCTGGTCCGCAGAATGTTGGTGTCAAATTCCTCAATAAATTCTTGGTAGGCATTAGTGAGTTCAGCGACAGCCTCGGTAAGGCCAGTGAAGTCTCTAGCTTTAGATTTCTTCTCGATGTGAGAGCTGATGGTACTCACCCTTTCGGCGCCTACATTAGCGCTCATAGATCTAATGGCGTGCGCTGTGTGGTAAATGGTTGCAGCGTCGGGATATAAGATATCTCCTCTAAGTTCTGTAAGCTTTTCCTCCATTTGAGCAACATAACCTGAGAAGATTGATGGGAGCAAAAGCTTTCCGGTCTGTCGTTCAAGGTCCCTGATATTTTCGATAGCCTTTGCGTTGACTATTTTCAACTCAATAGAATCGTCGATATTTAGTACTGTTGCCTGTGAGCCGCTTGAGTTAGCCACAGTAAGACTGGAGCGGTCTAAAAGGTACGGATCTAGGTGTGACTCGATCGATTTTTTAATGTTAGAGATGGAGAACGGTTTGGTGAGATAGCCATTCATGCCCGCGTTATTACAGCGGTCTCTGTTTTCTTCGTCTGAGGCCGCCGTTAACGCAATAATAGGCACCGAAATATTATTGCGCTTTAGCTCAATTTTTCGAATTTGTTTTGCAGCTTCATACCCATCTATTATGGGCATTTGACAGTCCATGAAAATAAAAGAAAAATGGCCTGACAAGTACTTCGCTATGGCGACCCGGCCATTTTCTGCGATTTCGACGTCGTGGCCAAGCAATTGCAACATTTCTGCGATAATAACTTGATTAGTTTTGAGGTCTTCGGCAACGAGAATTCGAATTTTTGTAATGCTTGGTGTTTTTGTTGCTGTTTGCCTAGTTGCGTTAACTGATTGAGTGGCGACTGAAATCCCGGCAAGAGATTCGCGAAGAGCAATGGAAGTCAGCGGCTTGGTTAGGGTCGTCCAATGAGAGAATATGCTCGGCGGAGTATCATTATTTAGCGGGGTTAACACAATGCGAGCTAATGGATTTATGTCGTTTAGTTTTCTGTAAAGTTCGGCTGAAGATCGATCATCATAATCGACTACTAAAATAATATTGTCCCAGTTCAGCTTAGACGCCAAGTCTTTTTCATGAATCGCTGATGACCTGACACCCTGCCTGGTCAAATGGCTTGAAACCATACTGTATGTGTCTTTATTTTTCGATAATATTTTCGCGGTAAACGCTAGACGAGCAGGTGTAGGCAGCTTATTAGAAAGGTCAACTTCCATTGGGATGAACAAGACTATCTTTGTTCCCTCACCTACCGCTGACTGAATTGTGATGTCACCCCCCATAACCTCTATGTAGTTGCGTGAAATTGCGAGCCCCAAACCAGTACCCCCATACTCGCGGGTAGTGCTAGCATCTGCTTGAACAAATGGCTCAAATACACGCTGCTGCGTATCTTGATTCATGCCTATGCCATTGTCATCTACACAGATCTCTAAAATCAGTTGCTCTGGATTTGACTGGCTGAATACCGGTTCGACGCTGATGTTGATGTTTCCATCGGCAGAAAATTTTATCGAGTTGCTAATGAGGTTCATGACAATTTGTCGAACTTTGGTCGGGTCTCCTATCAAGATGTTTGGTGTTTTTGGATGGCAGATATTGTTTAGCGTTAGGCCTTTTCGACTTGCTGGCTCAGCCTGCAGATAACATATGTCATCCAAAAGCTCTGTGAGGTTGAAGCTAACCAGTTCTAATTCGACCTTAGAAGCTTCGGCTTTGGAGAAATCCAGTATGCTGTTAATTAATTTTAGGAGTGATTCTCCGCTGTTGCGGGCGGAGCTCGCGAATTGCTTTTGCTGGCCGCTCAGGTCCGTGTGCAGAAGCAGCTCTGTCATGCCAATGATTCCATGCATTGGCGTTCGGATCTCATGGCTCATGGTCGCTAGAAAATCTGATTTCGCTCTAGTAGCTTGCTCAGCAATTTTTCTGGCTTCGAGTAAATCACGGGTGCGATCTTCCACACGAAGCTCTAGTTCTCGCTGTCTTTGCATTGCAACCCGCGCTAATCCAGCTTGTCGATAAAAGTAATACGCAATAATAGCTGCTGCGAAAAGTATATAACCTGCATAAGCATAGGGGCTGCGCCATGGCGGCGGAGCGACGTTAATGGGTATACTAAAAGCATCCCAGTTCCAGGTCCCATCCGGACTTGCCGCCGCCAGTTTAAGGTCATATTTTCCAACCGGAAGGGTTGTAAACGATGCAATTCGTGATTCTGGAGAGACAACCCAATCTGGATTTATGCCCTCAAGTTTGTAGGCATAACTGAGCAAGTCAGGGTTGGCATAGTCGGCTGCATAAAACTCCACCGAAAGCATTCGATCTTGATAGTCGAGACTGATTTCTGTCAGGTCTTCATATGGCTCATCGAACTGACGCCGAACATTCATTACTTTGATGTTAGAAACGGCTACCTGCGGTAGAACACGATCAGTCGTCAAAAAATCGCTATTTATAGTGTTAAATCCGTTGGTTCCACCAAAATAGAGTGTTCCGGACGTTGATTTAAAGGAAGCTCCGAGAGTAAATTCTTTAGCTTGTAGGCCGTCTCTAACGCCATAGTGATGGGACTCTAAGGTCAGTGGGTTTACGCGCGTCAATCCTTTACTGTGAGACATCCAGACCCAGCCGGTATCGTCGCCTTGAATGCCGTAGATGTTAGAACTTGGCAAAGAGATATTTTCATAAAGATGTTGAATATTGACACGAGAATCTAGTCTATCGTCGGCTGGCCAAAGGTTTAAGCCTCCACCTGCGGTGCCTATCCATAGTGTGCCGCTGTTGTCCTCATAAAAACACCAGGGTACATCGCTGGAAAAGCTATTCGGCTTATCCCTTTGGGTAAAGTAACGTTCAAATGTGAGGGCATTTACATCGAAGCGATTCAGGCCTAATTCAGTCCCAATCCAAACAAACCCTAAAGAATCTTCAAAAATTGCCAAGACTCTGTTGTTACTGATCGTTGTGTTGTCGTTTGCATCGTGTCTCAGATTCAAAAATGTGTTGTCTTTTTCTTGGTACAGGCTCAGGCCTCCGCCATAGGTCCCGATAAGTAGCTCACCTGTCGATAGTCTCAGTATTGAGGTAATACCATTGGCGCCAATACTGAATTCTCGCAAAGTATTGTGCCGATACACCGTCGTTTCACCACTGGTAAGATCGATTCTATTGAGACCCTGGTCATAGGTTCCTGCCCACATTGCATCGTCATCGCTGTATAGGCTCATCACCCTCGGATCTGAGATAGCAGGGTCAGTCGACTCGTTAACCCAAGAAAAGTCTGTCTCGTCTGGTCGGAGTATATTGACCCCATCGTCTGTGCCGACCCAAAGACTCCCATCGTTAGACTCTGCAAATGCGTTGACAGAGTCGTTGGACAGATTGCCTCGTGATCGGTCAAATTTTTGGAAGTCTGTTTCCATCCCTGACACCAAGCCTGATTGTGCTCCGACCCAAAACTTACCCTCGCGCGTTTGATAAATACTGATTATAAGATCTTCATGCAGGCCAGTATTTAAGCTGTTGTATGCGACAAATGAATCTGTTTCGGCTATGAATCGGTTTAATCCGTTATTCGTGGCCACCCATATTCTGCCGTCGTTATCTTCGAAGATGTCAGACGTTATATTTGACGATAGAGAGCTGGGATCTTCATCAGAGTAAACGTAATTTTGCATTACGTTATCGTTTGGGTTGTATCTGCTTATTCCGGAGTTTTCGGATGTAATCCAGATGTCACCGTCTCGGTCAACGATTAGATTGGTAAGCCTACCTGATACTAGTGTGCCCTCTTTACCCGTTTCATGACGATATACGCTGATTACTTCTGTAACGGGCTCGATTCGCAGCAATCCACTCAACTCGGTTGCTGCCCAGATCACTCCATCGGCTGTTTGGGCGAAGCTGCCCACCTCTCCTGTATACGGGATGCCATCAGAGCCAGAGATATAGTGGTGGAAGGAGTGATTCGAAGGGTTGAAACGGCTGAAACCATTTGAGTAGCCCAGCCATATCATGCCTGAACTGTCGCAGAATATGGTGAGGATATCATTCGAGAAAGGTGTGTTTTTATCGTTTGGATTGGCATAGAACTTTTTGAAGCTATTGGTCATGGAATTGTAGAGCACTAAACCCGCGCCGCGAGTCGACATCCATATTTGACCATTATTGTCCTCGGCAATTCTTGTAATATTATTGAGAGGCAGTGAATTTGGGTTGGCGGCGGAGTGCTGATAGGTCTCTAGTTCGTGCCCTGTATATTTGTTCAGTCCTTCTTGAGCAACAATCCACAAGGCACCTCTAGAGTCCTGAAATGACTGCTGTACCGTATGTTGTGTAAGTTGATCAGAGAATGCCGCATGATTGAGGTCAAGGTTGACGAAGGGTAACTCTGCGCCGTGTGCCCCAGAGGCATGGGCCAGCCATGCGATAGAAACTAAAATGAGTCGTTTAATACAGTGGCGAGAGTGTGTGTTCATCGCTGATTAGTCTAGTTGATATATTCATTGTGATCTAGCGACCTTTTGATGGGTCACTGTCGCGCGCAGATAACCGATGAGGTGTGCGTTCACCAGCCATAGCGCTTTAAATCGATGCTATTGTTCGCTCGAAACACAATGCCTTCAGCCTCCAGACGCGTCCGCTGTGCTGCCTGCGCAGCGCGGCGATTAGAAAGCGATAATTGCCCTCGAGCGTTGATTACGCGGTGCCAAGGTACAAGGCTAGCTTCAGGCAATAGCCGCAGCGCAAGCCCGACTCTGCGGGCTGCGTGACCTAATCCGGCTTTGCTTGCAATGCTTCCATAGGTGGCGACCTTGCCGCGGGGAATAGCCGCGACGACCTGCCAGATTTGGTGGTTAATATCTGGTTCGTAACGCATCACCTATTTGAAGCCGATGACGCTGTAGCAACGGGAGATGTGTCAGGCCGTGAAATATCTGTCGAGCAAGCTTTGTTGCTGGTTGCTTCCTCGGGTCTTGAAATATCTGCCACTGTCGCCATACTTGCACCATTATTTGCGGAGAATTTTTTATGCGCTTTGCGATTATGCTACTTCCGTGGCTGGAACTGCTAACACTGATTGAACTGGGTATCCTCACTAGCGCTCTGACGGCTTTGGCCTATGTGTTTGTGACAGTGGTTTTGGGCCTAGCAATATTGCGGCGTCAGGGCAGAGGTATGTTTGAGCGTCTAAGGCAGGCGCAGGACGGGCGAATTATTGGCCCTGAACTTTTGCTGGACGACATGGCGTTAGGATTTGCGGGTCTTTTGTTGATCTTTCCGGGGATGATTTCTGATTTTGCTGCCCTAATCGTGGTGATCGGCCCGTTGCGCAGGCGTGTGGCGAAGGCGATTATGGGGCCACAGCCCGAGGTTTATAGTGCAGGACGGGACAGCAGTGGCCATGAAACGATTGAAGGTGTCTACCGGCAGGTAGACGACGAAAATAATCTGTAACCCTCTGTAATCAAGAAAGAATAAGTAATCCTTGTCGACCATTGCGAAACCTGCGACGGCGCTTGACTCTGAAGCTGTCTTGACTAGAATTAGCACTCTTGGGAAAAGAGTGCTAATTGAACCTTGAAATCAAGATTCACGCCCCAATACATCATATCAAGCCCCGATTAGGGTCATTTTAACGTCACATTTTTACTTTGGAGAGCAACACAAATGAAAATCCGTCCGCTGTACGATCGCGTGGTCGTTCGTCGCAAGGAAGAAGAAACAGCCTCCCCCGGCGGCATCTTGCTGTCAGGATCCGCCATAGAAAAGCCTAACCAGGGCGAAATCGTTGCAGTAGGCGACGGTAAAGTACTGGACAATGGTGAACTGCGCCCCCTGACCGTGAAGGTCGGCGATGTGATCGTATTCGGCCAGTATGCTGGCAGCAATACCATTGAAATTGATGGTGAAGAATTGATCATGATGGGTGAAAGCGAAATCTTTGCAGTGGTCGAGTAAGACCCCAAAGTTAATGCATTTCACGAGTTAATAGCAGATTAAACCTAAGGAAATTTTATCATGACTAAAGACGTAATCTTCGGTAATAGCGCTCGCCAGCGCATGCTGAGTGGCGTAAATATTTTGGCTGACGCTGTTAAGGCGACACTAGGGCCTAAGGGCCGCAATGTAATTTTGGACAAGTCCTTTGGGGCGCCCACTGTGACTAAAGACGGCGTATCCGTAGCCAAAGAAATACAGCTCACAGATAAGATCGAAAATATGGGTGCACAGATGATTAAGGAAGTGGCTTCCCAAGCATCTGATGTGGCCGGCGACGGTACCACTACCGCGACCGTATTGGCACAATCTATTGTTAGCGAGGGACTCAAAGGGGTTGCCGCTGGCATGAATCCAATGGACCTCAAGCGCGGTATCGATAAAGCCATAGCGGCGGCCGTCGAAAAAATCTCTGCTGCGGCTATTCCTTGCGAGGATAGCAAAGCAATTGCACAGGTCGGTTCGATTTCATCTAACAGTGATGAGGCGGTAGGTACAATCATTGCTGAAGCGATGGACAAGGTTGGAAAGGAAGGTGTGATCACCGTTGAAGAAGGCTCAGGTCTTGAAAACGAGCTAGATGTTGTGGAGGGCATGCAGTTTGATCGCGGCTATTTATCACCTTATTTTATTAATAACCAAGAGAGTATGAGTGTCGAGGTCGATGACCCCTTTATTCTGTTGGTAGAGAAAAAAGTCTCTAATATCCGCGAGCTGTTGCCATTACTAGAGCAGGTTGCCAAGGCTTCTCGACCCCTCGTGATTGTTGCAGAGGACGTTGAAGGTGAAGCACTGGCGACACTGGTTGTCAATAATATGCGCGGCATCGTAAAGGTGACGGCTTGTAAAGCGCCTGGCTTTGGCGATCGTCGCAAGGCTATGTTGCAGGATATTGCCATTCTAACCGGTGGTACCGTGATTTCTGAGGAAGTAGGCCTTGATCTAGAATCTGCCACGTTGGAGCATTTAGGTACGGCAAAGCGTGTCGCAATGGATAAAGATAACAGCACGATTATCGACGGTGCTGGTGACGCCGGCGGCATTACAGCGCGCGTTAACGAAATTCGCGTGCAGATCGAGAATACGTCCTCTGACTACGATCGCGAAAAGCTGCAAGAACGTGTGGCTAAGTTAGCCGGCGGTGTTGCTGTCATCAAAGTGGGTGCGGCCACCGAGATTGAGATGAAAGAGAAGAAAGCTCGCGTCGAAGACGCTTTACACGCCACGCGCGCTGCGGTCGAGGAAGGTGTCGTCGCCGGCGGCGGTGTTGCTCTCGTTCGAGCACTCACTGCAATTACTGGACTGACCGGCGACAATGAGGACCAAACCCACGGCATAAACGTAGCCCTGCGTTCCATGGAAAGCCCATTGCGTCAGATCGTTGAGAACGCTGGTGATGAAGGTTCTGTGGTGCTCAACAACGTGAAAACGAACGGTACGGACAACTACGGCTACAATGCTGCGACAGGCGAGTACGGTGATATGATTGCCATGGGCATCCTTGACCCCGCGAAAGTCACCCGTACTGCATTGCAGGCCGCTGGCTCAGTTGCTGGACTGATGATTACAACTGAGGTGATGATCACTGATGCTGTATCGGAAGACAGTGCCGGTGGCGCCGGGGGCGGTATGCCTGATATGGGTGGTATGGGCGGTATGGGCGGTATGGGCGGTATGATGTAAGCCAACGCCGATTTTACCGATGAAAACCTCACCCTCGGGTGGGGTTTTTTTGGTTTTGGGGATATTCCATTAATATTAGTAAGGCTATATCAGCGTTTTTTATGTACACTTGGAGCGTTAAAAAAAATTAATTAAGGAGTAGCAGATGGAACAAGCTCTTGGATTTGGTTTTCGCTGGGCGCATGTGATTTTCGGTATCACGTGGATTGGCATGCTTTACTATTTCAACTTTGTACAAACGGAGTATTTTAAGGAAGCCGAGCCAGAGGCCAAAGCTGACGCGATGAAAAAACTGGCACCACGAGCCCTCTGGTGGTTCCGTTGGGGTGCTATGTTCACCTTCCTGACCGGACTGTATCTGCTGCATTACCTTAACGCGCATGCGAATTTTGTGGCTTTTGGTTGGATTTGGATTGGCGCCTTGGCTGGCACCTTCATGTTCCTTAATGTTTGGCTGGTTATTTGGCCTAAGCAGCAAATCGTTTTGGGTATGAAGGAAGGTGATGGCCCGTCAGCGGCGGCTAAGGCAGGTCTAGCCTCAAGAACTAATACGCTGTTATCCGGCCCTATGCTGCTTGGCATGTTTGGTACTGCGCATTCCGGTATTGCGCCTAGTAGCACTGCCGTTGGAATCATGATTGGCGTGGTAGTTTTGTTGGAACTCAATGCCCTATTCGGGAAAATGGGTCCTATGGCCTCTGTGAAGGGCGTTATTCATTGTAGTCTTGCACTCGTTGCGATTATGTGGGCACTGATGGCGTTCGTGCACTGACGTCTGAAGTTGGTTAAAGAAGCCGGGGTTTCCTCGGCTTTTTTGTGCGACGCTATGTATAATCTGTGTTTGTGTTTACACGGTGCGGTTCACTAATGCCTGATGACGATATAGACCATATTCCTCCCATCGTCCCTACTCGTGACGGCGATCATCAGGGTAATGCGTATAGCGTTGAGCCTGGCGGAGGGCTCAAAAACCCGCGTGCCAGTCATTCAAGCCAGCCTGATACTATGAATACAGCAGGTGTCGTGACGCGTTCGACTGCGATCATCGCACTGGTTGCTGCCTGCATAGCTTGTGCTTGGGGCTGGCAGTTGCAGCGGCAGCTGCAGCTGGCAAATGACCAAGTGGCCGACTATGCGACCCGCATAGCCGATCTCGAGGCTCGGTTGTCCGACACGGATGAGGGCATGAATCAGAGTGCGGCGGTGCAGGCAGTTAAGATTGCACAGCTCGAAAGTGAGGTCCGCAAACTCTGGGACAATGTGTGGAAGCAGTCGAAACTGCGCTTGAGTAAGCTAGAGACTTCAACCGCTGCTCAGACCAAAAGTATAGCGGGGTTGGAGGCCGGGCTTGCCAGTGCCGAGTCGCAATTGACGGAATTATCCGGTGATGCGGACAAGCTAAAAAGTGTTGCTGATGAGCTTGAGCGCATGATTACCAGCACTAGCCTGACACAGGCGGAAGTGGAGCGCGTAGCAGATAGCCTTAATCGAATCGATTTGGCAGCAACGAAGCTGAATAAGGAAGTGGCCGCCAATCAGGAAGCGGTGCGGTCTATTGATGCTTTTCGTAAGCAAGTCAACGCCAGTTTGAGTCAATTACGGTCCACTTTGAGAGCGATTCAGGCGAGTCCTTGAGTCCGGTTGATGCATGGCTGAAGCGGCATAATTTTGCCTTTTACGGGCTAAATGGCCCAACATTTTTGCCTTAATATGACAAGGAAGCATAGCATGAGTGTTATTCGACAGGATGATTTTATTGATAGCGTCGCCGATGCTTTACAATTTATTTCGTACTACCATCCGCTGGATTTTGTGCAGGCGGTGAACGAAGCGTATGAGCGGGAGCTGAATCCTGCTGCCCGCGATGCCATGGCGCAAATCCTGATTAATTCAAGAATGTGCGCTGAAGGCCATCGGCCTATTTGCCAAGACACGGGGATTGTTACCGTGTTTCTTAAAATCGGTATGGATGTGCAGTGGGATGCTGATATGTCTGTGTCTGATATGGTAAACGAAGGTGTGCGTCGGGCGTACACTCACCCTGATAATGTGCTGCGGGCTTCTATTCTCGACGATCCTGCGGGCGGGCGCAGGAATACGAAGGACAACACGCCCGCCGTTATTCACATGGAGGTCGTGAAGGGCAATACCATAGATGTGCAGGTGGCAGCGAAGGGTGGCGGCTCCGAGAATAAATCCAAGTTGGTCATGTTGAATCCTTCCGACAGCGTTGTGGATTGGGTCGTGAAGACGGTTCCCACGATGGGTGCGGTCTGGTGTCCTCCCGGCATGCTGGGTATTGGTATCGGTGGCACCGCAGAGAAAGCAGCTGTGATGGCAAAAGAGGCGCTTATGGATCCGATCGATATTCATGAATTGCGTGAGAGAGGGCCTTCAAATCGTTTGGAAGAATTGCGTTTAGAGATTATGGAGGCAGTGAACAAGCTGGGTATTGGTGCCCAGGGTCTCGGTGGTCTCACCACGGTGATGGATGTCAAAATCAAGGATTATCCTACACATGCGGCGTCGCTTCCGGTTGCCATGATTCCAAATTGTGCGGCCACGCGTCATACACACTTTGTCCTTGACGGTAGCGGCCCTGCCTTGCAGGTGCCACCCGATATCAGTGACTGGCCGAGTATTACGCGGGAAGCCGGGGCTGATGTTCACCGTATAAATTTGAACACTGTGACCCGGGAGGCAGCAGCCCAATGGCAGCCCGGTGACACGTTATTGTTGTCAGGAAAAATGTTAACCGGACGCGATGCGGCCCACAAAAAAATGAAGGAATTGATCGAGAGTGGCGAGGGTTTGCCGCCGGAAGTCGACCTTAAAGGCCGCTTTATTTACTATGTGGGCCCGGTGGATCCTGTGGGTGATGAGGTTATGGGGCCTGCCGGTCCTACCACGGCCACGCGTATGGACAAATTCACCGACTTTATTCTCGAGTATACGGGTTTATTGGGTATGATTGGTAAGGCAGAGCGCGGGCCCGCTGGTGTCGCGGCGATTAAAAAGCATAAAGCGGTTTATCTGATGGCGGTGGGCGGTGCGGCGTATCTGGTATCGAAGGCGATCACGTCCGCGAGAGTAGTCGCGTTCCCTGAAATGGGGATGGAGGCTATCTACGAATTTGAAGTGAAAGATATGCCCGTGACCGTGGCAGTAGATGCCACTGGTGCCTCAGTACATGAGATCGGACCAAAGATCTGGCGGGCAAAAATAGCAGAGCAGACTATCAACGTTGTCTAATACATTTTATTGGCATGACTATGAGACTTTTGGCGCTAATCCCGCGATCGATAGGCCGGCACAGTTTGCGGGTTTGCGAACCGATGCGCAGTTGAATGTTATCGGTGACCCGCTGGTGATATTTTGTCGCCCTGCGGATGATTTTTTGCCCCAGCCCCAAGCCTGTCTGGTGACAGGTATTACACCGCAGCAGGCGCTTTCTCAGGGTGTTCCAGAGTGCGAGTTTATCGCCAGTATTTACCAGCAACTGGCTACTCCTGGCACCTGTGGGGTGGGCTACAATTCTCTGCGTTTTGATGACGAAATCACTCGGCATACTCTGTATCGAAACTTTTATGACGCCTACGCGCGCGAGTGGCAAAACGGAAATTCACGCTGGGACATTATCGACATGGTGCGGACCACCTGCGCGCTCAGGCCAGAGGGTATTGAGTGGCCAATGCGCGCGGACGGGTTGCCCAGCTTCCGGCTTGAAGACTTGACCGCAGCCAATGGTATTAGCCATGAGGGTGCTCACGAGGCCCTTGCAGACGTGCACGCTACGATTGCGTTGGCTAAGCTTATAAGGGAGAAGCAACCTCGCTTGTATGACTATGTGTTGAATCACAGGGACAAACAGTCGACACTGTCGCAACTGGATGTGGCTGGAATGAAGCCGCTTCTTCACGTGTCTAGCATGTTCGGTGCGCAGCGTTATAACATTGCGTTGATTGCACCTCTAGCCAAGCACCCTACTAACAGCAATGAAATCATTTGTTTCGATCTGGGCGCAGACCCTCAAGTGCTTTTTGATCTGGAGGTACCGCAGCTGCAGGAGCTACTCTATACTCGGGCAGAGGATTTACCTGAGGGGAAACAGCGGCTCGGCCTTAAATCGGTCCATATCAACCGCTGTCCAATACTGCTCACCCCCAAAATGGTTGATCCGGCAACCGCATCGCGCCTTGGAATTAGCGGCAGTAAGTGTCGCAAGCATTTAGAGTCGTTGAAGGCTTATCGTGACACAGATGAAAAGGGTTTTATTGCTAAAGTTCAGGCTATTGCTCAGGGGCGTAAATTTGAGGCGCGCAATGATCCAGATCAAATGCTTTACAGCGGCGGATTTTTTAGTGCGCAGGATAAGCGCGTGATGGATCAGGTGCGTGCGCAAACGTCGCAAGAGCTTGCGGCTGCAAGTTTTGTTTTTGAAGATCAACGTCTGCCCGAAATGTTGTTTCGTTACCGCGCCCGCAATTACCCAGACAGTCTTACTTCGCAGGAATACGCCGAGTGGGAAGAATTTCGCTTTCAACGGCTAACCGATCCCGATTCTGGGCCTAGTTACTGTATGGAGCAATTTCAGGCAGAGATCGAAGCATTAATGGCGGGTGATACTCTCTCAGAAGCGCAGCAGACACTATTGGAGCAACTTCTGGCGTATGGTGATTCTTTGCTGGCCTGAGCAGGGATCAAATTTCTTTGGTATTACGCACATGGGCAGAACCTGCCATCGCCCGTATACTAAATCCTGAAACGAGCAGCGTTATTAATGCGGCCAATCAGGGGAGAAGCAGCGTGAATTTTGCCGGCAGTCACATTCTTTCGGTCCAGCAATTTGAGAAAGAAGATGTTGAGCGTATATTTTCTGTGGCTGATCGGATGGCGCCGTACGCCCATCGCCGTCGTGTCACGAATGTGCTCGATGGCGCTATTCTTGGTTCCATGTTTTTTGAGCCCAGCACCCGCACCCGGGTCAGCTTTGGCAGTGCCTTTAACTTGCTCGGTGGTCAAGTGCGAGAAACGACGGGCTTTGAAAGTTCTGCTATTGCCAAGGGCGAGTCATTATATGATACCGCAAGAGTACTCAGCGGTTACTCTGATGTGATTGCGATGCGTCACCCGCAGGAGGGTTCTGTGGCCGAGTTTGCCGCGGCAAGTCGCGTGCCTGTGATTAATGGAGGTGACGGCAGTAACGAGCATCCCAGCCAGGCTTTGCTGGACCTGTACACCATCCGGAGTGAGATCGGTGCAAGCGGTCGCAAGCTAGATGAACTGCGCATCGCAATGGTGGGAGATTTGCGTCACGGCAGGACAGTGCATTCACTGTGCAAATTGTTGTGTCAGTTTAGCGGGGTACAGGTTGTCTTGGTTGCGCCCGAAGCTTTGAGAATGCCGCCAGAGATTGTAGAGACACTGCGCAGCACCGGGCACAAGGTCCTGGAATCTGATCAATTGGAGGAGAGCATCTCTGCTGTCGATATTGTTTACTCTACTCGTCTTCAGGAGGAGAGATTTAGTACGCAGGAAGAGGCTGACCAGTATCGGGGCCGCTTTTGTCTCAATCAGAGTATCTATACCCGTCACTGTGAGCCTAATACCGTCATCATGCATCCACTGCCGCGAGATTCCAGGGCAAGTGGCAGAGAATTGGATGATGATCTCAATGATAATCCCAACCTGGCCATTTTCCGGCAGGCTGATAATGGTTTGCTATTGCGTATGGCTTTATTTGCACTGATTCTTGATGTCGTTGAACAGGTCGACACGCATGCGCGCGACGTCAATTGGTATACCGATGGTCGCTTCTAATGTCGTTTGAATTGAAATTTGGAGCGCAAGACGTCAGGGTGCTTGATGACCAGACGGTGTGGTCTGGGCACTATTCAATGCGTAAACTAACGCTGCAACATCGACGGTTCGATGGCGGCTGGAGTGATCCGCTAGTGCGCGAGTTGTTTGAGCGGGGCGATGCTATTGCGGTTTTACCCTACGACCCAGAGACGGACAGTCTAGTGCTGATTGAGCAGTTTCGCCCGGGTGCATTGCGTGGCGATGACAGCCCGTGGATGCTCGAGCTGATTGCTGGCGTCGTCGAGGCTGGCGAGTGCGATGAAGACGTCATTCATCGGGAGGCCCTTGAAGAGGCGGGCTGTGAGCTGTCAGAGCTGGTCCCCATTGCTACTGTATTTCCGAGCGCGGGTGGGTGTACTGAGCAGGTCCGCTTGTTTTGCGGTCGTGTGCTTAGTGCCTCTATTGGAGGGATGCATGGCTTGCAGGACGAAGGTGAAGATATTCTGGTGCACTCAGTGGGGCGCACAGAGGCTTTGACAATGCTCGCTGAAAACCGGATTCCTAACGGACACACATTGATCGCATTGCAGTGGCTGCAGATTCACGGTGAATCATTGCGGGAGCACTGGTGCTGAGGCGTATCGCCTGCACTTGACTGCATATGGCTGACGGTAGCGTACAGAGTCCCTTACAAACTGGTCCCGGCCTGCTGCGGTCTAGTGCTGTGGTAGGCGTCATGACGACGATATCGCGTGTATTGGGTCTGTTGCGCGATGTGGTGATTGCGGCTTTTATTGGTGCCAGTGCCAATGCGGATGCGTTTTTCATAGCTTTTAAAATCCCCAATTTTCTGCGTCGCTTGTTTGCAGAGGGGGCTTTTTCTCAGGCCTTTGTACCTGTGTTGGCTGACTACAAAAAAGCCGGCAGCGCCGCGGCGGTAAAAGCGCTTGTCGATAGAGTGGCTGGGGTTCTGGGCGGTTCCCTGTTATTCATTACTGCGCTATCCATGCTTGCGGCTCCTCTTGTCACTACGATTTTCGCCCCTGGTTTCGTCGATCAGCCAGAGAAATTTCGCCTGACTTCAGAGATGATCCGCATCACCTTTCCCTATCTTTTTCTTATTTCGATGACCGGATTTTGCGGTGCAATACTCAACAGTTATGGTCGATTTGCGGTACCTGCCTTCACGCCAGTATTTCTTAATCTCTCACTCATTTTTGCGGCTTTGGTGGCGGCTCCTTGGTTTGAGGACCCCGTTTTCGCTTTGGCATGGGGCGTGCTCTTGGCGGGCGTTGTTCAACTTTTATTTCAACTGCCGTCGCTCTACAAACTGGACCTGGTACCTCGACCCATCTGGGACAGTTCAGACGAAGGCGTGAGGCGCATCGTCAAATTGATGGTGCCTGCGCTGTTCGGCGTTTCAGTGAGTCAAATCAATCTGCTGTTAGATACGGTGCTGGCCTCTTTTCTACCCACCGGCAGTATTTCCTGGTTGTACTACTCAGATCGACTCGCAGAATTACCTCTGGGCATTTTTGGCATTGCCATTGCAACGGTAATCTTGCCGAATCTCTCTGCCCATCGTGCGGCGGCCCGGGAGACTTCATTTAGTGCCACTCTCGATTGGGCTCTGCGTTGGGTGTTGTTGATCGGAGTGCCCTCGGCGCTCGCGCTAGTGCTGTTGGCAAAGCCTATATTGATTACCCTCTTTAAGTACGGCGCACTGACACCAATGGATGTAGAAATGTCGGCCTTGAGTTTGCGGGCCTATAGCTTGGGCTTGATGGCCTTCATGTTGGTAAAAGTCTTGGCGCCAGGATTCTACGCTCGCAAGGATACGGCTACGCCGGTGAAGATTGGTATCATTGCCATGGTGGCAAATATGGTGATGAACTTATTGTTTACTTTACCGCTGATGTACCTTTGGAACATTGGGCATGTGGGGCTTGCACTGGCTACCAGTGTCGCTGCCATGCTGAATGCTGGTTTATTACTACGAGGGTTATTGCGCGCCGGTTTCTATCAATTCCAAGCCGGGTGGATGATTTATATGTTGCGTTTAATAGTTTCCACTGCGTGTATGGGCGCCGCGCTGTTATTGATGTCGCCGGATAGCACTGCGTGGTCCGGTTGGCAATGGGACCAGCGGATTTTCGAATTATTGCTCCTGTGTGGCGCCGGTGTTGGCGTCTATTTTACCTGCCATTTACTGTTGGGTACTCGAATGCTGCACCTGCTGCCCCCTTCAAGTCGTTGAGAGCATGCTCCGCATGGCATATTACCCTCTTGAGGCTGCTGCGGAATTAGGCTGGAGCGCGCATTTTCGCTATACTCTTGGGATTAGTCTGACTGGGTTTCCCTAGCGCATGGAACTGATTCGAGGCTTGCATAATCTGCGGCCCAGACATCACGGTTGTGTTGCAACGATCGGTGCTTTTGATGGCGTTCATCTGGGCCATCAGGCGGTTATTCGCCATCTCCTTGATAAGTCGAGAGAGCTGTCGCTGCCGTCGCTGGTTATTGTCTTTGAGCCCCTGCCTCGAGAATATTTTTCTCCGCTTAAGGCGCCCGCTCGAATAATGAGTTTTTGGGAGAAGACGCGTGCGATGGAGGCGATTGGCGTAGACCGCCTGTTGCGCATCCGGTTCAATGAACAGCTCCGAGGCATGTCGGCACAGCGTTTTGTTGACGACATATTTGTGGCGGGTCTGGGTGTGCGCTATGTTGTGCTAGGTGACGATTTTCGATTTGGCGCTGATCGTCAGGGAGATATCAACTTTATCCAGCAGCAAGGACTGCGCTATGGTTATTCTGCCGGATCGACGCCGACGTTTGCAATCGACGGTGAGCGAGTCAGCAGTACCCGTATTCGGGAGGCACTGGAGAGAGCAGATTTTTTAGAAGCGGAGGCCCTGTTGGGGCGGCCCTACAGTATTTCTGGTCGAGTGATTTACGGTCGGCAGTTGGGACGAAAAATTGGGACGCCTACGGCTAACCTAGAATTGCGTAGGCTGCGAGCACCCTTGTCTGGCGTTTATGTGGTGGAAGTCACCGGTGGCGGTCTGCGAAACGCTCCGGGCGTGGCCAACGTTGGCGTCAGGCCTACGGTTGATGACAGCATCAAAGCTAATCTTGAGGTGCATTTGTTGGATCGCAGCATTGATTTATACGGCAAATACATTGAAGTCACGTTTCGCCACAAAGTACGCGATGAAAAAAAGTTCGATTCGGTAGCAGAGTTACAAGAGAACATAGCGAGGGATATAGAGAAGACGCGGGCCAGGTATCGCCAGGACTCGAATTCGATAGAGATATTATGAGCAATTACAAAGACACACTGAATTTGCCGCGCACGGATTTTCCAATGAAGGCGAGTCTGGCCCAGCGAGAGCCGGAGCGCCTGAAACAATGGCAGGAAATGGGTTTATACGAAAAAATCCGTCAACAGTGCTCCGGGCGCCCTAAATTTATTTTGCACGATGGCCCTCCATACGCCAATGGAGATCTGCATGTAGGACATGCGGTCAACAAAATTCTGAAAGACATAATAGTCAAATCCAGGACATTGGACGGTTTTGATGCCCCTTTCGTGCCCGGCTGGGACTGCCATGGCTTGCCGATAGAGCTTAATGTTGAAAAAAAAGTTGGCAAGCCTGGGGTGAAAGTGTCTGCGACGGAGTTTCGTCAGAAATGCCGCGAATACGCCAAAGGTCAGATTGATGGGCAGCGCACGGACTTCATCCGCATGGGGGTTATCGGTGACTGGTCTAAACCCTACTTGACTATGGATTTCGAATTTGAGGCAAACATTGTTCGTGCATTGTCACAGATCGTAGACAACGGCCATTTGCACAAGGGCTTTAAACCGGTGCATTGGTGTATGGACTGCGGTTCAGCTCTGGCTGAGGCAGAAGTGGAATATCAAGACAAAGATTCTATCGCCATCGATGTAGCTTTCATTGTGGCTGATCCTGCGACGTTTAACACGGCCTGCGGCGCCGACTATGAAGGCGAAATTGCAGTGGCTATCTGGACCACGACGCCTTGGACACTGCCGGCTAACATGGCCGTATGTGTTCATCCTCAGTTGGATTACGTATTGATTGAAGGGCATGGTAGGGCCTTGTTGGTGGCTGAAGAATTAGCTGAGGCCTGTGTTTCCCGCTTTGGCTTAGGGTCGCTCAAAATCTTGGGACGATGCAAAGGTGCAGCCTTGGAGCATCAATTGTTGCGTCATTGCTTCGTGGATCGAAAGGTGCCGATCATTCTCGGTGATCACGTCACGATGGAGGCAGGCACTGGAGCGGTGCATACCGCTCCGGCACATGGTCAGGACGATTTCATGGTGGGCAAGCAATACGATCTTGAAGTGTATAACCCAGTGGGTGGGAACGGCGTATACCTTCCAGACACTGAGCATTTTGCGGGTCACCACGTATTGAAGGTCCACACCGCTATTATTGCGTTATTGCAGGAACGCGGTGTGCTCTTACATAGAGAGGACATTCAGCACTCTTATCCTCATTGTTGGCGTCACAAGACGCCGATTATTTTTCGAGCGACACCGCAGTGGTTTGTGAGTATGCGCAAGCAGGGCTTGCTAACGGAAGCATTGGCTGCCGTAGAAGGGGTGCAGTGGCTGCCTGAATGGGGGAGAGCACGCATCGAAGCGATGCTGGTGAGTCGGCCAGACTGGTGTATCTCTCGACAGCGCACCTGGGGCGTTCCTATCGCTTTATTTTTGCACAAAAAAACGGGCGAACTGCACCCGCAGACTCCGCAGGTGATGGAACAGGTCGCCCAACGGATAGAACAGGAGGGGGTAGATGCTTGGTTTGATCTGGATACTGCCGACCTGTTGGGTGAGGAATCGCACGATTACGAGAAGGTCACAGATACACTGGATGTGTGGTTTGATTCAGGCGTGACGCATGCCTGTGTGCTGGGTCAGCGGGATGAGCTGCGTAGCCCCGCAGATCTCTATCTAGAGGGCTCTGACCAGCATCGCGGTTGGTTTCAGTCCTCGCTGTTGACCAGTATTGCGATCGACGGAGTGGCGCCTTATCAGACAGTCCTGACTCATGGTTTTACGGTAGACGGTGACGGCCGTAAGATGTCTAAATCTCTTGGCAACATTGTCCCTGCCAAAAAGGCGATGAACGAGCTTGGTGCCGATATTTTGCGTCTGTGGGTCGCCGCTACCGACTACCGTGGTGAACTGGCGGTCAGTGAAGAAATATTTAAACGTACCGCCGATTCTTATCGAAGAATTCGTAATACCGCGCGGTTTCTTTTATCTAACCTCGACGGCTTCGATCCAGATACGGACGTTATAGCTTTTTCTGACATGTTGTCTCTTGATCGCTGGGCGGTGGACAGAGCAGCTCAGTTGCAGCAAGAGATCGTGGAAGCCTATCGCAGCTATAATTTCCATCAGGTCTATCAGATGCTACACAATTTTTGTGCGAATGATTTAGGTGGGTTTTATCTAGACGTGATCAAAGATCGTCTTTATACGACGCAGTCAAAAAGCTTAGCGAGGCGGTCTGCGCAAACTGCAATGTACTTCATTGGTGAGGCACTGGTGCGCTGGATTGCACCCATACTCAGCTTTACGGCGGAAGAGATTTGGGAGAACCTGCCAGGAGAACGAGGCCCGTCGGTGATGCTGACATTGTGGAGTGATAATTTGCAAAGACTTTCTGGTGATGAATCGATGGGAGAAGATTTTTGGCAACAGGTCATTTTAGTCCGGGCCGCGGTAAATAAGGCCATGGAGGCACAACGTGCAGCGGGTGTGCTACGAGGTTCGCTGGATGCTGCCGTCACACTCTACTGCGCCACTGAGTTGAGCCGAAGCTTGGAGGCATTGGGGAATGAGTTGCGGTTTGTATTAATTACGTCATACACAACGTTGATGCCTTTAGACGCCGCAGGTCCCGATGCGATGAGCACCGATCTTTCCGACCTGCGCCTGCAGATCAACGTTGTCGAAGACGAGAAATGTGAACGTTGTTGGCATCGCAGTTCAACTATCGGCAATAGTATGCTTCATCCGACGTTGTGCGACCGCTGTAATGACAACATTGCAGGTGAAGGGGAGCAACGTCGGTATGCGTAATGGAATTTCCTCTCTGCCATGGTTTGGTATGGCATTGCTGATTGTTCTGCTAGACCATTATACCAAGGGGCTTGCGAGCAGTGGCCTTGAATATGGTCAGCCGGTGTCTGTGTTCTGGTGGCTGAATTTTACGTTGTTGCACAACACCGGAGCAGCCTTTAGCTTTTTGAGCGATGCCGGCGGATGGCAGCGTTATTTTTTTAGTGCGGCTGCGGCTGGGATAAGCGCAGTACTGGCTATTTGGTTGTATATCATGCCGCGGGGGCAGTTACTGTTGGCGCTAAGCCTCGGCATGATTTTGGGCGGCGCTTTGGGTAATCTGTGGGATCGGGTCGCGCTGGGCTATGTGGTGGACTTTGTCTCGGTCCACTATGAGGACCACTACTTTCCCGCTTTTAATGTTGCTGACGCTGCGATATCGCTTGGGGCGATTGGTATGGTAATTGACAGCTTTTTGCATCGGGACAGACCCATTTCAGGTGAACGGAAGGCTGATCAATGACACAAGTAACCGTAAGCGAAGGAACTCGAGTTTTCTTGAACTTCTCCGTCAGTTTAGAGGACGGGTCAGAGGTGGACACTAACTTCGGCGGAGACTCGGTTCAACTTGTTATAGGTGATGGCAGTTTGTTGCCTGGTTTCGAGCGGCGGTTGTTTGGGATGGCTCCAGGTGATCGGCAGATGTTCGTCGTGCCGCCGGAGGATGCGTTTGGCCAGCCCAATGACAATAACGTACAGTATTTGCCGCGTAAGCAGTTTGATGATGGCACAGACCTGGAAATTGGTCTCATATTTTCTTTTGCTGACGCCAGTGGTGGTGAGTTGCCGGGTATGATTGTTGCTTTTGATGACGACGAGGTGACGGTAGATTTTAATCATCCATTGTCTGGCCGCAATATTCTGTTTGAGGTCATGATTCACAGAGTGCTGCCTGAAGAGGTACACTGACGATGCGTAAGTCAATAGGTCGTTCCGTGTCCGAACAGACATATGTGAGTTATTTTTTATGAGAAATGTTGGGTAATGGAAGTTCTGTTGGCGAATCCACGAGGTTTCTGCGCTGGCGTTGATCGTGCAATTGATATTGTCAATCGCGCGCTGGAAGTATTTGGCGCCCCCATTTATGTGCGCCACGAGGTCGTTCATAACAAGTTTGTAGTCGATGATTTGCGAGACCGAGGTGCAATATTCGTAGACGATTTGCAAGAGGTGCCCGATGACTGCATCGTTATTTTTAGCGCTCATGGCGTGTCTCAAGCAGTGCGCACGGAGGCGGCGCAGCGTCTCCTCAAGGTGTTTGATGCCACATGCCCGCTGGTCACTAAAGTACATGTTGAAGTCGTTGGCTACAGCCGTCAGGGTCGAGAATGTGTCTTGATTGGCCATCGCGGACACCCCGAGGTTGAGGGAACCATGGGCCAATATGATTGCAGCGCAGGTGGTGAAATATACCTAGTAGAAGATGAAGAGCAGGCCTCATTACTGCAGGTTAAAAATCCCAGCAGCTTGTCTTATGTTACTCAGACGACCCTATCGGTGGATGACACGGCGAAGGTCATTGACACGCTGCGCGTGCGTTATCCGAATATTGAAGGACCGCGGAAAAATGATATATGCTATGCCACGCAAAATCGTCAGGATGCGGTAAAAGCACTGGCGGCAAAATGTGACCTTGTGCTGGTCGTAGGTTCTCCTAATAGCTCCAACTCCAATCGACTAGCGGAGCTGGCCCAACGGATGGGGGTGGAAGCTTATCTTCTCGATGGTGCCGACGACATTGATCCGGCTTGGTTACAGGGTAAGTCCTGCATCGGGGTCACCGCCGGTGCTTCTGCTCCCGAGGTGCTGGTGCAGGAAGTGCTAGGCGGCCTTATTGCTCTCGGTGCTAATGTCGCGGTTGAGTTGGCGGGACGCTCCGAAAATATTACATTTTCGTTGCCGCGTGAATTGCGCATCGACGCAATCAATATCTAGCGCCTCCTAATACGCATTGATCAGGCCCTCTCGGGCATCCAATGAGGTCGTTTTCCAGCAAAAGTCGCCAGCAGCTGGCATCTTTTTCGCTGTATTCCTATGCTTGTTTTCAACAGGAGGGGTGCGGTGAGGAAAGTGTCGCTTTATCGCCGCGTCAGGGGTCTTACTCTGATCGAATTGATGGTCGCGCTGATGGTTATTACGATTACGCTGTCCTTGGGCGCTCCGTCAATGCAGGGCTTGTTGCAAGGTAATCGGCTGCGCTCTGAGTCAATTCGCTTTCTGCGAGCAATTAATCTCGCACGCAGTGAGGCGGTCATGCGCAACCGACCTGTCAGTATCTGCCCTTCAGCGATGGCTGTGAGCGGCAAAGCGCAATGCTCTGGTGCGTATGTCGATGGCTGGATTGTGTTTGCAAATATTAACAAGGATAAGGTTGTCGACACGGGTACCGATGAGGTGCTTCAGGTGTTTGAGGGTCTGCCGTCGGGCTACCGGTTAACCAATCGGAATGGGACCAGAGCAGCGTTTACAATCATTAACTTTCTCCCCAGCGGGTTTTCCCACAGTAATCGTACGCTGTTGTTCTGTCCTTCTAACGATGCAGATGCAGAGTCGTTGAGTATCGTTATCAATAATGTCGGTAGAGCGCGCTTGATGAAAGGTCGTGGGAAATGCCACGTGATGTAATGTGCAATAGCCTGTTGTATGCCCTGCTAAATCGGCATGCTCGAGCGCAGCTAAAATACGCAGTGTCTGTTGAGAGAGGCATGGGCATGCTGGAGTATCTGTTGGCATTACTAATTTTTTCGACGGGAGTAATGGGCCTCATGTCAGTACAATTGACGGCGAAAAAAATCGTCTCTGAGGCGAGTCAGCGCTCGACTGCAACGGCGTTGGGGCGTGACATTGTTGAACGTATGCGGGCAAACCCTGAACAGCATGAGGCTTATCGGGCGGTGGAAATCGGAGACACTACACAGTTACTGCCGTTGCCAGACGTTGATTGCAATGTCTCTATCTGCACTGCGCCACAGATTGCAACGTTTGACTTATGGCAGTGGGAGTCCAGGCTGTTGGGACGCGCTGTGGTAGGCAGCAGCGCGAACTCAGGTGGACTGATATCACCTCGGGCGTGTATCTCAAATAATGATGGGGCAGTGGCTGTAACCATAAGCTGGGGCGTCTCCACGGTTGTTCAACAGTCCATGCTGATGGTCTGCGGTACAGAGGGTTTTAGGGCCAATATGATACAGCATACAGCGCTTGATTACAGTGTGAGACGACGGCGCCTCTTTTTGTCTACTTACATAGGAAGCCGTTAAGCATGGCTGCTACCATTCGAAATCTTGGTGCTGCGTCAGGGCACGGGTTTTCCTTGGTTGAGCTTATGGTGTCAATGTTCTTGGGGGTTATTCTCACTGCAGGTTTTGTCAGCACCTATCTGGGCGCTAAACGGAGTGCCGTCTACGATGAGGAGCTGGCGCGAATGCAGGAAAGCGGACGTTATGCGATGCGCCTGTTGTCACGAGAGTTGGCGATGGTAGGATTTTATGCTGGCGTTCCCTCAGTGAGTGAGGTTGTCGCAGTGCCGGTGGGCGAAGATTGTAGTCATCAAAATTGGAGTTTGGATGTAGAAAATGCCTTGGAATTCGTAAATAATTATCCTGGTAATGCCGTGCCGACTTCCCAAAAAGGTACGGCATTTACCTGCCTAGATGCGGACGCGATACAGCTAAATACCGACCTTTTGGCGATCAAACGCACGGCGAGTGACGCAAGTTTGCATCGAGGCGTGGTCGCTGGCGGACTTACCGCGTCTACAGGTGAAATCTGGTATTTTCGACTAGCGTCGGATGCATCGGCTGAGTGGCAAAAGTTGCGCCCCATTGATTTGCTTGATCCATCTATAGACATGTCTTTGTACAGCTACTGGGAGGCGGTTTCCAAGATCTTTTTTATCCGCAGGTACTCTGTGTCTTCGAGTGACGGCATCCCGACACTTTGTATGGAGACACTTGCTGGCCACAGGATGACCTTGCGATGCCTTGCAGAGGGGGTGGAAGATCTGCAGTTTGAATTTGGTATTGATACTGACGCCGATGGGGTTCCAAACCAGTATAAAGCTGCCCCGACCGGTGATGAAATGCAGTATGCCGTTGTGGCGAAAATTCACATCCTGCTGCGCAGTGTCAGTAGGATTCCGGGTCATAAGGATCAAAATTCGTATGCCTTGGGCCAGAAGATTCTTTTGCCCCGTCACGATTTCTATTTGAGGCGCGTAATGAGCTCATCAATCCTCCTCAGAAACCGATTGCAATTTCGAGGTTAAACTAACACAGCTATGACGATTCAGCTGAACCCTGCAATTAAAAAAAGCCGCGGAGTGGCGCTGTTTCTCGCACTTATTTTTATGCTGATGCTAGCGATCATCGCGACGACGACAATGCAAACTGCCTTGCTGCAAATGCGCATGGCTGGCAATGACCAGTTTTTGGAAGAGGCTTTTCAAAGAGCAGAAGCTATTGCCGATGAGTTGTCCCAGAGTCCGAGAAACTTCTTGCTTGATACAGAAGTGGGGGATTCAAATTGCCCACTGGATCCGAAGGTCCTGGATTGCGAAATCAGACTTTTAAGGCTGCCGGTATCGGCTGCTACCTCGAAAGGTTACGAACTCGACTATCGTATCACCAGACAAGATCCGCTGTTATGGCAAAACTTTCCGGTTCAGGGGTCACAAGCCAAAGTACTGAGTAGCAACCGCTTTGATGCGGCAATTTTTGAGGTGGATGTGCGGGTGGATGGCAGTGCGACGCGTCGTGGTAGCGCCCACGTTATTCAGGGAGTTGCCGCACGCATGGTACCTGTGGGAGGAGTTGTTCCTCCGTCAGCTGAGAGCCCCGAGTTGTATGATGCTGATATGGTTGAGGTGCCCAACATCAGCACACTAGCGTCCTCGTCTGCAACAGCAGTATACCGAATCTACTGGCGGCAACCTGGCATTGATTCCTTATAGATATTCTGGCGTGAAGCGGTGAAGAGCACCTATTATAAAGGCTTCACTTTAATGGAGCTCATTATTGTGCTCTCAATAGTATCAATATTACTTGTTCTGACATTACCCTCGTATCAGCGGCAGCTAATTAATGCGCGACGAAGTCTAGCCACTGCTGAATTACAAGATATTATGATCAGGCAGGAGGAATATTTTATCGCCCACAAGCAGTATGCCGAGACTCTTTTGGACTTAGGTTTTACTGCCAGCCCTTATGCTATTGACTCGAGTGGGGGGGATATTTCTGTACTGGCAAAGAACAGAGTCTATATCATCGATATAGCAACAGCTGAATATACCTACACGCTTTACGCTAAGCCGCAACTCCATCAGATTAAAGATCAGCTGTGTGCCACGTTGAGTCTAAACTCAATGGGCGTCAAGTCGGTGACAGGTGATGGACTTGCCAAACTGTGCTGGTAATGCAGATTAACTGTCCAGTCCGAGTTTTTTTTGTTTATATCGCAGGCTCCTAAAGCTGATTCCCAAAAGTTTTGCTGCTGCGGTCTTGTTCCAGCGACTGGCTTCCAGTGCTTCCCTAATAATTTCTCTTTCTATATTTTCCAGATAGCCCTCGAGATCGCCGTGGGCATCATGTTGCTGCTGCGCTTTGACACTGTCTTTATGTTTTTCTTCGTTGGATGGGATAGAGCTTTTGTGCAGTATGCTGGGGAGCTGTAGGTCATCGGCACTGATAGTGCCGCCGTCGGATAGTGCGAGTGCGCGTTCTAGTATGTTTTCCAGTTCGCGCACATTACCGGGGAATGCATAGTTATTTAGTGCGTTCACGGCAGAATCGTCTAGGTGACTATTGACTGCTCCGTGCTCTATGCCAATGCGAGTTAGAATAGTTTTAGTCAGAGCGGGGACGTCCTCTAGTCGATCGCGCAGACTGGGTACTTTTACGTCGATCACATTGATGCGGTAGTAGAGGT
The DNA here is from genome assembly GCA_029246385.1 of Halioglobus sp. GTDB lineage: Bacteria > Pseudomonadota > Gammaproteobacteria > Pseudomonadales > Halieaceae > Marimicrobium. Next base: position 53,310 of record JAQWNG010000023.1, read on the forward strand.
CTTGTCGGAATCTTCCGACCTCAACCTCGCCAGCGAGATCTTTATGGGTTGCGCTAAGGAGACGGATGTCAGTCTGCTGTTCTTCGCTTGCGCCCACCGGTCTTACAGTTTTTTCTTGTATCGCACGCAGAAGTTTGACCTGCATGGCAAGCGGTAGATCGGCGACCTCATCAAGGAACAGCGTGCCGCCAGAGGCTGCTTGAAAGAGTCCTATTTTGTCTTGACTAGCGCCGGTGAAGCTACCCTTGATATGCCCGAATAACTCACTTTCCATTAACTCCGGCGGGATCGCACCACAGTTAACAGCCACAAAAGCGCCCGTGGACCGTGGTCCGTTGTTGTGAATTAGGCGGGCTACAACCTCCTTGCCACTGCCGGATTCGCCGTGAATATGCACTGGTGCTTGGCTTCGAGCGAGCCTGGATACTTGCTCGCGCAAAGTTTGAATAGCTGCAGCATCACCAATTAGTCCTTCGTCCATTGCATCTTTTGCACGGCTTGTGTCGGTTTGCAATTGCAAGGCCGAGCTTATGAGTCTGCGTAAATTATCTAGCTCAACCGGCTTGCTTATAAAATCGAAAGCCCCAGCTTTGAGAGCAGAAATAGCGGTTTCTACGCTGCCATGTGCGGTAATCATAGCAACGGGAATGTGAGGAAATTCCCGCTGGATGTATTGTACTAAGCTGATGCCGTTGCCATCGGGCAAACGCATATCGGTTAAGCACAGGTCAGGCTGCACCCGCGCGACAAGGTCTCTAGCCTCCGCGAGTGTAGCCGCACTATGGGTTTTAAGCCCCATGCGGCTTACCGTGATATCCAATAATTCTCTGATGTCAGGTTCATCATCCACGATTAAAACGCTTTGAGTTTCCATTTAAAGAGCTCTTTGATTAATAGAGATACGGAAGCAGCTTTCCCCTTTACTCGTAGGTCGATAATCGAGGTTCGCATTATTGATTTCGCAGAGCTCCTTGCAGAGATACAAGCCCATCCCGCTACCTTCAGACATTGTAGTGAAGAAAGGTTCAAATAGTTTAGCCCGATCAGCGAAGGCTACGCCACTACCATTATCAATCATATTGATGTGGTATTGATGGAGACTATTGTCAACATTAATATAGATGCGCGCTGTTTCCTTGCCTGTCTCTTGCTTGCTGTGGCGCAGCGCATTGTCCAATAAGTTTGCAAAGATACGTTGTAGATTTTCCGGGTCGAATTCGATAAGCAATTCTTTATAGTCACAATCAATAGTTACTTGCGCGGGCCGGTTTAGCGCGTTTAGATATTCACGAACGAAATCATTTAGCCAAGATGCCAGTAGTAGCTGTTCTGGTTTAGGCGGCTCGCGACGAGAGATTTGCATGACGCTTTCAACAATTTGGTTAACACGTTCGCTGTGATGTTGAATGATATCTGCCATGCGGTGGTCAGAGGGCACAAGATCAGATGATTCCTGCAGTAGTTGGGCGGCGTGACTGATGGCGCCAAGCGGGTTGCGAATCTCATGGGCGATACTGGCCGTCAGTCGGCCCAGAGAGTTGAGTTTTAGCGACTGCGCGTACTGGGTCGCTGGTGCATAGTCTTCTACTAAAACAAGTGACTCAAGATTTATATTGGGCTGCAATGCTTGGAAGTTGGCAATCACTGGGTTCCCGCCGTCTGCGACTGAAAATGGCTTGGCGCGATGCATGCCAGAGCGTTTCCATTGTTTGAACTGGTCTGCCAGTTGTACACAGTAGTCTTCCAACTGTCCTCCTTGTTGTTCTGTCATCTGTGTTTCTGGCTTGAGTAATCGAATAGCGGACTGATTCATGACTCGCACAAGTCCCTCATTATTGACCAGCAGGATACCTGTTTGCATATGCTGCACTATTTGTTCGTTGAGTCGTTGCAGACTATAGAGTTCGCTGGCGCGGTCTCGTGCCAGCGCTTCGGCCCGACCTAGACGGTGGGCGACTGTCTGCACCATAAGTGCCACGCCGAAAATAAGCAGTCCCAAAAGCCCGGCGGGAAAGAGTGAACCAATGTCGAGGACGTCGCGCAGTATCAACCAAGCCGTATCCAGCAAAATAGCAAGCACACTGATAGCAGCGACCAGCATCGCAAGCTTTCGATTTGAGATAAGAACCGCGCTGGAGGCGGCTGTAATGACTAACAGCGCCGGTAGTCCGCTGGTCATGCCGCCGCTAGTGTCAGCGAGTAAGGTGATGGCGACAATATCCACCAGGAAGACCAATAGCATCAGGGCCTGATTTTCGTTGAAGCGCGTAGATAGCGCACCCACAAGTGGAATGCTAGTTGCTAGATAGATCAACGCTGCAGTTGTATAAAGATCAGGGTTAAGCGAGCCCACCAGCAGACGGGTGTCGGGGCTTACCAGCAAAATTAGTAATACAATGGAGAGTATGGATCGATAGGCCACATAAATACGGAACAGCGCGAGATTTTGATAGCTCTGAGAGTGGACTTCAAATTGGGTAAGTGGGGCTGGACGATTCACCGTGCGCTGGCCTGTGAGTGCTGCTGAAATAAAGGATAAGGCCCAGTGTAACAGGATTGTTTCAACGAGGGACTGGCTATACGCCGCGCTTTTCCGGACAATATAGCCCTTGTATTGTCATCACCTGAGAGTTCCATGAGTACCTTGAATATTTTGATGGCCCAGATGAATACCCTGGTAGGTGATTTTGAAGGGAATACACAGAAAGTTATCGACGCTATAGCGTTGGCTGAACAGGTGCATGAGGCGCCGGTGGTTGTGTGTCCTGAGTTAACTCTCAGCGGCTATCCGCCAGAAGATTTACTGCTGCGGCCGAGCATCGAACAGCGGGTGACCCAAGCGCTTACTACTTTGTGCGCATCCATGACGGGGGGAGCATATGCAGTGATAGGTTATCCGCTGTGGGAAGACGGTGTGCTTTACAACGCCGCCGGGGTTCTCCACCGCGGGAAAATAGTGGCTCAATACCGCAAGCAGAGCCTGCCTAATTACCAGGTTTTCGATGAAAAGCGCTATTTCAGTGTAGGTAATCAACCCTGTGTTGTTAACATTGAAGGCGTGATGGTGGGTTTGAGTATTTGTGAGGATATTTGGGAGGCTGCCCCGGCATGCCAGGCGGCAGAGGCTGGCGCGCAGTTGTTGCTGAACATAAACTCCTCGCCTTTTCACGCGGGTAAGCGCGCCGAGCGTTGGCAAACTGTGGGCTCAAGTGCTAGGCAAGCGAATATTCCCATCGTCTATGTTAATCAGATGGGAGGGCAGGACGAACTGGTGTTTGATGGTGGTTCTTTTGCTGTCGCCGCAGATGGTGCGGTCGCGGCGGCTGCGCCAGAGTTTAAGGAAGGTGCGTACTGGCTACAATTGGATTTCGATGGCGGTGCAGTGGAGATTTTTAGCCCTGAGTTTCACGCCCCACTGAACGAATTGGAAGCCACTTGGCAGGCGTTGGTACTCGGTGTTCGTGATTACGTTAATAAAAACCGATTTCCCGCAGTGATTTTGGGTTTATCGGGCGGCATAGACTCGGCTCTTACTCTCGCGATCGCTGTTGCGGCGCTCGGAGCAGCGCGAGTAGAAGCGGTTATGATGCCGTTTCGGTATACTTCGCAGATGAGCATAGAGGATGCAGCGGAGCAGGCAAAAATACTCGGCGTGAAATACAAAGTCATTTCTATAGAGCCGATTTACGAGGCATTCATGAGTAGTCTGGCGCAAGAGTTCAACGGTACTCAGCCTGACACTACGGAAGAAAATCTGCAGGCCCGTTGTCGTGGAATGCTACTGATGTCGATCTCCAATAAGCGAGGCGTTTTAGTGCTCACAACAGGCAACAAAAGCGAGATGGCGGTTGGCTATTCAACGCTCTATGGTGATATGGCCGGAGGATTTGATGTGCTCAAGGATGTATCCAAAACGTTGGTGTTTGAGTTGTGTCGTTACCGCAACCTTGCGGAACCTTGCATCCCACAGCGTGTCATCGATAGACCGCCTTCTGCGGAATTGGCGCCGGATCAGAAGGACGAAGATAGCCTTCCTCCCTATGACATTTTGGATCGCATTTTGGCCTTATATGTAGAGGAGGACTGCAGTGCGGAGGCGATTATTGCCACCGGCCTAGGCCGTGAGCAGGTGATGCGAGTACTTCGCCTTGTGGATATCAACGAATACAAGCGCCGTCAGGCGCCGGTCGGGGTGCGAATTACCCGGCGAGGCTTTGGGCGCGATCGACGCTACCCCATCACCTCCGGTTGGCGTCTCGGTGATTAGCGCACTGTGGTAGTGTAGCTCGATTAAATTTTTGGACGGTTATCGAACTGCGGTGGTTGGGGTGGATCGAGCAAGCCCAGTGATGCCTGGTTTATCCAGGAACGTTGTACACCTTGCAAAGTGTAGTTACTAATGAACTGTCCATCTTTGCCGATGGCGGGGTAATCGGGAAAGTTAGCGGCTAATACATTGACGGACTCGTCAGCGAGATCATCCATTTCAAGATAGATATATCCCTGCGCCATGATGGCCAATCCATCCGCTACTGCCGGGGTTTGCTGAAAATTTTCGACGACATATCTGCCCCGATTAACCGCCGCGAGGAAAGCGCCACGTCGCAAATAGTAATTGGCGACGATGATTTCGTGACGGGCCAGCAAATTTCGCAAGGAAATCATACGGGCTTCTGCGTCTGCAGCATAGGGGCTGTTCGGAAATCTGGCCAGCAGTTGTGCAAACTCAGCAAAAGCTTCTTTGGCTTGACTGGTATCACGATTCGTAGGGTCAGTGGGCAGAAATCGGGCGAAGATGTCCTCGTTGCCGGTATAGGCAGCTAGGCCCTTCATATAATAAGCATAATCGACATTGGGGTGTTGTGGGTGCAATCGAATAAATCGATCTGCGGCTTCTACGGCTGCCTCGTGCTCGTATGCACTGTAATGCGCATAAATAATTTCCAGTTGAGCCTGCTCAGCATAACTGCCGAAGGGGTAGCGTGCCTCTAGAAGTTGGAAACTGCGCACAGCGAGGTCGTAGTTGTCGCTGCGCAGGTAACCCTGAGCATCATTGTAGATTTGTTGCTCACCCGCATCGGCAGCAATATCGGGCAACTGCTCGTTGCTGGAGCAGCCGAGAAGGGCGAGGCTGAATAATAGGACCAAAATGTATTTCATGTTTCCACCTAACGGGCTGTCGTGGGCGTGCTAAAATGTTAGAGCGCAGAAGCGTCATTGATGCAGTATTTAACCACAGGCTGGCTGGCGCATAAATAGGAATTGTAATGAATGATCGGGTGATACTGCAGGCAAGTGTGCCGCAGGAACTACACGGTAGCAGATTGGATCAGACGGCGGCCGAGCTTTTCCCGCAGTACTCCCGCTCCCGCCTGCAGGAATGGATTAAAAAAGGGGCATTATTGGCTGATGGTCAGCAGTGCCGCCCGCGCGATAAAGTGCTGGCTGGTGCCGACCTGCGTATCGATACTGAATTACAAGCGGCAGTCGGTTGGCAGGCTCAAGACATGGCTCTGAATATCGTGTTTGAGGACGATACCATTCTGGTGGTGAATAAACCTGCAGGATTAGTGGTGCATCCCGCTGCAGGTCATGTAGAGGGGACGTTGGTGAACGCATTGTTGGCGCATGCCCCCGACCTTGCCCTGTTGCCGCGGGCGGGCATCGTGCACCGTCTGGATATGGACACTTCTGGCATACTAGTTGTTGCCAAAACCCTGACCGCACACCACCGTTTGGTTGAGCAGTTGCAGGCGCGCTCCGTCAAACGAGAGTATAGTGCACTGTGCATCGGCGCAATGACGGGCGGAGGCACAGTGGATGCGCCTATGGGTCGCCATCCGCGGCAGCGTAAGAAAATGGCGGTCCTTGTTGCGGGGGGTAAGCCCGCCATAACCCATTATCGTTTGGCGCAGCGTTTTGGCCATCACAGCCGCATCGCTGTGAACCTCGAGACCGGCCGAACGCACCAGATACGCGTGCATATGGCTTATCGCCGTTATCCTCTGATAGGAGATCCCACGTATGGCGGGCGTCCTCGTATCCCGAAAGGTGCGTCCGACAGGCTTGTTGATACTTTGCGCAGCTTTTCGCGGCAGGCGTTGCATGCGCGCACACTGGGGTTTACGCATCCAGGCACCAATGCGTGGGTGGAGTTTGAGTGCCCCTTGCCCGATGATATTCTCGGTCTAATCGCCGTACTGGAACAGGAAGATCGTCCTTTTGCGCGTGACACCACTCTTTATTAGGCCCGATTGGCCGGCCCCGTCCAGTGTCATCGCGCGCTGTACTACTCGCCTGGGAGGTTGCAGTGTAGCGCCTTACGAGAACTTTAATCTCGCCTATCATGTGGGCGATGCCGACAGCTCTGTCGCGCAGAACCGCAGCATCCTCGCGGCTGCACTGCCGCCCAACACTAAGCTTTCATGGCTATCACAGGTGCATGGCACAGCCGCAGTGCAAGCGGGGCAGGACCGATGCGCCTCCACGGCAGATGCTCAATGGAGCCGCAGTGCAGGCGTGGCTTGCGTAGTGTTGACTGCAGATTGTTTGCCGATATTGCTGTGCTCCCGGTCTGGCGATATTGTTGCCGCGGCTCACGCTGGCTGGCGTGGACTGCTGTCGGGTGTGCTCGAGACCACAGTGGCAGCCATGAACACAAAGACGGATCAGCTGCTGGCTTGGTTGGGCCCTGCAATAGGCCCCGACGCTTTTGAAGTGGGTGCTGAGGTCCGCGAGGGATTTTTAGCAGCGGCTCGACCTTGCGAATTCACTGTTGCGCAATGCTTTACACCTAATCTCACTCGCCCTGAGCACTATTTTTGCGACTTATATTCGCTGGCGCGTATCCGATTAACTGCGCTCGGAGTCACCAATGTCTTTGGCGGGGGTTTTTGTACCTATCGTGATTCAGAACGCTTCTACTCCTACCGACGTGATGGTGAGACCGGTCGCATGGCCAGCCTCATTATGTTGCGCTGATGTGTCCGCTCTAGCCTTAGTAACCTTGCTTGTAAAAAGGGAAACAGACCCCATTTATATCAGCAAGGATTGGGTATACCTCCCACGAAGATCATTAGGTAGGATCACGTATTATGAGAATGGATAAATTGACGAATCAGTTGCAAGGCGCTATGGCTGATGCCCAATCTTTGGCTTTGGGTAGAGACCATAACTTTATAGAGCCCCTGCATCTGTTGAGTGCGCTGCTGGATCAGTCTGGCGGGGCCTGCAGTCCATTGCTGCAAAAAGCGGGCGCGAATATTAGCGGCCTCGTTGCAGGCGCAAAAGCGGCTATTGATGCATTGCCGACCGTTTCGGGTACAGCCGGCGATATACACATTTCGAACGACTTGGACCGTATTCTGAATGTCACTGATAAGCTGGCCCAGCAGGGCGGCGACACCTACATCTCTAGTGAGCTGGTGTTGCAGGCCATGCTGGAAAGTAACACGCCAGCGGGTAAGTTGTTGCAAGCCAGCGGTCTTAAGCGGCTGGACCTAAAAGCGGCTATCGATGCGATGCGCGGCGGCGAGTCTGTTGATAATCCAGAGGCCGAGGAGTCACGGCAGGCGCTGGACAAGTATACGATCGACCTTACCGAGCGAGCTGAGCAGGGCAAGCTAGACCCTGTTATAGGTCGAGACGATGAGATCCGACGAACCATTCAGGTGCTGCAGCGTCGCACCAAGAACAACCCCGTGCTGATTGGTGAGCCTGGTGTTGGAAAAACTGCGATTATCGAGGGCCTCGCTCAGCGCGTCGTCAACGGTGAAGTTCCTGAAAGCATGCGGAACAAGCGCGTGTTGTCACTCGATCTAGGTGCTTTATTAGCCGGCGCCAAATTCCGCGGGGACTTCGAGGAGCGACTCAAGGCGGTACTTACTGAGCTGTCCAAGCAGGAGGGGCGTATCATCTTGTTCATTGATGAGCTCCACACGATGGTGGGTGCAGGCAAAGCCGAGGGCTCACTGGACGCTGGTAATATGCTTAAGCCAGCACTGGCCCGCGGAGAATTGCATTGTGTGGGTGCCACCACATTGAACGAATATCGCCAGTATGTTGAAAAAGATGCTGCGTTGGAGCGACGCTTTCAAAAAGTGTTGGTGGACGAGCCTAATGAGGAAGACACCATTGCCATCCTGCGCGGACTCAAAGAGCGTTACGAGGTGCACCACGGTGTGGATATCACAGATAGCGCCATTATTGCGGCCGCGAGATTGTCCGAACGCTACATTACTGATCGCCAATTGCCGGACAAGGCAATCGATCTGGTTGACGAAGCGGCGAGCCGCATTCGTATGGAGATAGACTCTAAGCCTGAGGTAATGGACAAGCTAGAGCGAAGACTCATTCAGCTCAAGATCGAGCGTGAGGCGGTCAAAAAAGATACCGATACAGCTGCGAAAAAGCAGGTACAGCTGCTTGACGAGGAAATTGAAAAAGTTGAACGAGAATTTTCTGATCTAGAGGAGATATGGAAGGCGGAAAAAGCGTCCGTGCACGGCGCTGCACAGATTAAAAGTGACTTGGAGCAAGTCAAGTTGGACTTAGAGGGGGCGCGTCGAGCCGGTGACCTAACGCGGATGTCGGAGCTGCAATATGGGCGTCTTCCTGAGTTGGAAAAACAGCTGGAACAGGCACATGAAACGGAGACTACAGAAGCTGTACTGCTGCGAAATAAAGTAACCGAAGAGGAAATCGCCGAAGTTGTGTCGCGCTGGACCGGTATTCCTATGTCCAAGATGATGGAGGGTGACAGGGAGAAGCTGTCGCGTATGGAGGACGCCCTGCGTGAAAGAGTAGTGGGGCAGGATGATGCGCTTAAGTCGGTGTCTAATGCCGTGCGACGCTCTAGGGCGGGGCTGTCGGACCCTAAACGCCCCAACGGCTCTTTTCTATTCTTGGGCCCCACAGGCGTGGGGAAAACTGAGCTTTGCAAAGCCCTCGCAAACTTCATGTTCGACAGTGATGATGCAATGGTGCGGTTGGATATGTCGGAATTTATGGAGAAGCACTCAGTAGCGCGCCTCATTGGCGCCCCTCCGGGCTATGTGGGCTACGAGGAGGGCGGTTATCTGACAGAGGCCGTAAGACGGCGCCCTTATGCGTTACTGCTATTGGATGAGGTCGAAAAGGCGCATCCGGATGTCTTTAACATTTTGTTGCAAGTGCTCGAAGATGGCCGACTCACTGACGGGCAGGGGAGGACGGTCGATTTTCGAAACACGGTGGTGGTAATGACTTCTAACTTGGGTTCTCACCTGATTCAAGAAATGGCGGAAGAAGACAATTACGAGGAGATGAAGGCTGCGGTGATGGAGGTAGTAGGAACCCATTTTCGACCTGAGTTTATCAACCGGGTGGACGAATCGGTGGTATTTCATCCGTTGGCGATTGCACAGATTCGTGGGATTGCTAGGATTCAATTGCAGGGCCTGCAGGCTCGTTTGGCAGAACGAGAGTTGACGTTGGAAATTAGCGACGCTTTTATGGATCGATTGGTAGTATTGGGCTTTGACCCTGTCTATGGTGCGCGACCCCTGAAGCGGGCGATACAGGAAGCATTAGAAAATCCGCTGGCGCAGCGCATATTGTCTGGGGATCTTCAACCGGGAGATGTTGTAGCGGTTGATTACCAGAAGGGCGAATCTAGCTTCACGGTGTTAAAATAATAGAAGAGCCAGCACCCTGCATTGGTCTAGAGCCGTAATTTAAAATAAAGACTCTAGATCAAATGCTATCGCCGCTATTAGCAGTGCGCTTTGATAACCGCTAGCGTCTTCTCCTGTTCAGCGGCTTTTTGTTTTTCACTCAAATAGCGCAACTCACCCCGAGCGTTGCGCATTCTAATGCGTGCATGCGTTTCCATCTGTTCGAGGTTAGCTCTAGCCTGCTCGCAGAAAAGCGCATTCTTTTCCGCCTTGAGCGCCGCCGTGTCCACCGGTCCAAAATCGTCAATGGGAGTGGGCTTACTAGTATGCGGCACAGCACCTTGATTGGCGTCGACTTTACGCACCATGCTTGAATCTGTGGAGATCACTTCATACTCAATGCCGACTGGTGGTGGTCGGTCACTATTAACAAGATTGCCTTTTTCGTTCTGCCAAAGGTAGATAGTTTCGTCAGCAGTGGCGTAGGACACTAGGAGGGCAAATAGCGCCGTTGTTAATGCCGATACACCGACAGTATCCATGTTCTTCACCAGCGTGCCTTTGTGATCAAATACGTTATAGGCCAAAATACGCCACATTAGGGGCTTAAGCAATCTGGTCATGGGCAGCGGTCGACGACCGGCCTCAGCGGTGGTTGACTTTCTGGACCTTCAGACGTGACAATAGACGCGTCTTGCAAATGGCAATGGCTATCGCCGAGTACCCTCGGCCACTGGCCTACTGTATCAATGTGATTATTTGACGCAGCTGCTTGTAAGTCCCTTATTCAATTTGTGCCGCATTGGCTAAATTGAGGGCCAGACACTGCGCTACCCCGCAGGGCTACCGATGCACAGTTTGTTCGTGATCGTATCCCCTTAGTGGGTGCTGTTGGGCAGTGTATCTAGCTTGTAATTGGGGGTGGTGTAGCTGATCAGATACCGATTCAGGTGTCTCTTAAGTGATATCCACACGCTACTTTGGAATGATCCGGCGAGGGCTACGCGCCAGACGTTTTGATATTGGAGATTGATTGTGGAGTTGTTATCTGGCGGTGAGATGATCGCCCGTGCACTTGAAGACGAAGGTGTTGAGTACATCTTTGGATATCCCGGTGGAGCGGTCTTGCATATATATGACGCCCTATTCAAAGACTGTAAGGTGCCTCACATATTGGTGCGCCATGAGCAAGCAGCGACCCACGCCGCAGACGGTTACGCTAGAGCGACTGGTAAGCCAGGCGTTGTCTTGGTGACGTCTGGCCCAGGTGCTACCAATGCCATTACTGGCATTGCCACCGCTTATATGGATTCAATTCCTATGGTCGTTTTAGCAGGCCAAGTGCAGAGCCACTTGATCGGCGAGGATGCTTTTCAGGAAACAGATACGGTCGGTATTTCGAGGCCCATTGTAAAGCATAGCTTTATGGTTAAGCGTACTGAAGATTTGCCGATCATGATTAAAAAAGCCTTTCATATTGCCGCTAGCGGTCGTCCGGGGCCTGTCGTTATCGACATACCGAAAGATCTTACGCGACCCGATGCGAAGTATGAGTATCACTATCCGGAAACCGTGAAGATGCGTTCCTATGCGCCTGCTCAGCGTGGCCATACGGGGCAGATAAAAAAAGCAGCGAAACTGTTGCTGGCTGCGAAACGTCCGATAATTTATGCCGGCGGTGGTGTGCTGCTCGGAGACGCGAGCGAGCAGCTAACGCAGTTAGCGAAGAGATTGAACTACCCCGTCACTAAAACCTTGATGGGTCTGGGAGCCTACCCTGGCAGTGACCGCCAATGCTTAGGGATGTTAGGAATGCACGGTTTCTATGAAGCGAATATGGCTATGCATAACAGCGACTGTATTCTCGCTATTGGTGCACGGTTCGATGACCGAGTAACGAATACCGTAGAGAAATTTTGTCCCGGTGCCAAGGTGATCCATATTGATATAGACCCTGCCTCTATCTCTAAAATTATAATAGCGGATGTTCCTATCGTCGGTCCTGTTCAGCCAGTGTTGACGGAACTACTGGCGCAGATTTCATTGCTGCGCGAGAAAGATAACAGCTTGCCGGATCAGTCTGCATTGGATCTGTGGTGGCAGCAGATTGAAGAGTGGCGGGCGGCCCAGGGGTTGTTCACTGGGCGGCGTTATGGTGAAAGTGACATGATCATGCCGCAGCAGGTTATCCAAAGCCTTTACCGCGCAACGAAAGGCGATGCCTTTATCACTTCCGACGTTGGGCAGCATCAGATGTTTGCGGCCCAGTATTATCCATTCGATAAACCACGGCGTTGGATCAATTCCGGTGGTTTGGGAACTATGGGTTTTGGGCTGCCGGCGGCCATGGGGGTGAAATTAGCCTTTCCAGATATGGACGTTGCCTGCGTCACCGGCGAAGGCAGTATTCAGATGAATATTCAGGAATTGTCTACTTGTACCCAATACAACTCTGCCATCAAGATTATCAATTTGCGTAATAATAATCTCGGCATGGTAACGCAGTGGCAGGATATGCAGTATGAGGGGCGCTATGCTATGAGCACGTATGAAGATTCTCTTCCCGATTTTGTCAAGCTAGTTGAGGCTTATGGTCACGTGGGCATGCAGGTGACAAAGCTTGCTGACTTAGACGATGCTATGGACGAGGCGTTTGCCATGAAGGACAAACTAGTGTTTTTGGATGTTATTATTGACCCCAATGAACACGTATATCCGATGCATATCGCTCCCAATGGGTCGATGAAGGATATGTGGCTCAGCAAGAACGAGAGGACCTGAGATGCGACGGATAATTTCTATGTTGATGGAAAATGAGCCGGGTGCACTGTCTCGCGTCGTCGGTCTGTTCTCTCAGCGCGGCTACAATATTGAAACGTTGAACGTAGCCCCCACGGATGATCCTACGTTGTCAAGACTAACTTTGACGACGGCAGATAGTGACCTGCGCATCGAGCAGCTCACCAAGCAGCTCAATAAGTTGGTCGATGTTGTGAAGCTTGCCGACTTGACGGAAGGTGCCCATATTGAAAGGGACATGATGTTGATTAAGGTGCGTGCCGCTGGCGTTGCGCGCCATGAGGTCAAACGTACTACTGATATTTTTCGTGGGCAGATTGTGGATGTGGGCCCCGAGGTTTACACCATTCAGATTATAGGCACCAGCGAAAAACTTGATGCCTTTGTGGCGGCGATGTCTGATGTTGACATTCTTGAGGTTGTGCGCTCGGGTGTTGCTGGGATTTCTCGCGGGGAGAAGGTGTTGAGCCTTTAATGTGGTGCAATTTTTTGAGTATTAATGTCAATTAAAACGGTAGGCTGAAGAGTGCTGAATGAATAAAAAAGGGGGCTAATAGGCCCCTTTTTTATTCGCTAGTATCACCATTTTAGGCGATGCGCTTCATAGCCGTCATATAACCGCGAAGTGTCTTGCCGACGATTTCTACTGGGTGGCTGCGGATGGCTTCATTGACCGCGATCAATTCCATGTTGTCGACGTCATTGTCTCCACCAATTCCCCTGCCAATCACGTCTGTATCGATGTTGCTCATGAAGTCAGCCAACAGGGGTCTGCATGCGTGATCAAACAAGTAACAACCGTATTCGGCAGTGTCAGAAATTACTACGTTCATTTCGTATAGCTTCTTACGTGCAATCGTGTTGGCGATCAGTGGGGTCTCATGGAGAGATTCGTAGTAGGCCGATTCATCGATAATGCCCGCAGACACCATGGTTTCAAAGGCCAGCTCGACACCGGCCTTAACCATAGCAACCAACAGGATGCCGTGATCATAAAACTCTTGTTCTGGAATGTCGGCACTGGTATTGGCTGACTTTTCGAAGGCGGTTTCAGCAGTAGCGGCGCGCCACTTTAGAAGATTGGCGTCATCGTTGGCCCAGTCTTCCATCATCGTGCGTGAGAACTTACCAGTCATGATATCGTCTTGGTGCTTTTCATATAGCGGGCGCATGATGATTTTTAATTCTTGTGCTAGGTGAAAGGCACGAATTTTGGCGGGGTTAGACAGGCGGTCCATCATATTGGTGATGCCGCCGTGTTTCAGGCCTTCGGTCACAGTCTCCCAGCCGTACTGAATCAGTTTAGATGCATACTCAGGGTCGATGCCTTTTTCAACCATTTTGTCGAAGCAGAGAATCGCTCCGGTTTGGAGCATGCCGCAGAGAATAGTCTGCTCACCCATAAGATCAGACTTCACTTCAGCGATGAAGGACGATTCCAATACACCTGCACGATGCCCGCCTGTGCCGGCGGCGTAGGCTTTAGCTAATTCCATGCCGTCGCCGTTGGGATTGTTTTCTGTATGTATTGCAATCAGAGTGGGCACACCGAAGCCGCGCTTGTACTCCTCACGTACTTCTGTTCCGGGACACTTTGGAGCGACCATGATGACGGTGATGTCGTCGCGAATCTGCATGCCTTCCTCGACGATGTTAAAGCCGTGGGAATAGGACAGGCAGGCCCCTTCTTTCATTAGCGGCATAATCGCTGTAACAACATTAGTGTGCTGCTTGTCCGGCGTGAGATTGAGCACCATATCGGCCTGCGGAATCAATTCTTCGTAGGTGCCAACGTTAAATCCGTTCTCTGTCGCATTTTTCCACGATTGACGCTTTTCTCTGATCGCGCTATCGCGGAGTGCATAAGACACGTCAAGCCCGCTGTCGCGCAGATTTAATCCCTGATTGAGGCCTTGTGCGCCGCAACCAACAATGACCATCTTTTTGCCGCGAATCATATCTACGCCGTCGCTGAATTCTGCTTGCCCCATGAAGCGGCATTTGCCCAGTTGGTTAAGCTGCAGGCGCAGCGGCAGGGTGTTAAAATAGTTGTGTGCCATAATGAAATTCCTCCGGTAGAAATGCCGTCTGTTTTGCGCGCACCATACGCCACTTCAATGCTTGCGTAAAACGCTATATATGTAATATTGTGTTGCGAATTATGCAATGCAGGTGATTGTGCATGGACAGTCGTGCCCTGTCGGTCTTTCTTTCAGTATCAGATACGCTCAATTTTAGTCGTAGTAGTGAACTGCTGAATATGAGCGTTTCTGCGGTAAGTAGGACGATACAGCGTCTTGAGGATGAACTCGGGCATCGCTTGTTAGAGCGTGACAATCGTAGCGTGACGCTGACGAGCGCCGGCTACGAGTTCAGGGGGTATGCACGCAATGCGGCAGACGAGTGGCAACAGCTGAGGCGCAAGTTGGGCAGCGCCCAAGATCTGGCGGGAGAAGTCAGTCTCTACTGCTCCGTTACGGCCACGTATAGTGTATTGGCACCCATTCTGGCAGCATTTCGTTTGACCCATCCTTCGGTGGAGATCAAGATGCATACCGGTGATCAGGCTGACGGTATCGGCAGGATACTGGCGCGTCAGGATGATATCGCAGTGAGTGGCCGGCCTAGCCAACTGCCGCGGCGCTTAGAATTTCTGCCGCTGCTGCAGTCTCCGCTGCAATTTTGTGTGCCAGCAGCGGACTGCGCGGTGCGGGACATGGTGGTAGCGCGAGATTTACCCAGTGGCGATATCGATTGGAATAACATTCCGTTTATTGTGCCAGAGCGGGGTGTCACTAAAGAGACATTGGATGTCTGGTTTCGAGAGCGAGGTATCCGACCGCGTATTTATGCGCAGGTAGCAGGCCATGAAGCAATTGTCGCCATGGTCAGTTTGGGCCTGGGCATTGGCATCGCACCCCAGCTAGTCATCGAAGCGAGTGGAATGGCGGAGAGGGTAGCCGTGATTGATGTGCAAGAAAGTTTGCCGCCACTCACAGTGGGACTTCTTAGCCAGAGGCAAAGACTCGTCAGTCCGGTGGTTAAATCGCTGTGGGACGTCGCTAGGCACACCTACAGTGACAGGGTTTGATACCATAACGAAAATTTGCACAGGGGATAGCTGCATGAATGATCAGGGTGACACCTCTCTCGAGCAAACGCCCGGGTCGGTAGATGTAGCGGAGCCGTCAGCAACGAGCAGCGGCACGCCACGTATCGACTTACTGGTGGACGAGCATGAGGAGGAAGTATCAGAGAATGGCCATACGGTGCGGCACAGGGGCATCTATCTATTGCCTAACTTATTTACCACAGCGGCATTACTTGCCGGATTTTACGCCATCATTGCGGCTATGCGCGGAGACTTCGAGAATGCCGCTGTCGCAATATTTTTTGCCATGTTATTGGACGGACTGGACGGGCGTATCGCGCGCCTGACTCACACTTCCAGTAAGTTTGGGGCGGAATATGATAGCCTGGCAGATATGGTGTCATTTGGAGTCGCGCCAGCGCTGGTGATGTTTAGCTGGGGTTTGGGAGGATTGGGCAAATTTGGCTGGAGCGCGGCATTTGTATATGTCGCTTGTGCTGCACTGCGTTTGGCGCGGTTTAATACCCAGATCGAAAACGCAGACAAAAACTATTTCACTGGCTTGGCGAGTCCGGCAGCGGCCGCCATTATTGCCAGTACCGTCTGGGTTTGTAACGATCTGGGATGGATCGGCAACGAGTTGCCGCAGGAGTTGGCAGTTTTTGTTGGTCTGCTGACTGCGACCGTCGGTTTTTTTATGATTGCTAACTTCCCATACTATAGCTTTAAGGGTATCGACTTTCGCGGCCGGGTGCCCTTTGTGGTGATGATTGCTGTGGTGCTTATTTTTGGCCTGATTACCCTCGATCCGCCCAGTGTATTGCTGGCTGGCTTTGTAGTCTATGCTTTGTCAGGGCCGGTAATGCAGATAGTGAGCTGGCGTAAGAAGCGCTCAGGCTGACGTCTTCGCAAGTTGCCAGGCGTGGTGTTTATCGCCAGTGTGCGGCTCTGATCGGTGGCTAAACGTCAAAAAAAGTCACCGGATTCTGATGATAGGCGGCTTGAGCCGGCAAAACCGTCTGTCGAAAGAGGGTTTAGGAGGGTCTCGTTAAGCCACTCGGCGTGTCAGTGCGGTACCAGTTTGCAGATTTTTTTGATTCTTTGTGGAAACTGGAAAATAATTCAGCAAAAGCCCTTGCAGTGACTGACCCTACGCGTATACTACGCCTCCTCGATGAGGCAGGTTCTCACCGTTTATCTGCGCCCCTAGCGGCGTCAGATGTTGTTTAACAAGAAGATGAAGACAGATGTGTGGGCACTTGTTGGGATAGTTGTCACAACTATTCAGATGCAACAAGTGACTCA
>JAQWNG010000015.1 GCA_029246385.1 Halioglobus sp.
GCAGCTCGCTTTTCGCGCGACAGGCGCTTTGCTCCGGCCAAGCCCGCTATCGCTGATATAAATAACCAAGCAGCGGCAGGAAGAGGCACTACTGATGCATTGGAGGTATTAATCACACCAGCATCGACAACCTGACCTAACGAATTTACGTCAATCGAGTAGCCGACAAAATCAAATGCCGTACCGGTTAGTCCAATTGCGCTGAGCAAATTAGTGCTTAATTCAGAAGCCCCCTCGGCGCTAAAAAAATTGAGGGTGTTGGTATTACTATAATCATACAAAAAATCATCCATCGTACCGCTAAGCAGTGTCTGCTTCTTAGTAATGCCTAAACCCTTAACCTTCCCTTCAATACTCAACGTCTCTGTCGCAGTGTTGAAACTCATAACCCCCTTTTTAACCTTATAAGAACCATCTGCCGATGATCCTGCAATCGTTAGCGCACCAATGTTGATATTCGCGCCTATTAATTCACCGCCGCTGGGTGAAAACACAAACGAGATATCACCGCCGAATCCGGCAGTCCCGGTTCCAAAAGTGATCACCGCCGCTGCTGCATTAAAAGACGCCGAGCCAAGGGCGACAAAGCCCAGCAGTGCTGACATCTTCACTAATTTTTTTACTGTTTTAATTGCCATGTTAACTATCTCCACTGCTATGCATGGGCTGCATTTCTTGTGTGGTGCTAAATTCTTCGGGCAGCCGGCCACGACGAAACATGTATAGGTACTTTCCTAGCTTGTGACTTTACGCGCGCAAATCAGCGCTGCCATTGTACTTTTGGGCAGATTTTGGATTTATTGTGACCTTATTTAGAAACTACGACCTAATACGGCTGCTAAGCCCTATTGGAAACCCAATAGGGGATTCAACTTATCGTAAGACGCTGATTTAAAGAAGTATTAGTCGGATTCGCCACAGCGGAATGAGCAGACCTAACTCAATGAGTACCGGAGTGAGTTTCTGGCACTGCTTTTTAGTAAGCTGATAATGGTTGGCCGGCATACAACGCGGTATTACACAATGCGGGCTGTCGGCAGAAGATCCTGTGTTTTATCTCAGCGGAGCCTGGCAAGGTAAACGCCAGTCAACAGGTGCAATTCCCCTGCCCCGCAGATAGTCATTGGTCATAGAAAAATGCCCGCAGCCAAAAAAACCGCGATAGGCACTTAGCGGTGAAGGGTGCGGCGCCTGCAGCACACAGTGGCGCGCGCGGTCGATGAGTGATCCCTTGCGCTGGGCGTAGCTGCCCCAGAGCAGGAACACGACCCCTTGTCTATCGCGATTAATGACCTCAATAACACGATCTGTAAAGGTTTCCCAACCTCGGCCCTGATGTGATGCCGGCCGTCCAGATTGGACCGATAAGACGCTATTGAGCAATAGCACCCCCTGCTGCGCCCAGGTCGTGAGATCTCCGTGAGAGGGTATTGGCAGGTCAAACTGCGCGTGTAATTCCTTAAAAATATTTTTTAACGAGGGCGGTACGCCTACGCCGGGTTTGACCGAAAAGCAGAGCCCATGCGCTTGGCCTTCTCCGTGATAGGGATCCTGACCCAAAATGACAACTTTTACTGTCTCCAAAGGGGCATAATGAAAGGCACTAAATTGCTCATCAATGCTAGGAAAGATAGTCTTACCAGCCTTCTCCTCCGACAGCAAAAAAGCCTGCAATTGCTGCATGTACGGTTGCTGAAATTCTGCAGCGAGCGGCTTTAACCAACTCGGCTCTAACTCAATTCTCCTGTTGGTCTGTGTGGTCATTTCGTGCGGCGTCAGTTGCAGGCCGCCATCAACACCACACTTTCATACACGGTGCGATCGTGTGACTCATGAATCCACTTCACTTCCAGCGTGTCGGGTGCGTCAAGCGGTTTTTCTATTACTGATAAACGCTTGCTGCGCTGTTTCTTTGCCGCGGAAGCACCGAAAACGTCGGACAGCGGCGCCGCATTAAGGGCTGCATCGCGACGCTCTTGGGCAGCATCACCATAAAGGGTCGTGCGCATTCGCGGCTGACGTCCGGCCGCATGAATCTGCGCTTCGATCTGCTCGGGCACCCACTCCTGCCCATGGCCAGAACCTGCTGCGCGGGTGATACTTTCGTTCATCAAAGAACCACCGAGGTCATTGACGCCTGCTTTCAAACAGGCAGCAACACCCTCTTTGCCCATCTTGACCCAAGAGGCCTGAATATTCGCTATCAGCCCGTTAAACACCAACCTTGCCACCGCGTGCATCAGAATTGCTTCGCGAAAGCTTGGCCCACGTCGTGCCTTGCCCTTCAGATACATCGGCGCTTCCATGTGCACGAACGGCAGAGGTACAAACTCGGTAAAGCCGCCGGTACGTTGTTGCAAAGCTCTGATGTGTAATAGATGGGCCGCCCAGTGTCGTGGGCGATCGATGTGTCCATACATAATCGTGGCCGTAGTGCGCAGGCCTGCATCATGGGATGCCGCCATAACCTCCAACCACTGCTCAGTGTTGAGCTTATCGGGACACAGATTTGCGCGAACCTCGTCGTGTAAAATTTCCGCCGCGGTGCCCGGCAGCGTATTCAGCCCTGCCTGCCGCAACTGTCGTAAGAAGGCCGGGACAGTAACGCCAAGTGTCGCTGCGCCCTGCCACACCTCTAACGGGGAAAATGCATGAATATGCATGCCCGGCGTTGCACTGCGAACAGTATTCACGATATCCAGATATGTCTGGCCGGTATAGTCGGGGTGGATGCCGCCCTGCATACACACTTCGGTCGCACCGCGACTCCACGCCTCACTGCAACGCTGAGCAATATCCTCACCGGTAATATCGTAAGGCCTACCACGCAGATTTTCGCTTTGCTTGCCCTTCGAAAAAGCGCAGAATTGGCATTTAAAATAGCAAACATTGGTGTAATTGATGTTCCGGTTAACGACATAGCTGACCGCATCGCCATTGACGTGTTGACGCAGTTGATCCGCCTGCTCGACGACATAAGAAAAATCTGCCCCGCGGACATCGAATAGTCGGGTAACGTCGACCTCCGTTAGCGCGCCAGTCTTTTCGCAGCGAGCGACAATGTCTAGCACGTCGAGGGATACCGCATCGGATTTCACATCAGCTGCCAACAATTTTACTTCAATCGCAGGCACAACATGCTCTTCGCCCGGCACCCAACTGTCACGTCGCGCAAACCCCGCAGCGTCTGACAAACGCAGCACCGAGGTCTGAACGTTGTGATCCAGCCAGCGCTCACCGTCGACGACATAAGCCGGATAAACCGTAAGCCTCTGTTCAAGGAATTTTCCTGCGGCGTCGGTCTCCTTAGCCAATCGCTCCAAATGCGGCCAAGGGGCCTCTGGGTTCACATAGTCGGGCGTTATTGGCGAGACACCACCCCAATCATTAATCCCTGCCGCAACCAATTGCGGCAGCACGCCCGGACTGAGGTTGGGCGGTGCCTGAATATTCATTTGCGCGCCGAAAATCAGGCGTGAAACCGCAATAGTCCACAGTAATTCGTTGAGGTCCGGCTCTGGGGCTGCGGACATCAGAGTCCCTGCCTTCGCGCGGAAATTTTGAATAATGACTTCCTGCAAATGACCATGTCGCTCATTGACCTGACGTAACGCCAGCAATGACTCGATGCGCTCGCGACGCGTTTCACCAATACCAATGAGTATGCCAGAGGTGAATGGTACTGCCGCCTGCCCCGCTAATTCTAAAGTCTGTAATCGCCGAGCAGGCTCTTTATCCGGAGAGCCATAATGGGGCATACCTTTTTCGCATAATCGCTGCGATGCAGACTCCAGCATAATGCCCATCGACGCACTCACCCGCCGTAGTCCTGCAATTTCATCTGCGTTCATACAGCCAGCATTAATGTGAGGCAGCAATCCGGTCTCCGCTAAAACTCTACGAGCCGTCTCCTTGACATAATCAAGCGTACTAGAAAAACCCATTTCTTCTAGGGCTCGCCTAGCAGCGCTATAACGCAGCTCCGGTTTTTCACCCAGCGTAAACAAGGCTTCCTGACAGCCCATGCTCGCTCCCTGATGGCACAGTTCAAGGACATCTTCGACCCGCATGTAAGGCTGTGCAATCTTTTTGGGGGTGCGCGCAAACGTGCAGTAGTGACAGACGTCTCTGCACAAATGCGTTAATGGAATAAATACCTTACGTGAATAAGTGATCACATTTTGATGCCCCTGATCCCTTAGGACTGAGGCCATACGGACCAACGCTGCGGTGTCATCAAAATCGGCTAACGACAGTGACTGCTCATCACTAAGCATTTCGCCCTGCAGCAGTTGCTCTTGCAAAAATAGCCAATCTAGCATCAGCGTGCAATTCCTCGGTTTACGTTGTCAAACAAATCTGGGCTACTTGATGCTGTGCCATCCACCATCGATGTCAACGCTCGGGTCACGCGCGCACCAAGCTCAGTATTATAAAGCAACTGTGCGGTGTTACTGCTCGCCCCGCTCAAATGCAGCTGTTCCATAATACGCCTTAAATCTACCGCCTCATCTACATCCAAACCTATCCCTGACCTTTGCATTACGCGCACAGGAATACCCGAGCTTTTTACGCTAGCAACATGCTGTGAGCAACTATCGACGCCAAAACAAAAAGCCGGCGTGCTGGCGGCATTAAATGCCAGCAGATTAGTACCCTCGCCTTTTGTGTCACAACCCACTATTAGCCCGTTCAGCTTCTGTTGGCTCTCCAATACCGCACTGATGTCTTCACTGCTCAGCAAAGGCAGGTCGCCATGCAATACGATAAGCGGCGCTTCTCCAGTCGCCAGCAAACGTTCGCTGGCACACTGTATCAGGGGATTCAGACCACGACACCCCAGGGATTTCTCTGTCCAACAATCAGCCCCATGCTTTTGCGCCAAACTAGTCGCTCCCGGGTCATCGGACAGCAGCGTGATTCGAACAATATCTTTATGGCAACTTAAAACAGCGAGCACATCCTCAACCATAGCCTGAGCCAGTAAACCACGTTCGCCACGGGTCAATACGCCAGACAGGCGTGACTTAGCCAGCACCAGATCTTTTAGTGGAACCAATGCCTGCGCCACGCGACCTACTCCACTAAGTCCAGAATAAACCGTGCCAAGCGTTTTTTGTCGTCCCGGCTTGTCATTACAGTAGGGGCAATAGCCACGTTTACTCCCAGCTTAGCAATCTCGTCTACTAGTTTAGCGTCAGTTTCATCGATTACAAAATAATCCAACAAATCTGGATAAAGATCACAGTAATGCTGCGCCACTCCCAATGCCGTAACGGGCATCCCAAGTTCAACCATCATTTTTGCAGCGGGCCCTTTGATCGCCATACCTGACACAATGGGAGAAACCAGTACCAAGGGCGCGGCACAATCGCGCAAGGCTGTCCACATTCTTGGGATCTGCAATATAGGATCAATACTCACAAACGGGTTAGACGGGCACACGACAATAGCAGATAACGCCTCGCTAGCGAGCAGCATCATCACTTCGGGGTTGGGACTAGCCTGATCAATCCCGTCAAAGCTAAAGCCTGTCACTGCCGGCTTACACTGCTCGCGAACAAAATAGTGCTGAAATGCCAGGTCACGGCCTTCGCTGTGAACGGTTGTACTGACCAATTCCTCACACATAGGATGAATATGGCTGACAATGCCTAACTGCGCTGCAAGCTTGCCCGTGACATCCAAAAGACTCACGCCATCCGCAAGCTGTGCCGTTCGCCATAAATGGGTCGCTAAATCGTTATCTCCGAGGCGAAACCAGGTCTCCCCCTGCAACTGTTCGAGCGCCGCCATTACCGTCCAGGTCTCATCCGCCAAGCCCCAACCGAGAGATTCGTTAGATTTGCCTGAAAGCGTATATAGGAGAGTGTCGATATCGGGGCTAATGTGAAGGCCCAGATGTTTGAAGTCGTCGCCCGTGTTAGCCAGCACATGCAACTGCCCTGCCGCCACCGAGTCTGCCAAGCCCAACGCCAACTTAGCGCCGCCGACCCCTCCAGACAGCGCAAGGACAGATTTTTGCATCACAGCCATCAGCGAAACATATCGAGTGATTTATCGCGCAGCAAGCCTGCTGAACCACCATCTGAGTGTGCAAGGCTTGCACCGCGGGCGACCACCACTGGGCAACCCTCAGCGGCCTGCCCCATAACCAGAGAAGCACCCGCTGCCAATTCATCTGCTACCGCGGGCTCTGTCACCTCGAGGGTATTACCAAACAGATCGGCTTCACCTATTTGGTTGTAAAGTGGCGCAACACCTGCAGTACCAATGGCCAAACCCACCGTGCCATTGCGCCAAGCCCTTCCCATACTGTCATTAATAATCACCTGCGGAGCAACAGCACCGAGGTTCGCAATGCCATTGCGCAGCGATCGCGCTGATGCGTCAGGATCTTCCGGCAGCAGTAGCACGCGAGGATCCTCTGCATCGATGCAAATATTGGATTTGTCGATGCCCGCATTGGCATGAATATATCCGTTGCGATGCTCAACAATAATCACGCCCGGGCGAACGCGAATGACTTCATTGCTCTCGCGTAAAATAAGCTCTACCTGACGAGGATCTTTACCCGCTTTTTCGGCGAGAGCTTGTGCCTCAGGACTGGCCGTAACATCCGCCAGTCGTACGTAACGATTTTCTGCTTTGGAGATAATTTTTTGAGCTACCACAAGGACATCGCCCGACTGCAAGCTAAGGCCATTTGCTTGCAGGGCGTCCATGATCAGCGCTACAAGATCATCGCCCGGTTCCACCAACGGAAAATGCAACAGAGGAATCAATCTCAGACCGGCTGTCATCTAGTGTGTGTCGTCCAGCCCACTAATTTTTATGCCAGCATGGCATCCATACTGTTTATTAATGGTAATTAACACCGATGTAAGCGCTTCGGCTGCAGCAGCATTATTGATCATACCCGCGTGAAAACCCCGCATACCGGCTGCTTCAATCAAGGTTATCACCGCTTGCCGAGCTACTTTCTTATTGCCCGTCACCAACACGTCGCACTCTAACCCACGACCCTCCTGTAGATGCGCAGCAGCCACGTTTTGGAAAGCCGACACCACATAAACATCTTCGCCGAGCAATTCCTGTGCAATCTGACCCGCGCTGCCCTGCGGTGGCAGTTGCACTCGAGCTACTTTGGGAGGCACCAGAGGCACCGTGACATCAATGAGTATCTTTTCCTTCAAAGCCTCTTTAACCAGTTCAAGCGTACTCGCCTGATGACTGAAAGGAACGGTGAGGGTAACAATATCAGCGGCCTCTGCCGCAGCCAAATTCTCCATTGCACGAACACTGATCTCAGCGACACCTCGTTCCGCCATTACTTCCCGTAAATCTGCGACGGCAGCCTCGGCCTTGTCCTGGGTGCGCGAACCAATGATGACGTCATAGCCAGCCTGCGCCCAGCGCCGGGCCAATCCTGTTCCCAAATCTCCAGTGCCGCCGAGGATGGCAAGCACTGGCAAGCTTTCTGTTGTCATATCACTTATTCCTAATCGAGTAGAGTTGAGGTAATACAGCCAATTTTACGCAGCTGTGACAGCTGGCGCCTCTGTACCAACACAAAATTTCCTGCCAGTGCATTTTGGGTTAGGATACAGACGGCCCGAGCATATTATGTAAATCATAGCCTGATCTCAAGCACAGAAATGTCTCGTGCTTATTTCAACTATATGGAGACACTTACCATGGACAAAATACTGGATTTAGATGGAATGGCTGTCATTGTCACTGGTGGCGGCAAAGGTGTCGGCCGCGGCATCACCGAGTGTTTTTTAAAAGCCGGTGCCAATGTCGTCATTTGCGGCAGAACGGAGCCTGAATCCCTTCCCGCACACAACGGTCGCACAGCGCTGTTCACCGCCTGCGACGTCCGCGACTATGAGCAGATTGAGAGCTGCGTCGACCTTGCATTACAGCAGTTTGGCCGTGTCGATGTGTTGGTTAACAATGCTGGGGGGGCGCCCTATGCCGAGGCTGCAACGGCGTCTCCGCGCTTTTCAGAATCTATTATTCGGCTCAATCTGATTGCGCCATTGAACTTTAGTCAAGTGGCGAACCGCGTAATGCAACAACAGGAAGCAGGAGGCTGCATCATCAATATTGCCAGTGTAAGCACCATTAGACCTTCACCAGGCACCGCAGCCTACGGGGCGGCCAAGGCCGGCTTGGTCAATCTCGGAGCTTCTTTGGCCATCGAGTGGGCGCCAAAAGTGCGAGTCAATGCGCTGGTTGTGGGGCTCACAAAGACCGAACAAGCACACCTGCACTATGGTGATGAGGATGGCATAGCCGCTGTTGGCGCGACCATACCGCTGGAGCGTATGGCCGTGCCAGAGGATGTGGGTAACGCCTGCCTTTTCCTAGCATCTCCGCTTGCATCCTATGTCAGCGGCACTAACTTTGCCGTTCACGGTGGCGGCGAAAAACCTGCCTTTCTGGAGGCCGCTAATGCCAGTTCATAACCGCGCGTCATAATGCGATCCAGCGCTAATGCAATCCAAACTCAATGACAACGATCTCAGCGAACTGATAGGACTTATCTATCAGGGCGCGTTAGAACTGCAGCCTTGGCAAAGCGCACTTCCGGCTCTGCGCGAAGCGCTGGATGCTCAGGTTGTCTCGTTGGTGCTGCGTCCACCGTCGGCTGACGATCAAGGCGTTATCCTAAACTGCGTTCGGCAAGATCAGAATGTAGACAATAGCAATGTGACCTTGGCCGACCCTAACGACTGGGAAGTCAGTGCCTATCGAGAGCAGTTTTTCTCTCTGGATCCCTTCGTAAGTTTGCCTCTAGACAAAGTTATCGCACTAGAAGACATACTGCCCGACAAAGAATTGGTCACGTCTGACTACTACCTGCACTACCTTAAACCTATTAATCTTTTTCGCATCCTAGGAGTAGATACCTCCGAGCCAGGCGGCATGCTCGCGAGACTACGTTTTTCAAGACGCGCCAGCGAGGCACGTTTCAAAGCAACAGAACGGCAGTTACTCACGCTTCTTACACCGCATCTGTGCCGCGCAATCGAAATTTATGCCAAGCTTAATCGCATGACGTCGGAACGGGATGTTTATGCAGGCGCTGTTAATCAGTTATCAGTTGCCAGCATCATTCTAGACGAACAAGGCCGAATGTTGACCACCAATGCGGTGGGCCGTGCCCTACTGGATCAAGGCGAGGGCCTCAGCCTGCGCGACGGTCACCTGTATATCGAAGGACGCGATATCAACAAGGAATTACAAGAGGCATTAACCACCATTATAAGAGCTCAACAACAAGGGGAGACATCGGTAGTGCGCGCATTGCGGGTGCCGCGCCCGGGCGGCCGCTCTGACCTCGGTTTGGTTGTGCGGCCGGTACCCGCTTCACAGTGGAGCGAGGGCCAGTCGAGTCCCTCTGCTGCCGTCTTCATAAGCGACCCTGATCTGCAGGAGTCGACGTCGCGACCCATTTTGGGAGAACTGTTTGAACTCACCCCAGCAGAAGCGAATCTTGCGACACTGCTGGCCCGCGGACTGAGTCTAGCGCAGGTTTCCGTCGCCCAAAATATATCGCAGCACACTGCCAGAGCACAGCTCAAGTCTATTTTCGCCAAAACAGGTGTATCGCGGCAGGCAGAACTCGTTCGGCTAGTGCTCAAGAGCGTTGCCGCACTCGCCTGACACCCGGTATGCCGCCTAGTCTATCCATGGATAGTGCAAGTTCTGGCCACAACCTCGATATCCACGGCCGTTAAGCGTCACAACAACCGTATTAGGAAGCGTGCTCTCGCTAGTGGCATCGACACAGGGCAGGTCTAAGATCTCAACCCTCAAATCCTGCGCTGCCGTGGTTCCAGCATAAATCTGCGCCTCAGGCTCCGTATGATTAACCTCCTCCGGCACCAGTATCCTCTGCGTGTCGTTATCTGACATAAACAGTAATTGACGCCCCTTGCGTATTTCAAGCGACCAATCTGGATCGCTGCCGACTCCGCGAAAATCCACACCCCGGCGTCGAGCTTCCTCCCAAACGGCTCGATGGGGCAATAGATGACAATTTTTGTGATCCTCCCCATCCACCGTTAACATGCCCTCATCACCCTTGCTCCAGAACGACACCTCCCCCTCCCGGTACAGCGTACCCGATGCGCTGCGGACCTGCGATAAAATGACGTAGCGTTCGGGTAGCCACAGCGCCATTTCACCGGGTCCCAGACGAGCGACAAACTCATAGTCATTGCAGGTAAACACTAACGTCGTGGCTATGGGGCGCTCATCCGGTTTGAAATCGAGAGGCTCTGCAGAGGCGCTGTGACGACTGGCGTCGCCTCCACACGCAACCAACGAGAGAACAATAAATACGGTATAAAACAGTTTCATTGACAAAACTCCAAATCAAAAAGGTGCTTAAACCCACCTCTTAGCACCACAGGGCCTTATAAAAAAAGCGTCACCGCTGTCGATAATATCAAGATAAAGCCGACATCAGCACGATCAACAGGACGTCTCCTGCCATACCGATGATCGCAGCCAAACAAGAGGTAACAAAGACTGTTGGCACCAGCAACGCTTCGCTCAATAGGCCCTCCGATTTAAATGATAAAAAGATAAATTTTACCTGCTCCCTCGGCAAGTCTACACTGAACAGAATGTTCTTGAATAAAAAGGCTGCCTCTAGAATGACTCTTACAGACCGACCTGATGATGGCGATAACGGTGCAGTTCCTGGATGGTACGGGGTGGACCCCAACAAGACAGATCTGAAGCCAAACCCCCATGCACACTACAAACATCTGCGACAGGTGCAGCCGGTTAATCTTACTCCAGTCGGAGACTGGCGCTTGTCAAATTATGTTGATATTCAGAAGCTTTTTAAGCACAGCCACAGTGGCATGCGCGACATGGAGGGACTGATTCCAGGGGAAACACGCGAACAGACCAATGCGTCCAAATTTATGCTGCGAATGGACCCACCGGATCACGGTCGCTTGCGCAGCTTGGTCAGCAAAGCCTTTACACCAAAAAGCCTGAACACTCTGCGGCCGATGGTTGAAACAGTAGTTGCGGCCGAACTCGATAGCGTTTCCCCACGGGGCACCATGGACCTGGTATCAGATCTGGCACTGACGGTCCCTGCCGCGTCCATGTGCGCGATGCTCGGCGTCCCGTTCGAAGATCGCCACAAGCTCACGGACTTAGTTTCTCTAGTCACCTACCGGCTTGCCAAACAGGCGTATCCCCATCTGCAAGAACAGTCCGAAGCTGCAATTATCGAACTTGCCCAATACATGCTCGTACTCATCGAAGAACGGCGAACTACCCCTACTAATGACATCTTAGGACAATTGGTAATGGCCGAAGAAGCCGGCGATCGGCTGAGTAACGACGAGCTATTGCAGCAAAGTATTGGCCTGCTTGTTGCTGGATTGGAGACCACGATCGGTCTGATTGCTAACGGTATGGTGTGTTTTTCCCGCTACCCTGAAGAATTTGAAAAATTGGCGGCCGACCCGACACTGGCGCTGTCGGCCGTCGAAGAATGCTTGCGTTTTGAGCCGTCAGTTCCTATCACACTCAGAATATTGTGGGAGGATACGGAGTTTGGCGGCGTCACAATACCTGCCAACGCCAATGTCTATGCACTTTTAATCGGTGCCAATCGAGATCCACTGCATTTTACCGAACCAGACCGCTTTGATATTCATCGCAGCGAGGCCAAGCACTGTTCTTTTGGGGGCGGCATACACTTCTGTCTGGGATCACATCTCGCACGCATGAACGCCGAAATCGCGTTCCAGCAGATGGCCCGACGCTTTACCGCTATCGAGATTGATGAATCGAGCATTCAGTGGGCACCCTCGCTGTTTCGGATACCCGGAAGTATTGCCGCACGCTTTCAGCGTCGCCGCTAGCGCGTTTACGTGACCCGAGCAGCGCTAGCCCATCGGATAAGGAATATCCCGTGAGACCGCATCAATTTGCTTGAGGGCTTCATGACTCAGTGTCACCTCTGCTGCCGCTAGCAACTCGGGCACCTGTTCCGGCGTCGTAGCACCGACAATCGTAGATGCGACAAAATCATGCTGTTTGCTCCAAGCAATCGCCATCGTGACCAGGGACATCTTCAACTCTGCGGCGATCGCTTGGTAGCGGCGAGTAGACTCCAGCGTTTTTTTATTAACGAAGCGATGCATCATGGCCTGCTGTCGTTTAGGAGATTGCTGATACATAGAAAAGCGTGCGCCCTCTGGGAAAGCTCCGTCGTTGTACTTACCACTCAAGACTCCACCTCCTAGAGGCGAATACGGCAGCAGGCTAACATTTTCTTGACGACAGGCCTGAGCGAGTTCATCTTCAAAGCGACGATTATTCAGACTGAAGTTGTTCTGAATAGTGTCGTGGCGCGCGAGGCCATGAATGTCAGAAGCCCACAGACTCTTTGTTAGCCCCCATGTGGATTCATTGCTGCAGCCCAAAATTCTAACCTTACCCGAGCGCACCAGTTCGTCCAGCGCCATCATCGTCTCTTCTAGGGGATAATCTGCGTCGGGCCAGTGGGTCTGATAGAGGTCGATATAATCCGTACCCAGTCGCCGTAAACTGCCCTCCACTGCCCTCACAATATGGTGCCTATCAAGGCCCGTCTTACCTCCTCTAAAGGGCGCTGTGATCCAAACATGGCTGGGGCCGGCCACCTTTGACGCGATAATCAATGACTCGCGGTCTTTTGTCTTCATCCACCGACCAACGATCTCTTCCGTCTCTCCAGCGTATTTGGCATCGGGAGGTACCGGATACATTTCCGCGGTATCGTAGAAGTCTACCCCAGCGTCGTAGGCCATATCCATAATACGAAAAGACGATTTTTCGTCTGCCTGATTACCGAAAGTCATGGTTCCCATACAAATATCAGAGACCGTTATAGAACTTTTACCCAGCCGGTTTTTCTTCATACTGACCTCTCGAAACTATATTATTATTTGTATATCGCCCCTTATTTAAACAGCATCTCTTGCCTTCGCCATATCTAGCGCGAGATCTTCAATCATATCTTCCTGACCACCGACTGTTCTACGCCGTCCTAGTTCAACCAAAATATCGCGACTGGACAATCCATATTTCTCGGCGCTGCGCTTGGCAAACAGCAGGAAGGACGAATATACACCTGCATAGCCAAGCGTAAGCGCATCGCGATCAACACGCACCATCTGATCCATCATTGGCACAACAAGGTCTTCCGCAATATCCATCGCTTTAAACAAATCAATGCCTGTTTCGGCACCCATCCGATCACACACAGCAATAAAGACTTCCAGCGGCGTGTTACCTGCACCTGCCCCCAGCCCCGCCAGAGAACCATCGATTCGATTAGCGCCTGCGTCAACAGCAGCCAGAGAGTTAGCGACCCCCATCGCCATGTTGTGGTGCCCATGAAAGCCGAGTTCAGTTTCGGGCCTTAGCTTCGCTCGCGCCAGTGCAACTCGCTCGGTCACATGACCGGGCAGCATATAGCCTGCTGAGTCAGTGATGTAAACGCAGTTGGCTCCAAAGTCCTCCATCATTTTTAATTGTTGCACCAGTTCTTCAGGGCCTACCATATGCGCCATCATAAGAAACCCGACGGTATCAAGGTCAGGGTATTTAGCCGCCATTGCTAAATGCTGCTCAGCAACATCTGCTTCAGTGCAGTGCGTCGCCACTCGAATACAAGCGATGCCGCAATCCACAGCCATTTTTAGATGATCAACGGTACCGATGCCCGGCAACAGCAAAGCAGACACCTTTGTGTGATTCACCTCTTTACAGACAGCGGTCAAGTACGCTTCATCACTGGCCGCAGGAAAGCCGTAATTCACCGAAGCGCCACCCAGCCCATCGCCATGCGTAACTTCAATCAGCGGTATTCCTGCCTCGTCCATGGCTTTGGCAATCGTCACCATTTGCTCGACGGTAATCTGATGCTGCTTGGGATGCATGCCATCACGCAGACACATATCATGAATGATAATTTTCTTTCCCATTAGATCCATTATCTTGCTCTCTCGTGTTTGCTGTCGACGGAATTCAGGCCATAGCAGGTACAAACGTGCCCGCCAAAATCTCTTGTGCATACATCTCCGCAGTGCGCAAACCGGCTGCGGTCATGATGTCCAAATTACCGGCATATTTGGGCAAAAAATCGCCCAATCCCTCTACTTCCATATAAATTGACACGCGGTTGCCATCGAACACTGGCCCGTTCTTCAATGTATAACCGGGGACGTATTTTTGCACCTCGGCAAGCATTTCGTGCACGGACTTCATAATTGCCGCCTGATCAGGCTCGTCCACCGTTAGGCAATGAATGGTGTCGCGCATAATCAGCGGAGGCTCTGCAGGATTGATCACAATAATAGCTTTGCCACTTTTTGCACCACCCACTTTTTCAATGCCGCTTGCGGTGGTACGCGTGAACTCGTCGATATTTTTGCGCGTACCGGGGCCTGCTGATTTACTGCTCACCGTCGCAACGATTTCGCCATACGCGACGCTCTGGATACGACTAACAGCCGCCACCATCGGGATAGTGGCCTGGCCCCCGCAGGTTACCATGTTGACGTTCATTGCTTTGGCCGCAACAGCTTCGCTCAAATTGACCGGAGGCACACAAAACGGCCCAATCGCTGCTGGCGTCAGATCAATCATAACCGCGCCTTGAGCGTTGACCTTGCGACTATTTTCAGCGTGGACGTAGGCAGATGTCGCGTCGAAGCAGACCTGTACGCCATCCTCCACCATGGTGGGCACCATCCCGTCTACGCCCTCCGCCGTCGTTTTGAGGCCCATGTCTAGAGCTCTCGCCAGACCGGGTGAATCCACATCCACACCCACCATCCATACAGGTTCAATCAGCTCACTGCGCATGGCCTTCATCAGCAGATCTGTACCGATATTGCCGGGACCAATTATTGCTGCCTTTACTTTGTTACTCATGTTGTATCTCTGTGTTTTGTCAGGTTCTAGTATGTGCCCCGACGATTACACCAGCGCACTGCTTTGACATACCATCTCATCAAGACAGCACCGCTATATAAATTTGCAGCTACAACCTCCCAACCCGTCAATCACCAGTGACATCTCGTCTCCGGCAACCACTGGAATCAAAGGTACCAGCGAGCCAGAAAGTATTATTTCGCTTGCTTTAAAGGGTATGCCAAATTCGCCCAAGGTATTCGCCAGCCACGCCACTGCAGTCAGTGGGTTACCCTGCACGGCACTGCCCAAACCCTGCGCTATGACTTCGCTATTTTTTAACACCGTCATCTTTAAATTCGGCAAATCAAAATCGTGTGGATCAACTTCATTCTTACCCAGCACATACACACCACAGGATGCGTTATCAGCGACCGTGTCTTGAATCTTTATATTCCAATTATGAATTCTGGAATCGACAATCTCAAAACACGGCATAATACTCTGTGTCGCATCCAGCACATCACGCTCTGTCACTCCCGGACCCACTAAATCTTGTTTCAAACGGAACGCAATTTCGCCCTCGGCCCTAGGCTGAATCATATTGCCTGCGATGGGGATATTGGCGCCATCAGCGTATTCCATCTTATCAGTCAAGAAACCAAAGTCAGGCTGAAATACGTTTAACATGTCCTGCACAGGCTTACTGGTCACACCGATTTTCTTGCCTACAATACGCTCGCCATCGAGGTTTAGGCGCTGATCCACCATCCGCAAAGAGATATGGTAAGCATCCTCAATGGTGATATCACCTTCCCGCGCGGTCAGCGGCTCTATTGTGGACTGAGCCCGGAGAGCTTGATAAAGCTCATCTCCCAGTTGATTTATCCGATCTTTGTGCATCATAGCCTCGCCTACCTTTTGTAAGGCGGTGATTTTACACGCCTTCGGAGATTTACCAGTACAATAGTTTATTCGACCAGCATTAAACTCTTGGCGCTGACAATGGATGTTTTTTCTCAGCAAAACACTGCTATCGGATTCGGGGCGACATGACGCTTACTGCATTTGCCAGGTAACGCAAGCGTATTGATCCAACGCGCAGTTAGCCATGCTGAAGAAAGTCTAAACAGTAACGATTAAACATCGCTTCATGCTCAACCATCACCCAATGACCGCATTCCGTCGCCAGAATCAGGCGTAAGTGCTTAATGTTCTTGGCCATGGCCATAATGCCATTTTCAGGCATCATCTTCTCATCCATACCCCAAAAGCCCAGCACGGGGCAGTCAATCTCGTGCAAGCGTTCTACTAAGTTAGGTACCTGCATGCTCGCCATCACATGGCCATTCATGATACCCATGATCTGCATACGTTCTTCAACCAACTCGTCAGTAGCATGAGTCGAGTCGTGCATCAGCCCTGTGGCGAATAGATCCTTCATTACCGCCGGTGTCACAGGCTCACCAGATCCGAAAACGTTGAATACTTTCTGCATACCCGGCATTTGCTGGTATTCCGGCAACTCGCTTAAGCCGCCCGGAGCCATCAGAACGAGCTTCTCCACCAGCTGCGGATACTCTAATGCCAATCCCAACGCGACCGCTCCGCCTAACGAATTGCCCACCAGCGTACATTTTTTTACTTCCGCCACATCAAGCGTCTGCTTGATACACTCTACAAAAAACGACAAGGGGTGATCAACGTCACTGGGCTTGTCTGAAAAGCCATAGCCAATATGATCTGGAATAATGCAACGATAACCGGCACCCACCAGATCTCGGTAATTACCCTTGAAGTTGCTATAGCCACTTGCGCCAGGACCTGACCCATGCAAAAAAACGACGACTTCGCCGTGTCCCTCGTCTAAATAATGAATACGATAGCCATTCGCACAGGTAGCATAGTGGGCCTCGGGTAAGCGTCCTTTTAACTTCATAATATCTCCCGCGCATAATCAGCGCCTTAGATGGCAAGTTTGCCTTGTTTTTTCCACACAGGTTTCTACCAAGACTACCGGAATCAACAACAAGCAACCACCGTCTTGCAGGCCCCATAAGGTTCTCATCGCTCATCCAGAGTATCAAAACTATTCCACGATTGCCTTGCCGTAGGTAGTAGGGCCGCCAAAAAAGGCCCGGTGAGATGGTGGACTGCGACCGTTGACATCGGCGAGGCCGTACTCCTGCGCCAATTCTGCACCAATAAGCACTTTTCCACTCTTGCTCATGAGGTTAGGATCTTTGGCCAATCCGTCGATTACCCTGCCAGTGAACTCGGGGGTTTCAGCAGTCGCAACTAGATCGGCGTATTTCTCTGGTTCCGCATCAAATACGCGCTGCGTCCGCTCCGTCAACAGAAGACCCATCCAGATTGAAATAACTGCGACGTTATGAGGGCGAAAGTCGATCGCCATATCGTGTGCCATCTTATCTACTGCGGCTTTTCCGGCGCCATAAGCTGGACCGTGCATATAGATACGACCGCCAAAGGACGAGGTGTTTACAATCAGGCCTTCGCCGCTCGCCAACAGGAGAGGAGCCGCATGCCACGCCGCGGTGTAGTGTGAACGCATACCCACCTCCCAAAGCTCCGTAAGCGCCAGCGGTTTTTCCCAGAACGGACCGGTTTGCGTCATCGCATCGTGCAGGCTAGTAGCGTTATTGACCAGAATATCTAGACGACCTTGCTCAGAGGCTACCTGCTTGAACAGTTTTTTAACACTATCGTCCTCGCCGTGATCGCAGTAAACCGATATACCCTTGCCTCCTGCCGCCGTGACCGCGTCTGCCGTGCGTTGCACGGTGCCTGGCAGAGGCGCATCCCCCTCGCTCTTTGTACGACCGGTCACGTAAACAGTAGCACCGGTAGCGCCAAGCGCTAACGCTATGCCCTTACCTGCACCGCGACTGGCACCGGTAACTACCACCACTCGATCTTGCAAAAGACCCATACGCTATTTCCTCAATTGTGTTTCATCTCCACGATCTCGATAGGCTATCGCGAGTGCTCAATGCTCAAGTGACATATCACTACTGCAAAGCCCTCATCAAGCCAGCTTAATCTCCGAACAAGGCCCGGGGAACTTTACCCAATAGCCTCTGTCTGAACATCTGCAGATTGGGACTTTTTAAACAAACCCTGCTTTTCAAAACGTACATTCGACAACAAACCAAGCATACGAAAATCGTTGCAGGGTGGCTCTGCAGCGTTTTTCGCCATAGATAAAGCGTAAAGGTATCTTCTTATGAAAATGATCAAAACACAATTAGCATTCGTTGCAGGTGTTACCGCAATGAGTCTGTCCATCGAGTCTTTTTCACACGGGTATGTTTCACAACCAGAAAGTCGCTCTTATCTATGCAAGTTAGGCGAGAATACTGGTTGTGGCGCCGTTCAATATGAACCTCAATCTGTGGAAGGCATGGACGGCAGCCCACGCTTCCCAGTGGGCGGCCCGGCTGATGGCACCATTGCTGCAGCGGGGAGTCCCGCTTGGTCAGAGCTGAACGCGCAAACTCCCGCTCGCTGGTCGAAGAATGACATTTCTGCTGGAACTAACGTTTTTACTTGGACGTTTACTGCCAACCATACCGCTCGCGATTGGCGATACTTCATTACCAATCCCGACTGGGATCAATCACAACCCTTGTCGCGCTCCGCGTTTGAACTAAGCCCCTTTTGCGAATATGACGGCGGCATGATGCGCCCACCAATGACCGTGCAACATTCGTGTGAAGTCCCAGCTCGCGAAGGTTATCAGATCATCTTAGCGGTATGGGATGTCGGCGATACGGCAGCATCCTTCTACAACGCGATTGACGTGAACTTCGACGGCGGCGACATGGCGGTAATCGAAGACAACGCCTTTCTAGAAGTGGGCACCATCTCGGGTGCAGTTGCACTTAGCCCAGGGGACACTGTCTATACACGCGTAATGGATGAAAATGGTGAGAATGCCGCACTGTCTGTGACCTACACAGCAACCGTTGCCACCACCGGCGCAGCTGCAAGCCTGGAACTCGCGCGAGCCATCAACGCACAAGGATATTTCTTCGCAGGTGAAAAATCAGGTGACACGTTTACCCCAATCGCTGGCGCGAACAAAATTTATGCCATGGGAAATGACGACATTCAATCCATTCAAGTCGCCATTGAATTTGCAAACGCAGAAGCGGAATACCAGGTCACTCTGTCGAACGTAGATTCCCCTGTAGACATAAACAGCTTGGGAATGGCTGATGTCAACTTTACGGTATCGACGAATGGCGCAATGGACATTGTCGCCACACTGTTCGATGCTAGCGGTGCGACAGTCACCAGCGATACCTTTAGCCTAGATGACACCATGCCAATTCCTGATAACGTCGGTTCCTGTGATTCACCTGAGCCAGGCCTTCCCATGCAACCTACTGATCTAAAGCTGCACGTGCACGAAGCCTTTGCGGGTGACTATACGCTGGTTATTGTTGCTACAGCCATTCAAGGTAATGCGACCATTCAAAATACCGCGAACGTAACCTTGGTAGGTTCAGGTGCAGAAACCCCTGCAATCGACGACGCAGGTTCTTGCGGTATCTCTGACCCCATGGCTTCTATGCAGCCGGCCTTTAACTTATCCACTGTCTACACCGGCGGAGAAGTGGTCAGTTACAGCGGCCTGATCTATAAAGCAAAATGGTGGACTGTTGATGTTGCTCCTGACGCGACGAATGCATTCGAACTAGTGTCTGATATTCGTCTAGACTATTCTGACTCCACCATTTTTCTTGAAGGTGCAGAGGCGATATTCGAAAGTGACGTTTACCGCGCCAACTGGTGGACACTTGGATACTCGCCAATGGAAGACCCTGATGCATGGTCGTTGATTGGCCCTGCTCCGTCATGTTAACGGACGTGGAGAACTTCGTTCTCCGTTTTCAAGTTATATATTTTAATGCTGCGATCCTTCCTATGCGTACCTTAGCACCAAGGGAGGAATGAGCATCGCAAATAGTAGCGTTAGTTATTGCGCCTATTTTTACTTAAAAAAACGCACTCTGCTAATGCAAATTTTGTGCTTTGCCTTATACTTTCGACGATGCGACCCTTGTTCGAAAATAATCTCGATCTGAACCGTATAGGCATTGCTCCGACAATCATTGCGTCTGTTATGAACTTAACCTTTCTCGCTGTGTCGGGTGCATTGGCTGCACGTCCAGCCGTCGCGCTCAAATTTTCTGTTACTACGACAGACCTGCAAGGGGTTATCAACGGTTACGCGCTTGCGGCTTTCTTGAGGGTAAGTCACCAGCGTGCTGATCTTTTAGCCACAAAAATCCGACCATTGATGGAGGCAGCATTTGCAGGCCTGGCTTCGTTAATTGACAGTGCGCCAGGCTCCCGGGCAGAGTGACGCCCCAGCGAAAATATTCAGCGACCCTGTTAATGC
Source organism: Halioglobus sp. (assembly GCA_029246385.1). Taxonomy (GTDB): domain Bacteria; phylum Pseudomonadota; class Gammaproteobacteria; order Pseudomonadales; family Halieaceae; genus Marimicrobium. The sequence goes on from JAQWNG010000015.1 coordinate 20,378, forward strand.
TATGTTGCCTGTTGTTGCCAAGTGCAGTTGGCTCGGCGGACTCGCGGCAGGTGCTTACCGCAGCGTCCTCCCCATGGCTGCGCGCTGTGGGCAAACTTCAGGTGCCAGGACAGCGCTATCGCAATGGCCATAGCTCACACTATTTAGAAGATTGCAGCGCCACTCTCGTTTCCAGTGCCACGCAACGCGATGCCAATACCATCATCACTGCCTGGCACTGTCTGGAGCTCTATGGGGACCTGAGCAAGCCGATCCTCTTTACGGCAGTAACCGTTTCGGGAGAGTCATTAGAGCGAGAGGCTTTGCGCTTAGCCGATGGTGGCGGAATGCACGCCGATTGGGCTATCTTACGCCTGCGCCGCAAGATAAGTTCACAGCAGATTATTGCTTTAAATGTTCACCCTCACATTGCCGACCCGGATCAACCAATAACCATGGCAGGTTACTCTAGCGACAGCGGAATAGGCAACTCAGGGCAGACCTTAACCTTCGACCCCGCCTGTGCCATATATCAGCAGCAGCCCAGGCTTGGCGATACAAACTGTGTGGCGCACAAGGGCGCCTCGGGTGGTGCAGTAGTGCAACTCTCTGAAAGTGGTCAGCCGCTGATATGCGGCGTCATCTCGCAAGGCAATGGTGAAGGGCGCAGCACTTTTGTTCCAGTAAGTAGATTCAGAAATGCTATTAATCTTTACCTGCAATAATCGCCAGTGACTTCAGAGCAAAAAAAATCGATCACTCGACGTCAATTTTTACTTTAGACAGCTGACGCTCTGGCGGCGGCGCTCCGACATGAATCTCACCTCGCAGCGCGGCTAGTTCTACTTGCTTTTGGCGCTCTCTGAAGCGCGTTGCTTGATCTAGCGTCAGACCGTCGTAGCAATATGGACAGCACACTCCCACTTCATACTGGCCAGAATGCTTGTCCTCTTCAGTAATGGGGTGACGGCAACCAAAGCACTGGTCATAACGGCCTTTGTCTAGTTGGTGATCAACCGAAACTCTGTTATCGAAGACAAAACACTCGCCCCTCCAAAGGCTATCTCGCTGCGGCACGTCCTCGAGATATTTCAAAATCCCCCCTTGCAGGTGATACACCTCCTCAAAGCCTTCACTCAGCATAAAAGCAGAAGCTTTTTCACAGCGAATTCCTCCAGTGCAGAACATCGCGACTTTCTTATGCTTGTCAGGGTCAAGATTCGTACGCACAAAGTCCGGGAATTCTCGAAAGTTTTGAGTACGCGGATCAACGGCGCCACTAAAACCACCAATGTCGCACTCATAATCATTGCGCGTATCAATCACAAAAACATCAGGATCGCTGATAAGATCATTCCAATCGCGAGGGCTGACATAAGTCCCGGCACGCGTATTCGGATCAATACCTGGCAAACCCATCGTAACAATTTCTTTCTTCAGCTTGACCTTCATACGATGAAAAGGCACGTGATCATCGCAAGACTCCTTGTGATCTAAGTCAGCGAGGCGAGAATCACTGCGCAGGAAGGCAATCACATCGGCTATGCCTTCCCTACTCCCTGCGATGGTCCCATTAACCCCCTCTCGCGCCAGCAGTAACGTTCCTCGCACACCTGCCGTCACGCACGCGTCCAGCAGTGGCTCACGCAACTCCTGATAATCTTCTAACGTGACAAATTTATACAGCGCTGCAACGACGACTGATTCCATTATTTCGCCCTAGGTTTGATCTGGCTTACTACCACCGAGGCATTTTGGCGAAGCATGCACTGCCTGCTCTCTTTGCTCCCATTCGACAGCAGTGTGCGTATGCAACGCAAGCGCATGCACTGGCCCAGCAAGTTGCGGCGCTAACACAGCATAGACCTGTTGATGTCGAGCGACTCTGGAAAAACCGTCAAAGCTACTACTAACCACAACGACCCGAAAATGAGTTTCTGAATCCGCTGACACGCTGTGCATATGACTTTCATTAAAAACTTCTAGGAATGCTGGAGCAAAGCTGCTCTGAAGTTGCTGCTCTATCTGTTGCTGTATAATCATAATAGACCTGCTAACAATGGCAAAGGAATCAAAACGTCTAAATTATAACCAAGCTTAGAGCGCGGTGACAGCTGCAAACTTCAGCCTTTACTGATGCGGCGGCTGGCGCGAAACTGTCCAGGTGTCTGTAGCGTCCATTTTTTGAATGATCGATGAAAGGCACTAGGGTCAGTGAACCCCATCTGCAGCGCGACCTCATTAACTGACAATTCCGGCCGAATAAGGCACAGTTTGGCGGCTTCGCAGCGGGCTTGGTCCTTGAGTTGCTGGAATGTTGTGCCCTCGCGCTTCAATCTGCGCCGAAGCGTCGGGGCAGACATCTTCAGTGCACTGCTTATGGTTTCAAATCCCGGAAACCCGTCACTAAAATCGTGGCCTATCATGGCTTTTACCTGCGCAGAGGTGTTATTCGCCTCTGGGCTAGTCTCCATCATGAGCAACTGATACGGAGCAGTGCGTAAAAACTCACGCAGAGAATGTTCCGTATGCACAATAGACCAACCAAGACATGCGCTATCAAAATAAAGCAAGTCGTGCGCCTGATTGAAATATAGCGGACAACCAAACAACGTTTCGTATTTCTCTAATCGCTCAGGAGTGTCTCCAGAGAAATCCACTCGTTTTAACTCTATCGGCCGTCCGCAAAGCCAGCCGAAAAAACGGTGCCACATAGACAATCCGTAGGCGTCTGCTGCCTCGACGCGCGGCCGATCGTGTCGCACCATAGTGCGATAACCTACTCGAGCGAACTGATCACTGAAGTTAGCGTATAGCTGACTGGCCTCCCCAAAAAATGTTCGATAAAATTCTGCCGCACGCTGAATTGCCTGCCCGAGGTTGTCGCATGAAATAATGCAATAGCACATCATGCGAAAGGCCCCAGGCGCGACTAACTCACTGCCCGTCGTGCCGAAGGTTTCATCCTGTAAAAGCCTCAAGACGCTCTGGTAAATGCGAGAATATTGTATGGCACTGATCTCGCTATCATATGCAGGATCAGAGTCATTCAGTGGGTCAAAATCTAAACCGGCATCACTGAGAACAAGACTAAAATTGTAGCCCTTATCCCCTACCATACGTAGCAGTGTCTTGACGAATCGAGTTGGAACGCGGTTACTCATGAAAATACAATCTTACAGATCAATGGAACTAGTCTAGCAGAAGCTGGTCACTAGGGCAGCCATAAACCGTGCGGGCTATAACTAGGAATCAGACAAGACCCTATTAACAGTAAACCGTATACTACGATCAATAACTCAATGAGACCGAGGCAATGACAGAGCGCTACAACGTTTATTTCGCCGGCCGGCTAGTGGAGGGACATGATCTAGACACTGTCCGGGAAGAGCTAGCCAAACTGTTTAACGCGGATCAACAGACCCTAGACAAATTATTCAACGGCGAAGTCCAGTTGATTAAAAGCGGCTGCGACAAAGCGACCGCCATAAAATACAAGATTGTAATGCAGCGAGCCGGTGCAGAGCCTACTTTGGCCAAGGTCGCGTCTGCGTCCAAGCAGGCTAATGATGAATCTATAAAAGCGCACACTGCGGAGACGAAAATCGCGGCGCTGGCGGCTGCTCCCGTCAACAGAAGTTTCGATACACCAGGATCCATCGTAAAGACACCTACCATGCCGCAGGAAGCCACGCCAGCATTAGATGGGATTGGCCTGTCGCCTGTTGGAACAGACGTCTTGCAAATCAATGAACGTGCCGCGCCGATAAACCTTAGCGTCGATACCTCTGCGCTAACATTGAATACCTTGGGGCAGCGCTTATCGCAGAAATCGTCATCGCCTCCTGCCATGCCCGACACTAGTCACCTCAAAGTAGCAAAAGTCGGTGACATCATTCCCAACTTGCTGCCGCCCACAAAGCCGGCTTCACCCAATATCGACAACCTTATGCTGTCGCCGTTAAACTTCGACTTTAGGGACGACAGGATACTCGAATAAAAGTCCTTGCTGCAGGATTTAACAGCATTGCCTGTTACACCGTCTAAGGGGCTGATTGGGCTTCCTTAAAGCTTTGGCGCGCTGGCGAACCCTATTTGGCAAATAGTGTGCTAAGGCAGTTCGACTTTGACTCGCAAACCTGGATTGTTGTTGGCCAACTCTACAGAGCCATAATGATACTGCGCAATCGCTTGCACTAGACTAAGGCCCAAACCATGCCCCGGATGCTCCCCGCGACTGGATTCCACACGATAGAAGCGCCGAAATACGTGGTCACGTTCCAAGAAAGCAATACCAGGTCCAGAATCAGAAATAACAACGCAATGCCTGCGACTGCCGTCAGCTGTCAGCTTTGTGCTCATCTGCACCCGAATATGGCCGAGCGACTGTGTATACTTAACGGCATTGTCCAGCAGATTAGCAAACATTTGGAACAATAAATCTGTATCCCCTTTGCACACCTGCGGCTCGGGAGCCTCCAACGCGAGGTCAATAGACCGTTGCTCCGCCAGTGGCTCATAGAGTTCTACTACATCTCGAAGCAAAGCTCGCAACTCAACGTCGCTGCCGCCGGCCAAGCGGCTGCCCGATTCCAAGGTGGAGATTCGCAATACCGCGTTAAATGAAGACAAAAGTTCATCACATTCCTCAATAATACGCTCCAGTTGCCCACCCTCCTCTTGGCGTGATCGGTCCCGAAGTTGACTAAGATCGTTGCGCATCCTCGTCAAAGGTGTCCGCAAATCATGCGCTATGTTGTCAGAGACACGCCGTACCCCCTGCATCAGCGCCTCCATCTGCTCCAGCATCTGATTCATGAACATAGCCAATACGCGAATATAACCCTTCTCCTCCTTTACCTGCAGTCGTTCGTTTGCGCCCCCTCGAATGATGCGGGAAACCTCCAGATTCAGGCGTTCGACTCGATCTAACGTCCGCGCCGCACTAAAAAACCCCCCTATGACACCCAATATCCAGGTCGCAATTAAAAATCTAAAGAGCGTCGTAAATACTAGCTCTGCGCGATCAACAATATCGGCATAATCACGCGCCACCATGACTTCGTAGCCGTCTCCAAGCAACATGGGATAGGCTAAGAACTCGACATCAATCGACTGACCCCAATTCTGCAGCGCCAGTTCAAAGCCTAACCAACCGTCATCAAACTCCCGATAACTCGGGCGTGCGGGCAAGTCTCCAGCAATTTTTATGCCTTCAGCGTCAGTCACCAGATAATAAAACCGATGGATTGACGACGATGCCAACTGATCATCGATATACTGAGTGACGCCGGCTAGAGACTGGCCGCTATAAACCACCTCAAGCGTTTCAAGTTCACTCATAACGCTTTCACCCAGCGTACGAAAAGAGGTATAGCTGAAATACAAATAAACAGCGCCCAATAGAAGAAACACAATAGCGCTAAGAGCTGTCACATAGGTAACGATGCCACGAAAAGTGAGGCTTCTAACGACGTCCCTTGTTTTCATCGCGCTATGCTCAGTCGTCCAACTGAGGGCCGAGACGATACCCCTTCCCCCTCACTGTAGAGAGTAAAGCATGGTCGAAACCTTTGTCGATTTTCTGCCGCAGGCGCGACACGTGAACGTCGATTACATTCGTCTGCGGATCAAAGTGGTAACCCCAGACGTGTTCCAACAACATTGCCCGCGTCACAACTTGGCCCGCGTGGCGCATTAGGTACTCCAATAATTTGTATTCTCGGGGTTGCAACGTGATATTGATTGCTTGACGTTGCACATGCTGACGCAGCAAGTCCATGGATAGATCAACCACCACCAGAGTGGTTTCCGATTCACCCACAGCCGCAGAGACGCGACGGTGCAGCACGTCCAGTCTTGCCAACAACTCCGGCATAGCAAATGGCTTTACGAGGTAATCATCGGCCCCGCAGTGCAAACCCTGCACCCGATCGTCAACTTCACCAAGAGCACTGAGTATAATCACTGGCGTGTTGTCCCCGGCGTCTCGCAGCGCATTGATTAACGCCAATCCATCCATTTGCGGCATCATCCGATCGATTACCATGACATCAAAGGTTGCATTTTGCGCAGCTCGAAGCCCCGCGGCACCGTCGATCTCGCGGACACAGTGATGGCCTACAGCAGTCAGCTCAGTGGCAATAAAGTCACCGACCTGCTGATCATCTTCTACTAGGAGTACATTCATACGCGCAGACCCCAAACCATGGTGTTAATGTATCATGAGCATGAAGTTGCTCTCAATTTACATTTCGTTAATACTTTCATTCAATAATGTTAAACTTCAGCCTATGCAAGACAATAATCGATTTTCTAGTCCCTCATTATTGCGACGTTTGACAGCCATGGTGTATGACACGCTATTGGTCATAGCCCTGATCGCGGCAGTCAACGGACTTGCATTGGGTGTCTTGGTTAAAGCGACAGGCGGGGAACAGCAAATTCTCAGCGCACAACTGGCGCAATTTCTGACATCACTGAGTGTCGTATTTTTCTTCAGTATTTTTTGGGTTAAAAGCGGTCAAACGCTCGGTATGCAGACGTGGCGTATAAAGCTAGTTGATTTCAAGGGCCATCCGCCCACAATAGGCAAATCCATACTTCGCTGCCTTGGCGCATTTCTATCGGCAGCCTGTCTAGGATTTGGCTATCTGTGGTGCTTGGTCGATAGGAACGGTCGCTATTGGCATGACTATATCTCCGGCACCGAGTTGGTATTACTGCCCAACCCGGGAAAGTCGGAAGAGACTTGAAACTTAACACTTGAGGTTGCCGTTGGCTTTTTCAGTTCAGTTTAAGCGCCAGCCAGCATAGACTAGAGAATTTTAACTCCTCTGAGGAATATATTTATGACCGCTATGACGTTCATCGCAAGAGACGTAGCAGATGCCGCTACTGCCGCCAGCCAATGTGCCATCTTGCCCCTGTTCCAAAACACAAAATTAGCAAGTGCAGCCTTAAAAATCGATAAAGCTACCTCAGGTTCGATAACCGCGGCACTTGCGCTCGGCGACTTTAGCGGCAAACGGGGTGAGAGCCTCATACTGCCGGGCACAGATGCCGCCAAACGCGTATTACTGATTGGCTGCGGCGACGCAAAGACGTTTGATCGAGAAGGGGCCAGAAAATTCAGTCAAACCGTCTATCAGGCCTTATTGGGCAAGCAAGCCAGTGAAGCAATGTTGCACCTGGCAGGGCTAGGCCTAAAAGAAAACGCAGCCAAGTGGATGCTGGCGTACTTGGCCCGATACCTCATCGCTGCGTCATATCGATATACCGAAACTATTTCCAAACCCAAGGCAGCAATAAAACTAACTCGCTTGGTCATCAACACCAAAGGTGCCATAAAGCCACGACTGGCAAGTAATGCGCTGAGCGAGGGTAAAGCCATTGGTCGAGGCATTGCTGAAGCTGCCAACCTCGGCAATCTACCGGGCAATATTTGTACTCCTTCTTACCTAGCAGGACACGCCCGAAAATTAGCGCGCAGCAGTGGCAAGTTAAGCGTCAGCATAGTGGACGAAAAGCAAATGCGAGCGTTGGGCATGGGCGCTTTGTTATCAGTGTCCACCGGGAGCGAACAACCTGCCAAGCTCATCGTGATGAACTACAAAGGCGGTAAAGCCGCAGCCAAACCTCAGGTGCTAGTGGGCAAAGGGATCACTTTTGATAGCGGCGGAATTTCTCTAAAACCTGGCGCAAAAATGGACGAAATGAAGTTTGATATGGGGGGTGCAGCAAGTGTGTTCGGTACCATGCGTGCAATTACGGAGTTGGCGTTACCGCTAAACGTTGTAGGCATTGTCGCGGCTGCAGAGAACATGCCGGACGGCAGTGCAACTAAGCCCGGCGATGTCGTAACCAGTATGTCAGGCAAAACCATCGAAGTACTTAACACAGATGCCGAAGGACGATTGGTGCTGTGCGATGCTTTAACCTACGCGGCGCGATTCAAACCCGCAGCGGTCATCGACATAGCAACGCTCACGGGGGCATGTGTAGTGGCCCTCGGGTCCCATGCCACCGGACTCTTTGCCAACGAGGACGCCTTAGCAGATCAATTGCTGGCCGCGGGTACCGATTCGCACGACCGCGCTTGGCGTATGCCATTGTGGGACGACTATCAAGCGCAGATCAAAAGCAACTTCGCGGATTTAGCCAATATCGGCGGCGCCGGCGGCGGCTCCATAACCGCTGCATGCTTTTTATCATGCTTTGCAAGCGACTACCGGTGGGCTCACCTCGACATTGCGGGGTCGGGCTGGAATAGTGCGCCAAAAGGCGCAACCGGACGCCCGGTAGCACTCCTAACACGTTATCTATTGGATCGCGCAGGCCTATAAAAATGACGTTGGTAGGTTTTTATATTGTGCAAACTTGTGATCCGCACCAGAAGCTGCTTGTTGCTGCGCGTATAGCTGACAAAGCCTTCCAGCGCGGGCATCGCATCTTCATCAATGCAACCGATGAGACGCAGGCGAACGCAATCAGTGAACTCTTGTGGAGCTTTCGACCTGCCAGTTTTCTTCCACACGGGCTCCACGGGCAAAAGCACTCCGAGACGATTGCTATAGGCTGGGGGCAAGAGCCAGAGAACCACAACGATCTTTTGATTAATTTGCAGTTGGCGATCCCATCCTTCTTCAGTCGGTTTGCGCGCGTTGCCGAGGTCGTGACACAGGAAACCGACAGTCTCGCGGCGCTGCGAAAATCTTGGATATTTTACAAGGAACGCGGGTATCAACTGGAAAAGCACGATCTTTAGTTGCAGCGTATCAGAACACTTAAACGTACTGTGATTCCGATCAGCGGGCGACTATCGTATAATCTAGCGGAACGCCGGCTAGGGACTTGACCCGGCTTAATGAGCCATTTTCTTTCGGATTCACTGCGTTATGGATAAAACATTTCAACCCGCCAACATTGAAACCCGCTGGTACCAGGAGTGGGAAGATAAGGGATATTTTGCGCCCCAAGGTGGCGAAAAGACCTACAGCATTATGATTCCGCCACCCAATGTGACCGGCAACCTTCACATGGGACACGGATTCCAAGAAGCCATCATGGACGCACTTATCCGATACCACCGCATGTCTGGCTACAACACACTTTGGCAGGCCGGCACCGATCATGCCGGCATAGCCACGCAAATGGTGGTTGAACGCCAGCTAGAAGCACAGGGAATTAATCGTCATGACCTCGGTCGCGAAAAATTCATTGAGAAGATTTGGGAGTGGAAAGAAGAATCGGGTGGCGCTATTACCCAACAGATGCGACGTCTTGGAGCCTCCCTAGACTGGTCTCGCGAACGCTTCACTATGGACTCAGGGCTGTCTGCAGCGGTACAGCACGTGTTTATTCGGCTTTACCGCGAAGGGCTCATTTACCGTGGCCAGAGGCTGGTCAACTGGGATCCAGTGCTTCATACCGCCATCTCTGATCTGGAGGTCATCTCCGAAGAGGAGCAGGGCAGCATGTGGCACTTCAACTACCCAATGGCTGGCGGTGAAGGCCACCTCACAGTCGCCACAACTCGTCCTGAAACGATGCTGGGCGACTGCGCAGTAGCGGTTCATCCAGAAGACGAGCGTTATGCACATCTGGTTGGGCGCACGATTAAGCTGCCGCTGTGCGATCGCGAAATACCGATAATTGCCGATGACTATGTCGACCGCGAATTTGGCACCGGTTGCGTCAAAATTACTCCGGCCCACGATTTCAATGATTACGAGATGGGTAGGCGACATGGACTGCCGATAATAAACATCTTAAACGATGACGCAGCGATTAACGATGCCGCCCCAAAAGCCTATCGCGGTCTTGACCGACTAGAGGCACGTCAACGCGTGGTCGAGGATATGGACGCACTAGGGTTGCTCGACAAAGTCGCCGACCACACATTAAGCGTGCCACGTGGGGACCGCTCTGGCGTCGTGATCGAACCGTACCTCACGGATCAGTGGTATGTCGACGCCAAAAAGATGGCCACACCTGCTATCGCAGCCGTAGAAAATGGGAATATCCAGTTTGTACCCAAGCAATGGGAAAATACTTACTTTGCTTGGATGCGTGACATTCAAGACTGGTGCATCAGTCGCCAATTGTGGTGGGGGCATCGCATCCCTGCCTGGTATGACACCAGCGGCAACTTTTATGTTGGAGAGAGTGAGGAGGCCGTTCGCCAAGACAACGTGCTGGGCGACGAGGTGATACTAAGCCAAGATGAGGACGTTCTCGACACGTGGTTCTCTTCCGCACTCTGGACCTTTTCAACCCTGGGCTGGCCGAAAAAAACAGAGGCACTGGATATTTTTCATCCAAGCTCTGTTCTAGTAACCGGTTTTGATATCATCTTCTTCTGGGTCGCTCGAATGATTATGATGGCCTTACATCTGCTCGAAGAGGTGCCGTTTCATACTGTTTACATACACGGCTTAGTGCGCGACAGCGACGGGCAAAAGATGTCAAAATCGAAAGGTAATGTTATCGACCCCACTGATCTCATTGATGGCATTGAACTCGAGGAACTGATACTTAAACGCACCAGCGGGATGATGCAGCCCCAGCTTGCGGCTAAGATTGAAAAATCTACGCGCCGGCAATTTCCTGACGGTATCGAATCGTATGGCACTGACGCACTACGCTTCACCTATTACTCGCTGGCATCAACGGGCCGTGATATTAAGTTCGACATTGGTCGCATTGAAGGCTATCGAAATTTTTGCAACAAAATCTGGAACGCTGCGCGATACGTGCTGATGAACTGCGAAAACGAGGATTGTGGCACGCTGGATGATTCTGCGGTGGAATTGAGCCTAGCCGACCGCTGGATTAGAAGTAAGGTTCAGGAAACAACGGCAGACGTAACACGCGCTGTCGCTAACTATCGTTTTGATATGGCATCGCAGGCGCTTTATGAGTTCATTTGGAACGAATACTGTGACTGGTATCTGGAACTGTCAAAATCTGTCCTGTGGGACGATGACGCTTCGCAGGAAGCGAAGCGCGGCACGCGTCAAACTCTGATTCGTGTACTGGAAATATGGCTACGGCTGTTACACCCCATGATGCCATTTATTACCGAAGAAATTTGGCAGTCAGTAAGGGCTTTAGCTGGCAAGCTAGGGCCTACTATAATGTTGCAGCCCTACCCCGAGTCTGATGAGCACAGTATAGATCCCCGGGCCAACGAAGATATTGATTGGCTTAAAGGGTTTATCGAGGGCGTCCGAAATATTCGCGGCGAGATGAACATACCTCCAGGGAAAGAGCTCTCGGTACTTTTACGTAAGGGCGATAGAAATGACCGACTCAGGCTTCCCAAAAATTCGCAATATTTGAGAAAGCTCGCTAAGATCACTCAGGTTGGCTGGCTGGCCGCAGATGATGCTGTTCCACCTGCCGCGACAGCGCTGTCCGGGGAATTAGAAATATTAGTGCCGATGGCTGGCCTCATTGATAAAAAGGCAGAGAGCGCCCGACTGAATCGAGAGATTGGCAAGCTTGAAAGCGACCTAACACGCCTGCAAGGTAAGCTAGATAATGCCGCATTTGTCGATAAAGCACCCGCCGCGGTGGTGGCTAAAGAGCAGGATAAAATGCAGGCGCAACGGCAGGCCCTCGAAAGTTTGCGGGAGCAATTACAACGTATACTGGGGATCTAAGCGTTGTGCTACTAGAACTTTTCATCGTTAGAACGCTTACTCACCGCACACCCAACATAATAAAATAAAATGCAAATCCGGGGGGGGGAGAAACATGAGTGATCGAATATGTGGCGCGGTAAAGTGGTTCAACAACGCCAAGGGGTTTGGATTTATTGTCAGTCAAGACAGTGAAGAGGACGTCTTTGTGCACTTTAGGTCAATACAGGGTGAGGGGTTTCGCACTCTCAATGAAGGCCAAGCGGTGGAATTTACGCTTACCGAGGGCCCTAAGGGGCTGCAAGCAGAGGATGTCTTAAAACTCTGAAAACGCCCATGTCTTCGCGCACCGTAAGCGCCGGCGTTTAAACAGGCAGAGTATTAGCGTATTGCGTCTTTGCGGGATGGCATTAAGCCTGCTGTCATACGACTTATTTTCTATGAGGCGTTCCCATAAGCGCCATTGATGTTAGAATGCGCTGCGTCACAAGTACCGTGCAATCCTGACACGGTTAATCATTGGGAGGAAACCGATGAGTCTCATTACAAAATTGATTGTCAGTCTCGTTATTGCTGTCATAGCTGCTACGCTAACCAAGTTGGTTGGTTCGGGCAGCCTCGTTAACCCGCAAATGGATCTAGCGTTCCCGCAAATGCTTCTAGCGTTTTTTGTTGCCACCACAGCGACAGCACTCTTTGTTCGCGATAAGGGCGCCTCTTCTGCTTTAAATAAAGAGAATGTTACCCAAGGCGGGTCCACTTCAGACGCATCTCGCGACCGTGGAACGGTGAAATGGTTTAACATCTCTAAAGGCTTTGGCTTCATCACCAAAGACGACGGCGAAGAAATTTTCGTGCACTTCCGCTCTATCCGCGGTGAAGGCCGGCGCGGGCTGCGTGATGGTCAGAGTGTGAGCTTTATTGTCACCGAAAGCGACAAGGGCCCTCAGGCTGAGGATGTGCTGGGAGAAGACTGACCTGAAATTCAGTCAGCGCACAGCGCACTTTGCCAATACAGCTGCAACATACGTGCGCCCTCACTCAGCATGCTTTCAGCTGACAGTGAGTCCTCTTCCAGTGCCGCCTCGACAACAGCGTAAGTAGAAGCTATGGTAAGCCGCGCCTGAGTCATCATCAGTTCATCTACGGGCCGACAGAGAATCTCGGCAACAGCGGTTGCAAGTTGATTAGACGTCGATTCATGCGCAGCAAGTCGAACTTCACGTAATGCCGCGACCGCCCGCACAGCCTGCACCACCTCCAAACCCCCTACCTGCTCTTGGGTGGCAGCGTAGATCCGCGCAAGCAAGTCGCCAATATTGTTGACTAACAACAGCAGATCATCCTGCCCTAGATGCTCGTCGACCCACTGTTGGACAACCGCAGTGTGTTTATCCATATATGCCGCACTCAGAGCGTTCAAGATGGCGTGTTTGTTAGGAAAATAACGATAAAGAGCCGGCACAGAAACGCGGGCTCTTTTGGCGACAATATTCGTCGAGAGACTTTCCACCCCGACCTCAACCAATAGTTCTGCCGCGGCGGTAAGAATCGCTGCGTGCGTGCGCTTAGCTCTTTCCTGCTTGGGCTTATACTTTTCTAAAAGCGCGACCCGCTTCCTAAACACAACCATGCATGATTCCTCCTGTCACCCAAGAATCCTTATCTGAGCTTACAACAGTCATCGTATCCTAGCGAACCGAGGTGATCCAGAGTCGTCATCTGACCCAATACGGCTACACAAGAACGGCCCAACAAGGCGCTGTGCATCGTCGGCTGCGTACCAACGGTAAGAAGAAGTTTTCTGGTTTCGCGGCAAATGTTGTGGACCCCGGCGAACAATACTTTTATTCTCGCACGCGGCAAGCCGGCGTCTAAGTGGCTGCCCCTGAAACTAACCCTGCAACCAAAAAGGAATTACGTTGAACAAGAGTAAACCGAAAACAGGACACCGGTTTCGCGGCGTTACGATGCCCACCAGTTCTCATCCGTTAATGAGGCAGGTCAGACGCGAAGGCGTTAAACCCTCTATACACGGAAATAAACTTTGGAAGTCTAGTCGCCTGCTGATAGATTATTTGGGTAAAAATCGGCCAGAGCACTGCAAAAACATCATCGATGTCGGCTGCGGCTGGGGCATTTCTGGTATCTGGTGCGCTAAAACTCTTGGCTCGCAAGTGACTTCTGCTGACGCGGACCCCGACGTATTTCCATATCTGGAGGTATCCGCTAGTCTGAACGGAGTCTCCACCACACCTCTGGTGTCTACCTTTGAGAAATTAACTACCAAGCAGTTGTCACAATTCGACATGCTTATTGCTGCAGACATTTGTTTTTGGGATGAATTAGTGGACCCCGTTTTCAATATGGTTAATCGCGCGGTCAAAGCCGGGGTAAAACATATTGTGATCGCCGACCCAGAACGCTCAACCTTTTTTGACATGGCAAAGCGTTGTGAAGACCGTTTCTCTGCTGAAGTCATTGAGTGGAAGACGCTTAAGCCAATCACGGCGCGAGGCGCTCTCATGGTGTTACAAAACGCATAGGCCTGCGGTCGAGCGCGCAGCCGGCCGAAATATCCATCTGGATACAATTTTATTCAAAATAGTTGTCTTGTTCAGTGAATTTTAGTCAGCCATTGTGGTCTAAAGCGGATATCAGTGGTATAAATAACTTCGGTCTGCTCGATTGGCACAGTCAGTGCAATTTAGGCATGAGATGCGGTAGATGTTGAACCCATGGAGAGCCGCTCTGGCAAGACACTTATCTATTGGATAATTCGTCAGACCGCAGTATCTCCTGGCACGATAGCCGCATGCCCCCAATGGCCTCTTGAGAAATTATGAAACAACTAGGAATACTAGACTCCGCGTTCGTCAATTTGGAGCAAACTAATACCCCTCAACATGTCGGCGGCTTGGGGATTTATGACCCATCAACGGCCCCCGGGGGGTTTGTTCGCTTTAAAGACGTCATTGCAAGCTTTGAGCGCCGCCTCGGGGGTCTGCCTTTGTTCCGAACACGATTGGTAGAAGTTCCCGGCGGCATGGACAGGCCCTATTGGATAAAAGACGCCAACTTTGACGTTGAGTTTCATCTGCGACATATTGCCCTACCTCAGCCTGGCGACTGGCGGCAGTTGTGCATCCAGACTGCCCGCCTCCACTCACGCCCGCTAGATATGTCTCGGCCCCTGTGGGAGGCCTATATTATCGAAGGCCTAGACAATATTCCCAACCTCCCTAAGGGATGTTTCGCCGTTTACACTAAAATGCATCACTCCATGGTCGACGGTGCCGGCGGCACGTCTTTTATAACGGCCCTGCACGATCTGATGCCGAACCCTGAGAAACAACCCAGCTGGGAGACTGAGCCGCGACTCGTAGATACAGCGCCTTCCGTTGCAGAGCTGATGACCAAGGCGACCCTTAACAGCGCGAAAAACACCCTACAGCTGCTTACAGGCACCGCTAGAAACGCTAAAGATCTCACCCAATATGCCATCGATGTTGCCCGCAAGGAAATCCCTCCGCCGGATATATCCGCACCGAAAACAATTCTAAACAAGCCCGTTGGCCCTCACCGCGTATTTGATGCAGCAGAATTTCCCCTTGAGGGCTTCAAAGACATCAAAACTGCCGTCGATGCGACAGTAAACGACGTGGCTCTTAGCGTCATTAGCGGTGCTCTGCAGCGCTATCTGACGGCCAAAGGCGAGGCACCAAAAAAGGGATCTCTTGCAACGACCATGCCGCTGAACATGCGTACGAGGCGTGGAACCACTGATCAGAACAATCAGGTTGGTTCAATATTTGCTTCACTGCATACGGATATTGATGACCCCATCAAACGCATCGCAGCAATTCAGCGGTCAACTGAAGAAGCGAAGATCAGTGGCGAAGCAAGCCCTATGGTAGATGCCTTGATGCTAGCAGGCGTGCTAGCTCCCGCCCTTTCGAAATCTGTCGCTAGCTTCTGGTCGCGCAACCAGCTTTCCAAGCACTTGCCAGTAAACATCTCGACCTGTATTTCTAACGTACCAGGCCCCAACTTTCCACTGTACTGTGCGGGTGCCAAAATGGTTGATTACTATGGGCTTGGCGTGTTGACGCCCGGTATGGGAATCTTCCACCTCGTCTTCAGCTATTCCGGCAAGCTGACGCTATCCGTGTTGGCGGACAGGGATATAATGCCTGACCCTGAGTTCTATCATGATTGCCTGGTGGCTGCCTATGAGGAGCTCTATGCGGCTGCGGCCAAACTTGAGCCAGGACGGCGTAAAACTGCGGCAGTTGCTGCAAAAGCCAAAATCCGGTCGCCCAAGCGAGCGCAAGGGCCTATTAGGCCAATAGGTGCCGTAGCTCCTAAGCTGCATTCTAAAACGCGCCTCTCGGAGAATGCGACGGTAAAGCGGACAACGAGGCCCAAAAATCCAGTTAAAGTGGCGGCAAAAACTCGCAGCGCTGCGAAACCCAAAAAAACGACGAGCGCTGCGCTGAAAAAACGGACATCCACCAAATTAAAACCCTAGACGCGTGCACTCTTAACAACCACCCATAGATGCCGCATAAAGATAGTAAAGCGTCAATATTCGTAAAGGTATAACCAGTCTGATAACCGATAATGTTCATCCAGCCACATTCGTTAAAGCAGGTACCCCTGCAATATCAAGCAGTTATAAGCCATGAGCAAGCAAAAGCGTCGCGATATTCCGCAGTTTAAGACACCGATCATAGAAACCCATTGCCATTTGGACTATCTAGATCAGGCACACTTGGACAGCATACTGGAAAAATCGCGCCACGTCGGTATAGAGCGCATTATCACTATCGCCGTCTCAGCGGGTAACCTGCAACGTGTTATGAAGCTTGCCACGTCCTGTGCAGACATATGGGGTACTCAGGGAATCCATCCACATGAGGCCGAGTCCTATTCTGCAGAGATTGATACCACCATCCGAAAAAATGCCATGCACGCCAAGATCCTTGCAGTGGGTGAAATCGGTCTAGACTATTATTATGATCACGCCGACCGAGCGGCGCAGCGTTCTGTATTTGAGCAGCAACTGCAGACAGCTGCAGAGCTTGATCTGCCAGTCGTTATCCACACTCGAGAAGCCGATGACGACATGCGCGATATACTAAAAAGTCACAGTGCCTGTCTCGCCCGCAAGGGCGTGATACACAGCTTCACCTCCTCCTTAGCACTGGCAGAATTCTGTCTCGCCGAGGGTTTTGTGCTGGGTTTTAACGGCATCACTACCTTTAATAGTGCTGATAACGTCCGGAAAGTTGTCGCTGCCACGCCCTTAGATCGGCTATTGTTGGAAACAGACGCTCCATATTTAACTCCTGTGCCCTATCGGGGCAAACCTAACGCACCCTACTATCTACCTTTCGTCGCTGAAACACTCGCCGCCATCAAGGAAGTAGATGTTGAAGACTTATTACAGCAGGCCTATCGCAATAGTCTGGAGGTTTTTTTCTCAGGCGCAAAAGGACCGCAGGCAATAAAACCACAGCACTGAGTTAAAACTCGTAGCACTAGACTCAAGCTTATGCATGCTGTCAATGGTAAACTGCTGTGCGTTTCGACTGCACTTCTCTTCAATAGCACAGGCAAACCGCTTTGATGGACTACATTATTGGACAACGCTGGGTCAGTCATGCCGACCCCCAATTGGGGCTTGGTATTATTGTAGACATCGAAGGGCGTCGAGTTACTCTCGCATTTCCCGCCGTGGAAGAAGAGCGCACCTACGCTATCGAAAATGCCCCGCTCACACGATTGCGCTTTAAGGTAGGAGACCACATTTCTAACGTTGACGAAATTGAGTTGCTGGTAACCGATGTGAAAGAGCACGCGGGGCTATTGGTTTATTTTGGCACGGATCACCACGATCAGCAGCTGACAATATCTGAACTGGAGCTTGACGCATTTATTCAGTTGACCACGCCACAACAGCGTTTACTCAATGGACATTTCGACAAGCACAGTGAATTTGCCCTGCGCTTCGCAACCTTTATGCATATGGATAAGCTACAACGCTCGACAGTACGAGGCCTGACGGGTTCCCGCACAAACCTCTTGCCTCATCAGGTTTATATCGCGAATGAAGTCGGTCAGAGGCACGCCCCACGCGTGCTACTGGCGGACGAGGTGGGGCTAGGGAAAACGATCGAGGCAGGCATGATCATGCAGCAGCAGATGCTGACAGGACGCGCCTCCAGAATACTCGTATTGGTGCCGCCCAGCCTGCTGCACCAGTGGCTAGTGGAAATGCTGCGCCGCTTCAATTTGCATTTTTCTCTTTTTGACGCTGAGCGTTTAGCTGGAATCACCGAAGGCAATCCTTTTGAGACAGAACAATTGGTGCTCAGCACCCTCGAGCTGTTTGACTCCCAGCCCGCGTTGCGAACCGAGGCGCTGGTGGCAGAGTGGGACCTCGTGGTGATCGATGAAGCCCATCACCTGCGCTGGACACAGGACGTACGAAGCGATGACTATGCCTTCGCTGAAGCCCTAGCACTACAAACGAGCGGATTGCTGTTACTCACGGCCACACCTGAACAAACTGGACAGGCCAGTCATTTCGCGCGCCTGCGCTTGCTGGATCCGTCGCGCTTTTATGATTTACAGAAATTTAAGGACGAGGAGCAGCAGTACCGCAAATGGAGTGAACTGGCTGACGCGCTAGAAGCGGGCAAAGTCATTGATAAACTGCCTCTGGGACTGGACGCCAAGGCAACAACCGATGGCATCATCGAACAAATACTGGATCGACACGGTACAGGACGTGTTTTATTTAGAAATACACGCGCTGCCGTTGCAGGCTTCCCGCAGAGGATACTGCACCAGTACCCGCTAGCGACGCCAGAACAGTACTCTCATGCGAAGGTCGATCTCAGGGAACGCCTGTACCCGGAAACACCTTACATCGATGACAGCTGGCTTGCATTCGACCCCCGAGTCCTCTGGCTAGAGACCATGCTTAAAGATCTCCGCCCTGCCAAAGTTCTGGTCATCTGCGCACACGCAGCCACCGCGGTTGCACTAGAACATTATTTACATCTGCGTGCCGGCATCCGCTCGTCAGCCTTTTATGAGGGCCTGTCGATCGTGGAACGAGATCGTGCCGCTGCCTATTTTGCAGATGAGGTAAACGGCGCACAGACCCTTGTCTGCTCAGAGATTGGAAGTGAAGGACGCAACTTCCAGTTTTCTCACCACCTCATATTATTCGATTTACCGATGAACCCGGACCTACTCGAACAACGCATTGGACGACTCGACCGCATTGGACAGCAATGCGACATAAATATTCATGTGCCGTACCTGGCGCAAACCGCACAGCAGTGGTTGTTTGAATGGTATAACCAAGGCCTCAATGTATTCCGCGACAGCTGTTCTGCCGGCTACATGATTTTTGAAATGTTCCAGGATCGGCTTTTGCCAGAATTAGAACAGCGCTCTGCAACCTTTGACACCCTTTTGAAAGACAGCGCAGCTTTCACTGCGAAAATGCGACAGGAACTGCGCGACGGTCGCGATAAATTACTGGAGCGCAACTCATGCAAGCCCGCGATCGCCAAAGCTCTGATTAATGAAATCACAGCTATCGAAGCTACTAATACATTGGAGCCTTATCTGGAATCTCTGTGTGAAACTTTTGGTGTCGAGCAGGAATTTCACTCTGAAAAAACACTGATATTACGGCCCTCTGAGAATATGCTAATCGGGCATTTTCCGGGGCTAAAGGAGGACGGTATCACAATCACTTTCAACCGAGAAAAAGCTCTTGCGCGGGAGGATCTGGAGTTTCTGACGTGGGAGCATCCCATGATCCTTGGGGCAATGGACATAATCCATTCAACCGAAATAGGTAATGCTGCACTAGGCACCATTAAACTAAACGGCGTGGCTCCAGGCACCATGCTATTGGAGGTACTGTATACCGTTAATTGTGTTGCGCCTAGAATCCTTCAACTTGAGCGGTTCTTACCGCTTAACCCCATACGCCTTCTTGTCGACGCCCGCGGAAAAGACCTTTCAGAGTTGGTGCCGCACGAGCGTCTCAATCAGCTCA
This sequence comes from Halioglobus sp., assembly GCA_029246385.1. Lineage (GTDB taxonomy): Bacteria > Pseudomonadota > Gammaproteobacteria > Pseudomonadales > Halieaceae > Marimicrobium. The sequence goes on from JAQWNG010000015.1 coordinate 40,088, forward strand.
TCGAAAAAGTAAAGAAATCTACTGGCTTGGCCATCATCAAACAGGTACATGCGGAGGTGGAAGCTAAAATGTCGCTAGCATCAGCGCAGGCCGAGAAAAAACTGCAGGACATACTCGGCGATGCTGAGACAACGATGCGCATAGACTTAGGAGCAGAATTAGACAGGCTGACCAACTTACAGATGGTGAACCCGTCCATTCGTCAGGAGGAGATTGACCACCTAACCTACCGCATGGAACAGTGCTCCACTCATATTAAGCACGCCAATTTGCAACTGCAGGCGCTGCGCTTAATTATCACCACCTAAGCGGAAGCGAGACCCCCCTTTTAGATACAGGGAAGCCCCCCGGGAACCCAAACCGCTGCGGGGATCTGGGGCACTCGAGGATTACGCCGCAGCTTCTGAGGACTTCACCTCTGGGTCAAAAGTAATGTGCATACGCTTGATGCCATTGACGAGATTAGAGCGGGTGTAGGCAACATCACCCACTAGTTTAGGATTACGCAGACGAGGAATAATTTCCTCAAACATGACGCGCATCTCCAGTCGAGCGAGGTGCGTGCCTAAACAGAAGTGCTGGCCAATACCGAACGACCGATGTTGATTATAAAGATCCGGCATACGCTCTGCCCGTCGCACATCAAATTGCATCGCATCCGCCCCGAAGATAGTCTCATCATGATTAACCGTATGGTAGTGCATGATGACTTTATCACCTTTCTTAATAAGCCTCCCTGCAACTTCAGTATCTTCAAGGCACTGACGACGCATCAGAGTAAAAGCGGTGTTGTAGCGCAACATTTCTTCACAGGCTCCAGGGATCTTATCGGGATGATCCACCAAATATTGCAGCTGCTCGGGATTCTCCATCAATAAGCGCATGCCCTGTGTCGTTATGGTGCGTGTGGACTCATTGCCGGCTGCAATCAACATCAGGAAAAACCAAACGAACTCATCGTCGCTCAAGCCATCGTCTTTGCCGTTGCCATCTATCAGAGCACCGATGATGTCTTTCTTAGGATCAGTTTTGTGCTGCTCCGCCAGCTTCATGGCGTATTCAATAACTTTAAAGGAAGCCGCCTCAGCCTCCTCTTGGCCCGCGGACATTTCCGGATCCTGGTTGAACATCATCTTATTCGTCCACTGGAAAAAGTCCTTACGATCTTCCGCTGGAATACCACAGAGTTCAAGAATTGCCAGCAAAGGCAACTCTGCCGCTACCTCCTCTACAAACTCACACTCGCCGCGACTGGCGACCGCGTCAACTATGTTGCGCGCATGCTGCCGAAAACTCGGCTCATACGATTCAACTGCACCCGGCGTAAATGTCGCTCGCACAATTTTTCGCGACTTCATCTGTCTCGGTGGATCCTGATTAATGGTCATATTACGTTGGATAAGATTCATTTCATCTTCTGAATATTCTTCTGCCAATGCGGAGCGCGACTCACTGGAAAACAGTTTTGGGTGCTTAGATATGAAATCGATTTCGTCGCGACCGGTTATCAGCCAGTAAGGGACGCCCTGATAGGAGCCATCCATGTAGTGGACGGGGCCCGAGGCGCGAACTTCAGCCAGCGTCTCGTAGGGCATGCCGTTAACGTATGTTTCGGGGTCGATCAAATTTGGGAACTCTGCAAATGGGCACTTGCTCATCGGTACCTACTCCTATGTTACAAATCAAGCTAACGGCTACAGACTACTAGGCGTTAGTCTGACTGTCAACTATTATCTTTGGACACGCTAGACTCATCTATCTTTGACACTGCAGAAAACGCCGTCATGGGCCTCGCGCCCCTTTCAAACTGTGGTCACCTGCTGTGCCCGCCTCAGGCTTACGATCGCCTTTTCGGGACCTTATCAGCCTGCGGGATCCCAGCAACGAGTCAATGATTTGGCGGGTAGCCTATTCTTTTCAATGCCAGAGCAACCTCATCTAGAACGGTGGGGTCGTCAATCGTCGCAGGCACACTCCAACGATCCCCATCAGCTATTTTGCGCAGCGTGCCCCGAAGTAGTTTCCCTGAACGGGTCTTGGGCAGACGATCAACAACGGTACAGAGCTTAAAGGCTGCCACCGGACCAATCCTATTGCGAATCAGCTTGACGGTTCGCGCAATAATGGTGTCGTACGGCGTGGTGACGCCGCTATTCAACACTAACAATCCCAGTGGAACTTGACCTTTGATTGGGTCGGCGACCCCTATCACAGCACATTCCCCAACATCTTCATCATCAAACAAAACCTCCTCCATCGCCCCGGTCGATAATCGATGCCCCGCAACATTGATAACATCGTCTGTTCTTGACATCACAAAGACGTAGCCATTGTCATCGATATAGCCGGCGTCGCCCGTTTCATAGTATCCTGGGAATGTGATGAAATAGTCCTCCACAAACCGCTCTGGTGCATTCCACAGTGTAATAAAAGTACCGGGGGGCAGAGGCGTCTTGAGCACCAATGCACCAATATCGCCCGCTGCCACAGCACTGCCATCCTCGCCCAGCGCCCGCACTTCATAGCCGGGAACGGCTCGTGCAGGCGAACCAGCAACGATGGGTAATTGTTCTATGCCCAAGCAGTTAGAACACACCGGCCAACCTGTCTCAGTTTGCCACCAGTGGTCTATCACCGGCACCTCCAACTTCGCCTGCGCCCATCCCAAGGTATGCGGATCACAGCGTTCACCCGCGAGAAACAGGGCTCGAAAATTCGATAGGTCGTATTTTGCCAGCTGCTGACCCTGTGGATCTTCCTTTTTGATCGCTCGAAATGCCGTTGGCGCGGTGAATAGTACACTGACCTTATACTCTTCAATCACGCGCCAATAAGCGCCAGAATCTGGCGTCCCCACCGGTTTTCCCTCGTACATCAGTGCAGTGCAACCCGCGAATAATGGCCCGTAGACAATATACGAATGTCCTACCACCCAGCCCACGTCAGAAGCGGCCCAGTAGACATCGCCGGGCGACACGTTATAGACGGCCTTCATGCTCCACTTGAGTGCCACGATACTTCCGCCAGTATCGCGCACCACCCCCTTGGGCTGACCCGTGGTGCCAGACGTGTAGAGAATATAAAGAGGATTGTTCGCCTCGACGGACACACACCCGACGGGCTCGGTCTCTGACATAACTTGCAGCCAGTCTAGGTCACGTCCCTCTATCATTTGAGCGCTAAGCATTGCGCGCTGCAAAATAATACAGCACTCAGGCTTATGCGCAGCAAGGTCGATGGCGTAATCTAACAGCGGCTTATACGCCACCAAACGAGACGGCTCGACGCCACAACTTGCCGCTACAATAACCACGGGGGTCGCATCATTGATACGCTGCGCTAGCTCGTTGCTGGCAAAACCGCCGAATACCACCGAGTGAATAGCACCTATGCGTGCGCACGCAAGCATCGCGATCGCGGCCTCTGGCACCATAGGCATATAGATCAGCACCCGATCGCCTTTGACGACACCTCTATCGACCAGTGCGCCAGCAAAGCGGGCGACCTCAGCCAATAATTGCGTATACGTATATTGACGCTTGGTCGCACTAACCGGGCTATCGTAAATCAGCGCCGCCTGTTCTCCCCTGCCCAACTTCACCTGTAAATCTAAAGCGTTGTAGCAGGCATTTGTCACGCCGTCTGGAAACCACCGATTAAAAGGCGCGCGTGAGCTATCCAACACAATGCTTGGTCTCTCATACCAGAAAACGTCCTGCGCGGCCTGCCGCCATAACTCAAGATTATCCATGCTTGTTCCCACCTCCCTTACTTCAGTCGTCAGACGATGACCGCGAGCGCGCTGCAGCAGCAAACTCGCCTGATATTATTCAAAGAATATAGCATTACCTCTTCAATCAGTAACCTCGGCGCGATAATGTGCTTGGCTATGATTCAGGACATAGCCTAAACTGTATGTCTTTGCCATTACTGAGACCGTATTAATGGAAGCGCTTGACCCACTTGCTGATGCCTTAAGCAGAGCTGATCTCGACCCCTGCAGCCTACCGCTCGAAAAAATCCAAATCGCAAACCCTTTTTTATTCGCTCGTGATACGCACCACGCTTGGTTCAAGCGCTTACGCGACGAAGCGCCTGTGCATTATTGTGCCGATAGCTTTTTTGGGCCGTATTGGTCTATCACCCGTTACGCAGATATCGTCACCGTTGATACCTCTCACGATATCTTCTCCTCAGAGCCCGCTATTACTATTGGCGATACAGAGAATACATTTCCCCTCCCCATGTTTATTGCCATGGACCGCCCCAAGCATGATGAACAGCGCAAGGTTGTTAGCCCAGTTACTGGAGCAGAAAATCTGCGTCACTTCGAACCCATCATCCGTGAGCGCACCATCGACGTGCTTGATCAACTGCCTGTCGGCAAGACTTTCGATTGGGTAGAACGCGTCTCTGTAGAACTGACCACCCGTATGCTCGCGACCTTGTTCGACTTTCCGTTCGAAGAGCGGCACAAACTAACCCGCTGGTCAGACGTCGCGACTGCCATTCCGGGAATGGGCGTCATCGACACAGAAGAGCAGCGTCATCAGGAACTCCTCGGTTGTCTGGAGTATTTTACTGAACTGTGGAATGAGCGGATCAATACGCCACCGAAGAATGACCTTATTTCCATGCTGACCCATGGCGAGGCAACGCGAAATATGGCGCCAATGGAGTACTTAGGCAATCTTGTTTTACTGATTGTCGGCGGCAACGACACCACGCGCAGCACGATGACAGCCAGCGCCCTTGCACTACATCAAAATGCGCTTGAATTCGAAAAACTGGTCGCACACCCAGAGCTCATTGATTCTATGGTCGCAGAGACCATCCGCTGGCAAACGCCTCTGGCGCACATGCGCCGCATCTGCAAGGAAGATACCGAACTAGGCGGTCAGCATATTAAAGCTGGCGACAAAGTCATTATGTGGTATGTCTCGGGCAATCGGGACGAGCGCTTTATGGAAAACCCAGACGCCTTCATCATTGATCGTCCAGATGTACGCCGTCATCTTTCCTTCGGATTTGGCATCCATCGCTGTATGGGCAACCGTCTGGCCGAACTGCAGTTACGTATCTTGTGGGAAGAAATCCTGCTGCGCTTTGAGCGCGTTGAGGTGGTAGGGGACGCGCAACGCACGGTATCGTCCTTTGTACATGGGTTCACTGCCATGCCAGTAAAATTGCACCCCCTCCGGGGCTAGTCCGCCTCGCGACACATCGCAAGTCATTCGCCGAGGCTGCGCTGTGCAGACCTCGGCATCAGAACATCACTTACAACTGGGGAATTTCTGCCTGATCGATGGGCAGTTCAGTGCGACCAATACGTGCCGCGCGGTCTTGCAGCGTGGCCTCCGCTTCCTCAACCCGAATCATGATTACGAAGCGTTTTTCCAGAATACCTTGCAAACAGTAACGGGCAAGCTCATCTAAATCCTGAAACTCCAACGCCCAACCCGCTTTTTCAGCGGCCACCTTGAAATCCTCAACGGTTGGCACCGGATCATAAGGCTTCTCTCTTGCCAAGTCCTTGGGACGATTGCGATCAGTCGTCCAGATTCCAGTGTCGAGTAATCCGCCTGATGGATAGAAAATCGAAGCGGAAAGATTGGTACCCTCGCTTTGTAACTGGGCCTCAAGACACTCCGTAATGCAAGACACTGCTGCCTTACTGGAGGCATACACAGACTGGTAGGGCAATGGCGACACGCCACCATCGCCGGAAGAAGTATTGATCACATGCCCCTCTTCACCCGAGGCAATCATACGCGGTACGAAAGCCTGAATGCCATGCACAACACCGTGCACGTTAACACCATGCACCCATTTCCAGTCGTTATCCGTGGTTTCCCAGACGTTGGCCGAGGGCGCAGCAACCCCAGCATTGTTGAATAGCAGGTGGCAGGCACCATGCGCCGCATACACTGTGTCAGCCAGTGCATTTACCGAATCAGAACTGGATACATCCGTAACGACAGTGAGCAATTCACCACTGCCGGAAAACTCTGCCGACACTCGATCAAGCGCCTTCTGCTCAACATCACCTATTACCACTTTGGCGCCTGCTGCCAGTAATTCCTTGACCAGTGATCGACCAATACCGCTAGCCCCTCCTGTGACGACTGCAACTTTCCCAGTAAAATCCTGCATGCTTGACCTCCCCTCGTTAATTGAACTCCTTTTATGCCACAGTTTGCAGCGCGACTCCAGCGCCGGCGGATAGTGTAGTAAACCGTTTGCCGCTTTATATAAAGGGATAGATAAAGTAGGATTAAATTTTAACGCAGTACTTAGCGTTCACGTAGGGCTGCACTATCAGGAGAAGCACTTTATCTCGTTACCCGCCGTTACCACCCGAGCTGAACTAACACATCGCCTACAACAATGCCTCAGTATGGATTGCATTATCGCGGAGGCCGAATCACAGCGTCCCTTTGAATGTGACGCACTGACTCTGTACTCAGACCTTCCGTTGCTGGTAGTGCTGCCAGAAACCGTGGAGCAGGTGCAGAGCGTGCTGCGTATCTGCCATCAACTCAGCGTTCCGGTGGTCGCAAGGGGTGCTGGAACAGGCCTGTCCGCCGGCGCCATGCCGCATCCAGAGGGAATATTACTCTGCCTCAGCAAACTTGATCGAATTCTGGATATCGATGTTCTCGCGCGGACTGCGCGTGTCCAACCAGGCGTCAGCAACCTCCGTATTTCGGAGGCCGCTGCGCACCACCGTCTTTACTATGCTCCGGATCCATCCTCCCAGATAGCCTGCACCATTGGCGGCAACGTGTCTGAGAATTCCGGTGGCGTGCACTGCCTGAAATACGGATTGACCGTGCACAATATTCTTTCACTTGATGTATTGACCGTTGCAGGCGAAAAACTCACCATCGGCAGCATGGGTTTAGATAGCCCAGGCTATGATCTAATGGCACTTTTGACCGGCTCCGAAGGCTTATTAGGGATAATAACGGAAGTCACCGTGCGCCTTTTGCCGCTGCCAGAACGCGCGCAGGTGATCATGGCTGGCTTCGACAGCGTCAGCAAAGCAGGTGACGCCGTCGGCGCAATCATCGCGGCAGGCATCATACCGGCTGGACTGGAAATGATGGATCGCCTAGCGGTTCAGGCGGCAGAAGATTTCGCCCAAGCAGGTTACCCCAAAGAAGCTGCGGCTATTTTGTTGTGCGAAGTCGATGGCACCGCCGAGGAGGTGGCACAGCACACACAAGAGATTGCGTCTCTATTCGAGCAACACGCGGCGACTTCAGTGACAATCTCCCGCGATGAAGCCCAGCGCGCGCTACTATGGAAGGGTCGCAAGGCAGCGTTCCCTGCGATCGGCCGACTCTCACCTGACTACTATTGTATGGACGGCACCATTCCGCGTAGCCAGCTATCGTTTGTGCTAAGTGAAATTTATCGCCTGTCCGAGCAATACGCACTGCCAGTCGCCAATGTTTTTCACGCAGGAGATGGCAATCTACATCCTTTAATCATGTTCAATGCCAGTGATACAACGGCGATACATCGCGCTGAGGAATTCGGAGCAAAAATACTCGAACTGTCAGTCAGTGTCGGAGGTTGCATTACCGGCGAGCACGGCGTCGGTGTCGAGAAACTGTGCCAGATGACTAGCCAGTTCAGCACTGAGGAGTTGCTGCAGCTTGAAGACATAAAATACGCCTTTGATCCGGCGCTGAATCTTAACCCCGGCAAAGGCATTCCTATTTTGAAACGCTGCCAAGAATATAGGGCTCTGCCGGCTCGACACCAGCATGACTGAGCGACCATACCCGCCCTGCAGCGACGACCGCAGTGAGCACATCATCAATGCGTTACAGCAGGCACGCGAGAGTAGCACTCCTGTCTATATCAAAGGTGGCGGCAGCAAGCAGCATCTGATCGGCCGCAGCTGTAATTATACTGTGTTAGACGTGGGTGGGCACAGAGGCATTATAGACTATCAACCTGAGGAACTGGTTATCACTGCGCGGGCCGGCACCCCCTTGGTCGATATTATTGTTGCGCTTGAAGATGAGGGTCAAATCCTCTCTTTTGAGCCACCAGTATTCAATGGCGCAGCGACTCTGGGCGGCACGCTCGCGTGTAACCTGTCTGGCCCTGCTAGGCCCTGGGGTGGTTCCATTCGGGATATGGTTCTCGGAGTCAAGCTAATCAATGGCAAGTGCGAGCAACTCAACTTCGGGGGAAAAGTCATTAAGAATGTCGCTGGTTACGACGTACCTAGACTGCAAGCGGGGGCACTAGGAACACTTGGGGTCCTGTGTGAAGTGAGCTTGAAAGTACTGCCCCGTCCGGATAAGACGCTGACCCTATGTTATGACATGTCAGCCCAAGAGGCAGTGCAGCATATGAATCAACAAGCGGGCCAGCCTAAACCCTTATCCGGGGCTTTCTGGCTTAACGGCCAGTTGCATATGCGATTGTCGGGTACCACCAGTGCAGTGAATAGCACAGTGACGCAATGGGGGGGAGAAATTATGGCCAATGATGAAGCGTTATGGCGACAGCTGCGCGAAATGACACTACCGTTCTTTGATGATGCAGGCGCACTGTGGCGCTTTTCGCTGCAGTCATCGGCAAAGGTCAGGATTGACTTTGGCACAACACTCATCGATTGGTGTGGCGCCCAGCGTTGGGTGCATGGCGACCACTCGGGCGAGGCGCTGCAACAAGCCGCAGTAGAAGCAGGCGGCCATGTCTCGCTGTTCCGCAGTGGCGATCGCAATGCCGAAGTTCGATCGCCACTCAATAGCGTCGAGCAACATTTGCAGCAGCGTCTCAAAAAAGCCTTCGACCCGGACGGCATTCTCAACCCCGGACGGCTTTACAGTTGGCTGTAGGAGCAGATAAAACATGCATGTAAAACTGCACCCAACATTTGCAGACACCCGTTCCGGACAAGCGGCCAAAGCAATCACCAGCGCCTGCGTGCACTGTGGCCTCTGCCTACCGACATGCCCCACCTACCTCGACAGTCGAGATGAAAGAGACAGTCCGCGCGGGCGAATTTACCTGATAAAAAACCTACTAGAAACGGGTGAGGCCAGCAGCCAAACCCAGTTACACTTGGACCGATGTCTCACCTGTCGCAGCTGTGAAACCCACTGCCCATCGGGCATGCAGTATGGAGAGCTGATCGATATAGGTCGCGATCTAATGGAACAGGCCGCGCCTAGGCCTGCAGCGCCGAGAGTACTGCGTTGGCTGTTGCGATTTATTCTATCGCGACCAAGATTACTGCAGTTAGGTTTAGCTGTTGCGCAGTTCCTGCGACCGTTGCTCCCTGCTGGCTTACGCCGCAAAGTGCCTCTCCGTCAGATCCAAAAAGCACTTCCCGCACACCAACACGCTCGCAAGATGCTAATATTCCAAGGGTGTGTTCAGAGCGCAGCGACCCCCAACACGAATGACGCGGTATATCGGGTACTGGACAGACTGGGCATCTCGCTCATTCAGGCACCGAAGGCGGGCTGCTGCGGTGCTGTCAATTACCATCTGGCGGCACACGCCGACGGGCTTGACAACATGCGTCGCAATATCGATGCCTGGTGGCCTTACATACAACACCATGGCGCCGAAGCCATTATCAGCAGTGCCTCAGGGTGTGGCGCCATGCTAGTGGACTATGGTCGCCTTCTAGCTGATGACGCTGACTATGCGAAAAAAGCGCAGCGCGTTTCGCAACTCAGTCGCGATATTGGTGAAATACTGATTGACGAGGACATCAGCAGTCTGCCAATCAGCGCGCAAGTAGGAAAGGTTGCAATTCATAGCCCCTGTACTCTGCAACACGCCCTACAGCAACCCGACCTGATCGCCACGCTTCTGCAGCGGGCGGGTTTTGACATTGCTATTACCACCGAAAAGCTTCTGTGTTGCGGGTCGGCCGGTACCTACTCTATTTTGCAATCTACAATCAGTGAAAAGCTGCGGGACAAGACCCTGCAAACGTTAGAACACGATGAGCCCGCGGTCATTGCGACCGCCAATATCGGCTGCCAGCTACACCTGCAGGCTGCAGCGGGGATACCGGTCGTGCACTGGATAGAGTTACTGGATACTGAGAGCACCTGCAGCTAAGGCGCGCACCCAGAAACTGACATTGTTGGACGACGGGATCAAGCCGACACTGTCTCGGCGAACTGTGACTTAAACTGCATCCCACCAATGGCGTCAATCTTGCAATCGATATCATGATCGCACTCTTCGAGTTTGTCTCCGTTGGCATCCGTCACGCCGGCACGCTCAGCAACAATTTCGGGCGCACCTATCAAGGATTACTCATGTGCACACTCAGGATAAATATATAAGTTCCTGTCTCCACACGAATAAGTCGATTCACACAGCGAGTAGTGAGGTAAATTGCTCATCATTGAGACCTATCAAGGATCAATTTAACAAGCCTTCGTTATCTGTGCGGGGCCGTCCAGCGTAAAATAATTATCGACTTATAAGCCCGATTTTGGTTCTATTTAGGGATGCTATCAGGGCCATGATTGCTGTATCACTTTGCCATTTAACAAAGGTGTACGCGCAACCCATACGTAAATAGCGCCTCCAGGGGCATCGCGACAGGGCTCGCCACCTTAAGGGACAAAATCTGCATCGGAGCATACTGTATGAGAAGACAAAAACGTGATATGAATTCGAGAGCGTTTGACCGGGGCTATCAAGCTGGGGTCGGAGGCCGCAGCCTCGATTTCTGTCCACACAGAGAAGAAGGACAGCGGCAAAACTGGGTGACAGGATGGCGCGAGGGCCGCAGTGATCAGTGGGATGGCCTCACAGGCGTATCTGGGGTTCATAAGATACGAGCCATCTGACAGGTTCCCTCCTCCACATTAGCGGCCTTGATAGGCGCAAGCGCAAAAGTATAAGCTATGGGCTTACGGACACACGGTTGCAGAAAATACTTTTTTGCAATGTTGAACGTCGTCTAGCGAATTCAAAATTGGCGAACGCGAACTAACGAACTGCGTCCGATCGACGCCTCTCACGGTTATTGCATTGGGTATATCTTGTGACACCCGTGGAACTTTTGACAGGTGGACCAGTCACAAGAATTATATGACATAGACCCGTAACAACATACAAAGTGGATTTAACCGTATGTTCAGATACAATGCCGTCTCAGAAATACGGCACCTCGATCGCTTTTGACGCGGACAGCCGCAGGACCTTTTTTTTAACACACCACACAGGAGCAATCGTGGCGAACGCAGATATAAGAGCACTCGAGGACTGGCTTAGCGGGCAAATTATCGGCCAAAGCCATCTCGTTCAACGATTGGTTATCGCCCTTCTTGCCGACGGGCACCTGTTGGTAGAAGGCGCGCCTGGGCTCGCCAAGACCAGAGCCATTAAATCGTTATCCGAGGGCATCGAGGGCAGCTTCCATCGGATTCAGTTCACCCCCGACCTGTTGCCGGGCGATGTCACCGGCACAGAAATCTACCGGCCTCAAGAGGCCAGCTTTCACTTCCAGAAAGGCCCCATTTTCCATAACCTAGTATTAGCTGATGAGGTCAACCGCGCGCCCGCCAAAGTGCAGTCAGCTCTGCTCGAGGCGATGGCAGAACGTCAAGTAAGCGTGGGCAGCACGACTTACGCCTTACCCGATCTGTTCTTGGTCATGGCGACTCAGAATCCAATCGAACAAGAAGGCACGTACCCGTTGCCCGAAGCACAGCTAGACCGATTCCTGATGCATGTCAGTGTGGGATATCCCGATACCGCCGCTGAGACCGAGATCCTCAGGCTAACGCGCACCGAAGCAACTAAGGGAAACGGCAGCCCGCCTATACCCCTGACGCAACAGAGCGTCTTTGCCGCGCGTGAAGAGATACTGGCGCTGCATATGTCTGACACCGTTGAGCAGTACATGGTGCAGTTAGTCATCGCCACACGTTCTCCCGCGCTTTACAGCGCAGAACTGGCAAGCTGGATTGAATACGGTGGCAGCCCGCGCGCCACCATCGCTATTGATCGCTGTGCCAGGGCTCATGCGTGGCTCAAGGGTCGAGATTTTGTTAGTCCAGACGACATTCAGGCAGTCACCGCAGATGTGCTGCGCCACAGGCTAATACTGAGTTTCGAAGCAGAAGCCAACGGCATCACACCGGACAAAGTCATAGAAGAGCTGCTATCCACCGTTCCAGTGGGCTGACCTTAAACATGCACTTGGCCGATATTAACGCTCCCGCTCGCGGCGCCTACGCAGAGCTGAACGACCTCATTGCCCTGCGCTTTCCAGCGAAGCAACTCAAGCTCGGGCGAAAAAAACGTGCTTTGAGCAATCTGGCAGGGCCCAATAAAACTAATTTCCGCGGGCGTGGTATCGATTTTGAAGAAGTGCGTCGCTACCAACCTGGTGATGACATTCGAACTATCGACTGGCGCGTCACCGCTAGGACCGGCAGCGCACATACCAAGTTATTTCGCGAGGAACGGGAACGGCCGGTTATAGTCGTAGTCGACCAGCGCAGCAGTATGTTCTTCGGCTCCAGCCATTGTTTCAAGTCGGTTTTAGCGGGGCAACTTGCCAGTCTACTGGCGTGGAGCGCGCTGAATGATGGTGACCGGGTGGGAGGGCTGGTGTTCAACGATGACGGGCATCAAGAAATTCGTCCCCGCCGCAGTCGAAAAACGGTGCTCACACTGCTGTCACAGATCGTCCACTACAATCAGGCTCTACCCCAGCATTCTCCTGAAGAGCACGACAGTTTTGCACGCATGCTTTCTAACTTGCGACGAATTGCCCGTCCCGGTACCAGCCTGTTTCTGGTTAGTGATTTTCGCGGTGCCTCGCATGAACGCGCCAGAGAGCATTTATTTGAGCTGGCCAAACACACGGAACTGGCAACAATCGCCTGCTCTGACCCGCTGGAAACTGAACTGCCAAAGGCAGGCACCTACGCGGTCACTAACGGTAGCGAACGCAGCGAGCTGCGCACTGATGACCGTCGCCTGCGCTTAGCCTATAATGACCGACTGCAGCAGCAACGAGACCTGCTCAGCAGCGATCTGCTGGGCTTGGGCGTACCCTTGCTGCAGGCGTCCACCGATCAAGCACCGTTTAGCCTGCTGCAGCAATACTACGGCGGCACGCGCCGATGAACCCGCAGGACCCCTTAGCTGATTTGAACCCACTGAGGCAGCCCGAGCTGATCGGATGGTGGCCTCTTGCGCCGGGCTGGTGGCTATTACTAGTCGCCGCAATACTGTGTCTGGCGAGCTTGATCTTTGTCTTGACCAGGCGCTACAGACGAAATACTTATAGGCGCCGCGCCCTTATTCAGCTGCAACGTTTGCACACGGACTACGTGACGAAAAGCGAGTACAAACAGTACCTGAGCGAACTCAATACGCTACTCAAAAGCGTGGCTTTGGTCGCTTACCCTCGCGCCGACATCGCCGCTTTGCACGGTGAGGCCTGGCTCACATTTCTCAACACCAGTCTACCTCTGGAGAATCACTTTCAATCAGTGTTTAACGACGCGGTGTACCAAAAAACCTATCCTGAGCTAGACGTGGAGCAGTTACACAGGTCGGCACAGCACTGGATCAAGCGCCATAAGGCAGTTAAATGATTGAATGGACCTGGCCGTGGTTAATACTCTTGGCACCGCTGCCCTGGCTAGTGCGCAGAGTAGCACCCACCGCGAGTAGTCAGGCGCCCGCACTGCGCGCGCCCTTTTATCAAGAGTGGCGACAGCTTAGCGAAGCACAGACGAGCCACACAGGGGGCGGGGCAATGACACCCTTGATACTACTGTGGCTGATGTGGCTGTTATTACTTACCGCTGCGGCGCGACCGTTGTGGATTGGTGAGGCCATTGAGCTGCCCAATAGTGGACGTGATCTAATGATGGCGGTCGATATATCAGGGTCGATGCAAATCGAGGATATGCAGGTAAGGCAATCCTTGGTACCTCGCATGGAAGCTGTAAGACAATTGGGCGCAGACTTTATCGGTCAGCGGACCGGGGATCGGCTAGGTCTAATCTTGTTCGGCTCTAATGCTTATGTGCAATCACCGCTGACCTTCGATACGGCCACCGTCAAACGCTTTCTGCTAGAAGCGCAAATCGGTTTCGCCGGTAAGGAGACGGCCATCGGCGACGCGATCGGGCTAGCGGTAAAACGACTTAAGGATCAACCTGCAGAGAGTCGCGTATTAATCCTTCTCACCGATGGACAAGACACTGCCAGCTCGGTAAAGCCTTTAGACGCAGCAAAACTCGCCGCCAACTTAGGTATTCGAATTTACACCATTGGCATTGGATCAGACGCACTGAGTTTACCGGGCTTGTTCGGTTCAAGTTTCGGGAGCCGTCAGATCAATCCGTCGGCGGAGTTGGACGAAGCTGGACTGCAGGAAATCGCCCGTCTGACCGGGGGCCAATATTTTAGGGCGCGCAATCCGCAGGAACTCGCCACGATATACCAACTGCTGGACCAATTGGAGCCCCAGGAAAAATCAAGCGCAACCTACAGGCCGACACAGTCTCTAAGCTACCTACCACTGCTTCTAGCGCTTCTTTTATCCTTCTTGGTAGCGCTACAGCACTGTTGGCATTCCATCGGTTGGCATAATGCTGCGCGGCACAATCCGCACAAGGAGTCCTAATGGACATACACCTGATGCGACCCGAGTGGCTATGGACATTGGTGCCCGCCCTCGCCCTCATTGTATTGCTATGGCGACACAGAGAACGAGCAGGTAGCTGGGACGCGGTCATTGCCCCTGAGCTATTGCGCCACCTAGTGGGAGACCGCGCCAGCTCTCGCGGGCGCAACTTGCTGCCTCTTGTATTGCTAGGCTGGATCATTGCAGCAGTCGCAGCCAGCGGGCCCAGTTGGCAAAAAATACCTCAGCCCGTTCATCAAAAACAGGATGCACTGGTGGTACTGCTGGATTTGAGCCGCTCAATGAAATCGGAAGACCTTGCGCCATCAAGGGTCGATCGCGCGCGTCAAAAGGTACTCGACCTGTTGCAGCAGCGCGATGAGGGACAAACAGGACTAATTGCCTATGCAGGCGATTCTCATATTGTCACTCCACTCACTGATGACACTACCACCATCGCCAACCTACTACCTGCATTGAACCCTGACATGATGCCAATGCCCGGCAGCGACCCAGTCAGCGCGGTGAAACAGGCATTAGATTTGTTGCGCTCTGCAGGCATCCGCCAGGGTAAAATACTTCTTTTGACCGACGGCGTATCCGACAGGGACCGTGACGCGATTGAAACGGTGATGGCAAATAGTCAGTCTCGATTGAGCATTATCGGCGTTGGCACCGAAACTGGCGCACCTATTCCTTTACTCGGTGGTGGCTTTATTAAGGATGATACAGGCACAATTGTCCTGCCAAGGCTCGAGGAAAGAAGCCTACGTGAACTTGCAAAAGAAGTCGGCGGCAGTTATCGACGTATGCAAATAGACAACACTGACCTCGAATTTCTACAAGCCGAAAGCTTGCTGTATGAATCTGATGAAACACTGGCACTCGACAGGACTGCCGACGCTTGGGAAGATCAAGGCTACTTTCTGATATTAGTATTGTTACCTTTCGCGTTAGCGCTATTTCGGCGTGGCTGGATATTGACAGCCCTGCCGATACTGTTCCTGATACAGCCAGAACCAGCTACTGCTGGGACGTGGGATAATTTGTGGCTCACCCCTGATCAACAAGCGCAGCGAGCCTTGCAAAAGGGTAATGCGCAAGCTGCCGCCACGCTATTTGAGAATGCTGAGTGGGCTGGCACCGCTGCTTATCGCAGCCAAGACTATGAGTCGGCAGTGACTCATTTCAACGCTACTGACAGCGCCAATAGCACATACAATCGGGGCAATGCGCTGGCGCAGGCTGGTCAACTCGACGAGGCTATTGCCGCTTATGAAGAGTCACTCGCGCTTCAGCCCGATCGCAATGATGCACTGGAAAATATTGCGCTGCTGCAGAAGCTTAGGGAGCAACAGAAACAACAGCAGCAGGACCAAGATCAACAGCAAGATCAACAGCAACAGCAAGATCAAGACCAACAGCAGCAAGATCAACAGCAGGATCAACAGCAAGATCAAGACCAACAGCAGCAAGATCAACAGCAGGGTCAACAACAAGATCAACAGCAAGATCAAGACCAACAGCAGCAAGATCAACAGCAGGATCAACAACAGCAGGACCAGCAGGAGCAACAGGAACAGAACAGCGAATCTACGGATGAACGGGAGCCTCAGCAGGCAGAGACAGAGTCGTCCGAGGAGCCTCAGGAACTGTCACCCATCAGTGCTGCCGAGATCGGGGACGAGGAGCGCGACCAAGCGATGGAGCAGTGGCTGCGACGCATACCCGACGACCCATCAGGCTTGCTGCAGAGAAAATTTCGTTATGAAAGCCTTCAACGACAAGAACAGGGCCTTGGGAGGGATGATGAGACCTATTAGTAATGCACTAGCGGCTCTGTTTATATTTATGATGGCACTGGGCGGCCCTGCGGCTATGGGCGCAATAACCGCCAGCTTGGATCGCGATAGGGTTTCTCTGGGTGACACGTTGCGACTCACCATTATCGCTACGGACAATGAACAACTGAGGGACGCCGATTTAAACGAACTCAGTCAAGATTTCGAAATCGTCGGACGCTCAACCAATAGCAGCACCAGCATCGTCAATGGACGCCTCTCTCAGACTCGCAAAGTTATTATCGATCTGATGCCGAAACGCTTGGGCGAGTTATACATTCCTTCTATTCGTATAGGCCAGGCCAGCACGCAAAGCTTGCGCATTCAGGTCAATCCTGCCTCCGCGACACAGCCCGGCGAACAGACCGTCATGTTTGACGCAACAGTAGATAAAAAGAGCGTCTATGTGCAAGGTCAGATTATTCTAACCTTGCGCATCCAGCAGTCTATTAACTTAGATGGCGCCAGTATTTCTGAGCTACAACTGGACAATGCCTTCGTCAAACCCTTGGAGCAACATTCTTTTCAACGCGACATCGATGGACGCTCGTGGCGCGTCAATGAAGTACGCTACGCGATTTTTCCCGAACAAAGCGGGACACTTGAAATCCCCACTCAAGTTTTCTCTGGACGTCTTAGCCGTGGCCGGCAGAGCTTTTTCGACCTTGGCGGCGGGCAACTTCTGCGCCGCAGTAGCAAACCGCTGTCCATTAACGTACTTCCTAAACCTAGCAGCTTTACCGCAGACACCTGGCTACCCTCACCCCGCGTGACACTGCAGGAAACATGGTCAATTTCGCCAACTGAACTACGCGTTGGCGAATCCGCCACTCGCACTATTACGATTGCCGGTAAAGGTCTACAGGGCGCCCAGTTACCCCCCATACGCTTTGCACCTATCGACGGCCTGAAATATTACCCCGATCAACCCACAATAGAAGATCAAGAAGTCGCCGATGGCTTATTAGGCATTAGACAGGACAGCGCTGCAGTGGTGGCGATTCGGCCCGGCACCTATCAGATTCCGGAGATCCGTATTCCCTGGTGGAACACACAGACTGAACAGCTGGAATATGCGGTCTTGCCGGGACGCGAAATTACGGTGGCAGCGGCAGACATCAGCGAGCTATCAGTCGACCCCTTACCGCTGACTGCACCTATAGACAGCGCAGCCGCACCACTGAACACTACCGCGCCCTCTTGGATTGACCGATCGGTCTGGAAACTCGTCAGCGTGGTCAGCCTACTGGGCTGGGCTCTCACCCTCGCGTACCTCTGGCAAGTGCGTCGCTCAAAAGCGCCTAATGCGCCCAAAACGTCTACAGCACCAGAGACTTTCGCCGAAAAACAGGTTTTCAAGCAGTTGCTCGCGGCTTGCGCGGACAATAATGCTGCTCGAGCACGCAATGCAATCATTGATTGGACCGCCGCTTTCAGACCAATGGCCTCCCCTATATCGCTGGACGAAGTCGCAAACGTGTTTGCGGATAAGCGTTTCACCCAAGAGATAAAGGCACTGAACGTCTGTTTGTACAGCCCGGAGCAGACGCATTGGGACGGCACTGTGATGGCTGAGTGCTTAACCAGATTACGCTTGGCAGGCATAGAAACGGGAATTGGAGCGACAGAGCAACTAAAGCTCTATCCAAACGGAAACTAACTAAAAAATCAGCGGTGGCGAGACCACCGCTGATTTGCTGCCAGATGCGCGTGCTACATAGGCTTAACGTTGTTAGCGCAAGGACCCTTCTGGCCTTGGCCCACATCAAACTCGACTTCCTGACCATCATTCAAAGTCGCGTAACCGCCGCCTGACTTTATCTCTGAATGGTGAACGAAAAGGTCCTTACCGCCATCTTCTGGGGTAATAAAACCGAAACCTTTGTCTGCATTGAACCACTTAACAGTACCTTTACTCATATTACATACTCAAAATTGTTGGTGAACGATTGTAAGTCCCCACTTCGCATTCACCGGTACAAAGTGGAAATTCTTTAACGTTGGCGACTTATACGCTGCTGTCTGACGCCGGCGCATCGGGCTCTGCCGGTATGGTACCACTTTCTTCCCCGGTATACCCATCGTCGGCCTTTCTCAAGCGCTTTTCTTCTTTTTTCTTCTTTTTTGCAAGCTCTTTCTGTCGTTTTTCGAACGCGTAGTTAGGTTTAGCCATCGAAGTTCTCTTCTGTAAGTATCAACTATACGGTTATATTCGCCTGATCAGCGGTCCCTGCAGTCTTTATCGCAACCGTTAAAGCCCGCGAACTGATGCTTCCACCCGTTTTAGCGGCGGGGCGAATACACGATTCAGCTTTAAAGGTAACATATCTGAGTCGCAATTACTTCGTGACAACGCGCGCTCATCCTCCCTCGCCAACTGAGAGGCAGCGCATTACTGCAGAGATTTGCTCACGACCTCAAATACATCCGGCGAGAGCGCTGGCTCTGCAGACAGTCGCTCTAGCTCTGCACGCATCAACGTCCCTCTAGCAGGATACCGCTGCCATTTCGTCAATGGCGTTAATAATCGCGAAGCCAACTGAGGGTTAAGTCTATTGAGCTTGACCACGACATCACCGAGAAAACGATAACCGGAACCATCAAGATGATGAAAGTTGACCAGATTCTGGTTAACGAACCCACCTACTAACGCGCGCACCTTGTTAGGGTTGCCCAGTTCAAAGTCTGCATGAGTCATGAGTGCCTTCACCCGTGAGAGTCCTTCCCTATCGGGAATAGCGGCTTGCACCTGAAGCCACTGATTTACAACCAGAGCTTCATGTCGCCACTTCTGGTGAAAGTTTTCCAGCGTGCTAGCGCGCAGTTTATGATCAGCATAAAAGGCAATTTCTTTCAGTGCTGCCTGCCGATCAGTCATATTAGTCGCCTCTCGATACTGAACAGTAGCCAGCGCAAGATTATCCACATTTGCACTGACCAAATAGGCTAAGCACATATTACGCAAACTACGATCAGCGATTTGAGTTGCCTCTGGCGCATCGACTTGCTGAATCTCCAGACCTTGGTAGCGCGCCAAAAACAGCGGGGCAAGTGCCTGACCCAATGCACTGCGCACCCAATCTCGAGCGTGGTGAATGGAGTCAACATTGGCGCCACCAGCTTGACTGGCTTGCTCGGCCAGATAATCTTCGCTTGGCAGACGAAACATCTCAGCCACCATTGCGGGGTCAAGAGAGTGGTCGCGCAAAAGATCGCTGCAGGCCTCTATCAACAGCTGATCGAGCACCACCGCCGCGCCTGACAACAACTGCTGTTCCACCTCAAAAATAATCCGTGTTAACAGCGTCTGAGCACTGTCCCAACGCACAAACCCATCACTATCACGCCGCATCAGCGCACAAAGATCCTGCGAGCTATATTCAAACTGCAAACGAACGGGCGCAGAAAGTCCCCGCAGCAGTGACGGGACCGGGCGCTCTGACACACCCTCGAACACGAATGATTGCTTAGGCTGATTGACGGTTAAAACTCTATGCGTATTGTCACTCGTTTCTATATCCGCAGGCAAATCACGTAGACGCAAGGGTAAATTACCCGCCTCACCCAACAGACCCATAGCCAGAGGAATGACAAAAGGTAATTTTTTCGCCTGTCCCGGTGTCACGGGACAGGACTGCTCCACATGCAATGTGTAGCACTTAGCATGTTCGTCATACTCATCTTGCACATTGAGCTGCGGCGTTCCCGCCTGAGAATACCAGCGCCGAAACTGCTGCAGGTTGACACCGCTGGCGTCCTCCATGGCCAGCACGAAGTCTTCACAGGTTACCGCCTGGCCATCATGACGCTCAAAGTACAGGTCTGACCCCCGTCGAAAACTTTCTGCACCCAACAGCGTGTGAATCATACGAACGACCTCTGCACCTTTCTCATAAACCGTGGCCGTATAAAAATTATTGATCTCGATAAACGACTCTGGCCGTATCGGATGCGACATAGGCCCTGCATCCTCGGCAAACTGCAAAGAACGCAGCAACGTCACGTCCTCCACACGCTTGACGGTAGGCGAACCCACGTCGGCAGAAAATTGTGAATCTCGAAAAACAGTAAAACCCTCTTTGAGACTCAGTTGGAACCAGTCTCTACAGGTCACCCGATTGCCACTCCAATTGTGAAAATACTCATGCGCCACAATCGATTGAACACGCTGAAAACCAAGATCTGTTGTGGTCTGCTGACTGCAAAGCACGCAGGAGGTATTAAATATATTCAGGCTTTTATTTTCCATTGCGCCCATGTTGAAATCATCTACCGCAACAATATTAAAGATGTCCAAGTCATACTCTCGACCGTAGATATCTTCGTCCCAGCGCATGGCTTGCTGTAGCGAGCGCATGGCATGGCCACACTTATCAATGTCCTTTTTCTCAACATAAATTCGCAGCGTAACCTCGCGATTGCTCATTGTAGTGAAGCGATCTTCTACATGTTCCAGATCGCCTGCAACCAATGCAAACAGGTAGGCAGGCTTGGGAAAAGGATCATGCCAGACAGCGCTATGCAAACCGTCAGCAAGCTGCTGCGCTTCAATAAGGTTGCCATTACTGAGCAACACTGGATAGCGCTCACGATCCCCTTCGATTGTTACGGTAAATACTGACATCACGTCGGGCCGATCAAGATAATAGGTAATTCGCCGAAAACCCTCTGCCTCACACTGCGTACAAAATAGATTTCGAGACTTATATAGTCCTGACAGCGCTGTATTCTCCTGCGGCCGAATACGCGTCTCGCATGCGATCACACACTGTTCAGGAACACGATGAATAACCAGCGATTCTGCGCTGACACTGTACTCTTCTTCTGCCAATCTGATGCCATCTATAGACACAGACAGTAGTTCCATTTCCTCGCCATTCAACGTGAGAGACGCATCCTGTGCCGATGCGGCACAGCGCAATAGATGAAGACGCGAGGAAACAATAACGTGGTCCTCGAGCAGGTGAAAATGTAATTCTGTTCGGTTAATCAGGTACGCAGACGGCTGATAGTCCTTAAGATAAACTGTCCTCAGGTTGCTAGCGGTCATAGCGTTAACCCGTCGTCGACAACGAAATATCGTAGCCGCCATATTTACGCATATTGATGACTCCGCTATCGAAGATCAAATATTGCCCTTTGATCCCCATCAACGTGCCACCAATCAGCGGCGTCTTGTCTAGATTGAACGAGGAAACCTTGGTCGGATATTCGAGTACCGGGTACTTGATATGCGTCTCGGGCTCAAACGCTAGCTCAGTAATCGCTTGTATTCCAAACTCCTGCCTTAGCGCATCGATTCCCGAGGCACATTCTCGCATTAGGCGCTGCCGCGCCTCCTCAAGATCACAGGGCTCGGCCTCACCTTTAAGCATCGCCTGCCAATTGGTCTTGTCGGCAATATGATTTTTAAACAGGCTCTCCACTAATCCAGAATATAGACGCGTGGACACACAAAAAATCGCCTTTGCCTGTGTCGCCCCCTGATCCATCCACCGCGTAGGGACCTGCGAACCACGCGTGATACCCACTTTAACGCCCGATGTGTTGGCAAGGTACACCACATGATCAACCATACAATGCTGTTCACCCCACTGAGGCTCACGACATGTTCCGGCACTATAGTGGCACTTTTCAGGACTCACGATACAGCTGTCACACTGTGCAAGGCGTTTGAAACAGGGGTAACAATACCCCTGATTGAAACTTTTTTTGATCTTGCGTTCACAGTGGATACAGTAAATTTGTCCCTGAAAATCCAGCTGCAGCTGCCGGCCAAGGTAATCATTTAATGGGATTTCATGCTTCCCAAGCAGCATTGTGTATCGCACGGTGCCTTCTAACTCGTTTCTCATTTTGCGCACAGCGCCTGCAGCTAAAACATCCGGCAAATCAAACTCCTATTCTTTCCAGTTCAAAGGCGTCTCCAGCGGAGCATCAGCAGTTTCACCAACCTTTTCTTTTTTCTCGATATATCCAACACGATCCTGCTCTGACAGATGACTCTCACCCCAAGCAATAATAGCTTGCATGGCATTTTCGCGCTGCTGAGGCGTCATACTTGCGCCGTCAGGCCACTTGCCCAACTCCACCGAGCGAACAAGGCTCTGGTAAATTTCTGGCGACATCTTTGTAATGAGTTGGCTATAGTCCATCGTTTTTTTCACGCCATTTAATGTGGAGGAGATTATATCTTTGGGGCTGCAGTCTTGTCGCTACTAAGTCTCGAAAACACCGCAAATAGCGCTCCTACGACACCACCGCAAAGGAGTCCGCCCAAGTGCGCGGCGTTGGCAACCGCACCGAAGCCCAGCACCTCTATCAGGCCAGACATACAAGCGAATAACCAACCGACCATGAAAATCATGATGGCCTTAGGCGGCTGTATAGGCCAGGCTGGCTGCAACTGCGGCGCTATCCAGGAAAACCCCAACAGGCC
This sequence comes from Halioglobus sp., assembly GCA_029246385.1. Classification (GTDB taxonomy): domain Bacteria; phylum Pseudomonadota; class Gammaproteobacteria; order Pseudomonadales; family Halieaceae; genus Marimicrobium. Next base: position 63,021 of record JAQWNG010000015.1, read on the forward strand.
ATAGACCACCCCTGACATGCCGCCGAACAGTCCTCCGCCTCCAAATGCAAACTGACTAGTGTTGGATACCAATGCAATTACTAAAAATAGCATGAACATATTGAGATGTCCCATAATCTGCTCTATCCGTCGACCTAGATCCCATAACCAGAGACAGTTGAACACAATGTGCAACCAGCCAAAGTGCAGAAAGGCCGGTGTAATCAGTCGCCAATATTGCCCATCAATAGCCTGAACCAGGCTCTGGCTAACGTTAATCTGAGATGAAGAAAAACTAAAACCGGTCACCCAACTTATGGGCGCATACAAATACATTAAAAAGCCACTGATACTTAACACTATCAGTGCCAGCGTTACGGGGGCGCTTAACACTGCAGGCTGCACCGATGTCGCTGTGTTTTGACGCGCATCACGAATAAGCTCAAGGCGCACTTCTCCAGAGCGCCAAGCTTGATAGAGATTCCCCACCTGCTGAGCTTGATCCTCCCTACCGACCAACACGATCTGACGCCCACCCTCTTCAAAAATACGGTGTGTAATGCCGTGTTGATGCAAGAGTCCACTTAAAGGCAGCAGATCTTCCTCGAGGGCGACATTGAGAGCTTGAAAACTATCTTGCATCAGTTAACCAGCGCATTGCTCCAGCGCAGCTTGTCTCTGCAACTGGCGTAAAAACTATGCCCTACAGGGTGCAGCAACGTGAGACGATAAGGATTCTTCCGAATATGCACTGAGTCGCCAGGCCGCGCCTTAATCTTAACCTGCCCATCGCAGGTAACCGCTGGATGAATACGATTACGTGCTAGTATATCTAATCGAATCTCACTGTTGCCATCGACTACAATAGGGCGGCTGCTGAGCGCATGAGGAAACATCGGCACCAGTACGATAGCATCCAGCGTGGGATGCATAATAGGCCCGCCCCCAGACAAGGAGTAAGCCGTAGAACCGGTTGGCGTCGACACGATGAGTCCATCAGCCCGCTGACGATAGACAAAGGTATTATCGATAAACAACTCAAATTCGATCATTTGAGCAGAGGTGCCGGAATTAACAACAACGTCGTTGAGCGCATCCCCACGACCCATTAGTGTCTCGTTTCGACGAACGTCTGCCTCCAATAAAAACCGGCTTTCTCTCTCGAAGTTCCCATCCAGAACCTCTGGAACCCGCTGCGCAATATCATCCGGAGTAATATCAGTGAGAAAGCCGAGACGACCGCGATTGACACCGATTACCGGAGTTTCATATTTTGAGAGAGTCCGTGCAGCGCTTAACAGGCTGCCATCCCCGCCAACCACAATGACTAGGTCGGCCTCCTCGCCGATGGCCTCCAACGACGCGAGACGGCAGGCGTGATCAGGCACTACATGACCGAGTGTTTCCTCTAGCAGCACCTCAAGACTTCGCGACTCGAGAAGCTCAAGCAACAGACGCAGCACGCCAGTCAAGCCGCGTTGCCGACTACGACCCACCAAACCAATTTTTTTAAATGTTCTCTGCATAGAGCCTGCTGCCATGGCCTGAAGTCCTGCTATTATAACCATGAATGAACCACGTAGTGCAGTGAACATCACTTATCCTTACAAAACACAAGAAGTGCGCGATCTCGCCTGGGCCTGCTTCTCGCCTCCCCTGCTAAATCTTAAGCAGCCACCGACCAGTGCCCCCGGAATAACCTCGTGTGCCTTACTTTTAACCCCGCCCCGACAAGCCTGGCTGGCTCAATTAGACCTAAACGCTGAGCCGCTGATAAGGCATCTGTCACAGCGACCCACTCACCGTCTGGGTATCTATTTTGAACAGCTGTGGCACTTTTTCCTGCAACAGGACCCAGAGATCGAACTAATCTCTCACAATCTAGCCATACAATATCAAGGCAGAACTCTCGGTGAGTTCGATTGCCTCTATTACTGCCATCGGCGCGAGCGGCATGTTCATCTAGAACTGGCAGTCAAGTATTTCCTTCGTTTACCACCCCCTCAGGGCAGCAATCTTGCGAGTACACTATCGGATTGGGTTGGACCCGACAATCGCGACCGGCTCGACCTAAAGCTGAAGCAATTATTACAGCGCCAAATTCTGTTAGGCGATCACCCTGCGGCTCAACCCGCGTTACAAAACCTAAAAATAGAGAGCCTTATCAAAGAAATTGCGTTAAAGGGATATTTGTTCCAAGCGCCTGCGGAGGCCTCATATAACGCTGGACCACCCGGTTATAACCATGACTATAGACTGCATCACTGGGTGCCTTTTGATCAGCTAGCCCCCTATTGCGACGCGCTCAATGCGGCGGACTACATGGTACTGCCTAAAATGAAGTGGCTTAGCCCTGCGCACTGCGAACATACTGCAGAAAAACTGACACCGTCTGCCCTCAGAAACCAGTCAACTAAACATTTGAGTCACGACTCTTACCCGATAATGATCGCCGCACTCAATGAGTCCGGTAGTGAGTCAAGTCGCTTTTTTGTCACACCAAACACGTGGCCACGGATCAGCGGCTAGTCAAAAGCAAAACTGACCTCGTTGTACATGCGCTGCCCATTATAATGGCTCACCAAACTCGCATCTTTAATCTAACTCCGCCTTCTCCGTTGTCTCCGCAATTGAGAGGGCAGGCAAAGGAACGCGCAAGTGCTATAGTGGCGCCTAATATATTTGAACCTGCTGGACATAGACGCATGACAAGCCACTCCGGCCCTAAATGGCCTTTTCGCTGGGATCTTCTGCTGCGCTACCGCTTCATTGAAACCATCGCGCTTTGGGAGGGCCGTCTGACCACCCGCCACCTTTGCGACACCTTTGGCATTGGTCGACAACAGGCGAGCAAAGACATCAATAACTACATCCGTGAAGTCGGTCCGGGTAATCTGGAGTACGACAAGTTTCTCAAAGGCTATAAGCCGACGTCCCAATTCAAACCAGAGGTGACAGAGGGACTGGCCGACGAATATTTACACCTGATGGCGCGCAACAACGAACTAATGAATGTTTTCGAGTCGCTGTCACTCAATATGGCCAACGCCGAGGTGCTCTCCCTGCCAGTACGTGACGTAAAGCCCGAGGTGCTTCGCCCCATTATGCAAGCAGCGAGGCAGCAGAAAAGACTCGATGTAGACTATGTTTCCCTGAACCACCCAGACCGAGAGGGCCGGATCATTGTGCCACACACTCTGGTCTATAGCGGACTCCGTTGGCATGTGCGCGCGTGGTGTGAAAAAAATACCGAGTATCGCGACTTCGTGCTCAGCCGGTTTCGAGGCATCCCAGACATCATGGATGAGTCGGAGCATGGCGCTGAAAACGATATCGAATGGAACACTCACATCACCCTGCGTATTGTGCCCGACCCGAGACTTGCCCCTGAACAGCAGGAAGTTGTAAAAATGGATTATGGCATGGAAAACGGTGTGCTAGAGGTCTGTACGCGCGCGCGGCTTGTGCCCTATGTTTTGCATCTTTTACATATCGAACCCCATGAACTGGCTGAGGATTCGACAGCCCAGCAGATTGTCGTAGAAAATCGCATTGAATTGAAACCGTGGCTGTTTGGTTAAGCGGTGCTGAGGGATAAACGCTACCGCAGCGCAGCCGCCTGCACTGTCATCTTAGCGTCACAACCGTTGCCGCCGCCACCGCCGCCCACAGCAACTCTTCAACGTAGCTACCCAGAATCAAAAGGCCTACGGTGGCGGCCGCAACGGCAATCAACCGGTCTGCCCATGGGGTAATTCGTTCTTGCTCAAAATCCCCCTCCCGCCGCTGCAGCAACTTACGCGCGATGCGGCGCTCAATCCGCCTTGCTGCTGTCGATGTCGCCATTATGGCCCCACTCCCTTCTATGGTCGCTATTTGTGGGTGCATCATCTCAGTCGTTTCGTTCATACACCATCTGTCCCCTTTTCAATCCGATTGAAAAGGCGACACATGTGGAACGGTATATCTGCAACGTAGAAGTAAACAGTTTCACGTTGGCATTGATGCCTTGAGAGCCTATTATTGTTGAACGACGTCTTTAGATCGGCACTGTAAACCAATTACCACACGCTGCGACCAGTCGTCTGGACCTGTAACTTACCCGCAGATGATGAAAGCCGTAAAGCAGGACGCCTCCGCCGACCATAAACATAGCGACAGTCTCCACTCCTGACAGAAATTTCATCAGCCAAGGAGCGGAAATAAATAACACTAGCAGAAACTGAAAATCGCCAGCTTGATTCAGTGCCAGAAAAAACGGTCTAACCGAAATCACAAAGACAGACCTTATTACCATCGGCATCGCGAAAATATGCTCCATAAAAGCCGTCCATTCGCTGCCCCGGAGCGCCATCATCAGCACCGCCCAATTCCAGCGCCTTCGCATGCAGTGAGTCAACAAGCGCCTTAGATCCGGGTGCAATTGAGACCATATTACCGTTTCCTGGGGTTGCTTCTTCTTCATTATATGGCGTGCAAACGGCCAACATACATCCGCCTGCAGGCGTACCAATCGCAGCAAGCCGTCCCGTGTCCATAACGATTGCGGCATCAATATCGTGCAATAGCGCCAAATAAAAAGCCTTGGATTTTTCAATGTCGGCCGTGCCGATTGTGGTGTATGCAATCACATTATGTCTCCAAATCAAAAAGTTTCGCCATCGGCGATAGAAGTTAATTCATTACAGCGTCAATACTGGCACGAGAGTGTACACGCGCCATTGTTGCGCGCAACCCACAGGGTTGCCCTCGTTTATGTCTTGCTTTCAACGCTAAGGATAAATTCACGCAAGGCGACTAACACCTTTTGTGGTGCCTCAATAGGCAGCATATGCCCATAATCGTTCAGCACGGTCAACGCAGCATTCAGTGTTCCGGATATCGCTAGACCAGACTGCATTGGCGTCATTTTATCTTGACCTGCCAGTATCATCGCAGACGGCGCGCATATAATTTCCGCAGCACTCTCCCCTCCCCTGTAATCAGCGCAACATTGCAAATCCACAGCCAGGGGATTGTTGCCCATGATTTTTCGCCCAATAGCAATTGGCTGCATACCGGGCGTTGGACTGACCCCTAAATGCGCCTGATACCCAAAGCCCCACTGCAGCATCATTTCAGCCGCTTTCAGGGCAGACTCTTTTGCCGTTTCAATCAACACTGGATTAACAGGTATAGCGGCTGCCGTGGCAACACCGGTCAGCGACTGCACTGCGGTTGGTTTGAGTTTAGCCAACTCTAGCGCACTTAAAAAACCTTGCGAATGACCCACAACATGTACTTTGCGCACACGCATGATAGTGAGCAAGTCAGATAACCAATTAGCCGAGTCTTCAACAGTCTTGCATGGCTCACCGCTAGACAATGAGTGCCCCGGAAAGTCTGGAGCCAGCACGCTAAATCCGTTGTACGCAAACCAGCGTGTCTGCAGAGCCCAACTGCGGTGATCTAAGCCACTGCCATGCAGAAACAATACGGCAGGAAGGTCGGCATCGAATGCTTTGCCGCCTGTAGCCACATGCGTTTCAACCCTGTTGACCATTAGCTTCACGACTGCGCCTCGGCAGCAGACTGAGCGGCTTTTAGACCTCTAGAGAAATCTGCCTGAATATCTTTGATACCCTCAATACCGACCGATACACGAATCAGATCTTCGCTGATACCCGCGGCCAGCATCGCATCAGGGCTTAGCCGAGAATGTGTAGTACTCCCTGGATGTAACACGAGTGTTCTTGAATCGCCGACATTGGCGAGGTTTGATGCTAGCTGCAGTGCGTTAATAAATGCGCCGCCTCCTACCCGTCCGCCAATCACGCCAAAACACAGCATCGAACCGGCACCATTTGGAAACAACTCTCTTGCAACCGCATTGCTTGCATTACTTGCCAAGTCAGGATGATTAACCCACGTGACCTGCTCTTTAGACTGCAGCCAAGCTACCAGCTCTTTCGCATTGGCAATATGCTGCCTCATGCGCATATTTAGCGTTTCTAAACCCTGTAACAGCAAAAATGCCGTATTTGCACTCATACATGCCCCTACGTCTCGCATAGATTCCGCGCGAATTTTCATCGCCAGAGCATTAGGGCCGAACTCCTCCCAAAACTTGATTCCATGAAAGGGCTCATACGGCTCCGTTAATTCAGGGAAGCGTCCACTCGCTTCCCAATCAAAATTACCACCGTCTACAACGACACCACCAATAGCAGCCCCATGCCCGCCCATCCATTTTGTAATAGAATGCACCACCACATCCGCACCACAGTCGATCGTTTTGCACAGCCCCGGAGGCGCAAACGTGGCGTCAACTACAACCGGCACTCCATGCTTGCTGGCAGTGGCACTGATTTGAGGCAGGTTAGCCACTTCCAAGCCCGGGTTACCAATTGATTCGCAAAACACCATCTTGGTGTTCTCACGGATAGCACCCTCTAATGCGGCTTGGTCGTTAATCGAAATAAAGGTGGTTTCGATACCCAAGCGCTTCAATGTATGGCGCAGAAGGGTCGCTGTCGAGCCATAGATTTGCCCCGATGAAACGATGTGATCACCCGCCGAGCACAATGTAATAAAGGCTGTAAACAAGGCGCTCATACCTGATGCGGTGCAAATGGCACCACTGCCACCCTCTAACGCAGCTATACGTTGCTCCAAAACTGCAACCGTCGGGTTAGATATGCGGCTATAAATATGTCCACCTTGCTCAAAGTTAAATAACGAGGAAGCCTCATCGACCGTATCAAATACATACGACGTCGTTTGATAAATGGGCACAGCCCGTGACCCGTGATCGCGCTCAGGTACGTATCCGCTATGCAACGCTATCGTATCAGGATGGTAAAAAGATGATCGGGTCATGCAAGTGCTCCGCTAAAGTTAGACTAATCGGTCAAAATCAAAAGGGATGGGGTGAAAGGTACTAGTTTGCCCATCGATGGTGATACTGTCGTTTCGTGCTAAAAAAGCCAGCGGCAGCATAGCAATTGCGAGGTTTTTGTTATACCTAAATGACCATGCCTGCGAGCGAATCTCGCCAATGATCTCACCGTCGACTTCTATGTCACTACCTCCCAAACGGCTAGGCAGCATATACGGCGATCTATCGAACGCTAACCCAACCAATTTACGCGTCTGCTTTCCCGCCATTGCTTTAAGCGCCGGTAAACTTAGGCTTTCGATATCGGCCTCAAGATTCAAATATGAATCTAAACCACACTCAAACGGCGTATCGAATTCGTCCATATCGTTACCATACGATAACAGTCCAGACTCAAGCCGTTCATTCCCTTGCGGACAGCCAGGGCGCACGTGTAGATCCTCGCCATTAGCGAATAACTCATCCCACAGGGCTTCGCCCAGAGACCAATCAGACATGTATATTTCAAACCCGCCTTGCTTACTCCAGCCGGACCGTGCGACGTACATTTCAACACCCCGAAACTCAAGCATTTCGCCTCTGAAGAAACGGATGCTGCGGACTTTTTCACCAAACACTCTAGCCATCAACTCCTCGGCCTTCGGACCTTGAACTGCCAAGGGGCAGACATCCGGCTCGAATACTTTCACATCTAAGCCGTAACCTTGGGCGAGACCCTGAGCGAAATATTTAACGTCGCTATCAGAAACTGACAGCCAAAATCGGTCTTCGGCGAGTTTAATGATAATAGGATCGTTTAAAATGAAGCCCTCAGCATTGCAAATAGGGCCGTATTTTCCCTGCAATAATTCAATCGTGGATAGATCACGCGGTGTCATCAGCTGAGCCAACTTAGCTGCATCCGGCCCATTGAGTTCGACCTGCCGCTCCCCGGAGACGTCCCATACCTGAACATGCTGACACAAGTGCCAATAGTCGCTCTCCGGCGTATCAAATAGCGTAGGTAAGAGCATATGGTTATACACGGTATAGCTCGTAACCCCCGCTTGCTCGACCCGATTAGAGTACGGCGTAGTACGTACGCGACGGTTAAAAGAAAGCAATTTTGAGTTCATAGAAACCGCCTTTAGAAATCACCACTGCCGCCTGATGACAATGTGTAAGCCTTTTCACTGGGCTCTTTTGAGTTAGATTGAAAAACCACCGAGTTTGGTCTCTAAGTATTCGCCTAACCCCTCGCGCGCCCCTTCTCGCCCTAGGCCACTTTCGCTCATGCCACCAAACGGTGCAGCGGCACTGGTAGGATTGATATCATTGATGCCAATGATGCCGAAATTGAGAGCCTCGAAGGCTCGCATCGCGCGCGACAAATTTTTTGTGTAGACATAAGCCGCCAAACCATAGCGCGTATCGTTGGCCATTTGGATAACCTGATCGTAGTCATCAAAAGGGATGATTGCCGCAACGGGACCAAAAGTCTCTTCTCGGTAGATCAACATATCTTCACTTACGGCACTCAGTACTGTTGGAGCGTAAAAATTCTCGGACGTGTAGCTGCCGCCAGTCAACACTTTCCCACCGCTGTGTAAAATTGCACCTTTTTCCAGAGCGTCTTCAACCTGACGAGACACTTTTTTAACAGCCTCGCGGTTAACCAGAGGACCAATTGAGACGCTTGGATCTAAACCGTCACCGGCTTTCATCTTGGCGACACGCTCTGTAAAAGTTTGAACAAAGGTGTCCAAAATACCACGCTGAACAAAAATTCGGTTTGGACTAATGCAAGCTTGCCCAGTGTTTAAAAACTTGACCAAAGATGCTCCTTTAGCAGCGTGTATTGGGTCGGCATCGTCGAAAACAATAAAAGGCGCATGGCCACCGAGCTCCATGGATACACGTTTAAGCTGAGAAGCAGCGTCTTGAGCAAGCTTTTTACCGACGGCAGTAGATCCGGTAAACGTCAATTTTTTAATCTTTATATTCGTGCAAAATTCGTCGCCAATTGGAACAGGGTCTAATGTAGTCACTAAATTTGCAACACCCGCGGGCACACCAGCCTCATGCAAGATGTTAAAAACAGCAATGGCACATAAGGGGGTTGCCTCTGCCGGTTTCAGCACAATCGTGCAGCCGGCCGCGAGTGCTGGCGCGACTTTACGTGTAATCATTGAAATTGGATAGTTCCAAGGCGTTACAGCCGCGACTACTCCAAGTGGCTCATAACGAACTATAAAGCGCTGATCATCTCTGGCGGATGAGATAGTCTCACCGTACACGCGCTTGGCCTCTTCGGAAAACCACCTGAGAAAATCAGCCGCATATTGCACTTCGTTAAGTGACGCCTTCAACGGCTTGCCCTGCTCACGAGTCATTAGTTCGGCCAACATTTGCTTGCGCTCTATCATCAAACCATAGGCTTTTTGTAGAACCTCGGCACGCCCATAAGCGGTCACAGCCGACCATGAAGAGAACGCAGTAAAAGCGGCATCAATGGCGAGTACCGCATGACTTTTATCACCATCAGATACTGTGCCAATGGCTTCGCCCGTTGCCGGATTAGTAACACTGAATTGCCGATCGGTCTTAACCCATTCGCCGTTGATATACATGGAAGCTTCCGAGGCCATTGATGACCGGACAAAAATAATTCAAACCGCATTTTTTTACAAATAAAATCTTCCTTAGCTCTGTAGATAAATTAAAGGAAGATTTGAGATATACCGGTGATACACCACGGCAGCTCATATGCTATCTGGGGTAATGCGTCCGCTTTAGCAGGCAACATGTAGCCCTAACAAACACTCACCACTCACAGCAACGTCACCTTTTGCTTACGACAGCGAACGCAGCGATAGAGGGTGACCAGCTTACCTTGCTTCACATCAAACTGTTTAGCTTTGTCCAATTCCCACTTATGATGGCCCTGGCGGCATAAGATATTGCCCTTACGTTTTTCCTTAAGGGAGGGTTTTCGAAAAGGAATAACGTCGGCCATAGTTGCCTCTTGATTCGGCTAGAGCAGAGTACGCTGAAGCGCGTCATTCCAACTGGAGATGCGCTGTCGTCGAGCGCGGGCACTAATGGTCAGCGAGAATTCTTTCTCCACCCGCCAGATTTTTTTCACCTCCGCTGGGCTTTCCCAAAGACCTACTCCGATACCTGCAAGGTAGCATGCGCCAGCCACTGTAGTTTCAATCACTCGTGGGCGAATGAGTCGGCGACCCAGCAAATCTGCCTGTGTCTGCATTAATAAATTATTGACTGCAGCCCCGCCGTCTACGCGCAACGGTTTCATACGCTTACCTAAGTCTCGCTCCATCGCTCGCAGAATATCGGCATTTTGTAATGCCATAGCATCAAGTGTCGCGCGGGCGATATGCCCTCTCTCCGTGCCACGGGTTATACCGGTTAGGGTGCCGCGTGCATCTGGGGCCCAGTGAGGAGCTCCCAGCCCTGTCAGTGCGGGCACAAATTCGACATCCCCATGGTCTTCAACCTGCAGAGCCAGTGCTTCGATGTCAGGCGCATGTTTGATCATCTTGAGACCGTCGCGCAGCCATTGAACAGCGGCCCCACAAACAAAGGCACCACCCTCGAGAGCGTAAACTAACTTTCCCTTATCGCCTAACTGCCAAGCGACAGTGGTCAGCAGGCCCGAATGGGAGTGCAGGCGTTCCGCTCCGGTATTCATCAAAATGAATGAACCAGTTCCAAACGTGCACTTAGCATCACCTGTGTCGAAGCACGCCTGACCGAAGAGAGCCGCCTGCTGGTCACCTGCCACGCCAGAAATAGGGATACCATCTGGGAGGCCAGCAACCCCGCGGGTGCGGCCAAGAACTCCACTGGAAGGAACGATGGCAGGCAAAATCTCCCGCGGCACCTCAAACAGAGAAAGCAGATGCTGATCCCAGCGTCCCGTTTTAATGTTCATCAGTGAGGTGCGCGAGGCATTCGATACATCGGTGACGTGCGCATCACCCCCGGTCAGTTGCCAGACCAGAAAACTGTCTACGGTACCTGCAGCCACTCGCTTGTCAGTCACCGCCTTCGAAATACCCACGGTATTTTTGAGCAACCAGCGGTATTTACTGGCAGAAAAATAAGGGTCTAGAACCAAGCCGGACTTGCGCCTGACCGCATTTTCATGTCCTGCCGCCCGCAATGACTCACAGAATTCCGAAGTCCGCCGGCACTGCCATACGATGGCTCTATTGAAAGGCTCACCGGTTTCCGTATCCCACAGCAAAGACGTCTCGCGTTGATTGGTAATGCCAATCGCGATGATCTCGCTGGGCTTACAGATACCTTTGCGTAAAATTGCACGGATACCCTTTTCCACCGAAGCCCAAATATCAGCAGGGCGTTGCTCTACCCACCCAGGGCAGGGATAAATTTGCGGGAACTCATAGTTAACGCGCGCGCGTAATTTACCTCTGGCATCCATCAGAGCGACGGTACTGCCTGTCGTGCCCTGATCGATACCAAGAATAAACTTACTCATTGCTACTTACCGAAACCTTCCACTGCTTTGATCTCAAGAAAGTCGGTAAAACCATGGCTACCCCATTCGCGGCCATTGCCCGATTGCTTGAAACCACCAAAAGGTACATTAAAACCACCGGAAGCGCCGTTAATGTGAACATTGCCAGCACGGATCCTTGAGGCCACCTCACGGGCGTGATCAAGATCGCTACTTTGCACATAGCCCGCCAGTCCGTATGGCGTATCGTTCGCAATGCGAATCGCCTCCTCCTCGGTATCATAGGGAATCATGGTAAGTACCGGACCGAAAATTTCTTCTCGGGCAACAGTCATCTCATTATTAGCCTCAGAAAATATCGTCGGTCGAACAAAATAGCCTTTATCTAGACCCTCGGGACGACCTAATCCCCCAATAACGACCTTTGCACCTTCTTTGATGCCTTGATCGATCAGTCCCTGAATCTTATTGAACTGCACTTCGGAGACCACCGGCCCCATCGTCGTGGCTTCTGCCGTCGGATCCCCTACAACAACCGATTCTGTAACCTTAGCGGCTATCGCTTCAGCCTCGGCGAGCTTGGCTGCAGGCACTAACATACGCGAAGGTGCATTACACGACTGTCCCGTATTGGTGTACATGTGCCTGACACCGCCGGCGACGGCTTTCTCTAAGTCAGCGTCATCTAAAATAATATTAGGTGATTTCCCCCCCAACTCTTGGGTCACGCGTTTCACCGTGGGCGCCGCATTTTGCGCCACAAGAGAACCGGCGCGGGTAGACCCTGTGAAGGACATCATGCTGACGTCTGGGTGCTTCGACAGTGCAGTTCCCACTACCGGACCATCCCCATTGACCAAGTTGAATACACCGGCAGGCACGCCGGCTTCATGCATAACCTGCGCAAATAAGTACGCCGACAGTGGAGCCACTTCACTGGGCTTGAGCACCATCGTACATCCCACAGCTAGCGCGGGCGCGACTTTGCAGGAGACCTGATTAACCGGCCAGTTCCAAGGGGTAATGAGACCACACACGCCAATAGGCTCCTTAAAAACACGATGCTCGCCTAAGTCCTCCTCAAACTCAAAAGTCCGCAGAACCTTCAGCGCCTCTTCTAAATGCCCCTGGCCGGTATAAGCCTGTGCCGTGGTTGCAAGCGTATGAGGGGCACCCATCTCTTCACGAATCGCATCAGCAATATCGAGATAATACTTCTGGTAGACAGCGATACACGATTCCAGCAATTCAATGCGCTCCTTCGTGCTGGTGCGACTGAACGTCTGAAACGCCTTTTTAGCAGCAGCGACCGCCTTATCCACATCTGCCTCGGCACCCATAGATATGCGTCCACAAACCCCCTCTGTCGCCGGGTTAATCACATCAAGGACATTCGGAGAAGCAGGGTCCACCCACTCGCCATTTATATAGAACTGCATATTCTCGCGCATTAATATTCTCCTTAGTTAGCATTCGCAAATTAGGCTAGTTTAAGCACTCTCAGCGCCACTGACTAGTGCCGAGTTCATCCGAGCGCAGGTTTTTGTAATTAGATGGCATCTAGCGTTGTTTGTAGCCAGAAAATCACGCAAACTCGCCGACCTTGTTTACTTTCTTTGAGAACACTCATAATGGATGCCCAAGAATTGACCCTATTTCGCGATATGGCGCGTCGTGCCCTAGACGCAGAAATCTCTCCCTACATCGAGCAGTGGGAAGCGCAGCATATGGTGCCCAGGGATTTGTGGCGCACACTGGGGCAGGCGGGGTTACTGTGCCCCGATATGCCAGAAGAGTACGGTGCTGCGGGTACCACGCCTGAGATCACGTTTGCTATATTGGAAGAGATATCCCGCATGGGTTTCGGCGGCATTGCCTCCGGCTACAGTATCCACAGCAACATCGTGGCACCTTATATCAACCATTTCGGCACTGAAGAACAGAAATCGCAATGGCTGCCCAAAATGATCAGTGGGGAGGCTCTTGGTGCGCTTGCGATGACAGAGCCCAGTGCGGGCTCTGATGTGCAGAGTATCCGCACCAAAGCCGTCAAAGACGGCGACGATTGGATACTCAACGGCTCTAAAATTTTCATCACCAATGGCATGCTGGCAGACATTGTCATCGTGGCTGCAATTACGGATCCGGGTAAAGGTGCGAAGGGCACTTCGTTATTCATTGTAGATACCTCACTAGAAGGCTTTGCGCGCGGCAAAAAAATTGAAAAACTAGGGCAACACACATCTGATACTGCCGAGCTATTTTTCCAAGACGTTCGCTTGCCTGCTTCCTCACTATTGGGTGAACTCAACAAAGGCTTCATCATTATGATGGCAGAGCTACCACGCGAGCGTTTAGGCATTGCTGCTCAAGCCATTGCTGCCGCAGAGGGCGCGATGGACATAACCGTAGATTACGTATTGGAACGAAAAGCCTTCGGTCAGACTATAGCCAGTTTCCAAAATACTCGCTTCACGTTAGCCGAGGTAAAAACCGAAATCGCCATCAACCGCGCCTTTTATGAAAAGTGTGCTGATGCGTATACGGAACAAAAGCTCACGTCAGAAGACGCTGCGATGTTAAAATATGCCAGCACTGAGATGCAGTGCAAAACCGTCGACCAGTGCCTGCAATTATTCGGCGGGTACGGTTACACCATAGAATACCCAATCTCCCGCTTTTATGCTGATGCCCGCATTCAGCGGATATACGGCGGCACCTCTGAAATCATGCGGGAACTGGTCGCGCGCTCAATATTGGGCCGCTAAGGGCAGGCACTCACACCAACCCCATCATTTGGACGATGCCGTGGCTATGGCCGGCGGTGTAGCCCCCGTCAACCACCAGGGTATGACCTGTGACGTAACTAGCGTCATCCGACGCAAGAAAATAGGCTGCACCCGCAATTTCCTCGGGCCTACCCAGCCGCCCTATTTTAGTCTCACGAATAACATCTTCCTTAAGTTCTGGCATCAGGCCCATCACATCATTAAGCATAGGTGTCTCGATAAAACCGGGGCAAATGGCGTTACATCGAATACCCATGCGCCCGTAGTCAATTGCGACATTCTTGCTCAACATCACTACTCCGCCCTTGGACGCATTATAAGCGCTACCGCCTTCGGTGCCATTAAGCCCCTCGACACTGGCAATCGTGATAATACTGCCGGACCTCTGCGCCATCATTGCATCGAGCACCGCCTTGATGGATAAAAAAGTACCCTTCAGGTTGACGTCAATAACACGATCCCACACGTCTTCATCCAACATGCTCACGGGGCCACCATCGCCGAGCCCAGCCGCCGTGAGTAAAATGTCGATCACTCCAAACTCGTTTAGCGTCTCAGCGACTGCGACTCTTTGTGCTCCACCATCGGTAACATCGACTTGATGAAACCGACTCACTGGTGCCAGCGCCTCAACAGAAGGCCAATCACTAGACAAATTCCTGTCCATACCAATGACGGTAGCGCCCTCGGCGGCATAGCGCTGCGCACAGGCCAAACCGATACCAGAAGCCGCTCCCGTTACAATAGCGACTTTATTTTCCAGCTGAGACATACCTGCACCTCTCTAAGTTTTAAACTGATAGTCGGCGCTGTTCACTTCCTTAGTCCAGCGCCACATGTCGAGAATCTTCCACGGCCACAGCAGGGTAACCTTACCTTCAGCGTTTTGATAAAAACTCGTTTTGATAGAATCATGCTCCCACACTAGTTGCGCATGTAATTCGCGAAAACGATTCTGGTAATCCCTGTGCACGTCTGCCTTACACTCGATAGACCTGTGGTTAGACAACATAAGCGTCTTAAGACAGGCCATAATGTACCTAATCTGGCACTCACCATTAAAAATGAGGCTTCCCCCAAACGCAAGATTAGTTCCGGGACCATACATGCAATAGAAATTGGGAAAACCAGAAATCGTTATCCCAAGGTATGCCGAGGGTTCAATGCCCCACTTGTCGGACAGCAATTTCCCTCCTCTGCCTTTAATTTCCATCGGCCATAAGAACCTGTCAGTTTCAAAACCGGTAGCATAAATAACAATATCTGCCGGATGAAAATTGCCATCACTGGCGGTAACGCCGTCTGGGTTTACACTTGCCACACCCAGTGTAACCAAATCAACATTTTCGCGCTTGAGCGCTGACAGCCAGCTGCCATTGTCCTGCAGTGTGCGTTTACCCATCGGAGCATAATCAGGCGTTACCTTTTGCAGCAGTTCCTCGTCGTTACCGACCTGCCCCTTAATGTGATCAAAAAACATTTGATAGACAAAATCGTTCATTTCATTGATGGAGCGCTCCTGATGAGGCCATTCGGGGTCTACAAAAACTGTGTCGTAGGCACCATCACAGGCGGGCCAGAAAATCAGGAAGCGAAACCAGCGTGTGTAAAAAGGCAAATTCTGCAAACACCATTTTTTACCCTCTGGCACCTCCTGATGATAGATCGGATTCTCGAACATCCACGGCGCTGAACGTTGAAATACGGTTAGGTGTGCAACATCGCCTGCAATCGTTGGGACCAACTGAAAGGCACTGGCTCCAGATCCTACCACCACCACCCGCTTACCACGACAATCAATTTTGTCGTCCCAGTCCGCAGAGTGGCACCACTGCCCCGCAAAGGAATCTACCCCTGGAATCTGCGGCAATACTGGCCGATTTAATTGACCCACCGCACTGATTACAGAATTCGCCACGTGCTGCTCAGCAACACCATCCTTGTCGATAGTAGTGACAATCCACTCATTATTGCCCTCATCGAACACAGCACTACTAACTTCCGTGTTAAATCGGAAGTGCTGCTCCAGTTGGTGGTGGTATACGACACCTTCGAAATACTGCTGCAGCTCTTTTTGCTGCGAAAAATATTGCGTCCAGTGATGTGCTGGCTCGAAGGAGTAACTGTACAGATGATTGCCAACATCGACACGTGCGCCTGGATAACGATTTTCAAACCACGTGCCACCCACGGCTGCATTTTTTTCGATCACCACAAAGGGGATGCCTGCCTCCTGTAGTCGATAGGCTGCTAACACGCCTGACATACCGCCGCCGATGACCAACACTTTGTGTTGCGCTCGTGCCTCTGCAGCAACCTCCTCGCCGCCGGCATCACTGCGTTGATCTATGCCGTCCAGCTCCATTTCCTCCAGCATCATCGGCACATAATCTTCAGGCACATCGCCTGCCACAATGAAATTCATCATACGGTGAATGGTCTCCCGTGAAGGAGATGCCGGCAGCTTACAACCGCTGTCACGGAAGTCCTTGATCACCTCCAACGCCTGAGCTCGCACCGTCGCCTTGTCCTCTTCGGACATGTAGCCTTGATACTCGTTGATGAAGACGCCTGTAGGACGAATCGTGCCGTCGAGCAAGCCAGCATCACCACTCATGTGAATCATGCTCATCATCAGCGTGGGAATACTGGCTTCTTCCAGCGCACGGGCGATTAGCGCATTATCCTCGGGAATGGAAAAGTTAGGCTGTGCGGTACCTATCATTATAAGGAACTCCTGAGGTGCCGTCTGAGGCGACGACCCTACAGATCAACTGGCGGCGCAAAGGTCGGATTACGAGCCACGCGAATATCGTCCAGCCTAGTATGTGCTGTCTCACGCCATGCCTCCTCAGACAGTAAGTAGAAGCGTTCTGCAACGATGCCATCAAACACACGTTGCGCCATAACTTCTGGGCCAATGCCAATAGCAACACTCTCGGCAATCGCCTCGGAAACCATGGTACGTGCTTCCGACTCAATAATATCGCCGTCTCGACTATAGGCCCCAGGTCGATTTCGCTCTGAAGTGCTTATCCCTGTTTTAATCATCTCCGGACATAACACAGAGACTTTTACATTCGGCACATGAAACGCCAGTTCGTGATATAGCGACTCGCTCAGCCCTAGGACAGCATGTTTAGTCATGTGATAGATGCCGGAGTATGGCATAGCAGTGAGCGCAGCCATAGAAGCCGTATTAATAATATGGCAATCACTATCCTGAGCCGCCATGATAGGTACAAATGTACGGATGCCGTGAATAACTCCCCAGACGTTAACATCGAGCTGCCACGCAAAATCAGCAACACTCTCCTCCCACAACAGACCACCGGTAAAAACGCCAGCATTATTGCAAGCGATATGAATACCACCAAACTCGGAGATAGCCGCATCGGCGAGGTGCTGTACATCCTCTCCCTTGGTGACATCAGTCACGACACCGACACATCGACCGCCGCCCGCACTGAGAGCCGCAACGGTCGAATCTAATGCTTTTTGCTCGATATCGGCGAGCACCACATTCATACCCTTTTCGAGAAACAGTGCACCCATTGCACGTCCAATACCGCTCGCACCACCTGTAATGACCGCTGTTTTCCCCGAAAAATCCTTCATTGAAATATATACCTTCTATAGCGTTGTCGGTGGTCGCGGGCAGCGGACAATAGCCAAGGTCATCGCACCCACAACCGTCCAAGTTGCACACTTCATCGGGCCGCTTTCCGAGGCAGCATCGGCCAAAGATGGCAGCAGTTTTACCTGAAAACAGTAACACAAAAAAGTTGCCACTAGGCAGGTGTGATGGTCTTACCGTTGATTACGCAGGCGGCACTATAAATAGCTATACTATCATGGACTTCGCTGGGGTAACGTCCCCGCTCCGTGGTAAGCGAGTTGGTCGGATAAGCGGCGAAATATGCGCTACACCGTTAGACAGCCGCTGTATTTAACACTCTCGCTATCAATTCGGGCTCAGCCCATAGGGGGTGCTAAGTCTTATTGTGTCTGTCCGACAAGAGAAAATACCGATAGCACAAAGAATCCGACGGTAATCGTCAGCAGTGATAGTACGGTAGTCAGCACAACGATGTTAGCAGCCAGCGTACCATCGCCCTTAGCTGCCACGACCATAACATGACTGGAGGCAGCCACAGGAGACGCTAACAGCAAAAACAATACACCCAGTTGCTCATCTTGCACACCAAGCGATAGGGCTACCAATACGCCCACCAACGGCGCAACACATAACCGCCAAAAACTCGCCTCCCATGTCAACATGCCTGCCGAGTAGAGACGAGAAAAATTCATCGACGCACCAATGCAGATAAGCACAAGGGGCAAGAAAAATGTCGATAAACCAGAACTGACCGGCGCGAGATTTGCTGGCACGGGAAGTCCAGAAACAGCCAAAAGCGCGCCCGCCGTAATGCCAATAATGAGCGGATTCCGAACAACACCCAGCACAACGCTGCTCATTGTCGTGTCTGAGCCGAGCGTAGCGTTTAACACCCACACCGCGAGAATATTGTACAGCACGGTCATCAGTGCGATGGGCAGCGCAGCCATGACTGGGCCGGGTTCCCCGTAGGCGGAAAATGTTAACGCCACTCCAACGATAGCAAGATTAGAGCGAAATGCAGACTGCACAAAAATACCCTGCAGCTGACGCGGATGACCACGCCAGCGCGCGTAGAGTCCGCTCAACACCAATATCAGAACCGTGGCTAGAACACCCGCCAACAGATACCGCGCACTACTCAATGTGGTGTAATCAACCTGCGCTGCGCCGGCGAACAACATAATCGGCAGACCGACATTGAAGGCAAGTCGGGATAAATTTCGGTTCAACGTGTCTGGCAGGAGACCCAATCGCTGCAGCACAATCCCGACAACGACCCAACCAAAAGTAGGCAGAGACACCGCCAAGGCGGCATAGAATAACGGTAGTGCATCAGGAGAAGGCACGGGTCAGTAGTTCCGAGGACAGAGTTTTATTATTGCACGGATGAAAAGCCTAATGCCAATAGAGTTTCGGGCAGTGCAGATATCGGACTATCGCAGTCTCACATAACCGACATTGTGAAACTAACCGTTACATAAAACCTCTGCGCTACATGTCCGGCACATTTAGACAAACATAAAGCAAGATTATGCTAGTAAAGCGACGGATTGCAGCTCAACCTCACAAATTGGTAGGCTAAGTATTAATGGGCGTGACCCGCTAAGCAGACCAGATAAGATATTTGGTGTGGTTATGTGCAAACCGTTAAGCGCAGTATAGGCATGGAAGCCGTTGCAAATAGGTTAAAAATGAAAGCTTTTGTTGTTATTACTGCTGTTGCTTTAATAATCACAGCGTCCGGTAGTTGGGGTGGTGTTGTGTTTTACTCGCTCCCCGCCATGGCCTGGGCGGTATTGGGTATTTTTGCGATTCAAGGTCTAGCCTTTATTCCAGCGTTTCTGTATCAGACAGAGCGTTACTACGATTTAACTGGCAGTATGACGTACATCAGCGCTGTCGCAGTAATTCTGTTGTGCTGTGGCGACATTGATTTACGACGAATGCTAATCGCATCTTGCATTATGATTTGGGCTGCTAGGCTCGGCAGTTTTCTCTTCAGCAGGATCAACAAAGATGGCGGTGATTCCCGTTTTGACAAGATTAAGCCGTCCGCATCACTTTTTCTTCGCACTTGGATGTTACAAGGGCTTTGGATCACGGTAACTGCAGGAGCAGCACTAGCAGCACTGAGTGGCGGCAGGTCTGCCCCGCTTACTATTATTGATGGCGTTGCCATCACACTTTGGCTGTCTGGGTTCACTATCGAAATCATTGCCGACGGGCAGAAACGTCAGTTCAAGCAGACGCAAAGTAGCGGTAGTTTTATCACTACGGGCCTGTGGTCTCTTTCTAGGCACCCTAACTATTTTGGCGAGATCATGCTTTGGGCGGGCATTGCGCTGCTGACCCTTCCTGCTCTGGCTAGCTGGCAATATGTAACCTTGATATCCCCAGTGTTTGTTTATCTGCTGCTGGCGCGCATTAGCGGCATACCGTTACTCGAGCACAAAGCCGACCGACGCTGGGGGAATGAGCAGGCTTATATCGCCTATAAAAAGCACACGCCGGTTCTTATTCCTAGGCTGAAGAGATTCGGCTGAGCTGGGACGCGCCGCCTGCTAATCCGTTTTTGCGGCCTTGACGTATATTGGTAAGCTTATTTGTATGAGTGTTCCAATGCCAGACGCTGCGCTTTTCCCGATCCCCGACTCCGTCAACTTTCCCGGTGTCCCATGTTCCTTGCATGTGTTTGAGCCTCGCTACCGTCAAATGGTGCGGCAGTGTATTGATCGGCAGTTACTTATGGGCGTTTGCCATACCGAAAAGGTACTGCATCATAATGAGCGTGAGCAAAGCGTCAAAGAAGCACTTAACAGCAATCAGGCCACCTACAAGCCCCAATGCATCTTTTCCGCCGGTCCTGTTGAACTGCTAGAAGAGCTGAAAGACGGACGGATGCTGATTCAGGTAGACAACGAAGTGCGCCTGAAGCTGGGCGAGGAAAAGCAGACCCTGCCATTTGGCATATGGGCATGCGAGGAGCTTTTAGACGCCGCGCTTGATGAGGCCGGTGCACTCGCCCTGAAACAAAGTCAGGCAAAAATCCTGCAGCGACTACTGGCAATTACGCATGACAATGCTGGAGCACAAGACTTACTGAGCAGCACGCACTGGCAAGCGATGCCGGCACCGACGTTCAGCTTCGCCGTGGCTGGACTTCTGGGCATGCCCCCGGAAATATCGCAGACTCTGCTAGAGATGACGAACGCACAAACGCGTCTGGATACAATATTGGAGATGATTAATACCATGGGAGCGGCGCTTAGCTAGCTAACGACTGGCGAATGAACGAGGTTAGGGGGCGATTTTTTCACTCGCAAGTTGAGCGCGCAACTTTTCTACCCGTGCGCGATTGGCACCCATATCGCTGATGCCGAGCCGGGAGGATGAGCGAACTTGAATTTCCCCAGCGTCTGGGTTGAAATCCAACTGCACGTCGTCACGAAACTGCATGAGGGGTGTTTTAACGACAGCCTGCAAAAAGCGCGGGGTTTCCACTGTAATTGACCAATTCTCCTGCTGAGCCAGCCATCTCCTGAGGCCTTGCCACTGCGCAGTTGTGGCGCGCAGAGGTGCAATAGCGCTTGAACCGGTGCCGCTGTAACTGTTAACACAGTTGGGCAGCCCCCCACAGGGTGGCAACACCGAACCAGAGCGGGATTGCTCGGGGGCACTAGTGCAGCCCACCACAGTGACCATAAGTAAGGCTATACAAAATAAGTACGTTTTCATGCTATTACTATAACGCCTTCCTATGCAGAGTGATATTAAAGGTCTCAATTATGTTCGCATTACCGTTACGCTTAAGTCTACAGAGACTTCTGTTTCTGGCCATGCTATTTATTCCGTTTCCAGCAGCGGCCGAGCTCGACCTAGTCGCCTGGGACGCACTCCTCAAAAAGGCGGTGATCAACGGTTATGTAGACTACACACAGTGGCAGAATAATCCGAAATTTAATCTCCTCGTTGACCAAATTGGCACTACTGACAGCAGCAAGATGGGGCGCCAGGAAAAACTGGTTTTTTATATCAACGCTTATAATATATTGGCGGCGCGCGGCATTCTGGATGGCAGCTCACCCGGAAGCCTACTGAGTCGCTATGTCTATTTCAAACGCGACGCATACCTGGTGAGCGAAAACCGTACCACACTGCATGCACTGGAACACAACTTGATTCGCCCACTGCAGGAACCGCGCATTCACTTCGCGATTGTCTGCGCAAGTAAGTCCTGCCCGATTCTGCAGTCGAAGGCTTACACATTGCAGGATCTGGATCAGCAACTTACCAGTGCCGCCAAGGGCTTCGTCAACAACCCGCAGCGCAACCACTTCAATGTGGCCACCCGACGTGCAGAACTGTCCAGCATCTTCAAATGGTTCGAAGATGATTTTGTGGCTGCCGCTGGCTCGCTGCAGGCCTACTTAGCACCTCTAGTTGATAACAGGGAGGCGGCAGAACTTCTAGAGCAGGCTGCATTTGAAATAAGCTACCGCAAGTACGACTGGCGTCTGAACGGCACACGTTAAACAGCAATCAGAAAAACCAACTAGAGCCGCAGATTGCCCTGCGCAGTGTTTTTGAACTCAAGAGTGCTGGACCAAGAGGCGAAGTGGCAATCGCTATTTTCGCCACAGCCATAGAGTGCAAGAGCGCTTCGACCACCCTGATGATAAGACTCACGAAGTGAGGGGTTGGTCTTGCGATAGACTTTGAAAATGAACACGTCAAATCAGTAAAATACAGTGCTTTGCTAGTTTGGTCCGGACGCGACCACCATACAAATTGTCAGTAAGGTGTCGCTATCATAGACCTCTTGGTGCGGAGATGCGCGCTGCTAAAAATAGAAAAGCAGGCGCACATTATTTACGTGCGTCTGCTCAGTATCGATCCTAGCAACCGGGGGGCAGACCTTCGCATGCATCACCAATGCCATCCTCATCCGTATCAAGCTGATCAGGATTAGAGATTAGCAGGCAGTTGTCTATCGCATCCGGCACGGTGTCAGCGTCCGCGTCGTTAAAAAGCGGATCACACATGTCTCCGATGTTGTCACTGTCTGCATCTAGCTGAGAATCGTTAGCAATAGCAGGACAATTGTCCTGCCCGTCCAACCAATTATCTCGGTCACGATTGATCCCCATGCGAGTGCCGGAGCCGGGCGGAACACATGTGTAAGTGACGGGACCGTCGGTAACCGCTAAAGCGCGAATGACTGCATCAGACACGACATCATCCGTATCTGTGCGGAACTGCCCGTTTGCCAGACGAACCGCGCCGAACTCTTTGCCTGCGATGCTACCCTTTACCACCAGATCGCATTCAGTGACGGTACCGCCAAGTATCAATGATTCAAAACTTGTCCCTGCGCGCACAGCCATAAGATCGATGCGCGGGTTAACCCACACTGCGTTTGAGGCCGTCAGTGTCACCTGCTGGCCAACAATCGGAGCGAGATCAGTGTCAAATGCGTAAGAAAAGTGCGCCATGTTGCGGTCCTGCTGTTCATTAAGTCGAGTAAATAGCGAGGAAGAGACAAACGTCTCCAAAGTATCCACCGTACCATCATGCAAAAAGCCAATGCCGCCTATTTGGTCACCATAGTGCGTGTTACTGGTGTCAGAGCTCACGGACGTCGAGTGTCCGAACTTGCCGACTTTTTTATACATGTTACGCATCGTGGGAACCTTGAAGGTCTGAGGCTCTCCCTCAAACGTTTGGTCACCACTAGTACCAAAGAATCCTTGTGCAGGGTCGAGCTCATGACAACCCTCACAGGACGCCGGACCGTCCATATTGGGGATAAAGAATCGGTTTGCACCATCTTGTTGCGCGGCATTCAAAGAATTGTCCAAGGCTCGAATTGGCCCCGGCGGAATCGTAATCTGCAGCGCAAAGTCTGTAAACATTTGCATTTCACTATCGGTAATCATATCGCGCTTTCCGTTAAGACCCACAAACGCTTCAATAAAATTATTAAAGGAAAACTCTTCTGAACAGTCCGCGCCTGTCGGCTCACTGCAGGGATCTTGACCAAAATGACCGTCAACCCGATCGGCACGCCAGTGCATGCCACCTGCAACGGCCAGCCCTTGCAGCGACTGCGTTGCCATAGGGCCTTTCATAGGATGAAAGTTTTCGTCAATTGGCACAAAGGACAGCGCGGGAGAAATGTTATTGCTGTTCACCGTTATATGCTCATCAGGATTGCCTAAATTCCAAGTTAATTTGTCCCACTCAGCAAAGATATGACAGCTAGCGCAAGACATTTCACCATTACCTGAGGTTGCGACAGCATCGTACAAAAACGGACGCCCTTCGATGACGGATAGTGGCTCAGGATTATGGAGAGGATGCGTTTCAACAATACTGTTATTCGCCAAGTCAATGACCTCAACCTGGTTTCCGAATCGAGTCAACACATATAACTGCTGATTATTTTCATCGAGGGCTATACCGGCAGGCCCACCTCCCGTAGAAATGTAGTGAGCGCTTTCTGCCGTAGGGTCAAAATTTGTCGCAAAGTTTACATCCTCTATATCCGCCGCATCAAACACCGCCACTTTCGCAGAACCATAGGCCGCCATGTATATTTTTGAGCCATCACTGGACACCACTAACTCCAGCGGCGTCGCAAGGCTGTGGGGTTTTTGTGCCTCAATAGCGGCATGGTCTGCGTTAGCATCTGTGTGCAGCATGCTATGGTCTATATGCTGATTCAGATACTTTGCACTCTTACCACCTGTGACAGGATTCAGCACAGTGATGCGGGTTTTGGAGGCCTGCCCCTGAACGGTACTGCCCCCGTGATCGCCGGGGCCTTCAAA
Organism: Halioglobus sp.; assembly: GCA_029246385.1. GTDB lineage: Bacteria > Pseudomonadota > Gammaproteobacteria > Pseudomonadales > Halieaceae > Marimicrobium. Next base: position 87,601 of record JAQWNG010000015.1, read on the forward strand.
GATTATCTCGTTATGGGAATCAGTGTTACTCACATAGACTTTATCTGTGACAGGATTGATAGCGATACCAAAATTTATGGTGCCGACACCTTTGTACTCTGCAACGGTCTCCAACGTGTTGGCATCAAAAGCAAATACGTCGTTGTCAGGTAGGGAATAATTGACAAAAGAACTCCAGTCAGTTCCATCGGCATCAAGCCACGCCGAGCCATTAAATTTTACGATCGCACCCACCGAAGGCCGCGGAACACCGTCGACGTTGTCTGGCGGCCCGGGCGCAGCAAGGCCGACTTGGCCCGCGCCGACAACAGCAGACCCGTTGCCGGAAAATAAAGCAGCGACATAGACGGTCGTTCGGTCAGCTGTTACTGCTATCGGGCGCGGACTATCCGCAAAAAAGCTGAGTATTTCGATTGGCGTCCCGCCAAGTGAGGCTCCTAGATTGGTCGCGTCAAACACCCAAACGTCTAAACGCGGTATGCTTGGAGTGAGAAGGTCAGGATCACCCGCACCGGGCACAGCCGCTATTGAGCTGTGCTCGCGCTGCTGCCCTCTGTGGGCAGTAGTAATAAACGCTCGGTCATTCGCCCCTGTCCCGGCAAACTGAATATCTCGCGGCTCGTCGCCTACCAGCAGAGTGCGGACGACTTGCGGTGGTGTAGCCGTGAGATCAACAATACTCACACTGTCAGAAAGAAAATTTACAACCCATGCTTCGCTATCACTGCGCGCCACCACAGAGACCGGCTCCATGCCGACCGGCACAGATCCCGTTTGAGTCAGCGCGCCGTCCGTAACAGAAAAAATTGCAAGATGGTTGTCTGGTGTATTGACCGCCAACAGTGTATTTCCGTCGGGCGTCAGTGCTACAGGTCTGACCGGACCACTCTCGAAGGTGATGAAATCCACTGCTTCTGCAACCGTTGGCAGCGCGCTCAGCATCACAGCAGTCAAAAACGCAGAACAGGCCACTGCCCGACGCATTGATGGCAGTATTTCCCAGTTTCTGGATTTCGTAGTTGGCATGGTAGACGTTCCTTTCTTAGTGCTTGTATTGTCGAATTACACACTTGAGCTCGCTCAACGGAGTTCACCTTCATGCGTCAGATAATTTATACTTGTCTCTGTCATCGCCTCGTTACTGGTGTCTAGCGATGTCCTTACATACTACAGTGAAATTCTCCATGTTTGAAGCGCCCTAAATATTCTGCTCACAAAAACAAAAAATATATATAAATCATATGTTTAAATAAACTTTCGCCGGGCGTGTCCGGCACCACTTTCCGACTAACTAGCCGTTCGATCTGCATAGTGTGTCAGAATATTTTACACTGGCCAAGATTCTCGCGATGTCTAATGAGACTAAAGCACTGATATTAGTAATGTTTTAAGTGTCTGGCACGTTCTTTGTATACCAATAGGGCTAAGAACAATACGCGCTTGTCACGCAGGGAGAATATACCTTGCAGGACAATATATAAGACTAATAGATCATGCGAGGGTTCCACAATGAGGACACTTTTCTTCCGAAGGGTCAGAGACGCAATCGTAATTGCCACCGCAATTGCGGGTTTTTTGTTCACGCTCCCCGCGCAGTCAACCACGGTGTCGGCTACTGAGGACGATCTTACTCTGACGTTTGTAATGAGTGATAGCATTACTAACGGCCTCGATCAAAACTGGGGATCACTTCGCGTTCAAATCAGTGAAGGCGACTATGACCTTTCAGCCGGTGACGATGTGCTGTTAGCAGTCTATGATAATGATGGTTATATCTTTGACTCCGAGTTGTGGAGCAATACTTTCGAAGTTACAAATGCAGAAGCAAATAACGGAGGCGTCGACCGCACATTCGACATTTTTTGGCTAGCTTACGAGTCTGGCTTTGAAGGCGCTGTCTATGCCTATGCAGAAGTTGATAAGTATTGGTCTTATTCTTGGGCAGACGATGATGTTTACACAGACGAAGTCAGCGTTGCTGTTGAGCCGCCATCGGCAGTACCCGTCCCCGCTGCAGCTTGGCTGCTCGGCTCAGCGCTATTTGGATTGCTTGGGGTCGCTCGACGACGCGCAAACGCCTAATTCCCTCGTTCTATCAAGCAATAGCAGCGACACAGTCAGTCAACACTGTTTTTGATACGTCACACTAAGATGATGCCGTCTTAATCATTATCGCCTGCCCTGCCCGCGCACCCAGCGTGGTTCTACAGCAATGGCGTACTCGGTCGCGACCTGTTCGCGCATGCTGACGGCAATCGGTCCGTTTGGATCCCCTAAATACCGCGTGATTATGCGTTCCGTCATGCGTCCTCCGTCGGTAAGATCGAGCGAAGCCAGACCTTGACCACGCAAGAGTTTAAAGCGCTTGCCGCTGAGTGCGATCTCAAACGCGCAGCGCGGATTCACTGCCAGATTCCGACGCAGCAAAGTGCCGTGTTGCGTGATGCACCAGAAAATGCCGTCTTCGTAGATCGACCATAATGTGGAAATAAGCGGGAAGCCATTCGGCGATTGTGATGCGACCCGCATGGGGCTGGCGAGGTCCACAAGCAATGTCGTGATTTCAGTTTCAGCGAGAGAGCGAACCCGACGGATATTAGAATTACTATTAGGCATACCCCAGCTTAACAAATATAGACAGTAGAAAAAGTATAAAAGAGGATCAGCGACTTTATTTGCCACTGCGGCCTCTTCGATACTCATGCAGCCGCTCTAGGGGGCTAAAGCTGAACGGTATACCTGAAGACGCCAGCAAAGGTTGTGTTGGCTGGCACGACGTGAATCCACTGCACACTTTATTTTCCGAATTAATGCAGATAAAGTTTACGTAGGGCATAACCTAGGCGTCTGTAGAATAATTGCATGACGCCCGCTTTATGTCTTCAGAATCACTGGCATTTTCAAACAGTGTGCTTCAGCGAACAGCGCAAAGAAAACGTAGGCGTCCTGATGATCACACGGCTACGGGATATTTGCTGTAGATAACGTCAATTGCGAGCTGGGGATATATCGATATGAATAGGGCATTACCGACGCTAGCTGGCTTGATAAACCTCTTGCAGAAACTGACCCCTGGCCGCCATTGTAAACCCTCGGATTGCTCAATTCGCAGTCTTGATCTTACATCGCAATGACTCGTCACTATATTACCCGGGCCGTCCGCCGTGAAGCCGAAGCCGCTCGCAGCGGAATACGCCCCTGGCTTTTCTTCCTAGTAGCAGCACTCTTCTATTTTTACGAGTTCTTTGCGCGGGTCGCCCCCGGCGTGCTGAAAAAAGACATTATCGAGACCACGGGAGCGACAGAAGCCACATTTGGGCTATCCATGAGCATGTACTTCCTCGCCTACGCCCCCACACAGCTCATCGTTGGGCGGCTCTTGGACCGTTTTGGAACGCGCTTTGTCGTTGCCCCTGCTGCGATTTTCGTCGCACTGGGATGCCTTACCCTCGCCTCTTCCGACAGTATCCTGACAATGGGTATCGGACGCTTCCTGCAGGGATTGGGCAGCGCGGTAGCATACTTGGGCGTAATCTATCTGGCGATGGTTTGGTTTCCTCCGCAGCGCCACGGAATCATTCCAGGCTTGACGGTCGCCATGGGCACTCTAGGCGCCTCAACGGCACAATACCCCCTCAGCCTCATGGCTGAATCCTTTGGCTGGCGTGCGCCGATATTGGCCTGTGCTATTGCAGGCTTCGGAATCGCAATCATGCTTTGGCTTTTACTACCGCGCCGTCCTTTATGGTTTATTGAATTAATGAGGGAAGACGGCTATAACCCGGATCTTCCTATCCCGATTCTCACCACTATCATAAACGTTGCCAAGGACCGCCAACTCTGGCTGATTGCCCTGTCATCGGCAGGACTGTATCTCCCCATCTCTGTCATCGGCGATCTCTGGGGCGATGCGTTTTTACAAATTGAATCTGGACTCTCAATCAGAGGAGCGAGCCTCGCTACAACATGCGTCTTCATCGGATTTGCGGTTGGTGGCGCAGGCTTCGGCTACCTTGCAGACCGCCTTGGACGCAGAAAGATTCTCTATCTGGGCTGTGCCATTGCCTCGACAATAATTGCTTCACTGATCATGTTTGCCAGCATCCAACCCACATGGTTCACCGTCGTACTGCTGGGAATGCTTGGCTTCACCACCGGGGGTCAAGCACTATCCTTTGTAATGACGGCTGATACTGCTGCCCGACACAACCGCGGCATGAAACTGGCGTTTGTCAATTTCGTGGTAATGCTTTTGCCTGTGCTAGCACAACCGAGCGTCGGCTTTCTTGCCGACATTGGCGTCGCCAGACATGGGTTGCCTTCTGCCGTGCAAGAACTCAGGGGTTATGGCCTTGTCGTAGCATTGATGATCATCGGCACGGTCATTACATTCTTCGTGCGAGAAACCACACCCAAAGAAGAGAAAGTGTCTGCGGCATAGTCAGCGCTTATGCAACGCAGCTGACAACGATTGACGGTGCGTTTATAAAGCGATAATCGCAATCAGATACGGAAGCCGCCCCCCGGTCCGCTGGTCAACTCCAGTCGTGCAGACACCGGGATATCGTTTTACCGCGCGAACACTAATACTGCACTAGAAAACATAAACGGCCAAGGTGACATTACAGGCATAGCTATCTGGACTGTCGTTGTAGGCTTCTTTGTCTCCTGTACCGCGGCCATACGCTTAACACTATTGAAGAACGCGCGTATAGCACATGCACAAGAGCACTAAAAATCCAGTCGCACGCCAACACCATACATCTCGGAATCCACCTCATTGTCAAACTGCAGATATTCGGCATAAATATCTATCGTGTCTAAAATGTCAAAAGCAAAACCGACGCCGCCAAAAGCATTCTCTCCATCAAAATTATCCTGAAGACCCGCCTGCTTCACATCAACATCGCCAGATGCAATACCCACCTTGGCATAGATTTCAAACAGGGGACCAATAGGAAAATATACGACGCCTGCCAGCGTGACAGCGGAAGCATCGACTTCAACGTTATTGCTGTCATAGCTGCCGAGATCATAGTAACCAAGCTCCGCGGACAACATCAAAAAATTCGTATCGATAAATTGAAAACCGACGAATGCTGCTGGCGTATAAGCATGATCGCCGAAATTGTCTAGGCTCGCGTCTGTTTTATATGCTCCCGCTCCAACATAGAACCCGTCCGCGGTCGCAACAGACGCGCACACGCCACTTATCACCAATAATATGATCTTCAATCCTGACGCCATTTTTTCATTCATACTTTTCCCCTCGTCCGGTTGTTTTGTTCATAAACTAGGCATCAAGGAGACACCAGCTTTTACCTGAGGTCCCAGTATGTCAGGGTTGCTGTGCTCGGTAGTTCGTTGATTAGCCGCCTTATTACGCCGATATTAGACTTGCATCGCTGTTATTCGAGCTAGACAGTATCATCTTGCACCCTTGCGCCAGTTGTATGGGTTGATCGGGTTCGGTGCCATCCACAAGCCGCGTTTTCGCTTCTTGGCTTCATCCTCGCCCGATTCATACTGATCACGATCCTGTGGGGACTGCTCTGACGCATAGTATCGATACCACCAAGCCATTCCGGCTAATAGCTGGGCATGGTTAACATCAAGCGTTTTACCGCAAGAGACGCAGTCACTTGGCTGCACCCAGACTTTTCCCAAAAGCCTACCATAACGGTCAATAGTGTCAGACACGACAAAGACCTGCCTCCCTGCCAGCATAGAAGCGAGGTGTTCTCTGGAGCTATTGCCGTAGGGTTGGTCTCGTTCAGGCGCATCTATGCCTGTCAATCGCACCTTGTATTGCGTGTTACTACTATCAAGAACTTTAATTGTATCCCCATCGGTAACCGAGACGACTTTTCCCGTGATGTCGCCGAACGCAATAATGGGTACAACTAATAACGTTAGTATCAATTTCTGCATAGATCGATACTAGCTAAGATCGCTTTCTGCGTACTGGTAATAATTAGCGACGGCCAATCCTGCCGCGACACTGGTGAAGGGGTCATGCTCAACAACCTTACCCCTAAACTGATTATCGAGGATCTCTTTTACTGCTGGAATGAGTGAGGAACCCCCTGTTCGAAGAACGAGACCTATATCATTAGGTCGACAATTGGCCTTTTTAAGAATTTCTGCGATCCCCTGTTCAAACTCAAACAGCAAATCACTAATCATCGTTTCAAATTCCCAACGCTCAATCACAACCTGAATGTCTATCTCTGGGATATCCAACAAGGCCGACTCCTCTAGCGAGAGTTGCGCTTTAAACTCCTTTATGGCTTCAAAGACCTGATAGCTATAATTTTGCTGAATGAGCTCATAGAGGCGTCTAAATTTTTCAGCACCTGGGTCAGACGCCTGCATACGCTCCGTCACAGCAGAGGTATATTTATTTTGATTCAGCATATAGCTAATCGGCCAATTGATTAGCATCTCTTCATAGTCCCCGAAAGGAAACAGAGTATCGACTTCCGAGCCATCTACCATTCGACTCCAACGCTCACCTTTCCCCAGCAGAGGGAAAACGAGCTCTCTAAAAATTGTCTGATCGATTCTGTCACCGCCCAACGCGATTCCATGTGTAGCCTGTACTTGGAAAGTCGAGCTATCGCGTCGCAGCACGCTGAAGTCTAGCGTACCGCCGCCAAAATCAACCGTTAGCACTAATTCATCGCTACTCTGTGGATAATTGTGCAGAAAGCTGATCGCTGCCGCGGTGGGCTCAGGGCAGAAAGACTGGTCAGAAATACCTGCGTGATCATAGGCTTCACTGAGGCGCTCTAACGCAACGCTGTTACGCTCACTTTCTCTACCCTCAAAATTAACTGGGTGCCCCAAGCAAGCATACTTAACCTTACCACCGACAGTACTCTCTATAGACTTTCGAATCCCCACTAAAATTGGAACTACCAGCGCAACCAACCTAAAGGTTTTTTCAAAAACGGCTATGCGGTCAGCATTTCTGTTGCCCAAAAGCCGCTTTGTACCGCGAAACAGTCTCCCTGGTAACGTCGAATCATCGAATGCCTGGCCATAGACCTTGACGGTATCTCCCTCTCCATCACCGCCCATCGCACTTTCGCCACCGCCAGTTCCGGACCGAGCTTCACCAAAAACTTCGAGGCTAAGTTCAACTTTTCGACCCCTGTTACCGCTGATGTAATCTTCTATAGCACACTGCCCGGTAGAGCTTTGAAAAGCCCTATCGATATAGTTGGCTGATGGCATAACACTGTCCGGCGTGGCAAGTTTTATTAGCGTTATCCTCTCGCCATCAAACACAGCAGCCGCACTATTACTGGTACCGAAATCAATTCCAATACCCAATTTCGAAGGTTGCTGAGTCGTAAATCGCATCAAGAGTTCGCAGAAAAATAAAAAGGATAATTAATTGGCGCCCAGTATAGGGATTTTTACCGCAAGGTCTCTCATTAAATCGTAACAATACGAAATTAATTTATGCGAGAGTAAATTCTTGCAAGCTCTGGCCGCGAACTTGTCGTCGGAACGCAGTCAATTTAGTATCGTGCCATGATTAACAATGATGACAGTCCAATTCGTAAAATAATCCATGTGGATATGGATGCCTTTTTTGCCAGTGTGGAGCAAAGAGACAACCCGGCTTTACGCGATCAGCCTGTTGCGGTAGGTGGATCTGCGGAGCGAGGGGTCGTTGCTGCAGCAAGCTATGAGGCGCGCCAATTCGGTGTACGCTCGGCAATGCCGTCAGTGACTGCGGCACGGCGATGTCCCTCTCTGATTTTTGTATCGCCACGTTTTGAGGTCTATCGAGCTGTGTCACAGCAAATTAGAGAAATATTTAGTCGTTACAGTGATCTTCTCGAACCACTATCGCTGGATGAGGCCTATCTAGACGTCACTGAAGATAAATCTCAAGTGGGTAGTGCAATTCGTACCGCGGAAAAAATAAGGTCTGCGATCCTTGAAGAGACTGGGCTGACGGCTAGTGCCGGAGTGAGCTACAACAAATTCTTAGCCAAGATTGCCTCCGACCAGAATAAACCCGATGGAATTTTTGTAATACGGCCTCACGAGGGCGCAGCATTTGTCACGTCTCTGCCAGTGCGTCGTTTTTATGGTGTAGGGCCGAAAACTGCTGAGCGTATGGATCGCCTGGGCATACATAGAGGCGCTGACCTCCGCGCCAAGACTATGAATTTTATGATAGAACACTTTGGGAAGTCGGCAGGTTACCTATATTATGCTGCTCGAGGAATAGACCAAAGACTGGTGCGATCTGACCGCATCCGTAAATCTGTGGGTCGCGAGCGAACGTTCGGTGAAAACCTCTCGACGGACACGGCGCTAGGCGCCGCGCTTGAGGATATCATCGAAAGTGTTTGGGATAGAATCGAGCACAATAAGGTTTCGGGGCGCACAATCACACTCAAAGTAAAATATGCCGATTTTCGTCAAATCACGCGCAGCAGATCTTGTGAACAATGCCTCACAAATAAGAGCCAGTTTGGCGCCACTGCGCGAGCCTTACTCGCACAGCTTTTACCTGTTTCTATGGATGTACGACTGATGGGCCTGACGCTATCCAGCCTATCTGCTGTCGAGCCATCGCGGGCAAGCCGTATGGTCAACTACAGTGTCAATTCACAGCGAAACTTCGATTTCTAATTATTATTAACGCTCAAGACGTTCGTCAACTCTCTGCCGCCCACTAATTTGCCCTAATGTTGTTTCGCGGGTCTAGTTATTCGACACCCCAAAAAGGCTCATGTAACCTCTGATTGTCATTTCCAGCAGCCCATACGCTTAAAGGGATCAAATCATGCACAAAATATTGACGCTCATGGCGAGCATTTACCTTACAACGATCACGGCCGCGTGCAGCACAACATCAGATTTCACTGACCAACCAATGCCAAAATCTGGTTTTTTGCCTAATTACTCCCTCCTCGTATCGGAACCGACCGACAATGCTGACGCGCGCAAGTGGCGTTACCGCAAGCCGGGCGTGAGTTCAGAGCAATACACCTCGGTCATTTTAGATCCAATTTCACTGGCTCAGGACATAAATCAGGAGGAGCCTCAGGAGACTATCGAAAAAACTCGAGAAGCGCTGCAATCGGCGATGTTGAAAGCGGTGCAAGGCAGAGATAAGGTTAAGGTTGTCACTCAGCCTGGACCTGGCGTCGCGCGAATGGAAGTTCGTATTACTGGCGCCCAAAGTTCAGCGGACGGCCTTGAACCATGGAACTTCACACCAGTTGGCTTGGCGGTTAATGCGGCGGCGTACGCAGGCGGTGTAAATGCAAAGACGCCTGTCTTGGTAGTGGAAAGTAAAATTACTGACAGTCAGACCAATGAACTCATTGGTGAGGGTTTAATAACGGTCGAGGGCGAGTCTTTCAGAACAGAGTCTGGTTCACTAGATTCATTTATCGCATTAGCCCAAAAAATTGTTGTTGTCGCTATGGCAGCCTCGGCCGACCCAACACCTACGAACTAATTTTATCGCCAACAGACACTCTTTTATCGAACCTCAGATCAGTAGGTGATGAGAGCAAAATAGATATCGGCTTCTCCACTATTTAGGTTCCGTCTAAAGATTGCCTGGCTTTACTGTATACAAAATCAATCACGAAAGACCGCAGAAGCGCATTGACTAATAAGCCCAACAGTAAATGAAACAGCCAACTCTGAAAACTCACTGCTGTAATAACGTTATAGTCACTCCGCAGTTACGAAATTTAACGTTGCAATAATCTGACACGAATGTATAAAGAGGTTTGTTAATTATGAATAATCAGAAAATGAGGATGGGGATTATTGTGAAAAAATTTCTAGGTAGCATCGTAGCATTGTCCATTACTTTTGCGCCGTTAGCAGATGCCTGCACAGCGATTAACCTGAAAGCAAAAGACGGCACAGTTATCGCTGGTCGCACAATGGAATGGGCGCTTGATATGGAATGGACGCTAATATCCCAACCTCAAGGTAGCCCTGTATTAGTGAGCGCCCCAGATTTTCTCGACTTACCATCAAAAACACTGTCTAGCAAATATGCGTTTATAGGTGTCTATCCAGCGGTTATAACTGGATCTCCAGCGATTCTTGAGGGGCAAAATGAAACTGGATTAGGCCTCAGTGGAAATTTTCTACCCGGCTTTACTGAATTTCAGACAGTAACTGCTCAAGACGACGAGTATGTCTCAATTATAAACTTTGGAAGCTTGGTCCTTGGCATGTTTAGCACTGTACAAGACCTAAGAACAGCGCTGCCAAACTATAAAGTTTGGTACAATCCCAGTGAAGTAAGGGGCTCACCAACACCACCATTGTTACATTTTGTTTTAACCGATCGCAGCGGTGACAGCATCATTGTAGAGTTTGTTGAAGGCCAAATGGTCATCCACGACAACGTCACAAATGTGCTGACAAATGCTCCAACGTATGATTGGCATATTAATAATGTTCGCAACTATCTGTCGCTGACAGATACGGCGACAAGTTCTGTCGTTGTAGATAAGACCAATGTCACGGAAATTGGTCAGGGCGGAGGATTAATTGGGCTACCGGGAGATTACACCCCACCGAGTCGTTTTGTGCGAGCAACCTACCTAAACCACTTCGCCTATCAGCCTAATGGAAGCGGCGATGCCGTGCAATTGATGGCACATTTACTAAACAACGTAGATATACCAAAGGGAGTCGCTAGAACTAACGTTGGCAAGAAGGTTGCCTCTGATTATACGCAGTGGGTTAACCTAAAGGATCTTCAGAATAATCGCATGAAGATAGCAAGCTACTCCAGCCGCACTAATTTCATTGAAATAGATTTGAACCGCATATTTGAATCAGAAAAATCAATACGTTGGGCAGTAGACGAATTACCATACCCCAAAAATGATCTTACGTCGCAGCTATTAAAATAAAATTTTCTAGCTTCGGCACAGGTTAGACGATGACAACCTTAAAAAATTGGGCAGTGCAGCGAAGAACCGCTGACACTGCTCACCACTATCGAGCCGCAAAGGGATCAACATTATCGCTGACCTATTTGTAATCGGCATCCTAACTTACGCTGGCTGAGTCCTTTCTCGCTCCAAAAACGCTCGCGCGCTTGATACAAAATTGTTGGCAGATGCTTTATGCACAAAAAAGAAATTGTTTAAGTAATAATAAAGATCGCTGGCATTCAGGTTTCTCACGTCTTGGTCTCGGTCATTATCAAATCGAGCGACGTCGAACAGTTCAAACGCCGAGGGATTTAAGTAGTAACCTTCATACCCCAAGGATGCAAACCTAGCAAAAATTTCTGTGATAGGGAATTTATGGTGCCGTGACTCAATCTCAATAAGTATCAGGGGTTTAAATCGAGCAATGGTCTCGACTCCACCGTTGATAACTTCTAACTCATGCCCTTCAACGTCGATCTTTATTAAATCTAACGATACAAGGTTGGCTACCTTTGCAAAAGAATCCAAGGACAGCAACTGCACCGCAACCTCTTCACTCCCTGTTTGATTTGATTCAGTATGCGAATTAAAGGTCGCCCGCGCATCTACTCGCGCCCCCTCGATTAAGGGAACTCGAATGTTGCGTATTTCCTCTTTGTCTGACAGAGCTAAGTCGAACACATGCGCATTGGCGAAACGTTTTTTCAAAACTCGGTGCAAATGTGGAAGAGGCTCGAAAATATACAAATTTTCAGACCCAACTATGTCCTCCATAATTGTACTGTAGATGCCAGCATTAGCACCGATATCGAGCATCACTGAAGACTGCGCAATAACGGATCTGAGCAATTTAGCCTCAACATCAAACGGGTATTCCGCTGTAACCGGCAAACTACTCGCTCGCTCCCGAATTATCGCCTTCTCTGTCTCATTCACCATCAAACTAAGACATACCCACAATAATTTCTGAGTTCCAAGCTACCTCTATGCATTCCCATCAACAATAACCCTTGTATGGTCTGGGCCCGATGAAGCCAGCAGGCTTTCGAGCATGGCGTTATATGTCATACCTGCCCTAATGATGGAAGCCAGATGCATCAGACGAGTCCAGTTGTGACTGGACCGGGTGCTTATCGAAATGTTCGAGCGCACGTCGCATATCGTCTAGAAGCAGCGCGCCAAGATCTCTGCTAACGCCGTGGCGCACGAGAATGCGCTGAATGACTTGATCTTGGCTGTTTGCAGGTAGAGTATAAGCCGGAACTTGCCAGCCTCGCGCGCGCAAGCGATCTGCAAGGTCATAAAGATTGAAACCCGGATTTACACCGTCCTTTATTCTCCAGCAGAGCGCGGGAATACCCTTTCCCATATCACCATTGTAGATCATATCAAACGGACCCAATTTCTCGATTTCGGAGGCAAGATGAACGGCAGTTTCATAGCAGTTGGTGTGGATTCTACGGTAGCCTTCTTTACCCAGACGCAGAAGGTTGTAGTACTGACACGCGACCTGTCCACCCGGCCGGGAAAAATTAAGGGCGATATCACGCATATTACCGCCCAGATAATTCACCCAAAAAATCAAGTCTTCGGGAAGATCTGATGCTTCACGCCAAATAATCCAGCCGACTCCAAGCGGAGCCAGTCCAAACTTGTGCCCAGACGCGTTGATCGACTTTACCCTGGGAATTCGAAAATCCCACACCAGATCTGGTGCACAGAAGGGCGCGAGAAACGCGCCACTGGCGCCATCAACATGAATCGGTATATCAAGCCCCGTGTCCGCCTCGAGTTTATCAAGCGCCAACGCAACTGCCTGCACCGGCTCGTACTGACAGGTAAAAGTGACGCCGAGAGTAGGCACTACGCCAATGGTGTTCTCGTCACAGCGACTTAACACCTCTTCCGGCGTCATAATCAGTCGATCATGCTCCACTGGTATTTCGCGCAACTCGATATCCCAGTAACGCGCAAATTTATGCCAGCAAACCTGCACCGGGCCTGTGACCAAATTAGGCTTATCGATTGGCAGACCCGCAGCTTTACGTTTGGCTTCCCAACGACGCTTCATCGCCATGCCACCCAGCATTGCAGCCTCACTGGAACCAGAAGTGGAGCAGCCGGCGGTATTGGCATGCTGCGGTGAGTTCCAAAGATCACCCAGCATACTCACGCAGCGTGATTCAATCTCAGCAATCTGAGGGTACTCATCTTTGTCAACGATATTCTTGTCGATACAGTCATTCATCAGTTGGTGAACTTCGGGCTCGGTCCAAGTCTGGCAAAAGGTTGCGAGGTTCTGTCGCGAGTTGCCATCGAGCATCAATTCATCATTAACTAAGGCATAGATAAGGCGGGGGTCGTGCTCCTCTTGCGGCATTTGATATTTCGGTAAACTAACGGAAACATCAGACGAACCGTAAATATCATCATCAATCTTATCTCGAATAGAGTCTTTGTCATGTAATGCCATAAATACCTCTGAGTTATACGCTTAGTTTTTAAACCACTTCTTGTTGAAAGAAGAACAATGCTACCCTTCTAAAGTTTGATACGAGGTTAAATAGACGCATCAAATAGCTTTGCATCTGAGACTCAATGAAACTGTTGGTTACATTTTCGACAGTAGTACATGATAAGCCATCTTGCTCTCACAGTGTACGTTGTCAGATCATTTTGAACCACCAACCGTGCCGTTTTATTTTCGTCTGTCCAGCTCGGCGCTATCGCCGCACATCGCGTGAACTAAGGTGCTTAGGTTATGCTAGATCAATAAGCGGGTTAATCCTATAGTTGATAGTGCGATTTTGAAAAGTGCCCATCGCCCCCTAAACAGCAGAGTATGTCCTCTCACTTTTCACAGAACCGTAGGGCACAAGCTTGTGCATCATCTTTATGTCACCAAGTACACCCACTTGGCTGATCATTGCATTGAAAGCATCACTGCTGCAATGCTCTCGGTAGGCCTCTTCGGAAGTGTAGAGATCGTAAAACCAGAACTCGTCTGGATCATCCTCTGCCTGATGAAACACGTACACTGGCACTCCGCTCTCTATCGCAGTTTGCTCCATCATAGTTTGAGTCAATCTCGCCAGAGCGACACGCTGACCCGCTTTAGCCCGAATATTGGTTATAAAAGCAAACATAATCAATCCTTGTAGTTGTTTTTTACCACCTTAAAATTTTCACCTAGCGTGTCGTGCACCTCAAACATTCGTTCATAGCCTGTATGGGTAATACGCCATTGGCCGCGCTCTTTCTGATAACGATCGTGATAAATACCGTTGCCGCTAATTTGCAGCTTATACTTTAACGCGTAGACGATATCATGCAGGTACCAGATACCTTCAGCGGTGTCCTCACCGGTGAGCGTTATTTCCGGGTGATGAGCCGTGTGCATGGACAAAAACTGGCGACCACTCATCGACCGCGATAGAAAACTGATGATCTCATCGCGACTGTCAAAACTATTGTCACCATCGCTGTAGCTGGCGGTGGCATCGGGCACAAAAATCTCTGCCATCTCCGACCAGGCATTAGTGTCAAGGAACCGAAAATACTTTCCCTTAAGTTGTTTTATTAACTCGATGTCTTTTAGATTCACCGCTATCTCCTATATTGCTAACAGCTACCGCGATCGATTAATCGTCCCCCTTCAGTGATTGCGGGGCACTGTTCATTCTGCACCGCGAGTTGTAATATGTTTACGTAGAAAGCGCAAGGGAGTCGTCCTGTATTGTGCCTAAGACTCTGCTCCCGCGCCTCCAATCTACAAGAAAACACCAGAGCTTGTTCCTGACAAAAATCTAGACGGCAATCCAGTTTAGACTAGACAATAACCATACCCAACACAGGAAATGACAATGCAGGATTCTAATCACGTTAACTATACACAGGTCGATCAGAGCTATTTTGATAAACGAGGCTTAAAACGTTACGCCGGCGTTTGGTCACTGTGGGCTCTAGGCGTAGGTGCGGTCATCTCCGGGCATTTCTCCGGCTGGAATTTGGGCTTAGCCAACGGTTGGGGTAGCATGTTTGTGGCCACCATTATTATCGCCGTTATGTACCTAGGCTTGTGTTTTTCACTGGCGGAGATGTCGCCGGCCCTGCCGCACACGGGCGGCGCCTATTCTTTTGCAAGAACCGCGATGGGGCGTTGGGGGGGGTTCCTGACCGGCTTGTCTGAAAATGTCGAATACGTGCTAACGCCCGCGGTGATCGTCTACTTTATTAGCAGCTATATGGCTGGCATCTTTGATACCAGCACGGCGACTCTTCCGCTGTGGTGGGTTGGTTTTTATCTCGTATTTATTTGCCTCAACATCGTGGGAGTGGAGTTATCCTTTAGACTGACGCTGGGCGTAACGCTACTAGCACTAACATGCTTGTTAGTGTTCTGGGCCAGTGCACTACCCACGATTGATTTTGCAAAATGGGCACTAAATGTCGGTGCCGATGGTGCCCAGCTACCAGATGGTGATGGGCCCTTTTTACCGTTCGGGTTCGGCGGCATTTTAGCCTGTCTCCCATTTGCCGTGTGGCTATTTCTGGCGATCGAGCAATTGCCGCTAGCGGCAGAAGAATCCGTTGACCCCAAACGTGATATGCCGCGCGGTATTCTTGCTGGTTTTTTTACACTGCTGATATCAGCGTTCATGATTTTATGGCTGAATCCATCGATCGCCGGCGTCGGTTCTTTTCAACTGGCTGGATCTGGCGAGCCGTTACTGGATGGTTTCAAGGCTATTTATGGCGACGGCATAGCAAAGCTATTGGCAACTATAGCGATTCTGGGTTTGGTTGCTAGCTTTCACACCATCATCTTTGCGCAGGGAAGGCAGATCTATTCGCTCAGCCGAGCGGGCTATTTCCCTTCTGGTTTATCGGTAACCCACGGCAGCCGCAAAACTCCTCACCGAGCTATGATTACAGGGGCTGGACTGGCACTTACCGTTATGTTTATTCTATGGTTTAGCATGGGCTCTGATCGAGGCGCCGCTATTATTGGCGGCACGCTGTTAAATATGGCGGTATTTGCTGCAATGTTCTCCTACATCATGCAGGCTCTATCCTTTATTTTGCTGCGCCGCAAGTTGCCGCGGTTGAAACGGCCCTATAAAAGCCCGTTCGGCGTGTTAGGCGCTAGCTTAACCATTCTGATCGCTGCAGTAACGGTCTATTATCAACTTACTGATCCCCTCTATCGGCAAGGTATCCTTTGGGTAGCTGCATGGTTTGCGGTAGGTATTTTTTACTTCAGCCTTATCGGGCGCCACCGCTTAATTCTATCACCCGAAGAGGAGTTCGCCTTAGAGCACGACAAGGCGTCAGCAGGTTAGCGCACCACCAATCTATTTTCGACTTACTTGACGAGACCACTGCTATGCCGACAGAAAAGAAAACCACAGGCGAGCATCCCGCCGTCGCTATGCTTAAAGGGTCTGACGCCACCAAAATCAAAGTGGCTGTCACTGACATAGACGGTATTCTACGTGGCAAGTATCTGCACATTGACAAATTCCTTAGTGCAGCGAAACCGCTCCCGGACGGCGGTTTTGGATTTTGCGATGTGGTGATGGGGTGGGACATGATGGACCAGCCTTACGACAACACAGCGCTAACAGGCTGGCAGCACGGCTATCCAGACGCACTGGCGCAGCTAGACTTAAACACGCTGCGGCGTGTCCCATGGGATAGTCAGACACCACTGGTGTTAGGCCAGTTCTTAAACCCTGACAGTACTCCACATGCGGCATGCGGCCGCCAGACGTTGCAACGCGTGCTCAAACGCGCTGAAAAAATGGGCTTTCAGATAATGACCGGCATGGAGTTCGAGTGGTATAACTTCGCCGAAACATCGCAGAGCTGGGCGGCCAAGAAAGGTGTTGACCCTGAACCACTCACACAAGGCATGTTTGGATACTCGCTGTTGCGAATCAGTCAACATCAGGACTACTTCAACGCTATCATGGATCAAATGCTGGCCTTCGGCGTGCCACTGGAGGGGCTGCATACCGAAACGGGGCCAGGTGTTTACGAAGCTGCCATCGCCTTTTCCACGGCGCTAGAACAAGCTGACCGGGCGGTATTATTCAAGGCCGGCATCAAAGAAATTGCGGCTGGCTTTGGCATCATGCCCAGTTTCATGGCCAAGCCCAATCAGGACCTGCCGGGCTGCAGCGGTCACATTCATCAAAGTCTCAGCGATGGCAGCAAAAATGTATTGTATAGCGCTAAGGGCACACACAACATGAGCCCGTTATTTGAAAGCTATGTTGCGGGTCAAGTGGCTTGCATGATCGACTTTGCGCCACTGCTGTGGCCTACCATTAATAGCTACAAGCGACTGGTCGATGGCTATTGGGCGCCGGTCAAACCCACGTGGGCGGTAGACAATCGCACCGCCAGTTTCCGTGTTATTAGCTCGTCAGCAAAGGCAACACGCCTAGAAACTCGTTGTCCCGGTGCCGACGTAAACCCCTATCTCGCAATGGCGGCAGTCATCGCTGCGGGCCTTGACGGCGTTGAAAAAGGGCTTAAATTAACATCATTACCGATTACCGGCGTCAATCAAGGCGCAGAGGATATGGCCACTGTGCCGCGAACGTTAATCGACGCCACGCGATTATTCCAGCAGTCTGCAATTGCCCGCGATTGGCTGGGCGATGTCTTTGTCGACCACTTCAGCGCGACTCGTGATTGGGAGTGGCGCCAATGGCTGGATAGCGTGACAGATTGGGAATTAAAGCGTTACTTAGAAATCGTCTAATAATTTTCCCTTAACATCGAAAAGACTGGAATTCATAATCATGAGCATCACCGCGTTCAGCTTTCCTACCGAGATACAATTTGGGATTGGCGCTCGGCGCTTGGTCGCAGCACATCTTCGCGAGGAGGGCTATCAGCGACCACTGCTGGTCACCGACAAAGCACTTGCAACACTGCCGGTACTGAATGAGTTCAAAACGCATTTAACCGGGCTTGATGTCGCCGTCTATTCTGGCGTGTCTGGGAACCCCGCCGCCAGCCAGGTGACTGCTGGGGCAGCGGCATTCTCACGCCACGGCGCCGATTGCATTATCGGATTTGGCGGCGGCGCAGCGCTCGATGTGGCGAAACTTGTCGGCGTTGCAGTAACGCACGCGGGCGACATTATAGAGTACGCATGGGACCACCCAGCGGTGCGTATGATTGAACATCCCCTACCCTATTTGGTGGCGCTACCCACCACGGCGGGCACCGGCTCCGAGGTGGGCCGCGCCAGCGTTATCAGTGAACAGGATAGCCATTTAAAGCGCGTA
The DNA here is from genome assembly GCA_029246385.1 of Halioglobus sp. Classification (GTDB taxonomy): domain Bacteria; phylum Pseudomonadota; class Gammaproteobacteria; order Pseudomonadales; family Halieaceae; genus Marimicrobium. The sequence goes on from JAQWNG010000015.1 coordinate 105,848, forward strand.
GTGTTTAATCCAAAACTGCTCGCCAAATGTGTTTTTGCCGACCCAGAACTCACCTTGTCGCTGCCGCCTCATATCACCGCCGCCACCGGCATTGACGCACTGACGCATAATATCGAAAGCTATCTGTCACCGTCTTATCACCCTCTGTGTGACGGCATCGCACTGGAGGGCACGCGTATCGCTGCCAGAGCATTATTAACTGCCGTCACCGAGCCAAACAATTTACAGGCACGCTCCGATATGATGATGGCCTCCATGCTAGGCGCTATCGCCTTCCAAAAGGACTTGGGGGCCGTGCATGCCTGTGCGCACGCTTTGGGTGCCGTCTGTGACCTGCACCACGGCCTTGCCAATGCGTTAATGATTGATACCGTGTTAGCCTGGAACCAACCCGCCGTGCCTGCCAAATTTGACGAGCTAGCGCATGTCGCTGGGGTTGCCGGCGGTGGTGAAGCCTTTATTGCCTGGCTCAGTCAGCTTAAGGCCGAAGTCGGCATAGAGGGCAGACTTTCTGCTTACGGCGTTAAACATGAACAGATTCCGCAGTTGGCAGCTATTGCCAATCAGGACCTCTGCCATGAAACCAATCCGCGCGTCTGCACTGAGACTGATTTTAACCGGCTGTTTATTGCCGCAATGTGAACGTTAAAGAGTTGACAATCCGCCAGTCTTTACACGCTCACATCGAATTGACTTCAATGTGTCTCAAGGAAAATTCCTGTCATTTTTCTGCCCTTTTTAAATGGCTAATAGGCTTATAAAATTATTATACTTTCGTTCCACTAGTTTTCAGGAGCGGCCCAATGAGCAACACAGAAACCCTAACCCTACCGAATCAACTGGGCAGCGCGACATTGTGCATGCCTGCAAATGCTCAGCCCAAGGCCGGTGTAATCGTCGTGCATGAGTGGTGGGGTTTAACCGACTATGCCAAAGGGCGTGCCAACAAGTTAGCCGATTTAGGTTATGCTGCCATTGCCGTTGACATGTATGGCCATGGAAATACGGCAACGGATCCCAAAGAGGCAGAGCGTATGATGAACGCGGCGTTTGCTGAGCCCGAGAAACTGAACGCGCGGTTTCAAGAAGCCAAAAAATTACTTGCCCAACACGGCAATATAGATGCCAACCGTATTTACGCAATTGGCTACTGCTTTGGTGGGGCCGTGGTGTTAAATCAAGCGCGCTCGGGAACGGAACTAGCCGGTGTTGCCAGCTTTCACGGCTTACTGGAGACCGACAGCCCGGCACAACCGGGTGCCGTTAACACCAAAGTACTGGTCGCCACGGGCGGCGCAGACCCAATGGTAGGGCCTGATGTCGTAGCCGATTTTGTACAAGAAATGCAAAACGCATGCGTTGAGTATCGATTAACGTCATTTCCAAACGTGAAGCACGGATTTACTAACCCCGCTGCCACCGAAAATGGCAAAAAATACGGCTTGCCGCTCAGTTATGATGCCTATGCAGATACCAGCAGTTGGAATGCGCTATTAGATTTTATGCGGTGACGTGCCAGACAAGCAACGCTGCTGCCATCAACACACGCTGGGCAGCGCCTCCACTGCCTCAGTTGGAGGCACTCGCAAATTCCGTTGCCGTACAGAGCCCGCTGTTTTGATCCGCCGGCTGTAGCGTCAGGCTTGCAGTGAGCGGGAAATTCAGGCCCGGATCATTTAAGTCGCTTAGCGTGCCGCCACTAACGGATACAAGCCATTCATTGCGGCCATCTCCTCGTTCGATCGTGACCGTCGGGCGAAGAGCGCCGATGAACCTAGACGAAAAAAATGTGAATCTCTCGCCGCCTCGGTTGACTTGCCACGAGTCCAACTCTCCGCGGGGTCGGCGGACACTGACTGGAGCAGCGTAGTGGCTCCCAGAGAGATCCGCGTCGACAACCGTATGGCCATTAGCATCTTGCACCAGCAGGCGGAAACCGGTTTGGTCGGGTCTAACCACGCTGCCGGTCGGAAATACCAGCGTAGAGCGGAACGTCAGGTAACTCGGGCCAGGGGTGGTAGGGTTTGACACCTCTAAAAAAGGTGCCTCAGCAACGACACCGTTGCCGGGCTGGCACGGCCTATTTTTAAACAGCGCGAGCGGAAGCGTGAGGCTTGAAACAGTGCTCCAGCTGGCGCTGGGACAGGGCGAGCCTATACACCTCAGATTTGCTGTGCAGGCGTAAACGGGGTTGAGTGCGCGGCCCTCGTTAGCGCCAGAACAGGACATAAACATCGGGCTTTTGGCCTCTGGAGAATGCGTGACAACTTCGACGATGTCCTCCAACTCTCGCTTGACCATGACGACTCGACTCGTTGTGCCTATGCCGTGCCACACCAGATTCTTCGAGCCATCCGGAGACGCGAGGCGCGCGCTCTTCGCAAAATCGCTAATCGCTACGTTAATCCGAGAAGGAACTTCACGATTCGTCGCTCGGACCCTCGTCGCTCGGCCCTCCGCTAACGGGGCTTGAAGCAGGCGCGGCCGCAGGACTGATCCGGGCACCGTGATTACTTCCTTGCGGTTCGAGGTTCCATCCAGAGAAGCTAAGTCACAGTCGTAGCTATAGCTTCTCTGTACGGGGTCTAAGTTACCATCATCACCGCTAAGCTGGCAGGCGACCAGATCGGTCGTATGAGGCGGGGGACCGGAAAGCAAAACCCCGTGCATCTCCTTGCCTTCAGCGTCTGAGGTAACCAGCCATCGTCTGTCATCCGCGGTCTGATTGCTCAGTCTGCGCACCCCCTCTGTGGCCAATGCACTCGCCGCGATGGATGGCTTCGATGCATTCAACGGGCCGGCAGTGCGATTAACCCCTTTGCCTGAACCCTGTTCTTGACTTGATGAACCGTTAAACGCCTGCTGCGATGAAACGGAAGCATCAGAAGAAACTTCCTGTGAGCCCGACGGCAGCGAGCCCTGCGCGTTGACGACGGAAATCATTGCGCCATGCGAGATAGAAGGGTCAGCCGCTAGGCTAACAACAAACTGCTCATTGCAAATTAAATTGTATTGACTGCCAACAGACGTATCAGCGGTGAAATTGGGGGCATTAGGGCAGGCGCCTGACGTTGTCCAGCCATCCGAATTACTGACATTAATAAAGGAACCGTCATCAAGAGCTTGCGCGTAAAGTGACAGTGAAAAATCTTCACCCGTGCCCTCGTAGCCAAAGTTTATAGAGAACCAGTATGTACCAATATTGAAGTTGCAATAGCCCTGATCTGTATCCTTGTGATTATCTGCATAGTACAGCAGCAGTGTTTTTCGCATCGAATTTAAAGATATACTGAGCTCGGTGTACGGACTTGAGGCGGTATAAGTCTTGCCCATGTATTGATAAGTGCATTGTCCTGGGGTGTTGCACGTGTCAGCCCAGCAGGAAGCATCGTACTGGGTATCGCAACTTTTAGGTTCGACATTCCAATAGCTAGTTTTATCCGTTGACGCGCCTCTCTGGGCCGGAATTGTGCAGGCGCCCGACAACACCAAGGGATTCGACGTGTAGCCAAAGGCATAGTTTGCCACCCCAATGTATGAGTTGTCTTTTCCAGAGGACGACAGCTTTACCGCTTGAGCAGGGAGGGCTATAGCGAATGCAAGAATCGCAAGCAGCACTCGCATTGGATGAGGAGAAAATATTACGTTCATCGGCGTTCTCCAGAACAAGGCTTGCTTAGGTTTAATTAGTACAATCGTCGTTATGCAGCTAGGCTAGTTGGCGCCGTTATACATGGAGGCAGGGGGCACACAGGTAAGCCCTCCCTGATCATTCACGCCAAATGCGGCAGTTTCGGGAGCGCAGATCTGACTGGTATTAGAGGCGTAAGGCACATTCGCATTGTCCCCCTTCGTCGGCGTGCAATGTGCGACAAGCCGCGCGGTTCCGGGCGGCGGCGGGAATGTCGTGTCGTTCTCCGGCCCGCCAAGCGTGTAAGTGTAACGCCCTGGCGTTAAGTCGCAAGACTCCTGCCAAGGCCCGTACGGTTCGATGGATGGGCCGGCGGGAGGGCAGGTACCACAAATGCTATCAGCTCCAACCGGGTAATATTGCGTCTTCTGTTTGCACGGAACGTCCGTCTCTATCCAGCCGTTACTCATATTTATTGTGGGTTGCCATCGTTGGGAGTTGGCTTGATCCGTTACTGTGGCCCACGGTGTGCTATCCCTACTCTGAAAATTAGCTCCGCCTGTTACGGTCAAGCACTGATTCAGGTCGTAATAGCCCAGATAGGTTGCTTGTTCCCGTGTGATTTCCGTTGTCTGGGGGTCGTCGCTCGCGCTGGCTAGCATGGTCGTACATTCACTTGATGTGTAGTCATCAAGCCAGTCATTGCTGGCGTTCCACGCGGCGCAGACATGGGCACATACCGGCGTAATAGCGACATCAACAAAACCCGGGTTGACGTCACTTGTTCCGAATGCAGACAAAACGAAAAACTCATCGGCGGTGTCAGGCGTTATTTTATTACTTGGCCCTAGAATAACAACGTTAGCGGCACCGGGTTCGCTCGTGTTCGCGGAGATGCAGTTATTTGGGTCAGCCTCCATAGTTTGCATGTAACCCGAATCGTCGAGTTCCTCAAACTCGTACTTCATAACATACTTAGGGTTGAGCGCCCCCAGTGCTTGGGCGACTTTCTTTATCACCTTCATCGTATCGATTACCTCGGTCATGCCATCCTCAGCCCCTGCTGCTTTCACGGCGTCCTCACCCGAATTAAGCGCTGCGTTTTTGATATTGGTCTTCGCGTCGGAAGACACCTGCTCCTTAACATCATGCAGTACATCTTCTGATGCGGCGAAGAACTTCCAACTCGTGTCGCCCTGAAATGTAAGAATGAAACCTAATGAGCCCGACGACACAGAGCCCCCATTCGTGTTTTCTAACGCATATTGCGCAGTTATAGATGCATCACTCCCGCCTTTTAAAAAAACACCTGTCCCTGTGTGCTGTGCCGGCAAAATCGTACTTGGAAAACCCGGGCCCGCCAAACCGTCGTCGGACGTTGTTGGACCCGTCTTATTAAACGTATATCTGGTGAAATTGGATATCGCGACGCCAATGCCCTGGTCTTCGGCTAACACTGCCGAATTGTCAGCTACTCCCTGTGCATCCGCTGGTGATGCGCCGACAAGCACAACAACGGCGAGCAGTTGGGCAAAGTATCTGGCCTTGACCGTCAATAACATAAGTTCTCTTCTCGGGATGGCCGACTGAGGCACTGTTAGCGTTATTCGTGTTATTCGTGTTATTCGTGTTATTAAAATTATCAGAGGGACTATACGCATACGATTGGCCTGCTGTAAAGCAGGACGCTACTGAGAACCTCATGGCACGGATTGCTTTGGGGGGGCTGTGGTGTTAAACCAAGCGCGCTAACGTAAGGCGCTGAATATCTTGCTTCTCTCGCTGCGCAGCCTATTAGACACATTAGTTCGTCTATTTAGTCTCCCTGAGCCTGATCGCCCCAAGTACCGTGATGCACACTCACGGATATGTCGCCTGGACATAAAGATGATATGCTCAATATGCCTTCGGGTAATGAGTTGACACATAACAGGAGAACATCATGAGCAGTATTCTGACAAAAACATTCGGCGCCGCAGTGGTCGCCGTCGCAATCACCGGTTGCGCCTCCATCGCCAATCAATCAGCGATGGATACAGAGAGACGACTATCCGCAGCGGGCTTTCAAATGAAGCTAGCCGACACGCCGGAAAAGATGGCCCGTCTTAAGACGATGACGGAGCGTAAAGTTGTAGCCACAACAATGGATGGGAAGACGGTGTTTGCTTACGCAGATCCCACTACCTGCAAGTGCGTCTACGTCGGCTCAGAAGCCAACTATCAAGCGTATCAGCGCCTGTCAATTCAACAAAATATCGCGAACGAACAGCGAGCAACCGCGGAAGCGGCGCAGGCAAATGAAATGAACTGGAATGCTTGGGGCGCATGGCCGCGACCCATGTGGTACTGAGTGAAAAAGCCGTTTGCCTTCGCTGACGGCTCTTCTTCAAATGCGGCAACAGTTCTTGACTTATATCATCACACGCGAACGCGTGAGCACAGGGATAGAAGCCAAGGTCTGTTGCCGGCCGTCAACATGATTTCTAGACTATAGTCGGGTAACCCGCCCCTCTGTAAGCGCTAATCCCGATAGCCCGTAATCGACTTGGCAGCCTGATAGGCAAACGTCATAGCTGGCCCAAGGGTTGAACCCGGACCGGGATAACAGGGCAGCGTCGGAGCGCTGCAGTTACCAATTGCATAAAGACCTTCGATTACACTGCCGTTGTCATGAATCACCTGCGCATCCGCATTGGTCACCATGCCGCCCTGAGTTCCAAAATCACCCGGATCAATCTTCATTGCATAGTATGGTGCCTTATTAATCGCTCCTAAACAGGGATTAGGCGTTACGCGAGGGTCTCCATAGTAACGATCATATGCCGACTCGCCGCGCTGATGATCCGGATCTTCGCCATTGCGAGCGAACTCATTCATTTTAGTGACCGTCTCTTCCAAGCCCGCCGGATCCACATCGATTTTTCGAGCAAGTTCGGCAATTGAGTCCGCCTTAGCAAAAAATCCTTCTGTTTCGTAGCGCTTTGGCACGGCCCAATCGGGCAGAAATTTGCTGTTATACAGTGGACCGACAAAATACGTGGCACGAAAATTAGCATCAAATATTTGCCAGCTTGGATTGAGAGGGTTTTCTTCGGTGTGCCTTGCGAACGTTTCCTGCTGAAACGCCATATAGTTTTGTGATTCATTACTGAATCGCTGCCCAGCCGGGTTCACCATGATAGAACCGGGATAAGATTTTTCCATGATGCTCAAACGAGGGATATCTTCGCCTGGCACCGAAATTGTGTTACACCACCACGCCTCATCGAGACGGTGCATTTTTGCGCCCAGCCGTATTCCTTCGAGAATGGCATCCCCGGTATTGTCTTTCGTACCCGCACTCCAGCGATGATCGGTAGGCTGCGGGAGATATTTTTCACGCATTTCTTGGTTATGCTCAAACCCGCCCGCTGCTAAAACAACGGCTTTACGCGCCTGAATTCTGACCGGCTTACCCTCGCGTATTACTTCAACCCCTAGGACTTTGCCATCACAATCCACGACTTTCGTCATCGCTGTATTTTGCCAGAGCGGGATATCTCGATCCTGCATTGATGCTCGCAAACGGGCAACCCCGGCGCACCCTGTGGCTAGACGACGGTGAAACTTATCTTTGAGGCGCCAAGGGATATCAAGCACATAGTCAACGACCAACTTGAGAGCTGTTTTCCACCATCCAGGTTGTTGGCCGATCAGCAACCCCGCCTCGACCTGAGTAAATCCGATCACGCCCGCTAAATGCATCATCGGGTGGGTGCGCCGGAGTCGTCGCCACTCTTCACCGAGCTCATTTGCATTGAAGGTTTCCGGTTCCATAGAGCGGTGACCCTCCATAGCGCAGTCAAGATTGGTGTAGTAATCGGGATAGTGCTCCAAAGTCACATATCGCATGCGCGTGCGCTCGTGGAGAAAATCCACCATCTTCGGACCGTTCTCCAGATACGCATCGAGCTGAGGTTCGGGCACCTCCTCTTCCGTGATCAGTTGCCGCAGGTAGGTTTTGGCGCTCGCTAATGAATCTCCCGCACCGGCTTCATTGGCATAGCGGTTACAGGGAATCCATACGCCACCGCCGGAAATAGAACTGCTGCCACCGAAGAGGTCCGATTTCTCTACGACAAGAACATCCTTCACACCCATCTCATAGCTACACAGAGCTGCGGTCATGCCACCGTTTCCAGATCCGACCACTACTACATCAAAACTGTAATCCCACTGTTGCTCTGCACTCATCATCTACACTCCACAAAGATACACTCTATGGTAGCGTAATCGCCGCGCATTGCAGCCTCAGAATGAACGTAATGACCTAAAGGTTTAAAAAATTGGTCGCCGCCGTCCCACATAGCGCTAAACCGCCCCCAGAAATTTGTCTTGTCAGCAGCTTCTGCGCCTTCTTATACTATGTATTCGCCCAGATACGTCTAAAACGATCACTACAAGGAACTGGATATGCCTAAATTTCAACGCCACACAGTCCTCTCTGTCATTGTGCTCGCAGGGCTCGCTATCTCACCAATAGCCATTTCACACTACAATGATAAAGAAGCGCCTCAGTCCTATCGGCAGTCATGGTTTGCACTAATCGCTGCGAACTTTGGCCCCATGGTTTCTATGGTCAAAGGTGAGATACCTTGGCAGGAAATGCAAATGGCTGGCTACGCCGACCAACTAGCAGCGCTGACGACGCTGGATATCATGCGTGGCTTCGCCGATGGATCAGACAAAGGCACAACGCGCGCCAAACCTGAAATATGGCAAAACATGCCAGACTTCCAAAATAAAATGGAAGACTTCAAAAACGCGGTAAACGCGCTAAAGATTATCGCCGATCAGGGCACCGACCGAAAAGCTATCGCGACACAGGTCGCGGCAACAGGGAAAGCCTGCAAAGCCTGTCATGATGAGTACAAGTCAAAAAATTATCTTTATTAGAGCTGGCCGCTTCCTCGCGAAAAAAGTTCCATCGTGACCAACTGAGTTGCAAAATGGCTCTTGTCCACAAATGCGGTTTATCGAGTCTCAGTCTTGAGTCCAGTACATGTATATGTGCCAGTGGTAAGCTCATAGATTAATTTTGTACTGCTGGGTTGCGTGTAACTATCGTAGGCGTAATCTTATTAGATCATATTCGCGCATCAGGAACTTTACAGTGGCTACAGTCAACAACCCTATTGATACACCACAACAAAGAGAACATGAGTTACTGGCTCTAGAGCTGTTCAATTCACCCGAGCTGCAAAAGATTTACGCACAAGTGAGATTTTACTGGCTAAACCTGGCTAAACCGTCATCTGATATGCGGTCCTGTTTCGATACCGCATTCAACGAAGTGATGTTCAGTGCCGTGGTCTGGGCGCTAAACCAAGATCCGCTTTATCCGAAAGTGATTACTATCAGCCGCCTGTCTCATGATTTATATGACCAGCGCATCCCTGGATCGCGCTGGGGTATTGATAATCCGGACAGCGTATATAGGGTAATTCCTGTCAATGGTTCTGAGGCCTATGTCATCAATGGTCGAGTACATGAAAAGCGCCTGGTGGAAAATTATTTCACGCTGTGGGACAAAGACATGCGAACCGTCGGCCTACTCAATGGTAAAGACTTGGTAGTAGACGCAGAAGGACGCTTCGAAATAACTGTAGACAATCGGCCCGCGGGTGAACGACCCAATCACGTTCAGACCGACGATAGCGCCTTTGAATTCTATATTCGTGACGTTATCTTTGATTGGGCAGACGATCGCGTGAATGCGTTACGGGTCGAACGCTTAGGACCGCCGCCTACCCGCGCTCAGTTTGGACGGGACCAACTGATTGAACTGGCCGGCCAGTATATGCACAAATACGCAACTAATACCCATCGCTGGAACAATCAGGCACTGCAAAAGGAACCCAACGACTTTAGTTTCTTAATTGACCGTGAGGACGATGGCGCTCAGGTTGGTCAAATCTATATCATGGGGCACTTCCGGCTACCCGACTCCAAACACGCTATCGTGCTAGAGGTAGACATGGGCGGGGCCGAGTATTTCATCGCGCCCATTACCAATATATGGGGTACCACTAACAACATTACGGAGCGTAATGGCTGCCTAAACAGCGCACAGTCAATCAAAAATGCAGATGGAAGTTACACCTTCGTTATTTCGATGACTGACCCCGAGGTGCATAACTGGCTGGATCCCGATGATATGTATGAGGGCATTCTCACTTTAAGGTGGGCTGAATTTGTCGACGGCAACCCATCCAACAGCTTGGGCGTCAGCTCGTCAGTGGTCAACTTGGCGGAGTATCAGGCTACATTGCCCGACAGCAAAAAGATTTCCTTAGAGCAACGCCAGCGCATCAGTAAAGAGCGAGCCGCAAGCTATGCATGGCGTCTTACAGGAGAAATATAGATGAACCCGAAAATTTGGTTTATTACTGGATGTTCTACCGGCTTTGGACGTCACATCGCGCTGGCAGCGCTTTCACGTGGTGACAAGGTCGTCGTCACGGCGCGACGCCCTGAAACAGTCGCCGATATATGCGTGCACTACCCAAGCAATACGCTGGCATTAGCACTCGATGTAACGGACGCATCTCAAATTGAAGCCGCAGTGTCTTCGGCGGAAGACCATTTTGGGGCTATTGATGTATTGGTCAATAACGCCGGCTATGGCTACGTCGGTGCGATTGAGGAAGGCGAAGAAGCGGCAGTACGTCAACTGTTTGAAACTAATTTCTTTGGTGTCCTAGCACTGACCAAAAGAGTGTTGCCTCTTATGCGGCAGCGCGGCGGAGGCGTCATACTGAACAACTCTTCGCAGGCCGGTTTGATGGCCAACCCTGGCACGGGCTATTACAGTGCGTCCAAGTACGCAATGGAAGGTTTAATGGAAGCGCTATCGAAGGAAGTAGCCCCATTTAGCATCAAGGTATGCTCAATTCAGCCCGGCGCCTTTCGTACAGATTGGTCCGGCCGCTCTATGCAACGAACTCAGACGCCTATTGATGACTATAATGAACATGTCGGATCACGACTGGATATGATCGGCGCAATGGACGGCAAGCAGCCGGGTGACCCTGTGCGGGCCGCGCAGGTATTCGTCGACCTAGCCCATATGGAGAAACCACCGGCGCAACTCTTGCTCGGTGCTGGCGTCTTGGCCACCTACCGCGACAAGTTAACTGAGGTTAGCCAATCGCTAGATACTTGGGAAGCCGTCACCCAAAGCGTCGATTTTGCACCCGTTGAATGACCAACAATGCCACTATGCAATCCTCTTGCCTGGTTAGCATTGGACTAACGACGAGCAGCAGTGAATTGACGCAAGTGATCGCCATTTTTTTTGCACCCGATCGATAGCCATAGACTTGAGCTATCGCAGAATATAGCGATTACTCAAAGCCATAACGGTGACGATATTCTTTAAATTCAGCTTTAAGAAACTGTTCGGTATAACCAAACTGCTCTGGACTGTATTCATGAACAGCACGATCGTCACGCCGATTGTTATTCCGCCAGTCTTGTATAGCTGCTCTCGCCATATCGGTAAACTCCATACCGATAAATTGATAGAGTGAGTCGAGGACGCCATCGGCATTGCGTGTCGTATCGTCATAGTTAACGTCAAAGAAGCAATCCGAATGTTGATCGCGTATGCCGATGGCTAAGCGCATACTGTGCGAAAACTTGGCACACCAGATATCTGCGACCGCCTTTGGATCAGGATTGTCTGTATTTAGACTCCACAGGCCATAATTGAGGCTGGTCAATGAGGGTATAGTCTCCAGCGGGTCGCGGTGGGTCTGAATAACTTTCACGCCAGGAAATGTCTCTAGCAACAAATCGAGATGGTGCATGTGATGTGGCGCTTTCAGCAGCCACCGTCTAACCCCCTGCCCCTTGCGTTTTTTCTGCCACTGCAAGAACTGCAATACTCTGTATAGATATTGATAACCGGGGGTATTATCGTGCGCATCAACCCAATTAGCATAATCAGGGATATTACAAAAAGCCTCAGGCACGCTGCTGTAAAAAGATTGCTCCAACAGCATAATTTCCTCGTCGGCGGCTTCTGCATCAAATGGATGCATGGCAGCCAACTCGGGATTGGCATCCAGCATTGTGCGTATTTCAGACTTTGCAGCATCGAGCCGCGGATCTTTACCGATAAAATCCCAATCTATGGGCGGAGAGGGAAACCTGGTTTCAAACCATAATGGCGTGTAAAAACGCTCATCACTGCCGAGTGTTCTATGCAACATCGTTGTACCCGTGCGAGGCAAGCCCACTATCACAACCGGATTTAATATTTCTTCGGACGCTATTTCTGGATACTTGTTGAAAAAACTCTGCATTAACAGGCGCTGACACAGGATCTCAATAATTCTGGCAGACTGCCCTTGCGTTCCGGACTCATTAAGGTTGGCCTGCCCGACTAGCGCCTTCAATAAAACTTTCAGGGGCGCATGAAAGCTATCGTCCCCATAATCATTCAGTCCGGTACGCTGCTGTGCAGCCTTTGTCACATACTCTAACTGCAACGGACGACTACTTACAGCCATTGATTCACTTCCTCTCACTACTGAGTGATCATAGAGATAGCGCAGCTAGCGCAAAATAGCCAAGCAGGCCCGCTTGCATCAACGTGAGCAGCAACGGTAAGACCCTTCCCTTGACATTATCCCACTCGATCAGCATGAGCACACTGACCTGAAAAAAGTACAAGGCATAGGCGAGCACGAGCGATGCTTCTACCGAGGCACCCCAGTCGAGCGCGACGGCGGCGACCGCCGGCAAACCGATCGCGAGATTGGCAAAGCCAACCTCGATTTGGAAATTGTTGCGTTGGCCCAGATCCCAACCCGCGCGAACGGCGTCACTGCGATGAAACACTGAGTGCCGTACCATTGAGATAATACCAACCGCGCCCACAGAGAGCAAAGCCACGGGACGGATGGCCACTGCGGCCCCATCGGAACCGAGCGTTGAAAAACCGATATAGTAGCCGCAAGCTCCAACCACGTAAGTGGCGAGCATAAGCCATTGTGATACACGAGGGTCTGACAATCTAGCCTCCATGATGCCGTTAGTTTGATGCGCCATGCATGAAGGCTACTGCCTTCCACTAAAGAGTCAAGTGCTTAAACTCAAGCCACATTTGCATGGACGGGCAATATTCGGTCACGAATCAAATCCCCCACTATACTGTCGAACATCCGGATCTAGAACCTCCCAGGCGGCCTTGGAACTAACATGAATATGTTGTTTCAGCCGAATTCCAGGATCAGAATCGAGCAACCCCATCGGCACCCAGTGCAACCTATAATCAGTCAAAAACTGCGGCAGTATGGACCCGCAATCGGGGCAGAACCGGCGTTTAAATCCACTTTCACATTGATACTCACGCACGCGCTCGCCAGCCTTGAGCCAGTCAAAATCGACTTCACGGACCATTGCTGCCGCACTAGATGCCCCTCCAAATGCCTTCCGGCATTTAGAGCAATGACATTTAAAGATGGCCGAGTTGAACTCTTTAACCACAAAACGCACCGCACCACAGAGACAACCACCTTTCGTCATCACTAATCTCCCACTAGCATTAAATCCTGAATAATTATAAATCGATTAATCGATAGCTACATCGAGTACTCACGTACTCTACTTTTATAATTTTTATCATCTTTCGCAGCGCTCACCAGTTTAAAGACGACTGCGGGGCCTGCAGCAGTCCCCACCAAAGCGCCAGTCCAATAAGCAAAACAACAATCACCGCCCACCACCAGGGTGCGGGGGCTTCAGTGCCGATACGCCCCAAAGCACTGCCATGCAACATAGCCTGTAGTAACTTTTCTTTCAGTTTAAACTGGTGGTAAAACACGGCAAAGATATGCAAACACACCAATGCCAGCAATCCATTAAAGGCTAAATCGTGGACTAGACCCATGGCATCACGAAAATCAGAATCGGCCCAATAGTAGAGCGGACCAGAGAACAGCACGTCGTCACTATTGAACAAACCGCTAATCGCCTGAGCTAACAGTAACGACAATAGTAGAAGCACGGACCAGCCGCCCAGTGGATTATGGCCTGCACTGCGCCCCCCCTGTCCTCGCAAGTAAGCGCCCAGCCGTGCGGGGCCCACCACGAAATCGGTGAATCGGGAATGACGACTGCCTATGAAGCCCCAAAGAATACGACTGCTTACTAAGACTAGCACCGTATAGCCCGTCCATTGGTGTACATCAAAGCGCTCTTCCTCTGCGCTCCACCAAGCTATAGGCAGACAGCAGACAATCAGCCAGTGGAAAACACGTGTTGGGATATCCCACAAAGGGTTTGGACTGGCAGGCATAATATTTAGGTTGTCGGCAGTTGTAGCAAGGGTGGAAAATCAGGATCGACATTCAGGTACTGATAGTGCCAGCACTTGTGACCCAACACTGCGCGATGACGAGCGCCAGGTAGACTGCCGTCGGCACTTTCATAACCGGCGTCTCCCCGAAACATGACCATCATCTGGTCCCCCGCATTGGCGAACACGGGAAACACTTCCGGCACGGGAGAACTGCGCTCCTCAGCAACCATCTGCGCCACACTGGAATACCGCATAAGTCCCAGCAGAGTGAAGTAGGTAGGTGGCAACATAGCCAGGTTACCAGATTCATGTTCGGCCACAGCGTCGCGCACACTCAACCAACGAGAGTCATGAATCTCACCACCATCAATCACTACTTCAACGTCGTCCGCCACTGGCGCCGCATAAATCCACGTTGCAAAACGCCGCGGCTCACCCACCGGCGTGGTCCAGTGACTTAATAACACCATGTCCTGAAGCTTTGGCGACAAACCTGACTCTTCATGTGCCTCCCTTGCAGCGGCAACTCGCGTGGCATTGGCGATACTGCCGTCTCCAGCCTCAAAGTCTTTCGGGTCCACTGAGCCACCGGGGAAAACCCAAGCACCGCCGGCAAAAGCTAACGCTTTATTGCGCTTCAAAAGAAGTGTTTCAAGACCAGCGGCGGTATCACGCAATAAAACCACCGTACTGGCGGGACGAACTTCGATATTGTCGTACATAAGCCTCCCTTAAATTAATACAGAGTCAAGCAGGCAGTTACTAGCGTAGCGACGAGTCCGCAATAAACGTCGAGGCCATACTCAGATCGAAGCCACACTGGTTAACCGTCTGCATTGCATTTTCAGACGCAGAAGTTGCTCGGCCCGCCACCCACAAATTGGCACAGCGCGTGCCCGAGCGGCAAAATGCCAACACCGGACGCTCAGAATCATCGAACAGGTCAGTCATCGCAGCCAAATCTGGCCCTGGGAAGTTGGCCGCAGTGACCGGCATGTGATGATAGTCCAGACCCACTGCTGCTGCCGCGGCAGCGATGACAGCCCCGGCAGGCTGATGACTGTCTTCACCGTCCGGTCGGTTATTGACCAGCACCTTGTAGCCCGCCGCTGCGATTTTCGCCACATCGTCTCGGCTAATCTGTGCAGACACAGAGAGACTTTCCGTTAACTTTATAATATCCATGCGCCCTCTCTATGATCTCGAATACAACAGCGATCGACCTTTACTATCAATGGGAGCAATATTACTCACCACGAAACAATGGCTGCCTTTTTTCCTTGAATGCTCTAGGTCCTTCCCGAGCATCTTTGCTCATCATAATCAATCCCGCTTGCTCCATCTCAAACTGAAATGCCTCCGCCCACGGCAGCGTGTGTGTCTCCAAGGCAGTTTTCTTGATTGCCTGCAATGCAAGAGGCGCCTGCCGGCAAATATTTTGTGCATAGCGCTCAGCTTGGGCTTGCAATTCGGTTAGCGGCACGACGTCTGAAACCAGGCCCATCGCCAGAGCTTCTTGGGCGCTGATAGGCTCACCGCCAAGCAAAATCTTCATAGCATGCGCCCACGGTAGCTGCCGAGCCAGTCTTACCATAGACCCTGCTCCAGGCACTACACCCACTTTAGGTTCAGGCAATGCGAATTGCGCATGCTCTGCGGCAATACGTATATCGGTCGCCTGCAGCAATTCAGTGCCACCCCCGAGCGCGCGTCCATTTACTGCAGCAATAACAGGCTTGTACAGAGGCTCTGCCTTAAGCATGATTTGATCAACAATCATCGGATCAGACAACAACCGTTCCTCCTGTGGCGTCTGAGGCTTTTTAGCGCCCGTCCATAAAGGGATGATCTGTGACAAATCTCCGCCGCAACAAAAGTCCTCGTCGCCAGCAGCCGTTAGCACCGCAACGCGAATGGCATCGTCAGCGCGTATTTCTTGCCATGCGTCTGCTAATTCAACAAACATCTCGCCGTTGATCATATTTTTGGTGGCTGGACGATTCAGCGTGATCCAAGCCTGCTGCCCGCGCTTTTCGAATATTACACTGCTCATTACGTCTCTCCCCAAGTCCGGATACGATCTCGACAGACATTTAATCCGTCCGCAGGCAGACTGGCTTTCATTCGCCGACTAGCGGCATTATAAGCGCACGCGAACTGATGCGCTCCAGCGTATCTCCCACTCGAGACCAAAAGACATAGGGTGTATCGCCTTTTAGCCACAACCCCGCGTAACGCGTATTCGGCCTGGCGCTTAAACCGCAATATCTAGACGACTAACGCCATCCCACACCAGCTTTGCACCGACCAGTATGAGGCAGAAGCTTACTATCGAATAGTAAAACGTCGGTGTCGAACGCTTAACCAAATAATATCCAAGTTTCACGCCAAGTGGCGCAAGAGGGACCAACACCAGCGAATACAACATATTTTCGTGCGTGAACTCCCCAAGTGCATAATAGGGCACAAGTTTTACAACATTGACCACCGCAAAGAAAATACCTGCGGTGCCTGCGAACAATACTGGCGACAACTGCTTGGGCATGAGGTACATCGTAAATGGCGGACCGCCCGCGTGGATGCTAAAACTGGTGAATCCCGCAAGGACACCAAACACTCCTCCACTGACGGCGTTGTGTCTTTCGCCAGAGAATGATTTTAGCCCCATTAGACTTTGCAGGCCGAATACGAGTGCCAGAACACCAATTAAAATACGCATGTAGTGCTCATTCATGGCTTCTGCAGAGAGATAACCCATGACGACACCCAGTATCGCTGCTGGCAATAACAGAAATAGCGCTCGGCGATCGAATACACCCCAATAAGCTTTTACGACTAACAGATCCATGACCACCAGAATTGGCAACAGGATCGCTGCGGCCTGAGTGGGCGGCATCACCAATGCCATCATCGGCACTGAAATAATGGCGAGAGCACCACCAAATCCACCCTTAGTAACCCCGTAAAGCAACACCGCTGGCACACAAGCGAGGTAAAAGGCTGGATCACTCAACATAAAGCGTTTCAGTCAATGAGGGCGAACTCACTAGACAAAATCTCAATAATTTCTGCCTTGGGATTTTCCGCCAATTGCAATCTCGCGCCTGTGATTTTCTCCGCAATACCCACATAGGTTTTCGAGATTTCCATCAGCACCTCAACTGGCAGGGCATTGTCACGCGCTAACTTCTCACGCTCAACCATGCGATCCTTATTAAGCAAAATATCAGGATCTGGAAAGTGCTGCAGCAGCAGTTGCCTAAAATCTTCTTTTGAGTTTTCAACGACGCGACCATCAGCCAATGCTGCGCCGTCCCAGATTCGCGATGAATCCGGTGTTCCAACCTCATCCATATAAATCAGTTTTTGATTACCGCTCTTATCCGCGACATAGCCGAACTCAAATTTTGTATCGACAAAGACTTGTCCCAAACGCGATAACTCAGCGCTAATCACCTCAAACCCATCCCTTAATAGCGTCTCATAAAGCGCGATATCACTCACACTATGAAATTTGAAGGCCGAAAAATTGCTTTCAATATCGCTACGAGTGACGTTGACATCATCAACCGCGGGCACGCCTGGAATGCCAGTCAAGACTCCCTTACTAGAAGGGGTGATCAATAACTCAGGCAATTTTTGATCGCGCTGCAAGCCATCGGGAATCGTGATGCCGCAAAACTCTCGTTCGCCCTTCTCATAGGAGCGCCACATAGAACCCGTAATATATTGTCTTGCAATCGCCTCAATCATTACCGGCTTGGCCTTCTGCACGATCCACACCAGCGGGTGAGGGATCTCCAGAATATGGCTGTCGGCTAAGCCCTGCTCCCTGAACAGCCGGAACCAATGGTTGGATATCGCATTCAGTGCAGCGCCCTTTCCTGGGACTCCTCGCATGCCACCCTCTGCATGCCATATGCAATCAAAGGCTGAAATACGATCCGATATCACCATGATGGCTAACGGGGCGTCCGGCGCAACATCGTAGCCTCGCTCGCGCACCAAACGCGCACTATCGCCAGCCGTCAGCCAGTAAACAGAGCGCACTTTCCCGCTGTGCACGGGCCCCTCCGTGCGAATAGGGAGATCATTGTTGACGGCCAATACCTTCTCGGCAAGACTCATAGTCGTTGTCCTATATCCAGTTATCTTAGTTGGTTCAGACTGCAGGCTTGCAGACACAGCCTAAATCAGCAGAGAAGTCTAGCAAATGAAGAACCACTAGGCACCCACAAATCTAGAAGTTGGTGTATCTGCCTATAGATAAGCCATAACATAGGGGATAAATATAACAAATCCGATAGTGGCTGCCCCGATAGCAGTCAACAAAACCGCACCTGCTGCCATATCTTTAGACTTCTTTACGAGGGGATGGAACTCTGGCGACACAACGTCACACAATAATTCAAAAGCCGTATTTAGTGTCTCTACTACCCACACGGCTGTGACAGCCATAATTAAAAAACACCACTGTGATATCGACACGTCACAAGCATACCCCGCAGCCAAAACACAAACAGTCGCTAATGCGTGCAGCCAAGCATTGTGCTGGCTGCGAATCACTTCGACAATGCCTTCGGAAGCGTGCACGCCCGATCTCAGCCTTGCGCTAATCGAAAAACTCTCCGAGTTATTATTCATATCTATACCCCTATTCAGGCAAAAGGCGCGGTAGAACCAGAATATCGCAGTGGTTTACCTGCTTACAATGTGTAGTGGCTGCACACTATAATAGCGTGCGTGACCTTGGCTGAACATAATGACGAAAAGGAAATACTTGCATGAGCAACTCTGAACTAACCCCTTATCAGATTCTGGGCGCGGACGGCATACGACATCTGGCTAATAGATTCTATGACATCATGGACACTATACCTGAGGCTGCTGCCTTGCGTGCGATGCACGCCAGTGAACTGCAGCCTATGAAGATCAAGCTGGCAGAGTATCTCACGGGCTGGATGGGCGGCCCTCCCCTGTATGCGAATAAATATAATACGGTCTGCATGACCACACCGCACGCGCCTTACCACATCGGACCAGCCGAGCGCGACCAGTGGCTGCTATGTATGGACAAGGCTCTGGAGCAAACAGGCGCAAGTGAAGAACTAGTAGACATGCTAAAAGTGCCCATGTTTCGCATTGCTGACGCTATACGCAACAAAGAGGGCCCCAGTAGCGCGGCCACCAATCCCAACATTATTGCCGCGGACTAAGATTGGCTGCCATTAATAAGCCAATGCATGAATGGCCATGATGCCCTACAAGGCTAGGCTTTCAAACCTCTACCTCATGTTGATTTGTGGCGCTTAGCCTTAAGTTTGTTACCTGCTATCCGAGAGTAGAAAAAAACAAACAATACTGCCCAGACGACGCCAAAAACTAACAACATTTGCATCCCGTCACCCATAATCTGTCCTCCATTAGCGTCTACACCACAACTGGTTGCTTATCAGTACAATGCGTCTACTGCTCTTGCAACAAAATGGGCTGCACCAGTGGGTAACTAGCGCGGCCCTGCGCCCGCAACAAACCGCGGCGAATACTATTAGCCCAAGAGCGAAAAATCAGGTCAATAGCGGGATCGTCATTATCCACCTGATTGAACGCCCAAATGTCGTCGCTAGATTTCGTATCGATTGCACGCAAGATGACATTACCAGTGGCCGCGTTAACTAGTGCAATGCTGGCGGTGATTGCGCCTCCTGGTTTCGCCCCGGCAGCAACCGCCTCGCGGGTAACATTAGGATAGATCGCAACCAATCTCGTCTGAACGATTATCTCCGCCTGTTGTTGGCTGTCGACAATGTTAAACGCCGATTGAAAACTAAGTCCCGCGGAGAACTCCTCATGTATCGCATTTTGCAGGATTGCTTGTGCTGAGTCGGTAAACGCCCAACCTCCATCAAGAGTCGCACCGTCCGGCTTAATGACCAGAATATTAGCCAGATTCGCGGTCGCGATAAAAACATTCCGGAACATTTTTGCGCCAGGCTGCGGCAAGCTGTTCACGTAAAGCTCGTCAGCCTGGGTGTCTACACCTCGCAAAAAATCAGGGTTCCCTTGTTCTGGCGCAGTCGATGCCGTGGTGTCGAGTTGAGTACAAGCGCCGATAAACATCAATGCCACCATAAATGTAGCTAGACGTTTGTCTAACATAGGTCTTCCCCCTTAACAAGATCGACAATGCGGTTTAGCGACGAAGTCCTACCAAACGTCTGAGAGTTAAGGCAGAGTATACCGCATAATCCAGCCTTGGGCACTTGTTCAATAGACCCGGCAAAACGGAAATGGACTATTGGGATAAAGAATCTAATCAGCTACACTCTTGCCGCTGTTTTATCTAAGAGAACAATGCATGCCCGCCACTATTCGAAGTTTTTCTCGCACACTCCTGTTGTCAGCGCTAATGTTGATGTCTATATCTTCCCCAGTAAAAAGTAATACTTTAGAAGAGAACATTCTTGTTACGGCCAGCCGAGTGAAAGAAAACGCCATGAAGCTCCCTCTCGCCTGGTCCACGGTGAACAGTGAAGCCTTGGCACTGATTGACGCAATTCATATTAACGAGATCATGCAACGGGTACCGGGGGCCTGGATCAGTCGTGGCAATGGGCAAGAAAGCATCATTGCTCTTCGATCACCGGTGCTAACAGGGGCCGGCGGGTGTGGCGCTTTCTTCGCGGCTGCGGACGGTATCAGTCTGCGAGCCCCGGGATTTTGCAATGTGAACCAGCTGTTCGATACCAACTTCGAGCAGGCTGGCCGGATTGAAGTCATTAGAGGTCCAGCGACAGCACTGTATGGCTCCAACGCAATGCACGGCGTAGTCAACGTTGTCAGTGCAGCACCCACGGAATACGTCGATAATAGCCTGGCGCTGGAAGTGGGTCCTTATGATTACTACCGTGCCAAGTACCGTTATAGTAACACAGCGGGGAAGAACGGGATCAGCATCAGTGCCAATGGCACATCCGACGGAGGCTATAAGGATGATTCCGGCTACGATCAAGAAAAAGCTACGGTCCGTCACGATTATGCTGGTGACCAATGGAATTTCCGCACCGTGCTGGATGCAGCCAATCTAAACCAGAACACTGCGGGCTTCATTCAAGGTTATGATTCCTACAAAGACAAGGACAAGAAAAAGAGCAACCCCAACCCAAATGCCTACAGGGATGCGTGGTCTGTGCGCCTATACAGCACTGCCACTTATGCGCTGAATGACAATAATGATCTCTCCATCACGCCGTACTTACGGGCCAATGATATGGAGTTCCTTCAGCACTACCTGCCTTGGCAATCGGTAGAAAAAAATGGTCACGACAGTCTGGGCCTGCGCACCTCGCTTGAGACAGATGCCGAAGCAGTGCGCTGGATAAGCGGCATCGACCTGGAGTACACCAACGCGACTCTCAAAGAAACCCAAGACGCCGACTTTAGCCCCAACCAACCTGCCGGCGTCCACTACGACTATGAAGTAGGCGCAACAGTCGGTGCACTCTATAGCCAGTTGCGGACGCAAGGCGACTCCCCGTGGGAATTAGGCGGCGGCGTGCGTCTCGAATATACCAACTACGACTACGACAATAAAACACGAGGCGGTTCTGCCTGCGGACCCGCAGCGACCAACTGCCGCTTTTACAGACCGTCTGACCGTGAGAACGACTTTAGTAATTGGTCAATTAACGCTGGAGCCAGCTACAGTATCAATGAAGATCATGTTGCCTATCTGCGGTTAGCGCGCGGTTTTCGTGCGCCACAGGCCACAGAACTTTATCGACTGCAGGGAGGCCAAGAAGCTGCCAATCTGGACTCGGAAAAAATCGATAATATCGAGCTAGGACTTCGCGGTGATTGGCTGGGTACCGCACGTTATGATGTCGCAGTCTATTACATGCACAAGGACGACGTGATCTTTCAGGATGCCAACCGCTTTAATGTAAGTGGCGCGCGCACTCGCCACTACGGGGCAGAGGTAAGCGTGGATTACCAATTTAATGATCACTGGTCTGCCAGCGTAGACGCCAACGTTGCAAGCCACACCTACGATAGCAATGTTGAATTACTAGGCGGCAGCGGTAACATCAAAGGCAATGATATCGACACCGCACCAAGAACTTTCGGTAGCGCTCGCCTGAACTGGGACCTATCAGCATTGACAGGACGTAAAAGTCGCGCAGAGCTAGAATGGGTGTATATGGATTCTTATTATTTAGAACCAGAAAATGATTATCAATACGACGGGCACTCCTTAATCAACCTGCGCATTACCGGTGACCTAACGCCACGATGGTCGGCCGGGTTGCGCCTGACTAATCTGTTAGATGAAGATTATGCGGAAAGGGCAGATTATGGCTTTGGAGAGTATCGCTATTTTGTCGGTCAGCCGCGCGGCGCATATCTCCAAATAAACTATCAGTTCGGCGTGACGCGGGGTTAGCGCTAACAGGTGAACCTACAATAGAGGATTTAATCGATACGCGTCACGCACGATAGAGACGTATCAACCGAGCCAGGAGTAGCCACGGCGGCCCTGCAGACCCCCAGTATGTATCGCCAGCACCGATGCCCCCTCGTGCCAGACACCACACGCACGCAGCTGGTGGATGGCAAGCAGCATCTTGCCCGTGTAAACGGGATCGAGTTCGACACCATGAATAGTTTCGAATGCCAGCATGAACTCCCGCAACAAGACATTTACGCGGGCGAACCCTCCGCAGTGATAATCGTGCAAAATTCTCCAGTGCGCGCGGCTATTGCGCGCCGACCGCGGGAGCAGCGCCTTTACCCGCTGTGTCAGATCATGCGCACCCTTGAGAGCAGAGATGCCATCGATTTCAAAGCTTTCATCTAAACCCGCCACCAGTCCTGCCATGGTTGTACCGGTGCCCACTGGCACCACAATATGCCTCGCGAGGGGTGCTTTGCGCCGGATAATGTCGGCAACAGCCATACAGCCACGGGCACCTGCGCGGCTAGCCCCCCCCTCTGGAATTAACACACTCGGTGCAAATCGCTCGATAAACTTTTGCTGATAAGCCGCTTCATTGCGCTGCCTATAATCCTCTCGACTTACATAGACAATGTGCATACCCCAGCGCCGCGCGTCAGACAACATAGCGGAGTTTTCTTCACGCAATTCGCCCCGAACAATCCCCACCGTCTCAACACCCAACTGGCAACCCATTGCCGCTAGCGCATGCAGGTGGTTTGACCAAGGCCCTCCAAATGAAATAAGGCGTGCAGCGCCCAAACGCTTTGCCTCAAAAAAATAGTGTCGCAGCTTAAAGGCTTTATTGCCCGGTGCGAGGCCTCCTGTCTGGTCTAGCCGCAGCAGGGACACATGGTCAAACGACACGCCAAGAACCGGCGTATCGCTCAACTCATGCACCAACAATTTTTTAGAAACGCCTATAACAGCCCAACGTTATTTTTTGCAAGCACTTGCTCGGCACGATAACTAGAACGCACAAACACGCCAGACACGACCTCCAGAAATCCTTTTTCCAGCCCAAATTGCCTATAACGCTCGAACTCTTCCGGGCTAACATACCGAGCGATAGGATGGTGATTAAGCGTCGGCTGCAGATACTGACCAAGAGTTAGAATATCGACCCGTGCCGCACGCAGATCATCCATACACTCAATTATTTCGGCCTCGGTTTCACCCAAACCCAGCATAAGGCTGGTCTTGGTCAGCACGCTGGGGCGAAAAGCTTTTGCGTGTGCCAGCACATCGAGTGTCTGCTGGTAACCCGCGCGAGGATCACGCACCGGATGGGTCAGGCGTCGGACTGTCTCGACATTTTGCGCAAACACCGCGATACCCGAGTCAACCACCTGTTCGACATCTTCCAGCACGCCCATGAAGTCTGGCGCAAGCGTTTCGACCGCAGTACCGGGATTTACCTCTTTGACCCGCCTCACGCAAGCAGCATAATGCTCTGCACCGCCATCAGGCAGGTCGTCGCGGTTAACCGAAGTCAGGACTACATACTTCAAATTCATGAGTTGCACAGAACGAGCAGCATTATCCGGCTCATCAGCATCTAACCAGCCTTTGGGGTTACCCGTATTCACAGCACAAAATCGACAGGCACGGGTGCACACATCGCCCATCAGCATAATGGTCGCCGTACCGGCGCTCCAGCACTCGCTCATGTTAGGGCATTTTGCCTCCTCGCAGACGGTGGCGAGTTTGTGCTGGTGAACGATACCTTGAACCTTCTCGAAAGTAGCGCCGCCACGAGCACGGATGCGCAACCAACCGGGTTTTTTTAAGCGCAGATGATCTGCGCCAGAAGCCTTAATACCGTCTTTGATCGCTGCAATACCCGCGTCATTAACAAATTTTTCTCCACTTCCAATCTGTATGGCTGGAATGCGGTCATTTTCGGCCATGTCTTCTAACCTTAGTCCGTAATACGCGTGCAACAAGTATAGCGGATTGAGGCTGCTCATCACAGGCGCAGCCCCAGTAGTGCCTAATGTGCCTCATATTGCACCGGACCATAGTAGTTTAAAAACATCTTGGATTGCGTTATTTTAGAAAGTCTAATTTACCATGTGAGTTGAGGAAAATGCATAAATCTATACTGCTAATCGTCCTAGTAGTCTGTGCCAGCTTACTGGGAGCGTGCGCCCAGTTCGAGAGTAAACGTGGCGTGGAGGTCAATTGGCAAGACACTGTCACCAATGAACTGGTCAATGGCACTAGTACGCGAAAAGATGTTCTAGCGTTACTCGGTCCACCGTCGCAGATCATCGCGCTAGGGGACGAGACGGCTTTATATTATTTGTTCGAGCACTCCGAGGGCGAAGGTCTAGTCTTAATTGTCTATAATCGCATGCAAATCAATACCCGCTATGACCGCGCGATATTCTTCTTCGATGAGAACGACACGTTGTCCGAATTCGCAACACGTGTATACGGCGCCGATGAAAGCTAGTTTCATCACCCTACTTTACCTTCTGCTTAGCCACTCGCTGCTAACGGGTTGCTCCCAATGGCGCTATGACTTGGGCGTCCCGATTTCAGGCAACAACCTTCCAGCGCAAAGAACATCACTAAATGAAGTATTGCAATCGCTTGGTCCGCCGCTGCGAATGTCTGCCAGCCACACAGGGTTTATTATGGCCTGGGAGCACTGGGACATCCGCGAAAACTCGCTTGGTATAACGCTAGGCGCGCTGGGCGCTGACTTTTTTTCAGCGGACTGGGGCGAAATGCGGATCAAAGGCGAGTTTTTATTAGTGACCTTTGACCATAAGCATTTAGTAACCAGTGCCACCCATTCAGACTGGGACAACGACGGCGGCGGCGGTCAAGCCATCCAACCCTTTTTTAGCTTTGTCTCCGTGGTGGATGTCGAAGATCTGATCGATGCAATGCCACAGCATGACTGGGGCAGCCTACTGCTGCAGGCCGACCTGCCGTCAGCTCTGAACAGTGGCTCGAGTTCCGACACAGGACAGCAAGGACTGCAGCAACGTGCAACTCCCAAAGCCGTTGGGCAGCAATCTCTCGAAATGGACTAATCAAGACAACATCGCACTCCCTATATTCCACTGGCGTCGCTCTCTTAAACGATCTTAAGTGTCAGAATATTTTACACTCGGGGTTTTGGGGACAATTTTGTATTAACTTAAGGTATTGAAACTATGAATTTTTTTGATTCGGCACGATAAATGCGTTAACCACTAGATGCAATTCACCAGAGAAGCACCAAGCCATTAATAAGCAGACATCCTATAAAGCGGCCATAACTCAATCACTTATGCTCTTTGCAACTATAATGCTGGTGACTACTACCAGCGCACAGGCAAAATCAGTAATCTATAAATTCACAGCGGAGTTGGGCGCTAGCGATATTACCTACAAGAAGGTCGACAGCGCTGACTATGATTTTATATCTTATCGGCTAGGGTGTTCATAGACTCTGAGCAGCTTGATCTTGACTCTGACCCTGAAAAAGGTGAGTTTGAGAATGCAACGCTTGACCTGAGTTTCACAATCACCAGCGCCAGCGCCAGCGGAACGATGATCTATTCCAGTCTCGCCGCGACGAATCAGGATACCGTGCTCAAGCTCAAAAAAAATTACAACGGCAACAACGACAAGATAGAGGTGACTGACGAAAGTGTTCGCGCGACTCTTTACGGGGGCAGCGACGTACTTGATTTCGACAAATTCAAACTGAAGCTAGAGGATGACACAATGAATGCTCTTGCGAGTGCCGCTCCGCTTGTAGACGAGTTTATGGTTATCGGAAACTGGAGTGACAAGAATGAGTATGAAATCAAATGGAAAGATGGCGGCGACTATGTCAAATTGAGAGGGGAATTTGATTCACTAAAGGTAGTGCCGATCCCCGCTGCGGCGTGGCTATTTGGTTCAGCCATCTTCGGGCTATTTACGGTAGCACGGCGCAAGCACAAGACTGGCTAGCCGCAAAGAGCAATCGCGCGCTCGCAATAAAAGCAATTAGAGTTCTATTTTTCGTTCGGCACCGCAGACAATTATGGCCAACCTGCTTTGGGACGGTCCACTCGAACCACTTCAATCTTCCCGGTTTTTTCCGCAGCTGCCAGTGCGCTATCAGCTGATATCGCCGTCATAG
Organism: Halioglobus sp.; assembly: GCA_029246385.1. Lineage (GTDB taxonomy): Bacteria > Pseudomonadota > Gammaproteobacteria > Pseudomonadales > Halieaceae > Marimicrobium. The sequence continues at coordinate 132,450 of JAQWNG010000015.1, forward strand.
CGAACAAGGTTTTTCCATCTATGCCGCCCAGCATGCAAGCATAACAGGGCTGACTAGTTTTTATTCGCCTTATAACCTCACCTCCCTTTGCAACCAGTATCACCTCAGGGCCGAGAGCGTTCGCCACCCAAATCTGACCTTCATCGTTAAGACAAATACCATCAGGCGCAACATCATCAAGGGTAGCCCAAATTCGACGGTCGCTAAGAGACTTATCGGCATTGATGGTGAAGGCAGTCAGACGACTCGCTAATGTTTCAGCCACAATAAGCGTGCTCCCATCAGGCGTAATAACACTACCATTTGGAAAGTGCATATCGGCTGCGGCTAGATAAACCGTTCCATCGGCATCGATACGCACTAGGTTTGTAGAAGGATGATTGCTAATCACGTCGGCACCACGCTCGTGCAACTCCGCGTCAAGGTCAAAACCAAAGTTGCCCACCCAGGCACTGCCGTCCGCATCGACCACCATATCGTTACACAAATGCGCCGTCAGATGACTGACATCAGCGTGCAGTGTCAAACCTGTCGGCCCTGCGCGCTTGACTACCCGCTCCTTCATCGCAACAACCAATAAACACCCATCTGGCAACCAACCAATCCCGGACGGCTGGTCGTCCAGTGTTAATTCGGTACGCACCTCCCCTAGTTCATCCACCGACCTCACAGCATGCGCATAAAAGTCGCTGAACCATAAGCGCCCCGCGCGCCAGCGCGGGCCTTCACCAAAATGCAGCCCCTCCAATAAAACCGCTGTATCTGTCATCCTAATATCCATCTGATATCTATTATGGTGTCCCGAGTATAGCGGAGTTTATAGAGTTAGATTGCATCGTAGAAATGACGGTGTCAAAAAAGCGGTAAAACCAATACCCCCAACGTGTAGAGATTAGTACCGCGCATGTATGATTTAACGCATAATGGATAAAGATATTATGCAGCCCACCACCTATGACATATTTCGAGGTAAAGTCATGCGCACATCGTTTCTGCTAGCGGTTTATGCGGTTAATTGTATGATTACTTTTATACCCTGTGCTGCAGCAGCCCCGTCTACCTCACCAACGGCCGCGCTAGGTACATTTGGCATCGACACCCTCCAAATGGACCGCAGCATCGAGCCAGGTGATGACTTCTACCGCTACGTTAACGGCAGATGGCTGGAGAATACGCCCATTCCCGCCGATAAATCGCGCTACGGCAGCTTCGACGTGTTGCGCGATAAATCAGAAACAGACTTGCATGTTCTGCTCAATGAGCACATTAAGTCGCCACAGATTGACCCGACGTTAAAAAAAGTTGTCGACCTGTATATCTCTTGGATGGACGAGGCGACCATCGAGAAGCGCGGCATAGAACCTTTAAAGCCAGACCTCGATCGCATCGCAGCAGTAAAAAACAAAGCGGATTTAATGGAGCTGATCGGCAGTCCGCAGATGAGCGCTCCGTTTGGCTTCGGCATACAGCCGGATCCCGCTGACACGACACGCTACAAGGTATTCATCGGCCAAGCGGGGTTGGGTATGGGGCGTGACTATTACCTTAACAAAGGCGCAGAGTACGATGCATTTCGCGCCGCCTATCAGAACCACATTGCTACGATTTTACAACTGACAGGTGATGCAGATTCACGTAATAGCGCGGCAGCAGTTTTCGAGCTTGAGATGACACTTGCGCCGCTGCAGTGGAGCCCGGCTCGACAGCGTGATGTTCAGGCAACATATAATCCGATGAGCCGTGAGGGCCTCACACAGCTGGCCCCTAATGTCGACTGGCCAGTCGTTTTAGAGGCTTCCGGACTCGGGGACATCCAGCATGTGGTCGTTGGCGAGGTCTCTGCCATTGCTGATGGTGCCTCCCTACTCGATTCAGTTCCTTTGAGCACCTGGAAAAAATACCTAACGTTCCATCGCGCAAGCGACACAGCAAGCCTACTACCGAAAGACTTCGATCAAGCCAATTTCGATTTCAACAGTCGGATCATGCGCGGCGTGAAAGAACAGCGTGACCGCTGGAAGCGTGGCGTCACTCTGGTTGACCGCAACATGGGCGACGGCCTCGGAAAGGCTTACGTAAAGAAACATTTTCCGCCAAAGCACAAAGCGCAAATGGAACAGCTGGTAAATAATCTACTCACGGCATTAAAAACTCGTATCGACACACTAACTTGGATGGATAATGCGACGCGCATTGAAGCCTTGAAAAAATTAGCCACCTTCGATCCACGTATTGGTTATCCCGCAACATGGCGTGACTATTCAGGGCTGATCATTAAGCCAAATACGCTATTTGAAAACGTTCAAAATGCCCGACAATTCGAATGGGAGCGGCGCGTTAGCCGGCTAAAGGAACCGGTAGACCGAGACGAGTGGCATATGACGCCATCGACTGTAAACGCCTATTACTCACCGCTCATGAATCAGATTACCTTTCCCGCTGCCATATTGCAGCCACCATTTTTCGACGCTAATGCAGATCCGGCGGTCAACTATGGAGGCATTGGCGCAGTGATCGGCCATGAGATCGGTCACGGCTTTGACGACCAAGGCCGTGAATTTGACGAGAACGGTCGAATTCGCAACTGGTGGACACCTGCAACGCTTAAGCGTTTTTCAGCTGCTACGAAAGAACTGGGAGAGCAATACAGTGCCTACTGCCCCATCCCCGGAGACGACAAAACTTGTGTTAACGGCGCCCTCACGATGGGCGAAAATATCGGTGACCTAGGCGGCATGCAGATGGCCCATACGGCCTACAGAGTATCCCTGCTGGGACGCGAAGCGCCAGTGATCGAAGGCTTCACCGGCGATCAACGTTTCTTTATGGCTTGGGCGCAGGTCTGGCGGGGTAAGTCTCGCAATGACGCACTGCTTAATTTGCTGCTCACCAATCCACACGCTCCAGAAATGGTGCGTGGTCAAAATCCCCAGCGCAATATTGACGCATGGTATGAGGCCTTCGACGTCACCGAAGATGACGCTATGTACCTGCACCCAGACAGTCGCGTGCGTATTTGGTAACATACACTGCCAGTGCGCGGACCATCGTTGACAGCCCAGAGCGATCACCGTTACTTCGCAGAGTGTTCGGTAAGCTTATCGCTGCCCCTGATACACGCGGCGTGATACCGTCAGGCAGTAACTATTCCATTGATCAGGCGACATCATATTCCTGCAACCCCGTCGCCTCATGCAGGCGCTTATACTCTTTGAAATTTCCGGCAAAAAGAAAAGAGGCATGCCCTGAGTCATTCGTGTAATAGCTGTTGCAGTCAGGCGAGCCCCAGCTAAATTTGGCATACTTTTCATCCATCGTATTATTGTAGCTTTGAAACTCTTCCCTCTTCACATCTAGGGATTGCTTGCCAGCAGCGCGCAGATCTGACAACAAACCCACTATAGTTTGGACGTTGCGTTCAGCAGTAATGAAGTAAGAGACATTCAATACCAAACCGTTTGGACCCACAGCGAAAAAGAAATTGGGAAAGTCGGGCACTGAAATACCCTTGTGAGCTCGCGGCTCATCTCCCATCACAGCACCGAGGTTTGCGCCGTTACGCCCAATTACATCAAAACGGTCATAATCCAATATCTTATACCCGGTACAGTAGATAATCACGTCGGCCTCGATCTCTCGGCCGCCGCTGGTGACGATCCCCGAGGGCGTTATTTGATCAAGCCCTTCTCCTATCAATTCGACGTTGTCTCGGTTCAATGCCGGATAAAAGTCATCTGATACCAGGCCTCGCTTGCAACCGTAACGCGTATCCGGCGTCAGCACCTTGCGCAGTGCGGGATCATCAATGGCTCGATTGATAAACTTCTCTACCATACCCTCAAACTGACTCATGCGCTTGTGGCCATTGGTCACCGCATACTCTACTTGACCCATGAGAAGACTCTGCACCCAACGAGTCAGCTTAATCAGCGTTGGAAAATGGCGAAACCGCCAGCGCTGTCCAGCGCTATACTCTTTGCGCCCTCGAGGCATAATCCAATTAGCGGAGCGCTGTAATACTGTCAGTTGCCCCGCCTTTTTGGCCACCTCCGGAACAATCTGCACTGCGCTGGCGGCAGAGCCGACCACCACCACACGTTTGCCTTTGAGATCCACATCGTGATTCCAGCGCGTCGCGTGCCAACTATCGCCCTTGAAACTGTCGATGCCTTCGACGCTAGGGTATAGGGCCGTATGCTGGTTACCCATTGCATTGATGAGAATATCAAAGGCACCGAGCGGACCCGTCTCAGACTCCAATTGCCATTGACCTGATTGTTCATATTCAGCACGAACAATACGGGTATTGAACTCCATATGCGGATCAAGGCCAAACTCTGTTGCACATTTCGCGAGATAAGCCTGTATCTCGGCGAAGCCCACGAAGCTCGCACTCCAGTCCGGATTAGGCGCATAAGAAAAAGAGTAGGAGTGGGCCCAGACGTCACAGGCCAAGCCGGGATAAGAATGTAGACGCCATGTTCCGCCCGGAGCGTCGAGTACGTCGAAGATAGTAAAGTTTGAAAATCCTTGCTTCAGCAGTTCACGACCCGCGGCAATACCCGCAGGCCCAGACCCTATTATAGCGATACGCATTTTGGAGCAACCTGTAATAGTTTAAGATTAATTCAGTCATCATAATACTGAACAACCCTACGCAGGCCTACTCATGCGTATCAATAATCCGTACCGGACGGGAAGTTGTTTTCTTCCCGGCGCGAACAAAACAACACCGGCGATGTTGCGCGTCAAGAAACGACAATAGATGCCTAGCGATACACCCAGCGTTTCTTTGGCTCGGTTCCGGGTTCATATTCTACTATCTGCACGTCGAACCAGATCGGCAGCAGGTATTGCACATAAAATGCATGCGTCGTTGTAGGAGCAATGACCAGGTCGTCGTACTCCTTTATGCGCAAACGATCGTCTTTTGCCTGCCACTGCTTACATTTCGCTAACAGGTCATCAACCTCCGAACGGCTTTCATATAAAAAACCTAGATGATCATAACCAGGCGAGTGCAGATACTCGTCCTGCTCCATCAACAGCAGGAACTGACTGACCTCATCGTCTGTCGCTAACAGTAAACCTGCGGTATCGAATAAAGGAACGTCTATCGCGTTAAAATCGAATACCTCACTGTAAAAAGTCACAATGGCGTCTCTATCGCGCTCAAGAGCACCTGGCGGAAAGGTCAATTCCATATGATTAAAGCGTAATGCAGGCATACGATATTTCCCCTCAATTTTCTGTTTTAGGTAACAGATGCTTACCTTTCATCATGGTGCGTATTTAAGACAAACCTGCAATAGGCGAGCGCTGGCAGACTGCCCTATCACCCTCATACTCAGGGGCAACGTACGCACAATAACGGAAACGTTGCATTAATCAAACAACATGGTCACGTAAGCACCAAAAAGAACCAAATGGACAACGCCGTGAATAACATTCGTCTTTTGGCTGGAAAATGTCACTACGGAGACGAGAATCGTGGTTAGAAGCAAAACGCTGTCAACAGGTTCTAATCCAAGAATAACTTTGTTTCCGGTTGTCAGGCTGATCATCATGATAACCGGAACAGTCAGGCCAATAGTAGCAACAGCTGAGCCAAGGCAAATGTTAATTGAACGCTGCAGTCGATTATCTACCGCCGATTTAAGCGCCGCCAAGCCTTCTGGCGCCAGAACGAGAAGTGCGATGATAACCCCCCCAAGTGCGACAGGTGCGCTAAAGGTCATCACCTGATAGTCGATGATTTTGGCCATACTCTTAGACAGCAGAACGATAGGCAGCATATTAGCCAGAAGAAACACGACATGAAAGCCGACGGATTTCACTACAAGATCGCCATGGCCCTGTACATCGTCAATTGACTCTCCCGGACCAACAAAGAATCCTCGGTGACGAAGCGTCTGCATAATCAGAAAAGCACCATAAAGCCCGGCCGATGCGGCGAGAGCAAATACCATCTGCGCAGCAGAATATGTACCCAATGCGCTAGATACAGTGAAGTTGGGGAGAATCAGGCTGAGAACGGCCAACGGTATCAATACCACTAGAAAGGTATTAGCACCCTGCAGGTTGTGCGCCTGCTCCACATGAGGAAGTCCGCCAAATAATAATGAGAGTCCGACGAGTCCGTTGAGTGCTATCATTAAAACAGCAAACATCATGTCCCTGCCAAGCCCCGGGTTCTGGTCACCGTTAAGCATAACAGCCGAGATCATAACGACTTCGATACTAATCACCGAAAGCGTCAGAATAAGCGTGCCATAGGGTTCGCCAAGCTTAACTGCCAAGCAGTCAGCGTGGTGGACAACACCAAACGATAACCACAGCATGACGGGGAACAACCAGGCAAATAACAATAAAGGAGCAGTCCAGCCCGACAGCTTGGACAGCCATTCGCCACCCAGCATCAGAAATACGACCAGCGTGATCAGGCCCACAACAAGTCCCGATTCCCGCCTAATGATTTCCACTGGGACGTATGATTGCGATTTTTCCATTTTCCTATTTGCCGATTACTAGTCTATGGATGCATTGTATAAATTAATGGTGGTAGTTCCAGATTGCAGCTTTTTCTCAAGTCAGGCAGAGTGCCACCCTCATCGAACCTGATAATACGATACTACCGTATAAAAGCTTTTTGGCCGACACCAAAAAGATCAACCACTTTTTAGACGATGTGTAACTGCCGATCACTGTTATGTCGCATCATCCAATAGAGGCTTTTTTTGACAGCATGCAGGCAAACCGTGCGAGATTATCTAACGACTGCGAAAGCACTGTCTCTAGCCCTTGGAAATTTTTAGCACTTGGCCGATCTTGAGAAAATCATTGATGCGACCGTTTGTCTGACGTAAATGTTGAACACTGGTACCATAGCGAATTGCAATATCCCAGAGCGTATCGCCACGATTAACGCGATACATCATTTCGTTGCTGGCAAGCCGCTCCGCCCCGCCAGCATCATTGGCCAATAGGTTTGTATCGGGCAACTGCAGTTTCTGGCCAACCTTTATCAGATTTGAGCGCAGCCCATTTGTCGCACGCAGTTGCGCCACGCGAACACCCGTTCGGGCAGCAATACCTGATAGGGTGTCACCCCGACGGACTATATACCCTTGACCGCGTTCGCCCGCTTGCATAGATCTTGACATCCCTGCTAGCCTAGTTTCGTAACGCTCGACAAATACGGCGACATGGTAATGAGGAGGACGCCGCTCACGAGTAACGTCGATAACTCGATCCTTTTCAAGGGCAAGCAGCGTTTTTTCGAGCCAGGAATGACACTTTCGTTCCCTTGGAATCCTCAGATCAATTGCCATACCCGCCGGGTGCACAGATTTTCTCGCAGAGTTGGCCGGCTGTCGATTTACAGGCCTCAACAAACTGGTTACCGTAAGCTTCTCGCCACAGGCTCTATGATATTGAGCGCTGAGCCTATCCAAAAATATGCTGGCGCCGGGTACGACATATGGAAATGAGACATCATGTAATACCAAGTGACTGTCTGTATTCACTCTGACTAGTCGGCCGGTATCGACCATGCCACGGACCGACCTTGAACTCTTCACAAAGGTATAACCGTAGGCATGCGCTGCGCGATACTGGTTCTCGATGGAAGCGGGTGAGCCCTTTAGAGATTGTGCCTGCGCTGAGCCGACGCTCAGTGGGGCTAGGAGGACGAGTGCCGTGGCAATTAGATTTTTCACCTTGTTCCCCGCGTAAAGCTAAATTCTAGTAGTCACGTCAAGCGTTTATAATTTGCTTGGACTCAGTTAGAGCTTGATACTCTCGTGAATTGTCACGATTGTCCAGTATCTTATTGTATTTATTACCAATAAATTTATTTTAGAGCTGTTTGAGGCAGCTTCTTCAGACCATACTTATGTCTGTGCCGGTGAAAAAGTCCGCATTTCTGCTTACCGCCTCATTAATGCGCCTTAAATGCTGCGCAATTACTACTTTTTGCGCTACAATATTGGGCTCGGTGACTTTTGCGCCTGTAGACTAGTGTTTAAGTCGCGTGTAAAACGCATGGACAACGCAGTACACTAAAAATAGATGCCATAATGACAATAAAACCAGCACAAAAATTCTTCAGACGTTTAGGCGCCTGGGCTTTGATTGCCTTTGCTTTCACAGCATTTAACACCAGAGCGACCGTTGTCGATCCCAAGGCGGGAAATAGCGAGTTCGGCGGCAGCCTTACACAGGTGAACCGCGGTACAATAGAGACTGAACTAAATACTAGCGCTGTAAGCACTGCTGCAAGAGATGTGGATGGCGTTTACACCAGTGAATTAGAGCCACTTGGGCAACCCATTAACGCGAACCCAGTCAACACCTCAGCAGTCCCCCTCCCCGCAGCAGCATGGATGTTTTTAGCTGCACTGCTGGGATTAGTGAGCGTCGCCAGGCGCAAACAGAAAAACGAGTCCTAAAACATACAGGCCCTAATCGCGGTGCAGTCAACCTTATAGGCTTGTCTGTCTAATTTTGGTATCGGCAAGGCGGTGGCTCCCATTGGTGGCTCACCGATTCTGTGGTCTGTATGATAATGTTGCGAGCCGCAAAGTGTCCTGATATATTTTTAAAGTGCGACGTTGGCTCTTTATAATTGCATACATCAAAAGCATAGAAATCGAATCCTCACCTTTTCGTAAGACTTTGTAGTGGTTGCGAATGGGGCAAGTACATCGCTCGGAGAAAACAAATTGAGCAGACAAACTGAACCCCTTAGCGAATCGGAACTGCATGAAATTTCAGCTCTGGAAGAAAATCTGTTAACGTGCATAGGCGCCGAAGCTGGCCCATTTTTAGCTTGGGACACAGTTAATCGGTCAATGATTCGCCATTGGTGCGAAGCGATTGGCGATCAAAACCTCGCCTACAGTGATCCCACAATAGCAGAAACCCTAGGCGCGCCGAAAAACGCCGTCATTGCTCCGCCGACAATGATGCAGGCATGGACCATGACCGGATTTGGGGGACAGCATCCTTTAGGATCAGATACTCGTGAACAAAATCCCGCCATGCCATACCTCGACAAATACGGCTACTTAGCCGTTGTCGCGACAAACTGCGAGCAAGAATATCATGAGCCAATTTGCGAAGGAGATAACATCAGCAGCCACTCAATCATTGAAACCATTTCCGAGCGCAAAAAAACTGCATTAGGGATTGGCTACTTTGTCACTCAGCTAACTGAATATCAAAACCAGCATGGTGCTACGGTTGGCACTATGCGTTTTCGTATTCTCAAATACAAGCCGCTTCTATCCTCTTAAAACCGCTCAAGCCGCAACAGACAAAAAAACAGATAGATTTGAGCAGAGAAAAATTTATGGATTTTGAAAAAACAGAAACACACCGTTCGATTGAAACACTGTCGCAGCAGGTTTTTTTTGACAAAGTAAACGACGGTTATCACAAAGCAAACCGCTCCAAAACGGAAGGATTTGACGCTGAGCTTTGGCGTGTACTGGCCGACGCAGGACTGCTTGGTGCAATAGTCAGTGAGGATTTCGGCGGCAGCGGTCTAAATTTTTTAGAGGCCAGCGCTATACTCAAAGCTCAAGGGACTGTGCTGGCAAGACTGCCAGTTTGGCAAAGTATTGTTGCAGCGATGACCATTGACACATTCGGCTCTGTCGCGCAAAAGCAATGGTTGCTGCCTGAGTTGACGGCTGGCGACTCTCATTTTTCAATCGCCCTAGCTGAAGCCGCTCGAAGCGAGATGGCGTCTGTTCTGTCTATCGCCGACGGTAAAGTCTCAGGCTGCGTCAATGACGTTGCGTTTGCTAAAGATGCCGCGGTCATCCTATTGCCATTAGAAAGCGACCAAGGCATCGTGTTTTATCTCCTTGACCTCGAGCGTGATGCTGCAGCGATTGAGCTACAAGTCACCAGTAACAATGAGCCACATTACCAGTTAAATTTTCATACCATGGACATAGACCCAGCTCGCATTATTAGCGCTTCCTCTGGCTTAGATATGCTTGAATGGGTATTGCAGCGAAGTTATGTCGCAATAGCCACGCTGCAGTTGGGGGTTGTTGAAGAAGCGATAAAGCGAACCGCTGTCTATGTGAATGGGCGTCATCAATTTAACAAGCCGCTGGCAAGCTTCCAAGCTGTTAGTCACCGAGCAGCAAATGGCTATATAGACTATTCGTCATTGCAAGCTTGCATCTGGCTTGCAGCCTATAAGATCAGTGATAACCAGGATGCAACCACTGAATCGCGCGCGGCAAAATGGTGGGCGTGCGAGGCTGGCCACAGGATAGGACACACGGGACAGCACCTTCATGGTGGTATGGGTGCAGATATCGATTATCCGATTCATCGATATTTCTTGTGGGCAAAACAGCTCGAATACACGCTGGGCGGCGCTCAGGAGCAACTCGCACAGCTTGGAAAAAATCTGGCGAACAACGAAAATCTAGGAATTTTTGTATGAATAACGTCGACTTCAGCAGTGTTCAAGTCGGTGATCTGCTGCCGGAATTGAGCATTGATATTACCTCAAAACTGATCACAGGTGCGGCCATTGCATCACGTGATTATCAAAATGTGCATCATGATCAAGATGCTGCACGAGCGCTTGGATCGCCCAACATTTTTATGAATATACTGACCACTAATGGTTTTGTTGGCCGCTATATTACTGACTGGACGGGGCCATCTGGTATTGTCAAGAAAGTATCGATTAGACTGGGCGCGCCGAATTATCCAGGCGATGCAATGGTGATGATTGGCGAGGTTATCGGCAAAGACGATTCAGATCAGTCCATTGAACTGAAGGTGACAGGTACAAACGCTATTGGTGATCATGTGGTGGGCAACGTTACAGTACGTCTGAGCTGATCTTTCGATGCTTAAGAAGGTACCGCCCACCGTCTGTTACAGACTGAGTTAAAGCGAGTTAGATTACTATGTTTCTTGAACAGAGTGAAAAGCAAGTCGCGCTGCGCGCAGAGATACGATCCTATTTTTCAAAATTAATGACTCCGAAAAACAAGGAAGCGGTGCGTAACAAAGAGGCGGGGGACGACTATAAAGACATCATTCGTCAGATTGGAAGAGATGGCTGGCTAACGGTCGGCTGGCCCGAAGAGTACGGCGGCAAGGGTTATGGCGCTCAAGAGTCGCTAATATTTTTTGAAGAGACCCGCATCTCCGGCGCGCCGTTTCCTTTTGTCACCGTCAATACGGTCGGGCCTGCCTTGATCGCGCATGGCGCCGAAGAGCATAAGTCGTATTTTTTGCCGAAAATAGCAACCGGTGAACTGCATTTTTCTATTGGTTATACCGAACCAACTGCTGGGACTGATCTAGCCTCTCTGACTACTAGCGCGGTGCTTCAGGGCGATGATTATCTGATTAATGGCAGCAAAATTTACACCACTAGCGCAGAGGCGGCAGATTATGTCTGGCTGGCGGCACGCACTGACCCTGATGTTACTAAGCGACATAAAGGAATCACCATCTTTATGGTATCCACGGATCAAGCGGGCTACTCGTTTTCGCCTATTAACACCGTAGGCGGTGCTAGGACAAATGTGACTTATTATGACAACATGCGTTGCCCCGCTAACATGATTGCTGGCGGCTTAAATGAAGGATGGAAACTCGTCACATCACAGCTCAATCATGAACGAGTAGGTTTAGCAGCGTGCGGCATCAATGCGCTCGCGATGTACAGCCGCGTTTTAGGTTGGGCACGAGAGGAACAACCTAATGGTTGCCGCCCGATCGATGTACCTTGGGTTCAGCTCGCTCTGGCTGAATCTCATAATATCCTAGAGGCCATGCGCATAATGAATTGGCAAGCCGCTTGGCAAAATGATCAGGGCGAGCCTGATCCAGCGTTTTCCTCTGCCATTAAAGCCGGAAGCTCGGAGGCGGTTATCGAAGTTTATCGTTTATTGATGGACGTGTTGGGAGCGCAGGGCATGCTGCAGCGTGGCAGTGCTGGCGCAATACTGCAAGGAGATCTAGAGAACGAGTACCGCAGCTGGCAAATTAACACCTTTGGTGGTGGCGTGGCAGAAGTCATGCGCGACCTCGTCGCTCGCTTTGGACTAGACATGATGGCCTACAAGCGCTAGCAACTCAGTATACCGAGTCTCGCAGCTAGACCTCTTGGATCTGCCGCAGCTAGCATGCGTTAGAGTCGCGAAAATTATTAAAAGTAAAAAACGAGAGAGTGACATGGAACAAGCATTACGCCCAAGAATTGGCATTAACAAGGATACTAAATTTTTCTGGGATGGCTTAGAAGGTGGCCAGTTGCTGATACAGCATTGCCAGAACTGTGATCAGCTACAGCACCCCCCTGGTGCCTGCTGCAAGTACTGCCAATCGTTCGACTTAGATGCGATAGAATCATGTGGCCTCGGAGAGATTCATAGCTATGTGCGGATGCATCACCCCATTCAACCGCCCTTTGAAGCGGGGCACCCCATCATTCTAGTTCAACTCGAAGAAGGCACACGAATCATCGCCGGATTCATTAACAGTGCACCAGAACAATTGAGGATCGGTGAGAAAGTGAAGCTCGCTATCACACGATGTGACGACGAAGTAACATTGGCACTGTTTGAGCCGGCCTAGGTGGCCCAGCGATCAAGAGTCGGTAAACGCAATCTTATTTTGCGTTATAGACGACTTTTGAGACGGCACTTTGGCGTCCGATTTTCGCCTAATTTCGATGTGATTTAAAACGAAGGCATAATATGAGTGATAGAACGATTAGTGGTAAGACGGCTATTGTAGGCATCGGTGCAACAGAATTCTCAAAAAAATCTGGGCGCAGTGAGATGCGGTTGGCGGTTGAGGCCGTTTTAGCCGCATGCGCAGACGCCGGTATCGCGCCGGCTGAAGTCGATGGCATTAGTACCTATACGATGGATAATAATCCTGAGATGGAAGTGCATCGACTAATCGGCGGCAAAGCGCTGAAAATGTTTTCTCGCATTGACTATGGCGGTGGCGCGGCCTGCGGCCCTCTCTTGCAAGCAGCTATGGCTATTTCTACTGGTATTTGCGACTGCGTGCTGGTTTACCGTGCCATGAACGAGCGTTCAGAATATCGATTTGGTACTGGCGTTGCAGATCGTGGCGCTGACCCTACTCATGAAACAGCCGCATTCGGCTGGCATAGTCCTCATGGGCTGATTACACCTGCATCATGGGTCGCGATGGCCGCCACGGCATACTTAGAAAAATATAATGCTACAACTATGGATTTAGGGAGAGTGTCCGTTGGCGGTCGCGCAATGGCGGCAAATAACCCAAACGCGTGGTTTTACCAAAAACCTATTACCTTAGAAGATCACCAAAATAGCCGCTGGATATGCGAGCCACTTCGTCTGCTTGATTGCTGTCAAGAGTCTGATGGCGCCGTCGCCTGCATCGTAGTATCTGCTGAGCGCGCTAAAGACTTAAAGCAAAAACCGGCCTATATTCGTGGGGCTGCGCAGGGTTCTTGCGATGATCAACAATCAATGACCTCGTATTACAGAGACGATATGACACGTTTAACGGAATGCGCGTTAGTAGCCGAGCAGCTGTATCGGCAGGCTGAAGTTGGGCCAAACGATATTCAAACCGCGGTTATTTACGATCATTTTACCCCTTATGTGTTAATGCAACTGGAGGAATACGGTTTTTGTGGCCGCGGAGAAGCCAAGGATTTCGTTCGTGGTGGAGAGCACCTTATGTCCGGAAAGTTGCCTATTAATGGCCACGGTGGACAACTGGGAGAAGCTTATATACATGGTATGAACGGCGTTGCAGAGGGCGTTCGCCAAATTCGAGGGCAGTCCGTCAATCAAGTCAATAATGTAAAGCATGTTGTCGTTACCGCAGGAACAGGCGTGCCTACCAGCGGCTTACTGCTAGGCGCGGAAAACTAACGCTTGATTGTGTATTTAGACGACTTTAAATCCCAGGTAGACGTACCAACACCTGCCTCTCTTAGCTTAAATTTCTGCACTTTATTTGTTGGCGTCATGGGCAATGAATCGACAAAATCCATATACCTAGGCACGAAATAATACGGCGCGTTGTCATTGATGAAACCCGCCAAGTCCTCATAGCTTATATCTGCTTCGCTTTGCAGTACTATGTTTAGCTTCAGCTCATGCTCACCCTCAACGGTTGCTAACGCCACACCAAAAGCAGCGACCTCTCTAACAGCTGGATGCCGTATAGCAACGCTCTCCACTTCCATCGTTGAAATATTTCTGCCCGCGTATCGAATAGCATCTTTCTTGCGATCGACAAAAAATAAAGCGCCGGTTTTAGGATCTTTTCGACCAAGGTCGCCGGTCCGATACCATTGCCCAAAAAAGGCCTCCTGAGTAGCGAAGGCGTCGTCAAAATACCCATTAAAAACAACATGCGGCTCTAAGGGCTTGACACATATCTCGCCAATAGTTTCATCAGCCACTGGCAACCCGGCGTCATCCATAAGACAAACTTCGCTGTCAGCAACGGAGAAGCCTAACGCGTGCAGAGGAATATCCTCACGCTCTTCTAACTGATTGCATACCAAAAGGCACTCGCTTTGGCCTAAGCCACCACGGGTAATTTTAAGCCCAAAGCGGTGCTCAAACTGCTGCCTTTGTTCTGCCGAAAGGGGGACAACGCCTGCTGTTTTAAGCGTATTCTTCGCGTCATCAGCCTTCTCTGGTGCATTGAGTAAAAAAACACCCATCGCACCTAACACAAACGTTTGCGTCGCTTTAAACTCACTAATTCGATCCCAAAAAGATGTCACAGAAAATTTTTGCTCAATCACACAAGGTATACCTTCCAACAGCGCACGATAGATACCGGTTATCCAGGCGGCTGAATGATATAATGGCAGTGTGTTATAAATGACATCTCCACCCTGAGAGTTGTACTGCTTACTGGCGCCGTATACTATTGCGCGAATCCAGCAATTGTAGCTTTGCATAACCCCCTTAGATTTACCCGTCGTTCCAGAGGTCCATAAGATGGAGCAGGTATCACCATAGCTAATATCAGTATGTGTGACCGTAATGGCCTCTGTTGCCAACAGGCTATTATATGTAATGAAGTTGCGAAGCGCGGGGCTCTCGCTATCACCAACTAGCACAATGGGGTCACTTGGCAGTTTATCTTGCACTTCTGCCACACGAAGTTCGAGTGAGGCGTCAACCAGCAACACTTTGTAGCGGCAGCGTAGTAAATTATCTAGTAACCAGTCGCCTTTATACTCAGAGTTAATGGGCGTCCATATCGCGCCCAACTTGTTGACCGCTAAGGCAAGTAACACCATTTCAATATCATTGCCAAGCATCAATGCGACACGGTCACTCGCTTCTACGCCAAGGCTGCGCAAGCCACCCGCTAAGTGGTCGGTCAGTGCCTCGACGTCTGAAAAGGTCAATCGCCGCTGGTCCGTCACAAGGAATTCAGTAGAGCCATTTTCTAGCGACTGCTTATGCAGTATCGCAGGGAACGTTCGACTTCCCACATCGCTTAAATCAACTTGATTCATACTTTATGCTCAATAATTATTAACTTCGGAGCCGACCTGATAACGCATCAACCGTGCGCCCATATAGGCATCGGATAGTTCACTATCAGGTTAACACTGTATCACACTGATATACTGGCAAATCACATCTTCCCTGTCCGCCCTGCAGAGAAGTGACATTTATTCTGACACTTATATCGGTGCCCTCTTTACTTCGCACGCTTTTTGCTCTGTACGTCTAAACTTAAAGATCATAAGTGTGCAAGCAACTTTTCAGGCTGACGGTAAATCCTACTACAGCCAATGGCAATAAACGCGGGCACCTATGATTACCGGTGTGGCGCTACGTGAAATGTAGGAATTTTCGGCAGGGCAAGGGCGCTATGGCAACTCGCCCTTGCGACCTAATCGCTGTGTGAAAAGATATGGGCCTCTGCGCATGGCGCAGAAGCGTCCAAGGCAAGGTGTCGACAGAGGACAATCTAACCCTATCGATGGCTGCCCACTGCCCCCCTGTATCGTAAAACTTTAAAACCTGTCGAGGTTCATCACTTTAGTCCATGCTCGAATAAAGTCTGCGGCAAACCGATCTTTAGAATCGCTTGAGGCATAGACTTCAGCCACGGAACGCAGGATAGAATTCGATGCAAAAACTAAATCAGCGCGTGTTCCAGTGTACCTCACCGTGCCGTTTACGCGGTCTTTGCCCTCAAACGTCTCCTGCGATGCGTCAATCGATGTCCACACGACACCCATGTCGAGTAAGTTGACGAAGAAATCATTGCTCAATGTACCCACCTCTTTGGTCAATACACCCACTGAAGCGTTACCCGCATTTGCGCCAAGGCTGCGCAAACCACCGACAAGCACCGTCATTTCTGGCGCAGTCAAGGTTAGCAGAGATGCCTTGTCGACAAGAAGCGTCTCGGTTGGCCGTGTGTCCTCCGTTTTTTTATAGTTACGAAATCCATCGAACGTCGGCTCCAATACGCCGAAAGACTCTATATCTGTTTGCTCCTGAGTCGCATCACCGCGACCTGGCAAGAAAGGGACATCGCAACCACTGGCATTCTCGATTGCGGCCACTCCGCCTAATACAATCAAATCGGCAAGCGAGACTTGTGTGCCGCTTGCATTAAACGTGGCCTGAACAGCCTCGAGAACAGAGATCACCTCCCCCACGCCAGACGAGGTGTTAATGTCCCAGTCCTTCTGGGGCGCCAAACGGATACGAGCACCATTGGCTCCACCACGCTTATCTGATCCTCGAAATGTGGAGGCGGAAGCCCAAGCCGCATTGACCAGTTGCGGCACAGTTAGGCCAGAAGCAAGTATCAGTGACTTGAGTTGAGCAATATCTGCATCACCTATCATCGGCCCGGGGTGATACGTAATAGGGTCCTGCCAGATCAGTTCTTCATCAGGCACCTCCTGCCCCAGATAGCGTGCAATTGGACCCATGTCACGGTGAGTCAGCTTATACCATGCTCGCGCATAGGCATCAGCAAACTCGTTTGGATTCTCATGAAAATGCTTGGCAATTTTGGCATAAGCAGGATCTTGCTTCAGAGCCAAATCAGTTGTCAGCATCATCAGCGACTCAGTGCGAGATGGATCTTGCGCTGCTGGTGCTTGACCTGCCTCAGAGGCGGCCGTGGGTGTCCACTGCACATGGCCAGCGCCACTTGTCGTTTGCTCCCACTCATAGCCCAGCAGGGCGTCGAAATAACCCATATCCCATTGCGTTGGATTCACTGTCCATGCGCCTTCAAAACCTGCGGTCGTTGTATCACCGCCCTTGCCTGTCCCGAAGCTGTTAATCCAACCCAGGCCAACATTCTCCATAGGAGCGGCTTCCGGTTCAGCGCCGACTTTATCCTCCGGGCCTGCACCATGGCCCTTACCAAACGTATGGCCGCCCGCAATAAGTGCGACCGTTTCATAATCATCCATCGCCATGCGTTTAAATGTATCGCGAATGTCAAAAGCCGCCTTCACGGGGTCTGGATTTCCATTCGGCCCTTCTGGATTGACATAAATTAACCCCATTTGCACAGCTGCAAGCGGCGTCGCAAGTTCGCGTTCACCGGTATAACGTTTATCATCAAGCCACTCAGTTTCGGGGCCCCAATAGATATCTTCCTCAGGCTCGAAAACATCTTCACGCCCTCCACCGAACCCGAACGTTTTAAAACCCATCGATTCCATCGCGACATTACCTGTTAGAATTATCAGATCAGCCCACGAAATCTTGTTACCGTATTTCTGCTTGATTGGCCAAAGCAGACGACGCGCCTTATCGAGGTTGCCATTGTCAGGCCAGCTATTGAGCGGCGCAAAACGCTGTGATCCCGTAGATGCCCCACCGCGCCCGTCATAGGTGCGGTAGGTACCCGCACTGTGCCAAGCCATGCGCACGAAGAGACCGCCGTAATGACCGAAATCAGCCGGCCACCATTCCTGACTATCTGTCATTAAAAGCGTGAGGTCTGTCTTGAGCGCCACCAAGTCTAATTCATTGAAGGCCTTCGCATAGTTAAAAGATGCCTCGAGTGGCCTCGTCTGCACCGCGTTTTGGTTTAAGATCTTCAAATTTAACTGGTTCGGCCACCAACGTTGGTTGGCCGTGCTGCCGGTTGCTGCAGCTTCATTGGCACCATGCAAGACAGGACATTTGTTCTCATCGCTCATAATTTATTCCTCATTCAATTGTCTAAATGGATTCTGTGTCCACTAGTCTTGGAGCTCGGCAGCTGAATCCTCAAACCCGCTTGGAGACAAACCTTTTGGGACTAGATTATACCGACATTACAGTGTATTGGAGTCAAACTCTAAATACAAAATTGCAGTGCAGATGCGCAGTCTTGCCGCTATAATATCGTCCGTGCATTCATCAACTGCAAACTCAACCGTACGAAACGCTGTAATCGCCGGATTTTTATGTTTTATCGTGGGCTGCTCTGATATGACGATTGCCGACCAGCATGACACCATGGCATCGGGCGCGCCAAAATCTAAAAATGGACGATTTACTAACCTCACTGGGGACATAGGGCACGGCCCAGTCGCGGTTCGTTTTCCATTTATGTTGCGTCGACTTGGGACGTATTTTAGAGACAGTGAGGGCAGGCCAAATCGTGTGTCCAACGATGGGTTATGGCTGCGGGAAAACACAGGCCAAAGTCGGCCTAGCGTGACCTGGATAGGCCACGCGAGTGTGCTGGTGCAAATGGATCATGTCTCCTTTCTTACTGACCCGATATGGTCTAATCGACCTAGCCCGGTTCCGTTTGTTGGCCCGAGTCGTTTTGTCGAGCCCGGCCTAGAGATAGATGATCTTCCTCCTATCGACTTTGTGCTCATCTCTCACAACCACTATGACCACCTTGATCTGCCAACGCTGCGAGCGCTAGCCGACCGTAATCCAGCAACGGTCTTCTACGTCCCACTGGGAAACGGTGCGCTTCTAAATCAGCAGGGAATTTCCAATGTAGAAGAACTTGATTGGGGACAAACTCATGTCCATAAAGAAGTTACTATTGCCTGCCTCCCGGCTCAGCATTGGAGCAAACGCAGCCTTACGGACGAGCGGAAGGCACTTTGGTCATCGTGGGCTGTGATTGGCAAGGAGCGACGCTTTTACTTCGCCGGCGATACCGGCTATTTTGAGGGGTTTAAACTGATTGGCGAGGCACTAGGCCCTTTTGATCTAGCGGCAGTGCCTGTTGGAGCCTATGAACCTCGAGCAATGATGCGTCAGTCACATATGAATCCAGAAGAAGCGGTGCGGGCTGCAATCGACCTGCGCGCAAACAGTGCTCTGGCGATTCATTTTGGCACTTTTGACCTGTCCGATGAACCGCTAGCAGAACCGCCGCAGCGTTTCAACGAGGCAGCGAAAAAGACCGAACTCGGTAGCAACGCAGCATGGGTTCTTGATATTGGCGAAACGCGCGCTTTCTGAGTCAAGCCAAAACCGCTAAACCTCCAGAGCACGCCTTACTTACGCCCGAACAGCCGCATCAATTCGCTGCATCACGGATGGATCTAGAGCGGGCAATGCCTCGGCCGTCAAACACTCTGCCAACTCCTCCCGATTTTTAACCCCTAGAACCAACGTCTCAACCCCTGGCATCGACAAGGCGTATTGATGCGCAAGTTGCGCCGGGGAGATCCCCATCTCAACAGCAATTAAACGAAACGGTGCGGCGCGCTCAAAATCAACCTGTTCTGCTGAATTCGCTGCGACGGGCCTGTCAATGACACTGGTTAGCGAGCCTGCCGCAACCGCTCTAACACCCATCACGCCAACAGAGTGCTGCCTTGCGTGCTGGATGACGGCTCGAGGGTCAGGTTTTTCTGCGGCAATTGCCATGCTACCCGCTGAATCCAGCAAATTGCTCACACATTGAACAACATCAGGAGGTTTTTGCGCACTGATAATATCCAGATTGGTTACCTGCGTACTGACAGCCGTCACACCCCAAGCCCTAATTCGTCCGCTCTGCTTAAGCTTTTCAAAGGCCGGAATAACATGGTTATTGAAGACGGACAGGGTAACTGCAATTTTTGATAACAATGCTTGCGGAATGTTCGTTTGCCAATTGTCGGGCACAACATAACCATGCAAGATGAACATATCCACATAGTCCCTTTTTAGCAATACCAAGCTTTGCTGTAGGGACCTCGATAGTATGCGTTCAATATCTTCGCCATTTGCTGCGCCTAACAAGCATTTGGTGGTTAATAAAATATTATCCGGATAACCATTAGGAAAAGCCAAGCCCATCACTTTTTCTGCCTCACCATTGCCATACAAGGGCGCCGTATCAAACAGATTGATACCGGCTTCATACGCGGCCTTGACCGTCTTTATTGCCTCGCCCTGAGACGTTGAGCCCCAGACTTGCCCTATACCTCCGCCACCTAAGGTGCAGCGACTGACGTCGAATAGCTGCCCTAATTGTTTTTTTTTCATGACTGCCTCACTCATTCATAACGCCTAGATCACTGCCTCTCGATGGCTACACCCGCAGCGTCTTTACACATTCTGTGCTATCCAGCATAACAGCTCTCTGGTCTGAATATGTTCATCAGAGGACGTTGCAAAAATCGACGCCGCATAATCCGTCCCTCCGGACTCCATCAGTTTCGCTAGGCCATCTTCTACTTCGTTGGCACTACCAACCAACGCGAGGTCGCCCGGTTCGCTCACCCCTTCTTTCTCAAACATTGCCTTGTAGGATGGCATAAGACGGCCATTGGTAGCAGTCTGCGTTGTCAGCGCCCGACCCGCCATTACCATAGGATACCGCGGCAAAGTCGGAACAATCGCTGTTCCCAACTGAATATCGGGCACTGCCTGAGCAACCATCGATAACACCGTTAGCGCGTCAACCCCCCAGTTGGATGTTCCGCTAACCAGCAGCTTGAAAATCCGCCGATAAATGCAGACAGCGCATCTTCGGTAATGGCTTCAATGGAGGCCTTTAGCACCAGCCCTGTTCCATTAATGCCAATCCCCATAACGTCACTCTTGTTGGTTCTTTGTTGCTCGCTCACTCGCGACCGATGTCACACCTGCCATGTAAAGCAAGCCTGCCATGATGACCATATTCTTGATGAAGTTCTGCAGTTCATGCGCCAATTGGAGCGTGCTTTGGGAATCGGGTGAGTTGCTGTTCGTGATTAGTTATCGCTCTTATTATTACAGTGTACACAGTACAGCCGCACTGGCTCAGGGAAGACATCTGACACATGATGCGGATGCACAGTCGGTTGGCACAGTTCTTCGCGCATGCTACTCCCCTGTATTTATTGCGTAATTTATAATGAATCATTACCACAATGACTTTTTCGTCTACACTGATTATTACGTTCATTAGAAGAGGGGTGACAGCGGATGTTCCGATTGATTTGGCAGATCTACACGACAGGGATTGTGATATTTTTCTTGGTTTTCTTGATTGCTGAAGGTCAGCCGTTTGCTCCAGCATTGATGAACGCGATTTTTTGGCCAGGCGGCATCTACAATACCTACATAGCCGGTGGCTGAGCGATGGGTATGCACCCTTGACGCTTAATCACTTTGGCATTCATACTCGGTCCCATGTGAAGAACGAACTGCCTACCAAAGAAAGATAAAGCTTAGTCGAAATTAGATATCGCTTGAACCAAAGGAATCCAGCGTCTCAGCTCGATATACCGTCGCCAGCGCCATCATTGTATAAACCAACAGACACCCACGCGGATGTGTCTTACACCTATTAAATGGCCAACTGATTCTGCGGAACCGGTGGATCCTGCCGAAGACGCAAACTAAAGCGCAGTAACTTCAGCATCAGTATGGCTTTGCGCCAGAAAGGCGCCTCTTCTACTTGTTCCAGCACGTCGGACGGGAAAACACTCTGATAGTGAGGAATATTATATTTTTGTCGAATCTCTTCAAGTGGCGTATGCCACTCATCTTCCCACTGAATGTCCATCATCACTGGCGCTTCACGCCCGTGACGCCAGCCTTCATTAATAATTTGCATCAGGATACCAAAACCCGCTGGCTCCTTGAATGTGCTAATCGCCATTACAGCAGCAAGGAACATCGAAGAATAGTTGTGGCCAAACTGCGCCAGTTGAAATCCAGAAATTGCAATCTCGCCAGACGACGTCGTTCTATATCCGGCCACTAAATGCCAAACCTCATGCATTTGCAAAATACGTGCATTAAGGTAGTGCAACACGTGGGGCAATTGATTCAATTGTATGGCGTCGCGGCTTAATACTTCAGGGTCATAACCGTTATCTTCAACGAGTCGAAAAAGCGCATAACCCAGACTGTTGGTGGGACATTGACTCAGTGATTCTATGTCCGTATAGCCTGGAATATCGCATATTTGCGCAGCGGCTGCACCTGAGTGGTTAAGCGCATGCTGTTCTGAAATTGGCCCCATATCTTCGTGCAGCGCTTCGCCCAGTGAAGCCACCGCTGCCGTAATTTCTATCGCGTCATAGCCCTCATCGTGGCCATCAACCACTGCCCAAAATGCTTTCCAAAAACTGTCTGGCATGGGCGCCGCAGCTTCATTCCTAGGCACCTCTGGGGTCGGGCCACTGCCCAACCATGCCGAGGCTATATTGTCGCACACAGCCGGACAGGCGTCTGGGCATGAATAAGCTACCCAAGCCATCGTCGCCGTCAACTGCAGGCGACCTTTTCCGCTACCGCGTTTGGCTGCTACGACAGCGTGCCTGATGGTCTTTGCGTCGGTATAGCAGGCGAGATGTTGGAGCTTTTCTCGACGGTTCATCCTTATCTCCTTGGCGCCCAGCACGCCATTTTTGGGGCTCGCGCACTCTACAAATCGATCTAATAAAAGTACACCTGCTTACTAGTATAGGACAATTATAGGCAGTTGAACATAACCTAACCTAGGGGCATAGCTAACTCATTTTTGTGCGACTCGTCAGTGGTATACCAGCTTGGCATGGTATATCTCTGACCTGCGGTCACAACCTTTACACCGTGCTCATGTTCTGGACCTGATGAAAAAATCACCAGCATACCGGTGGTGGGTTTCAACACCTCGTTGAGACGGGGAAAGAAAATTTCTCCTCCTTCAAAGCCTTGATTTAAATACACTAGTGAGCTGTAGGTTCTCCATGGGGTACTGTATTCGTGGGAATCCTGATTGTCGATATGCGGGGTCAGCTGTTTTCCAACATCCCATCGGCACAGCATAATACTATCGCTGAATATTGCTTTAGGCTTATAACGGTCCATGATGACTTCTCGCGTGCGGGTACTGGCATTTATCATCAACGCAAGAATATCGCGATCTGTAATTTTGGCCGGATAAACGATCATGTTGTCCCAAAAGCCGTTCGCTGAATTTGTAAGCGCAGTATTTTCAAAGGCTTCGACTAAAATTGCACACTCCTCATCTGAGATGAAGCCGGGTATTTTTATAATATCTAACGAATTCATGTCCTGAGACTCTGAGGCTGGTGTTAGCGGTATATACAGGACAACAATGTCCTGAAACCAGTGTTTGCGACTAAGTGTTTCACAACTTAGGCGAAAAGATCAATGTGGAAAAACTCCGTTCCGCATCTCGGTGCCTCCCACAGAAAAATGAATGCCACAGCCTGGCGTGTCACAGCATCAGTTGCCTGCTAGCGTAACTCTCGGCTGGCTACTTTTGAGCTCAAGTTTATGGCATGATCTAGGTGTCAATTTTTAAATTTATACGTCACAGCTGGATTGATTTATGTCCCAAGCCCAAATCGCAACGTTACTTGGGATCGTTCTATTGGTGGCGATGTCTACGCACGTTTTCTACCGACGCCCACCTGCAGCGCTGTGGCCAGCGCTTCCCATAGTCTTCTTCTCGGCGCTCATCTTCTCCGTCGGCGACATCTTTGCTTCCATTTGGCATGACGATCCAGAACTGCATTGGATTGGAATGCTTGCGGTCTACACTGGACTACTGATGATCGCGCCAGGCTGGTGGTTATTTACCACACGTTTTGCGCAGATGTTGGGACATCAAAAAATCCCCTTCCAGTCGGCCCTTCCTGTACTTGTGGCGATTAATGTCCTACTCTGGATCAGCCTAATCACGAATCCCTGGCACGGGCAATTCATCGAAACTCGGCCCATTGGGAGAAGCGACTATGGCCCGCTTTGGTACGCTACAGCTATTATTAACTACGCCGCCCTCTGCGCCACAGTGTTTGTTCATGCGCGAGAAGGCTATTGTGCACAAAACCCAACGATTCGCGCGCAATGCTGGATTCTCGTCGCCGCCGTTTCCATTCCGCTGTCGATGTCGATGTACTACGTGTCCAGTCCCGTGGCACTCTCATTCGACCCGACGGCGCTAGGCTACGCATTTAGTTGCCTCCTCTTCTTATTTGCAGTCGAGCGCCGCGATCTCTTCGTGCTGGAATCCGTATCGCTTCCCGGCGTTCTCGACCATGATGCAGACCCTATCCTGATCGTCACCCGTCACCACCAGCTAATTTACGCAAACCCAAATGCACACAAACTCTTCGGCCATGGAACATTAAACGCGGGTTCTCCGGTTGATGAAATTCTCGCGCTTGCTGTGCCGACCTTTTCACTCGCAGGCTCTGACAAAAATGCGCCGCACTCACAAGAGCATCGCTTCACATCGCCGTCAGGAATAGAGAGCTTCGTCTTAATAGAAGTTTCCATGGTTGAGCGAAGTCACGGTAATGAAATAGGTCTGTGTTTGCGACTGAGAGACCGGACGGCACTTCGAAATGCACTGAATAAGTCTGAGGAGAATTTCGCATTACTGGAGGCTCTCGACCTCGCGATGGGCGAGGGGCTGCTCTACAAAGAACAAAACGGTGAGGTTCGTTATATCAACGAAGCGTTTGCAGCAATGTGGGGTGTGCCGGCTCGGGAGATGTTCGATCTTGGCGATCAGCTTCAGGATTATTTAGGCACGATACTCCTTGAACTCCCACCAGAAAAAATGCAGCAGATGTGGAACCCCAAGGGCGAGTCATTCAAATCAAACCGGCGAGAGTCGTGCGATCTTTCGATGCGCGACGGCAGGATTCTCGAGGTAAGAACATTACCCATCGAAACCAAACAAGGTTTTCAGGGAAGAGCTTGGCGACTATCCGATGTTACACAGACGCGGCAAGAGTCGCAGGCCATGATTCAAGCTCAAAAACTAGAAGGTCTGGGCCTGTTAGCCGGCGGTATAGCCCATGACTTCAACAATCTGCTCATGACGGTCCTAGGCAATACAGAGGTCGCTCGCAGAGGCACCCACACCGCTGACCCAATTCAGGAAGCGCTAGCCGATATTGAGACGGCTGCCACGACCGCCGCGGAACTCACCAGTCAACTCCTCGCCTACGCAGGCAAGACAACCTTTGTGACAGAAAGCCTAGATTTATCGCTGCTCATCCGCGAAGTTGCCAACTTAGCGTCTGTAACAATTCCTAAAAATATTGAGGTTCAGTTTCGTCTTGAGGACAATCTTCCGCTCATTCGCGGCGGACCTGCTCAGATTCGACAGGTATTGATGAACTTGATTACGAATGCGGTCGACGCCATCGCCAACGCCAGCGGTACTATTGAAATTGTCACGGGCAGCGGGCGACCTCCAAGGATGAGAAACGGGGCTGCATGCCTCGAGCATGGAAAGATATCGACAGACGTTGTCTATGTTTCAGTTTGCGACAATGGTGCGGGCATGGACGCCGCAACATTGGCGAAGATTTTCGACCCGTTTTTCACCACGAAGTTTGCAGGCCATGGCCTAGGGCTAGCCGCCACGCGCGGCATCCTCGATAGCCATGCTGGCCAGCTTAGAATCGAAACCAGCGAGGGTCAGGGAAGCACCTTTACTTTTATACTCCCAACTCATAGGGGCGCCCGCCCCATCTTACCGAAAACCGCTGTCTCGACTTCCCCAGAAAGGTTTGTGAATAAGAACGTCCTCGTTGTCGACGACGAGGAGCCAATTCGCGCTATTCTTGCGAAGCACCTTACCGCGGCTGGATTCAATGTTCACCTTGCTGCGAATGGAACACAAGCAATCGCTGCGATTGAAAAGAGCCAGACCCCATTGCACTTAGTAATCATGGATATCACGATGCCGGGCATCAGTGGCATCGAAACATGGTCGATATTGAGAAAAAAACATACGGAACTGCCAATCATAATGTCAAGCGGCCACCCGCAAGAGGCACTTCAAGATCTGGAGGGTTGGAACAGTGCTTATGACGGCTTTATTCAGAAGCCCTATCGGAGTCAATCACTGCTTCTTGCGATCGCGGTGCTGTTGAATCCCGGCGAGACTTAAGCATGCATTATTGGAGCCGCCTGTACGACGCTCCGATAAAGGAAGAGCGGGCAATATACCTGAGCACCGATAGCAAATTACGTCCTGCATACGCTAGTCACCGCACCCGATGAATTCTTTATCGCGTTCCCCGGTGATATATCGCACTGCGCTCGCAAATAGCACCGCCCTAAGGCTATTTAGAATGAAAATACACTGTTTTACTCTTATGTTTATCAGGCCAACGTACGTTTAAGCCCATCTGTGCATTGGTCTCGCGATATCGGTTTTTAAGCATACTCGTAGGGACAAATCGACGGCGGAAGCCGGCGCCGTCATTACAGTGCTCTCGCTTGACTCTGACAGTTGCCGCCAATCAAGTCGGCGGGAACCTACTTCGGCGCAGAAATATACGCCATAAACTCCGCTGCGTTTGCCTCCTGATCAGCATCAATTTTTTTAGCAATTTCGGTGCTCGCCATCATAGCATCCCACTCGGCAAGCCCCGGCACTGCGTCCATAATATCCCAGTGTAGCTTAGCCGGGCCAACCATCTTTGGAATTGCTAGAGCATAACGCAGATAAATATCAGCAAGTGTTAGCTCTGATCCAACAAGAAAGGGCCCGAATTCGGCCAGAGTCGCCAAGGCATGTGCTCCGCGCTCCATAACCGATTTTACTTCATCTAAAGTCGCCTGAGGAAACTCTATATTGCCCAAAACTGCTGGCAGCAAACGTCTGGCAGCGAGTTCAAGGTAGAGCTCAGACACCTTCATTAACTGTCGGACTTTGCCTCTAACTTCAACATCTTGAGGAAACAGCGAATGCTCTGGATAGGCATCTTCCAGATACTCGACTAGAACACTGGACTCAGATAACTGCGTGCCTTTTTCGGTGGTCATGGCCGGCGCCTTCCCGGTGGGATTTACAGCCAGCATTGCAGGCGTATTGGGGTATACAATATGCTCGTCAAAGGATACGCCCTTTTGCATTAGCGCATGTTTTACAATGTTATGATAATTTGAAAATGGGAATCCATGTAGTGTCAGCATGCTGTAAATCTCGCGTGTCGTGTATTTATATTTTTCGGAGTATTCGCCAAGACATGCCGTATGCAGGTCGTCCCACAGGAATAGATTCAGGGTAAGATGGCGTCAAAGCACGCGTCCTGGCTGCGAAAAAATCTTTTGCAGCAGCGGCTCAAACGACTCTAGGCTATCGACTTCAAATTCAGGGTCAAACGCGGGAGCATCCCATCGATCTACCAATTTTACCGCAAGGCCATACCAGCTCTTTTCGGTAAAATCGTCTCGCATATTCGGGTTTTCACCCATAAAGGTGTAATAGAATTTTCCTTGGAAGTGCTGATGGTTATAAATCACGTGATACGCATCGTCGGACACATAGGGTCGCAGTAATTCTGCCGCGATAGGTCCATGATTGGGAATGTTCACGGATTTGCCAACATCATGCAGTAAGGCAATAGCCACCTCCTCATCGGTAGCATCGTCGCGTCGCGCTAAGGTGCCTGTCATTAAGGAGTGTTGCAGCTGGTCGCAGGCGAACCCGGCGGTAATATTTTTAAGGCTACGCAGCATATCCATTAGATGCGCCGGTGTCTTGTAGAAGTGCTCTTTGTGCGCGGCGCCAATTACGGCCCAATCCTCGGGGGTGCCATCTTGCATTCTGGTGAACATGAAATCCTCATCCTGTTATTCTAAATTTTTGATCGTCACTTAACCTTCCGCACCAAAAGTATAGCAGTAATGACATTATATTGCAGACCCCGGGCATGCACCAACAAGCCCATCTGGTAAGCGCTTGACATCCTTTCTGTTACGACTATCCAATAACGCAGTAGGCGCCCGCTGGGTAGCGCAGGTTGATTTTCCAGTACCTTGAATTTGGAACAGGCCGCCAGACTGCTAAAGCGGATTTTCATACCATATTAGGCCTAAACCCCTGGCGATAAAATATGATCCCGTATTACCGTTTTCTTCTGTGGTTACTACATCTAGATCGCCATCACCATCAAGGTCGTTTAATAGCAGATTATCATGCTTGATGCCTTTGCGGGTGTTGTGCCCATCATCGGATATGACTTTGAGGTTGAGAGCCTGATCACCCAATATATCCTGCAAGTTCATCAATGCAAAAATACCATGCCCATAGCCGGTAGCTGATATCACTAGGTCAGTCTCTGGGTTGTCATCGATGTTTCCGCAAGCGATCCCTTTGATATCGTAGTCATGCATGTCTATATCGCTAGGCATAGATTGCAGCGAGCTCAATTTATTTTTAATCCACGTTCCTGACCACTTACCTGCTGCATCAAAATGTTTTTTAACCGAGTAAAGAATTGGGCCGCCTACTTCGACATGTTCTTTTGCAGTCACATTGCTCACGATCAAATGGATTTTTGACGGGTCTTTCTTGTCCACTACACAATTTGCGAAGTTCGAATTTGCCTCGCTGCTGATAACATGCTTAGCCCAGATTGACTGGCTATTTTCTAGAATAGCTTCAGGACCCGGATTCTCAAACCATGAGAGAGTAGCCCAGTCCGACATCAAGACATCATTATCGCCATCCTGATCTACATCTATGATTAGAATTGTTGTGATCCAGTTAATGTCAGCAATTGGCCAGCCTGTCCACTGGTCCGAATTGGCATAATCCGGATTCTGAGGTGCTTGGTACCACAGCAGCTTACCGGGCTTGCTATCGTTCTTAGATCCGACCACGATATCATTGGCACCAGAACCGTCTATTTGCCCTATAGCAACCTTTAGAAAGGGTAATTGGCTGGCTGGAACAATCGATACACTTTTCCAGGAGTCATCATTGAAGATGTCAGTCCTATCTGAAAGCCAATGGATGCTGACCTTCTCATTGCGATTTTCGGTGGCGCTAACAACGGCATCAATTTTGCCGTCGCTATTAAAATCGGCAAATTGTGCATCTTCGATTTTCCGCACATCCAGTCCAGCACTGATGTCAGTCCGGCGCCAATCTCCCAAAACATTGCTTGCCCCGGGATTTTCATACAGTGCTGCCCGGCCAGATTCTTCCCAGCCGACAACCAGGTCTACGTCACCATCTCCGTCGATATCATTCCCATCGACACCGTCGGCACCTTCGAACGTATTATCAATGGTATGCATCGGCCAATACGTATTACTGTCGTAACTAGACCCACAAGCACTCACGGCAAACAGCGTTAAGATGGCTACCATCCAGACTGGCGCAAACTGAAGTTCAGCGGCGAGGGTTATGGGTGGCGAGTCATTAAACTTATCAGTTTTCATTAGCAAGTCGACGTGCACACCAGAATAAACGACCCGCAGTCTACTCCATCTTGAGATCAAACGCTCCGATAATTCAGGCGCACACGAGTAAAGTGGATCAGCGGGCGGCTCCTTTCAAGCGCTGGTATAGCGCCGTATTCATCCGCTCGAAGGCAGCGCGAGTATATTCTGTCCGCTTGTCTCTGCGCGGCATAAGCGCAGGGATAAGTCCTCTAAATTCCTCGTAGTGGTGCAGATCTGTATTACCGTCATCACGTGGGTGAAGTTCAAATACATGCTTCGTATCGAACAGGCCCTGAAGGCCCAGTCGACCAGTCCAATAAAAACTTCTGTTAAGTGATATCTCTCCCAGTTCTGCGGTGAGGTCGAGCGGTTCAGCAAAGTTTTCGTCCACAAGCGTAAACGATACGTTTTCACCAGCAGCAAATTTACCTTCAACTCTGGGCAAATATGGATTCCAGTCGGGATAGTGTGCGAAATCACTCAATGCGTTCCAACTTTTCTCCAAACTGGCAGGCAGC
The DNA here is from genome assembly GCA_029246385.1 of Halioglobus sp. GTDB lineage: Bacteria > Pseudomonadota > Gammaproteobacteria > Pseudomonadales > Halieaceae > Marimicrobium. The sequence goes on from JAQWNG010000015.1 coordinate 162,622, forward strand.
ATTAATTCTGTTCTGACCGTGTATAACGGAGGAACATGAGTGGAACCAAAAAAATGCAGAGTTGCAACGACTAGTCCAATTGCAATTATGAAGATTTTTAACTTTTTCCGCTTCATCTATAATCACCTTGGCGACACGCTATTTACACCCAAACTAGTTTCAAACAGGCATCAATCACTAATTCACCTCGGGGTATGCACATACACACGCTCTCTTCGACTTCGGCAGAACACTCGATATCTCAGACTCTTACGGTTATGTAGCTCACTCCCTACTCCGCAGCCTGAGAATACACGCACCTGCCTATGACCGGCAAGACCGCCGTGTCAAGCATCACCGATCAACTCGCAACCCGACACATCGGCGGACGCGACCGCTGCTAGCTTCTAAAGTGGTTCCTTAAACGCTAAGCACGTACAATATTTGTACTTGGGTGCGGTGCAAATGGTAATGACTAGAAAATTTTTCGCGTTGATGGTGGTTACCTTCCTGATATTTTTGAGTGCTTATTGGCTCAAGAGCTTGTGGGGGCTAAACATTTTCAACGATTTTAGTCTCAGCCGTTACCCGATGTTTGCTGCTTTAAACGCACAGGTCATTAACAACCAGCCCTTTCCCGGACCCATCGTCGCCGACTCTTTTGATGAAAAAGGTCTGCTAATCTCGCTCAAGAGCCAGTGGAAGTTTTATGGTTCCGCAATTGACATGACGACAGATTCACACACTCGTTCCAACAACATGATGATCATCCGGACAACGACCACTGAGCGTTGGAATGGAAATCTAACTCGGTATGTGCAAGTTCAAACAGACGAGCACTATCAATATTCGATCCGCGTAAAAATGACCGGAGCAGCCTCTTTTACTGGCGCTAGCGTAATTACTTATGACGCTAATCGGAAGGCCCTGTCCTGGTCGAATTTTAAAACCAGGGTAGTCGAGCGAAATACCTGGCTGGAGCTGCAGCGTAAATTTTCTGTCCCAGCAGGGGTACACTACATTAAATTTAGAATTATCGGGGCCGGTATAGGCGAATATAGATTCGATGATTTTTTGTTGAAGAAGCTTCCAGCACCGTCGACGCATTAAAGTCAAAGCAGCTAAGGCGTGCCAAAAAATCTTATCGCAACACCAAGCCTCTGATCAAAATATGACCAGAACATGCACGGCAACAGCAGAAGCGAACCGTCCTTACATTGAAAAATATCATTATCTTGCCTAGCAGCGCTCACAATATTTATATCGTTGGACTCTGAATTGGTCTAAAACATTTTCAGCATCCGTATTTCCGACAACCTAGTTATGCGTTCCAATCTGCGACCGCTATCGTTTAATTCAGCAACTCTGATCACATAAAGCCAATCGTGGGAAATCCTCTTTCCTTTCACGATCTGCCGGCCCGCGGCAAAAAGCATGGACTCAGCGTTTGGCCACGCAAAGCCGTACTAAAATAATTGACCCGGAAACCGATTTCTTTCGTATGTATTTCTGGAACAAGGAGTAAAGGAGTAAAGGAGTAAAGAATATGAATCAGATTTCTAAAACATCAGGCCCTGAAGATCTCGAGTGGCTGTACGCGCATTCGCGTAACTATCCACTGCTTTCGGCTGAGCAAGAGAGAAACATTGACGAGGGGAAATGGCAAACACGGGACGTGCTGTTGGAGACGCTTCTTGCAGACGCGCGCGGCCGCTTATTCCTTGCGCAGTGGGTAGAAAACCTACTATACAATCCGCCGAATCTTAAAGTGTTTTTAGATAAAGAGCACTATTATGTTTTGCGCCGCGAGCAATCTGATTTAGTAAAAGATGCAGAAAAGTTGAAGCTACTGAAACGTTTGCACAAGTTACTGGGCAAGACCCACAAGCTCGCCGGCAAGGACGACTCGCCGAGAATACTCGCGCAACTCGAATTGTCGCCATTGCTGGTGGCGGGCTTCGCAGATATTCAGTTAAGTAGCAGCGACTCTGGAGAGATCGTGGCGGCTTTGCGCTATTGGAGGAAATTCTGGACTGAAAGCAATACAGAGGAGGTTTCTGCCAAAGAACTACCTGTTTGCAACGAAAGTCGGCAAGTTATTCGTCGTCAGTTAAAAGCATTTTTTAACGCACGGGAGCAATTGGTCAATCACAACCTGCGTCTCGTATTTGCTATCGCGGGCAAGATGAAAAGTACCGCTGTGCCTTACATGGATCGTGTGCAAAGCGGAATGTTAGGACTTATCAGAGCGGCGGAAAAGTATGATTCGCGAACGGGTCATCGCTTCAGCACCTACGCCTACAATTGGATCAATCAGTCGTCTCGCCGAATGCTTGAAGACCAGCGGTCGATTGTACGCTTACCCTCGGACGTCAACGAGCAAGTCAACCGTTTATATCGCGAAAGCCTGGCCCACCTCAACGCCACTGGCGAGGATCCTAGTATAAATCTTCTCGCTGATCGCTTGCAGATAGAGCCGGATGCCGTGGCGCGACTGCAACAAACCGGTAACTTGTCGATATCACTCGACAGCCCATTTAGCAGCGACCCAGACGGGTTAACGCTGGGGGATACATTAAGTGACATGACCTATTCCCCGCCGGCCGCAAAGGCAGAACAGGCATCACTTAATAGTTTCCTAATAAGTAGCCTGAAAGGGCTGGCCCCACAGGAGCGAAGCGTGGTTACATTGCGTTGGGGGTTAGACGATTCTCCACCGTTGAGTCGCAGGGAGCTCGCTGATTACCTAACGGTATCGACCGAGCGTATTCGGCAGTTAGAAATGTCCGCGCTAGGCAAACTGCGCAACACTGATGGCGTGGCTGAGGCCTTTTCGGATTACCAGATGCGCGATTGAGCTAGCTATAAACGTGAGTATATGGCCGATCTAACGCCTATAGAAACAGGTGGAGCTGCGCACTGCATCAGATAAACTCTAGTATCTGCTGGTCAGATCTAGCACAGACTAGGCAGGCAATGGTTTCAACTGAAGCCGCTATGCAGAGACTCACAGCGACGTAAACGTTGCGGTCAGATATGAGAGATTGGCTAGAAACGGCTCTTGAAGGTGACACCAAACACCAGTGCAGTGTCTATATCCGCTTTGGAAAGCCGCTGGCCGTTGCCATCCTCCAAAGACAGTGTGCCACCAATATCAGCGCCTGCTAGCGCTGTTACACTGGTCATTGGCCACGGACTGTAACTAGCAACGATATAAAGTGGAGTGCTAGAGTCCTCTCCCACCGCAGCACTGCGACCCTCTCGCTCCTTGAGCGAAAATCGTATCTTTTCATATCTAGCGCTCAATCCTAGCGTCCACTTTGGGTTTACCGCGTAATTGAGTGATAACCCTGGGCCCTGAGACGCAGCCAACCCTCGTCCTGTATTGAGGCTTAATGACTCGGTAATCTTCCAATCAACTAGCACGATAGGAAATACGTTGCTTTCATCGCCGACATCAGAAAACCAGCCAAACCCCGGGCCAATGGACAGCGTATTCGAAAACTTCCAACTAAAGCCTCCAAGCAACCCCTCGGTGCGACCATCGCGAAGACTGGCGCCAGATTCTGCATAAGTGCGAATACTAGGAATGGCAATGACGCTCATTTTCTCAAAGGGAGCAAAGCGGACAGGCATTGACAGTCGATAGTCACGGATACGTCCCCAAGGCTTACGGCCCTCGATTAGGGCTGCAGATGAAAAGTCATAATCAGTGGTACCAGCACCCAAAGATGCGGACACGCTGGTGTCACGATCCCAAGCATACCCTAGCCCGCCGCTCAGGTAACCGCGTGTTATAGCCACGTCACCTGGCCCGTCGCTCAGGTTCGCAGAGGACTGATTGACAGCACCACCTGCGGCACTCCACACCCATTGTTCATCTACTCGACGGTCTCCCTGTGCGTATACAGCGCTTGAGGATAGATGAAATACAGCACATAAACCGAAAAAAGCTTTATTTAAACGAGCAAGGCATCTTAGCATCCGCGGGTAATTCCTAATAAAAACTGTCGGCAGAGTTATACACAGATGAAATCAAAAATGGTGGTCTTTAATTTGTGAATATTGCATTGACGGGGTCAAAGGAATGCATAGACCAATCCCTGCGAGCACTCTAAAGGCGTAACATACACGGATAAGAGAGTGTATCTTTCAGGCAGCAAATCAAGCCACATGCTGCCGTCGTGTTGCGAATACACCAATTAAAAGAACAGGACTATCCGCAAAATAAATTCACTGAGACGCGATCACGGCGACACCTCGATCGATTCCTCAACCGTATAACAGTTACGCTGAAAACGCATTCAACCGGGATTCGCACCCGTATAATGATGTCCAAACAGCCGTACCAAACAACGGCATATACAGCGCCCCCTGAGGCGTTCATTTGAAAAGTAAGGCCCTAAATTATCAGCAAGATTTATTTCTTCAGCAGCCTTATTTGGCCTATACTTTTACAAATGAGAAGGTTACCAAGGACTAAAGCGTGTCGCATCCTATATCACCCAAACTCGACCCCGAACTGATCTCAGAACTCCTTACGTCACTTGCAAGTTGGGACCCACGCGCGTCTGTGCCTCTCGCTCATACGTTCATGCGAGTGGGCGACGAGGATGCGCTCAAGGCATTCGATGAAATGGCGCTCGCAAGTCCTATCGCAGATGCGATGCTAAAAGATCGCTACCTTAGTCCAACACCTGATGTTACGTATTTAGCCAATTTGCCCGATGGCACACTTGGAAAGGAATTCGAGCGCTATTTAACTTCAAACCAGCTTGATGCCAACCTACTCCGTGAGTCCGCGTTTATCGAGGCGCATCACAAGCGAGGTGATGACGTGGGTTATCTGGCTGAGCGCGGTTTTCAGCTTCATGATCTATTCCATGTACTTACCGGCTATGACACGACGCCGCTAGGTGAGGTCCGTGTCGTCAGTTTTACTGTGGCTCAAGCCCCTGCGCCCTACCCCGCAATGATTATTGCGAGTCGACCGCTGCAAATTTTATTGTATCGTCCACAGTTGCTGCCATTCATTATGGATGCAATTACTGAGGGCTGGATGCTGGGACGCAAGGCTAAGCCCCTGCTGGCGGTTCGCTGGGAAGAATATTGGGAGCGACCCCTGACTCAGCTACGCGAGGACTATGACCTGCTGTAAAGAGAAATCTATCATTTTCGATGGCTTCCTTATGATAAACCTCTATCCTCAAAGAGGCACCGATCCGAAAGTGTTAACCGACAAGGCAAGCTACCCGGGGGGGGTATGCTTGCCATTGGGCAAGCGAGTGTTAGTTACTGCGCCCGTATCCAGATGATAGAAATCTGCAAAAGTTTTTTTAAAAAATACTTTATATAAATTTACGAGCATTTTAATCAACGCCCTCTACATTCTTCGGAGTGACAAGGCTGCGGGCGCCAGCCAAAGCAGCCGAAGGCACGGCCAAGGTTAAGTCATATTATTATTTTCTTATTGGCTTACTAGGCATCGGCTACGGCCTTTGGCTGGCGCCTGGCCTTGCCTCGCCTGGGAGGAATTCAGTGGGTTCAGCGTCTTAATGCAGTGCATGTCTATTAACTCATGGAGTGATACATGGTGGAACATCAGATGCGGTATCGGGAGCATCACCTGCGTAATGGCTGGCTTAAAAAAGTCTGACTGGCCAGGGTGTGATCTTGGACGACGAATGATGCGCACCGCATCGGAAAAGCTGGCCATCATCCGCTTGGTGGAGGACTCAGAACTGTCTGTGCGCCGGACTCTGGATGAGATCAAGATCAGTCGCACCAGCTTCTATCGTTGGTACAGTGCCTACGAGCAAGGTGGGCTGGATGGCCTCGCGAATCAGGGCCGGTCCTTGCGACGTCACTGGAACCGGATACCCGACTCGGTTCGCAACATGATCGTGGAAGTGGCGCTGGACCGGCCCGATCTGACACCCAGAGAACTGGCCTGGCACATTACCGATACCCACGACTACTTTGTGTCGGAATCCAGCGTCTATCGCATCCTGAAGGCCCACGATCTGATCACCAGCCCACAGTTTACGGTGATGCGTGCATCAGACAAGTTCCAGCACCCGACCGGTCGGGTGCATGAGCTATGGCAAACGGACTTCACCTATTTCAGGGTGATTGGCTGGGGTTGGTACTTCCTGTCGACGATCCTGGATGATTACTCTCGCTACATCATCACCTGGCGCTTGACAACAAGCATGGCCGCTGCTGATGTCACTGGCACCCTGGAAGATGCACTGGAGGCGACAGGTTTGTCCGAGGCCCGAGTAAAACACAAGCCAAGACTACTGTCGGATAACGGGCCCTGTTACATCAGTGGTGAGCTCAAGGATTGGCTAAAAAAGCAGGACATGGAGCATACGCGTGGTGCGCCGTATCACCCGCAGACCCAGGGCAAGATTGAACGCTATCACCGTTCAATGAAGAACGTGGTCAAGCTGGAACATTACTACTATCCGTGGGAACTGGAAAAGGCTATTGCTGAGTGGGTCGAACATTACAACCACGAGCGATACCATGAGTCGTTGGACAATGTGACGCCCGCAGATGTTTATGACGGACGGAGAAACGAGATTCTAGATCAACGCGCTGTGGTGAAGGCTAGGACGATGACGAAGCGAAAAGTACACAACCTGCGATTAGCAGGCTAGACTGGAGAAGTGACTGGCAGAAAAGTGTCTCTTAGAAAACGGGCTGATTGGTCCCAAATGGTCTGACGACGTACACTAATCAATTACTTACAGAATTATATGGCGGAGCGGACGGGACTCGAACCCGCGACCCCCGGCGTGACAGGCCGGTATTCTAACCAACTGAACTACCGCTCCACGGCAGACTTACTTTCTCAGTAATAATGGTGGGTGATGACGGGATCGAACCGCCGACCCTCTGCTTGTAAGGCAGATGCTCTACCAGCTGAGCTAATCACCCCGATTCCGAGAAGCAGCATTATAGAGATTCTAGTTCAGCGGTCAATGCCTCGTCGGAGATATTGCGAAATAATCGGATGTTAAAACTCGAGGGCATTAGTAGTAACATCTGTGTGTTGGCCAGACGCCTGCTGCGATGTCCACAAAAGCAGACGTGAATTCGATCCACACACCACAACCAGAGTACATGGACACAGTCATGGAAATTTATAAAGAGTTTCACTTTGAGGCAGCCCATCGCTTACCCAATGTCCCAGAGGGACATAAATGTGCGCGTCTGCATGGCCACTCGTTTCATGTACGCTTAACACTTACCGGTGATGCTCCCGAGCCTGCAGGCTGGGTGATGGACTTTGCAGAACTGAAGGGCAGCTTTAAACCTGTCTATGATTTGCTGGATCATCACTACCTTAACGACATCCCTGGACTGGAAAATCCGACCAGCGAGAATATTGCGCGCTGGATTTGGAAAAACTTAAAGCCCCAGGTCCCTTTGTTAAGTCAGGTAGAACTTCGAGAGACCTGTACCAGCGGATGTATTTATCGTGGTGAGTAATGTTATCAGCGCTGCGGTAACCTGTGGTAACACGTACAAAAAAAACTTGACGAATACAGATATGCTACCCACGCAGCAGTTACAGAAAAACCTGCGCAATAGCTCCCGGTGATAACACTCTTTAATGTGTCGACGACAATCGTAAAGGTTACTTCAGGTAGCGGGACAAAATGTTATACACACATACTGGGACACAAGAGCGTTTCACATAGTTACCTTTTTATTTGCACTCAAATACTCAAGTAAACATCTTAAGCTATTGTTTTTTAAGGTTAATATATTATTGTATATTTTTTGATCAATTTGTAGAGAAGCGAGTATTACAGCATCAAAAGACTAGCTAAACAATTTGCTCACATAGTTATGCACAGAATTTGTGGAAAAATGATGGGTAGGATTTCCGCCATGTCTTTCGACCGCAAAACCGACGGCCCAATAAGTTCGCCCTAAAGTGCCGGCCCCAAACCCCGGCTAACCATTTGCTGTAAATAATCTCGCAGGGCACTCCGCGTGTTCAATTGCACCCCCATCCGAGGGAACATAACCAGTGACACAACTAAGCGCATAATAAGGTCTGTTGCAATGACAATATCCAATTCTGCGCTAACCTCTCCGGCCTCCTGCGCCATTCGCACGTGCGGCGGCCAGAAGGATAAGCTCCTCTGATAAAATCGTGGATCAAGGAACATCATCGCAACAGTCTCTGGCTCGATTTCAGCCAGTGCGGCAAAGAGACCCTCCTCCATATCTTTGCGTCCCGATAGCACCGACTGAGTGAGCTTATCGACCAGCGTGGCCTCGTTTTCTAAGCGTCCCTCTGTACGATTAAGAAAGCTCTCTTGACGTCGGCGGATAATCCCCTCGATTAGCGCCTCCTTGTCATTGAAGTGATTATAAATAGATCCGCGTGACAACTTACCCACCCGAGCCACCTCACCCATGGAGGTGCGACGTATACCGAACCGATGAATACACTGCTCGCCAGCATCAAGAATCCGCGCGACCATCGGATCGCTATAGTGCAGAGCATTAAACTGTTCGTTCGACATTTGAAAGGTTGCTATCTTGACCCGCGACTGACAATGAACAATAATCAATTTCTGTTCATTTGTCTATGATGCCCTCGCGACTTTGCGCAGGAGCAGATGCAAACTTGCAAACAAGCCGTTAAATAGAAGGTTATGCACCATGGTCGAAAACACTACCCCATATGACTACATCATTGTAGGTGCCGGCTCCGCTGGATGTGCACTAGCCTACCGTCTATCACGCGAGTCTAGCCGGCGTGTACTGCTTCTTGAAGCCGGTGGCAACGACAGTTTTCCGCTCATCCATATCCCACTGGGCTTCGCTTTTCTGATGAAGAACCCCAAGGTTAACTGGTGCTACGAGACCGAAGCGGACCCCAATATGCATCACCGCCGTATTTCTTGGCCTCGTGGCAAGGTAGTGGGCGGCACCAGTTGCATCAACGGTATGGTGTACATCCGAGGACAGCGCGAAGACTACGACCACTGGAGTGAAATGGGCAACGCCGGCTGGTCTTATGATGAGGTTCTGCCGTACTTCAAGCGCTCAGAGCACAAAGCGGAAGGTGCCAATGAGTGGCACGGTTACGGCGGGCCACTCTGGGTTGAGGACTTTGCCAATGACCAAAAAATGGATTTGGCTGACATCTTCATCGAAGCATCCATTCAGTGCGACATTCCCTACAATGCAGATTTCAACGGCGCAAGTCAGGAGGGTGCTGGGTATTATCAGACCAACATTCGGAAAGGGAGACGCCAGAGTTCTGCTCGCACTTTTCTAAAAGCGTGCAAGAGTCGACCCAATCTCACCGTGGTGACCGGCGCATTGTGTGAACGCATTCTTATCGAAGATGGTGAGGCTGTCGGCGTCGAATACCGGCTGCATGCAAAAAAAGGTGCACCTACTGAGCGCGCTTATGCTCGCCGTGAGACCATACTCTGCGGCGGCGTCATTAACTCACCACAGTTGTTGGAATTATCAGGCGTTGGTGATCAACAGCACTTGAACTCGGTGGGCATAGAGACCACACATCATCTCCCCGGAGTAGGCGAAAACCTGCAGGATCATCTGACCGTCAATATTCAGCAAGGACTTAACGGCGTAACGACGTTCTATGAGGAAACCCGCCCGTTGGCCATGGCTAAGAATTTTCTCAAGTACCTACTTAAAGGGACGGGCTTGCTGGCTCACCCAGCAGCACAGGTTGGCGTGTTTTTTCGCAGCACAAATGATGCCGCTAGGGCCGACTCGCAGATCCATTTCGCACCGGCGGCCAGTGAACCCGACCGCAAGGGCAACCTAAAACCGGCACCCGGGACAACTGCCACTGTGTGCTACCTCCGACCGGAGAGTCGCGGCAGCGTGCACATCCGTAGCAAAGACCCGCTTGTTCACCCAAGCATTCACGCTAACTATCTCGACACCGAAAGCGACCGAAAAGCGATTATTGCTGCCTTTCGTAGAGTGAGAGATATCTTTCTGGCGCCCGCCTTGAAACAATATCGTGGTGAAGAATTTAGGCCCGGTGCGCTCACGGAAACAGATGAGCAGATCCTCGACTATGTCCGTGCCGAGGCAGAGTCGGTCTATCATCCCGTAGGAACCTGCAAGATGGGCTCTGATGGGATGGCGGTGGTGGACGACCGCCTGCGCGTGCATGGTATCAAGCGACTGCGCGTTGCCGACGCGTCAATCATGCCCAAAATTACGTCAGGCAACACGAATGCACCGGCTGTCATGATCGCCGAGAAATGCGCAGACATGCTGCTGCAGGACGCGGGAGTGAAGACCACCTTGCCCCGAGGGTTAAGCGAAAGATCGAAACAAAACAAAGCACAGCAAACCGCAGCCGTCGCCACAGTATAAATGTCTTTAAAGGGATCGAACATGAACGCGTCATTAAAGGAAAGTCCAGTAGCTGCCGAGTTGCAAGCCGTTTTGAACAATCAGCGGCATGCATTTCAATCAGAAGGCCCTGTCGCGCTCGCCACGCGCATTGACCGCATCGATCGCTGTATCGCGCTATTGGTAGACAACAAAGAGGTAATCTGTGAGGCCGTTAACAAGGACTTTGGCGGTCGTTCAAAATACGTCACTCTAATGACTGATATCATGACATCTGTGGGCAGTCTCAAATTCGTGAAGAAAAATCTGAAGAAGTGGATGAAGCCGGAAAAACGGACTCCGTTTATGCCGATGAATTTCCTTGGTGCAAAGGCGCAGGTGCACCATCAGCCTAAGGGCGTGATTGGCATCATGACGCCGTGGAATGTACCGGTGAATATGATTTTCAGCCCACTTGCGGATGTACTGGGCGCTGGAAATCGTGCCATGATTAAGCCTTCGGAGTACACGCCGCATACCGCTGACATCATGCAGACGTTGTTCGCGCAGTATTTTGAAGAGTCGGAAATCACCGTTATCGCGGGTGGACCGGAAGTCGGAGCCACCTTTTCTGCCCTGCCGCTGGATCACCTGATCTTTACCGGTGCCACCAGCATTGGCCGACTGGTGATGCGCGCCGCCTCGGAAAACATGGTTCCCGTTACGCTGGAGCTGGGCGGCAAGTCACCCGTAATTGTTGGCGAGGATTGTGACATTCACCTAGCTGCAGAACGCATCATAACAGGCAAAGCTATGAACGGCGGTCAACTCTGCGTCAGTCCGGATTACTGCTTTGTACCGCACAGCCGCATGGAGGCCTTTATTAATCGCTGCAAAGCGGTAATAGCAGAACAGTACCCGACCATTCAGGATAACCCTGACTTTGTAGCGTGCATCAATGAACGCCACTACGATCGCGTGAAAGGCTACATTGATGAGGCGTCTAGCAAAGGTGCTAGGGTCATTCCTCTATGCCCGCCCGGCGAAGCCTTTTCCGAGCGCGACGAGCATAAGATTGCCCTACACCTAGTGGTCAACCCTGACGATGATCTTACCTGCATGCAGGATGAAATTTTTGGCGCCATACTGAACATCAAAGCCTATGAAAAGTTGGAGGACGTCATTGACTTCATCAATGCTCGGGAACGACCGCTGGCTTTGTATTACTTCGGAAAAGATAAAGCGGAACAGGACAAAGTCATTAATAACACACTCTCCGGCGGCGTTGCCGTTAATGCTATCGCCCTGCAGGTGGGCTGCGACGACCTACCATTCGGCGGTATCGGTCATAGTGGCATGGGGAACTATCGTGGCCGTGACGGTTTCCGAACCTTTAGCCACGCTCGCGGCGTCTACCGAGAAGGGTTTGTGGATATGGCAAAACTGGCTGGCACCTTGCCCCCCTATGGGCAAAAAGTGGCAAACATGCTGGAGTCACAGATTAAAAAATAAGCGCTAATGCTAATGCAGTGTCGGAAGTCTCTCCGACACTATAATAGACTGCAATTGCTTCCCCAGCATGATAACAAAACCCTGGCGTCGCTCCACGCCCTCGTAGGTATAGTCAAAGCGATATTGGCGCCAGATGCGCCAACGACCCATAGCATCGCGGCTAAGAGACACGCGCTGCACGTGCACTGATTGATCCAATAATTGAAACTCATCGCGTTTACTGGCTCGGGCAACCGCCTGCAGAGCAAGTTCTCGAACGCGGACAGCCGATAAAAAATACATGCACAGCAAACCAAATGCCAGCAGGCTTACAACCTCTCCCAAATTAAAATACACCCCGTTCAATCTCTCGTAGCTTTATCTCTCAGGCGTCAGCATACTTGGCTTTAATGTCCCAAGAAAGCGTTGCACAATGCTATTGAATAATTTTGGCTTTTCTACGTGTAACCAATGGCTGCAGCCCGGTAGAACCTTAAGCGTCGCCTGCGGAAAAATCCTTTGAATCATAGGCCAGTGTTCCTCTAAAATATAGTGCGATGTACCACCTTTGATAAACAAGGTCGGCCCAGAATACAACAGTCCCGCTGACGGCGCTGCGAGCATTGAGGCATAACAGAGCCTTAAACCCTTATAGTCAAAACGCCAGCGGAATATTCCTGTGCTATCACGCTGCAGGCTCATCATTAAAAACTGTATCAGTGCTTCGTCCTTTAAACATTTTGCCATTACGCGTGACGCTTGCTTCCGGCTGGTGCAATGTGCAGCATTTACCTCAGCAAGTGCAGCAAAAACAGTATCGTGATGGGACGAATACTCCACTGGCGCGATGTCAGCAATGACAAGCGACTCAACACGCTGCGGATACCGCAGCGCAAATTGCATCGCGACTTTGCCACCTAAAGAGTGCCCTAAAAAATGCGCTCGGGGTAACCTTTCAGCATCCATCCACTGCTGCAAACTCGCAGCCATTGTAGCCAAATCCGGATTTTTCAGCCACGCCGATCGCCCATGGTTAGGTAGGTCTATACTAAACACCGTGAACCTGTCCTGCAGGGCCTGCGCTAGAACGCCCAAGTTGCTTCCCGCACCGAACAGGCCATGCAATAGCACGACTGCAGAGCCTTCTCCTAACCGCTTCACATGCAAACTAATACTCATGTAATAACGTCTCCTGCGAAAACGTCTTTGTCTGCCTAAAGACTATCATGCATCGTAGTATCGACCACTTCGCCGGTTTGCTTTTTTTGTCCATGATGCTGTGTCCTTCAGCGTATTTTGGTATCATCCATTGATCCATAACAATAGGGAATAAAGCATGCGACTGTCCCAAACCCTCTGCCGATACAGCATTTTTTTCGCCTATGCTGCGCTACTTAGCGCCTGCAGTGCAACGCCAGCCTATAATCCTACGGTCTTTTCTGCCGAGACCGATCAGCCCCGCCTCGATGCGAACCCGATGAAAACCGTTGTTATCGCCCATGTTGATTTAGGTTCGCAGTCGCGTAACTACCTAGACAAAGAAGCGCCCCGCATCGATGCACAAATCTCTGAATATCTGCAAGAAAATGGGTTTAAGGTACTTCCCCAGCGCGAGTTTGAGCAGCAGTGGAATAGCGCGGTGCGGGCCTTTGGCAATCCGGTAGACCCCACCAGTGGCAAGATCAACGCGAAGACGTTTGCACAGATCATGTACCAAGTGCGCGATAAATTAGTCGCTAGTTCAAACGTCGATGGATTCATATTCACCGACCTTGTAGAGCGCCAGGAATCGTTTAGCGGCGGCATGAAACATCTAGCGCGCTGGGATGGCGTCGCCCGCGCACCGACGATGCAAGGGCCCGGTGATGGCGTCAGTGCCAATTTCGACTGGAGCATGATGGCGGCGGTTGTCTCCTTAAACGTCACCATCTACGACGCGGAATTAAAACCCGTGTTTCATGGACGTGGAGGCCTAGATGCCACCGACGCAATAGATAGCCGCTCAACCAAAGGGCGTTATGTACGACGCCGCAATGTTCTGGAAAACGACAGTAATATAATGGAGGGTATACAACTCGCCTTCTACCCGCTGATCGACATGGAAGACTGGCCTGGCAATCCTTAATGATAACGCCATGATTAGCGGAGCATCGCCATGAAAAAAACTGTTGTTCTAATATTAGTAGTTTTACTGGCAGTACTCACTGTCTATTTTTGGCCTTCATCGCCAGAGTCCATAACGAAAATTCCAAACGCGGGTGCCGAACGTACCCTCCAAAGCGGCACAGTAATCGGCAGTGAAGATGCAGGCAAGACCTACGTGTGGTTAGGCATTCCATTTGCCGCGCCACCAATCGCAGATCTGCGCTGGCGTTCGCCGCAGCCGGTAGAACCGTGGACAGAAGCCCTAAACGCAACGATGTTTCGAGATGCCTGCGTACAGTTATCGGGCCCACTCGATGGACTCCCTGGCGACAGCGGTGCCGTGGTCGGCAGCGAAGACTGCCTCTATCTCAACGTGTGGGCACCCCGTGAACACAGCAGCGTAAACGCAGACAAGCTTCCAGTTATGTTCTGGATTCATGGTGGCGGTAACACCATCGGTACAGCAAACACCTATGACGGCAGTCTACTAGCCAGTGGCGAACAGGTCGTCGTAGTCACGATCAACTACCGTCTGGGGTTTTTTGGCTGGATGAGTCATCCCGCATTGCGGACGTCCGACCGAGACGCCTTGGATGCTAGCGGCAACTATGCCAACCTCGACATGATCGCGGCACTGCAGTGGGTAGCCGATAACATTGCCCACTTTGGCGGCGACCGTAACAACATCACCATCTTCGGGGAGTCCGCTGGAGGCCGCAATGTATTCTCACTGATGGCATCCCCTCTGGCGAAGGGACTCTTTCATCGAGCCATTGCACAAAGTGGATCAGTGGGGACTGTACCACTGTGGCGCGCTGAAAACTTTCATGACGACACACCACCGGGACAAGCACTCAGTTCGCGCGAATGGCTGTCGCTGCAGCTGCAAAATTCGGGTCGCGCTAAAGACAGCAAGGCTGCCCGCGCCGCGCAGCTACTGATGTCTGATGAAGAAACGCGTGATTTCATGTACTCCCGCAGTGCACAAGAGATCCTCGAGGGTGTATCGGGTGGTGCAGGTATGTATCGAGCACCGCAAAGTTTTCGCGATGGCACAGTGCTGCCTACAAGCACCCTATATCAATTGTTCAGTGATCCCTCACGCTATAATAGTGTTCCCCTGATCACGGGAACCAATCGAGACGAGGCAAAATTATTTTTGGCGCAAGACCCTGAGTTCGTGGAACTTCGCTTCGGTGTTCTGCCGCGGGTCAAGGATATACAAAGCTATAACGAGTTTAGCGCCTACCTCAGTGACGGCTGGAAGGCGATGGCGGTAGACGGCGTCGCGGACATCATTGCCACTAACGGTTCAGAGCCGGTTTTTGCTTATCGTTGGGACTGGGATGAGGGCGGAAAAAACTGGCTGATCGATTACAGCGAATTGCTCGGCGCAGCACACGGCCTTGAAGTCGCCTATATTTTTGGTGAATTCGACGGAGCCATCGGAGCACCGGGCCTCTATACCGACAACAACAGTGCAGATCGTGACCTATTGGCCCAAGAGATGCGCAGCTACTGGTCTGAGTTTGCCAGAACAGGCACGCCAGCAACTGGCCGCAGCGGGCTTTTGCCGCAGTGGCGCCCTTGGGGCAACGCTGGTCCTAATCTCATGCTGCTTGACACTGCCAGCGGTGGAGGCCTGCGCATGGTAAAGGAACCTATGACTGTGGCAATGCTGAAAGAACGCATAGCGCAGGATCAAAACATCACGGATCTGCAATCGCGCTGTGCCCTGCATGTACAAATGTTCCTCCTCGCTAACGCCGGCGACGACGTCTGGGATGAGGCAGGCTACAACGCATTGGGGTGTTCCGGCTTCTACCCATGGGAACTTGCAGTAGAACGTTAGTGAAACCCTTGATCAATCCTGCGGCTTGATTAGATATTTCTCTCCCGTCGCTTGCTTGCCATAAACCGCCATTGCCTCTAACGACAGCGCCTCTGCAAGTGACACTTCCCTCGTATAGTGACTGGCAAACGTTGTTTTTATTTCTGCCGCCACTTTAGCCCGCATTTGAATACTCTTCTCAATGCCCACCTTCTGCAAAAACGGTGTCAGCAGGAAGCCTGACAGGCTCCACGAAAATCCGAAATTGCGTGTCAACGTCGTTGGGTTTCGGTCGAGACCGCCGTAGATATACACCTGTTTAAATACGTCACTGCCATAACCGTTGTACTCCGTCATACTGCGTAACGCCGCTGCTTCCATACAGGAGAGGATCTGCCCGGCCAGTTTGCCACCGCCGGTCGCATCGAAAGCTAGTGTCGCACCCGTTTCGGCGAGCGCGTCTGTCAGGTCATCGTAATAACTGTCACTCGCTGTATTCACGATGTATTTGGCACCCATAGCTTTGAGTAGCGCTTCCTGCTCCACCTTGCGGACGATATTCACCAACGCAACGTCTTCGTTCATGCAAATACGGTTTAACATCTGACCAAGATTAGACGCCGCTGCCGTGTGCACCAACGCGGTATGATTCTCCATGCGCATAGTCTCAACCATGGCCAACGCAGTAAGCGGGTTAACAAAGCAGGACGCGCCCTCTGCCGCTGTGGTGCCCTCTTCTAGCTCGAGGCACATAAAGGCATTGACACAGCGGTACTGACTGTACATCGCCCCACCAATGATGCCGACTCGTTTACCGATCAATGCCTGCGCAGCATCAGATCCGCCAGCGCCGATGACCGTTCCTGCAGCCTCATTACCCACCGGCATCGACTGACCGATGCGCCCAGCGACCATCTTCATCATAGCTGCGGGAATATCAGCGCTGACCACTGGGTGCTCTGCCGTCCCCGACACCCTTACCGTGGTTAAATCCGCAGGGCCGAACAGCAAGGCTAAATCAGATGGGTTCAACGGCGAGGCTTCAACCTGCACCAGGACCTCGTCAGGACCAGGCTCAGGAACCGCCACATCGACGAGTGTTATCTCTAGCGTGTTATCGTCTGTAACAGTGGAGCGAAGTTGTAATCCGGTCTTGGTCATTTAAATTTCCTTTTCTTTATTAGAGTGATTATGAACGTTAAATAGTGAATCTACCCCACCGCTATCCGTTGGGATACGCACTATGCTGATAATCTTGTGTACATGCTAACGGTTAACTCAGCAGCGCAGCTAGCCCTCGCTCAATGGACCACATTGCGGATAAAGAACCCAATATATAAACAGGTATCGGAAACAGCCTGCCCTGCCACGGCGCTAATGGCTTTCTAATCACAAGCCAGATAGCCCACACCAAAAAGATAAATGCGAGTTGCCCCGCTTCGATTCCAATGTTGAAAAACAGTAGCGCCAACGGGACATTATCCTGAGGCAAACCGGTTTCAGCCAGTGCGCCCGCAAATCCCATCCCATGCAGAATACCAAACCCACCGGCCAACCACCAAGGATGGCGCCAAAGCAAATCATGCTTCGCTTTTCGCGTCAATTCCACTGCAAGCGCAAAGATACTTAGTGCGATCGCAAATTCAACCAATGCCACTGGATAATCTAAATAACCCAGTGTAACAAGCGACAATGTGATGCTGTGCCCAACCGTAAATGCGGTAATCGTCCAAAAGAGGCGACTTCCACCACCCACTAGCAATAGCAGGCCAAATACAAACATCAGATGATCGAAACCCGTCCAGATATGCTCAATACCTAGACGGGTATAGTTGCCAACCACATTGCCAGCGGTCGATTCAGCAGGCACGACAAATTCTGGACGATCTGCATTAAGCACCTCTTGATATTGGCGTCCGTCAAGCAAACTAACCATCGCCATTGCCGATGCTTGGCTAGCAGCAAGCCCTGACACACCGAGGATCTCGCCTACCAATCCGTCTTCGCCCAAGGTCGAACACTGTAACTGCCAGCTGGTCACAACGCCTGTGTCTTCGAGCTGCGGCGGACTTGCATTTATGACCTCGCAAGCTTCTGGCCACACCGGCTCTAATGGCACGCTGCTAACCCCCTGAGCCGGAGTTTTCCACACCATATTGTACTGTTGAGGGGCGGTCTCATTAACCTTGAGTAAAGAAGGCGCGAAACGGTGACCATGAGAAACTTGTATCGCACACACACCAAGAATAAGAGCCAATAGGATTCGCACGTTCTTCATCGCCTGATCTCATAGTTTTCGCGCGTGGCAGTAACGCTTTCACGTAATGCAGTCTGTTTAGCACGGGACTCCAGGTCGCGCTGCAGTTGCAACCGAACCTCGTCGAGCGTGGCCTCTCTCGAAGGCTCTAGCGCACTAATCCACACGTAGTGGAGCCCATAGGTGGATCGCACCGGACCGACCCAATGTCCCGGTTTGGGATCGGTTTTTTGCAGATTTTCAACGAAAGAGGCACCAAAATGACGCGCCAACTGATCGGGGCTTTGTCCAGTGAACTGGTAGCCGGGCAGAAAAGGTGAACTTAATTCTCGCGCCTGACTTGGGGTGAGCTTTTGCTCATTGATTTTTGTAATGACCGCATCAGCCTCAGCCTCGCGTTCCCTGTTAAAATAGATATGCTCTATAGAATAGCGCTCCGGCCTGCGTAATTCCTCTACACGCTGATCAAACTCCGCGATAATTTCGGATTCTGTTGGCGGGCTCGGTGGGTTCGCGGCTAATAGGAGCTGCTCCATTACTTGGATCATTCGGCGCTTGATCACCTCGTCACCAAGATGCAGGCGCATCTCAAGCGCAGCCTCATAGCGTTCTTGATCCGTTTTGCCTTCGGACATTTGTAGAAAACGCATATTGAGTAACAGGCGCTGGTATACCACCGTATCATAAAGATGAAGATCGAGATCAATCGCGCGCTGAAACAACATGTCCCTATCCAGTTCCGCCTCCAACATTCGCGTCTGCTGTTCCGGCGTGGGCAACTGACCGACACTGGCGAACCATTGCTGCCGTAATGCGTCGGCGCGCGACTCGCTCAGCGGGCCAACCACGGGCTTAGGCTCAGGTAAGAGCACACCCTGTAAATAAAACAACACTATGCCCAACACAATAAAATGAAGCCAAGGGCGGTTAAGCCGGGCAAAAAAAGTCATCAACTACTCTCCAAAAACGACAGCATAGTAAAAGCTGATTGCCGGCCTGCTCGTCGTTAGTCTTCGTATATGGCCTTTGTCTTATTCATTTGCGCTTGAATGCCAACCTCTAAATCCACTTGGCTCATCATGCCAGAATTCCATGTCGCAATGTAATTGAGGCCTTCAGAGACACTGTGGTCGCGAGAATAGAGCATCATTTCCTTCGTGCCGCGCATTGCCAGTGGTGATTTCGCCGCGATCGCCCTGGCGATAGCCATGACTTCACGGAGCAGGGTCTCCTTATCCTCAAAAACCT
The DNA here is from genome assembly GCA_029246385.1 of Halioglobus sp. GTDB lineage: Bacteria > Pseudomonadota > Gammaproteobacteria > Pseudomonadales > Halieaceae > Marimicrobium. The sequence continues at coordinate 181,926 of JAQWNG010000015.1, forward strand.
TATTGACAAATCCCACTTCTTTAGCCTCTTGTGCGCCCATATTACGGCCGGTATACGCCAGCTCTCGGACTACCCCATCCGGAATAATTTTGGGTAGACGTTGCAAAGTCCCGACATCCGCAGTCATTCCTAGGTCAATCTCCCGGATAGAGAAAAAAGCGTCCTGCGTGGCATACCGCATATCCGCACAGCAGGTCATATCAACACCGCCGCCAATACACGTATTATGAATCGCTGCCAACACGGGCACGCGACATTTCTCTATGGCCGTAAGATTAGCCTGCAGTCGTAAAATAGTGCGTCGTAGCGCCTCCGCGCGACGCGCGGCCTCTGACGATTGCCCATGCAAGTTACCAAACACACTCAGATCTAACCCTGCACAGAAATGTTTACCATTGCCTGCTAAAATAACCACGCGCACAGTAGGCTCGTCATCCAACCACTCGAAACACGCTTGCAGCTCGTTCCACATGGCCCCGTTCATGGCATTGGCCTTGCCCGGTCGATTGAGCTTAACGGTGGCAACCTGTTCTTCGATCGAGACTTCTAGCGTTTCAAAACTAGGCAGCATAGGTCACTTTCTCATAGTAAGTTTTAGGGGGGGGGAGGAAGAACATCCGCTACCAAGTAGATACGAATTGCGTAATGTCCAGTGGGGATATTACTTTAGCAGCACCATTGCGCGAACCGATATAGAGAAAACCAATGATCTCTTCATCTTCAGCTAGGCCGAGTCCGGTCATCACCGCGCGATCGAATGCCGCTGCACCAGTGCGCCAGATGCCGGCAAAACCAGATGCTTCGGCGGCCAACAAAACAGCTTGCGCGGCACACGCACCGGAAAATCGCTGCTCGATAGGCGGCACTTTAGGATGCAAAGTGATCTTGACAACAACCACTACCAGCAGCGGCGCTCTTAATGGCGAATTGCGCGCTCTGGACAGCGTTGCCTCGTCCGCGTCAGGGTTACGCGACAACAAACACTGCTCCAATAATATCCCAAACGCCGCACGGCGATCTTGCGTAATGGTAATAAAACGTGACGGTCGCAGCTGAGCATGATCGGGCGCTCGCAACGCGGCGCGAAAGATATGCTCCATGTCATCGTCGGAAGGGCCAGGGGTTGTCAGCTTAGGAGAGGAATTACGCTGCTGTAAAAACTCAAGGACGTTACTCATGGGAATACACTGCCGACCGGTGAAGTTGGAAATTATAACAGCATTTTTATTGTCTGTAGTACCTCGATCTCAGTCAATTGCGCCCACTAGTATATTGACAAAACCACGCGACTCTTCGACCTCATCCCAATTATCACACCACACGGCTAGCGCCTCAGAGTTACTCGCAAGAAGATGGTGTCCAACATGATCAATCATCCAAAAAGGTTGGCCCAACGTTTCCAGCAGTTCCATAAGCATCCGGCCACTGGCGCCTGCCTGGCGCAATGAATGGGGCGTCAATTCAATGATGATTCTGGGCTTGTTCTCTAGGGAAAGTAGCAGCGGCATTAATCCTTCAATGACTTGAAACTCCGAACCCTGCGTATCAATTTTTAGCAGGTCAAGCTGGTCCAAGCGTGTCATAAGATAATCGCTGCCTCTGTGGAATTCTATAGACACGCTTTTACGGTCTTCATCCCCGACGTACACTTGATGATCGCCAAGGTTATCCTCGCTGAGAAACAGCTGCCCTTCACCTCCGGTGTTTGATAAGGCGACTTCAACTGCATTAATATTATCATCAAAGCCGTTGAGTTCGGCATTGGCACGCAGCAGACGGTAGTTATTCGGATCAGGCTCAAAAGCAAATACGGCACCCTGCGCACCCACAACACTCGCGGCGAGTACAGAGAAGTAACCGATGTTGGCACCCACATCGACAAACACATCACCGGGGCGCAGGAATCGCAGCAGCAGGGAAGTTTCGTAAGGCTCCCATAGTCCGTCTTCCCGGATGCGGCGCGACACATGCTGGTCCTGTGAGCCGTGAACGTACAACTGCAAAGAGTGGGACAATCCAGGGATACGCAGGTCTATTGGAGCGCTACAGCTCAATAGGAAATACCTGAAAAGTACGTTTAGCCAATTTTCATGTCATCATAGGGAGATTGTTGATCAAGCCGCACAGCATGTCGACCAATGGTCAACTGCTGCATGCCTACCTCGACATCACTGTCGTTAAAGACGCCGTGGTCGAACTTGTAAACGGGCCTAACAGTGCCGGCAATCATACCGTCATCATACCCCTGTTGTCGCTCCCGGACGCACTCATTGGCCTGCTCCCACTTATTCCATGCCTGCCTTGGATACCGAGCCTGCAACATCTGTCGAGTTGCCGTGGGGCTCATCAGACACGCCGAGGCATTATTGCCACCAAAGCCTTTGGAATTAATCACCGCATACTTCTGTTCCGCAATATCGACCTCGCGATGCTCAATAGAAAAAGCCAGATTCTCCTGCCGCACATCTGCCGCAATGGCATCAATCGTCGTAATACCCGGAAGAATACCGTGATGCCAGATACCCAGCGTAGTACTGATCTGATCACCCGCTGCGGAACCGATAGAATGCCCTAAATAACACTTGGCAGCAATTACCGGCCATTCCTCTATGCCGAACGCCTGCGCAGTGCGACTCAAGATTTCAGCCTCGGAGACACGGTTCTGCGGTGTCCCGGTACCGTGTGCCTGCACGAGTCCGCCTCGCCGCAATGCCTTATCTCCGACAATCGCCCGGGCCGCCGCTACCGACTTGGCCATGGTAATGTAGTTGCCAACCCCCGGACCGGAAATAGATTTTTTGTGTCCGTCGGCATTCACAAACACATCGACAGCCGACCCAAAAATCGTGGCACCTAACGCCATGGCAAGTTCGTCATCAAACAGCACCACCATCTGTGAGGACTCAGCGATGGTAAAGCCACAGTTTTCAGCAAAGGGCCGACAGGCACGTCGAAAGTCGCACCCCTCACCCATCTCGAGTCCATCCAGATTGCGCAAGCCTTTTTCCGTTGCCAGGGCACCCATAGCAGAGTAGCCCTCCATAATTTCTGGCGTAATGGGTGCCTCCGCTGCACCGACAAATACTACACGCGCGCGACCGCTGCGAATGTCATGAATACCGTGTCGCAAGTTGTAGAGGAAAGAGGCACAGGCACCCAAGCTAGCGCCTGTAGAGCCTAGGCTGCCGAGAACATAGGCATTAATAAAATCAGCGGGCATCTCTGCGAAGCTAAGCGGGCAATATTTTGAGGTCACGCGCTGACCGTTATATCGCGATTTGATCATTCCACCTGCGCCCGCCCCGTCGAGTTGTCCCATGGCGCTGCCGGCATAGACACTGATCTGGTCAGGAGGTACCCGACTACTGATGGCGTCCCAGTCCAATCCGATACTGCCCAGCGCGTCAGAAGCGGCGTAAATTGTCATCTGCAGACCTCGCGGATGATTGCGCGAAGGATACAGCATGCCAGGCTCAAAGCCGGTAGGTAACTGGCCCGCGGACTTCACTTCAAACTCACGGGACGTGGGCAGCAGGAAGTCCTGCTGACCAGTGACCTGTACATTGACATGGGTCACGGAAGTAGCCGTTATCGACCAATGAGGCGGAATAACATCAGGCAGATATTTCCGCTCAAGATCAAAGCTTGCAGGCTGACTGTCACCGTCTGTAGGCAAGCGCTGATTCCAACCCACGGCGTTAACATCAAAGTGCCGGGCTTCAATGCGGCGCACCAATGTGTGATCGAGGATAAACTGTTGCTGTTGCTCGCCTCCTTCTGCACCCATTAGCGCTGCCAAGGAGTCCAAGGTACGACTTTGCTGTGTCATTGAAAGCGCAGAGTGGGTCATACGAGCATAGGCATGGTGCCCTGAGGCTCTTCCCGCGGCATTGATGCCGCCGAAACCCACAATAACCGGTAAACGCTGTATGGCCATCGATAATTGATCTCTTAATCGTCAAACAACCATTAGTTTACGTAGGCTCCTTCATATTAACCATGCCTTTGAAGCCAATTTTTGTGGTATTTTAGACTTCAACCTCTTGTCTTAGTATTAGGATATATCCATGTATACGGCAGCGGCAGCACTTTACCCACAAGCACTTGCGACCAGCATCACGCTGCCGATGGAAATTCTTCAGGCGGCCAGTCAGATGGCGAGTGTCAGGAAACATGGCGCATCGCAAGTGCACTTCCTACTAGCCGCGGAGTCCAGTGAACCGATAACATTGAGTAGCGGTATCACTCTGCAGCCCGACAGATCCTTTGCTGATCTTCCTCCGCTAGACCTATTATTACTGCCTGCAATTTGGCGCAATCCACTGCCCGCGGTCAATGCTGCTAGAGACTGGACCGGTCTATTGCAAGCAGAGGCCGCTAAAGGAACGCGCATCTGCAGCGTCGGAACAGGTAGCTTTCTATTAGCAGAAGCGGACCTGCTAGACGGGAGGCCGGCAACCACTCATTGGAACTACTTCGCGCAGTTCAGCCGGCGATACCCTGCCGTAGACCTAAAGAATCATCACCTGATCACCCAGAGTGATAATATATACTGCGTGGGCAGTGTAAATTCCATTGCCGACCTAATGGTGCACATCGTAGAAGAGTGGTTTGGCAGTCCCATCGCTCGCGCCATAGAGAACCAATTTTCCCCGGAAATTCGTCGCAGCTTTCGCGCTGCAGCCTACCAGAATGAAGCAGACAGTTCGCATCACGACGAGGACATTGCACAAGCGCAACAGTGGCTGCAGTCGCATCTCTGTTCCCCCATATCCATAGACCTGCTGGCAAACCACTTGCAGCTAAGCCCGCGGACGCTTAACCGACGGTTCAAACGCGCAACGGGTATGACACCTCTGTCTTACTTACAGAGCCTGCGAATGGCATCTGCTAAAGACCTACTACGCCACAGCAACCTGACTGTGGGTGATATCGCTTGGCAGCAAGGGATACAGGACGTAAGCTATTTTTCCCAGTTATTTCGCAAGCACTGTGGCGTAAGTCCGCTCAAATATCGCGCAGCCGCGCGCGGTAAGCTGTTTAACCCCGAAGTGCCGGGACGGCCTTGAGAAAAATCGCCTTCTATGGCTAAATTAGCGCCCCTTGACGACGGTGCAGAACATAGTTTTACCTTTCGCTGTCGCTTGCAATCGCAACAAAGGAACCATCATCATGGCTAATGACTCGGTGGCCATTATTTACGGTGCACGCACGCCGATAGGCGGGGTATTTTGGGCGCTCTGGCTACGGTACCTGCACCTGTCTTGGCCGCCACCGCAATCGCTGCAGCACTTGAGCGCAGCAATGTGAAGACATCTGATGTCAATGAAGTGTCCATGGGATGCGTATTGCCTGCAGCACTGAAGCAATGCCCCGCCCGCCAAGCGGCAATAGGTGCAGGAATTTCCGCGTCTGCAGGTGCAGGTACAGTCAACAAGGCATGCGGCGCGGTTTAGCTGCACTGTGCGTCGGTGGCGACGAGGCCACTGCTGTTGCCATTGAAATAGTATAAATCATCGCAGCGACAAGCGACACACCCAGCAACACCATCACCGCGGCTCGATCCGCGATACGCCCACTGGAGGCAGCAACATGGCACTGAGTAGCGTTCCGGATATCCTTGACGACATACGCGCCGGCAAAATGGTGATTCTCATGGACGATGAGGATCGGGAAAATGAAGGCGATTTAATTATCGCTGCAGAATCGGTGACACCGGAAATTATCACCTTTTTTTCAAGTGAAGCCTGCGGCCTAATTTGCATGCCGATCACGGTAGAGCGCGCTCGCCAACTGCAGCTTCCACTGATGGTTAGAGACAACCGTTCTCAGCATGAAACTAACTTCACAGTCTCTATCGATGCTGCCGAACGCAAAGGACCCGGCATAAGCTCTATCCAACGCGCACACACGGTACTTCAGGCAGTTGCGCTCAGTGCGAAATCATCTGACATTGCACAGCCCGGTCACATCTTCCCGCTAGTCGCCAAGCCTGGCGGCGTGCTGCGACGAGCAGGACATACCGAGGCCGGTGTTGACCTCGCTCGCATGGCCGGTTTCGAACCCGCGGCGCTCATCGTTGAAATCATGAACGAAGACGGCACCATGGCACGACGCCCGGAGTTGGAAGTATTTGCGCGAAAACATGATTTACGCATGGGCACCATCGCAGATCTAATCCAATACCGCGCGATGCATGAGCAATCTATCGAATTGCGTGATCAAAAAACGGTCATGACGGAGTTCGGTGAATTCGAATTACACACCTTCTTTGATCTCATTGATGACACCGTGCACTATGCTCTCACCCGTGGTAAAATTACCGGAGCCACGGAAACGCTCGTGCGGGTGCAAACCATTAACACGCTGCGCGACGTGCTTAGCACACGCATCGAGGGTGCAAGGCTTGGATGGACTTATCGCAGGGCTATGGAACGTATCGCAGCCGAGGAAAACGGCGCAGTAGTGCTCATCGGGCAAAATGTCAGCGGAGAGCAACAGCTGGCGGACGTACTGAAATTCCCTCAAACATCCAGCGTTACGGACCAGAATCGCTCCACCGGCGTGCAAAACTACCGCCTCATTGGCACTGGCTCGCAAATCCTCAATCGACTCGGTATTGAAAAAATGCGACTGCTGTCGGCGCCAGTGCATTTTAACGCATTGTCGGGCTTTAATTTAGAAATCACCGAGTTTGTACAGCCCTAAGACAACCCACTCTGCCTTAAACATATGCTGACTTGCACGCTAAAGGGCACCTCTGAACAGCCAGAAAGCGCCCCGGTCTTCTATTCAGGCGCGAATTCCAGTACCTGCTGGAAAGTGGGTCGATTAGTGCCTCGCATGGTATTGGAAATCAGACCGGGATCGAAACCGACTCTGGTCGCCACCGGGAGCCACGTATTGGGATCGTCGTTTCCAAACTCGATTGCGAGCCCATCGCTGACAGTGCCCACAATCAGCCAAAGCGACTCCCGACATCTATCAAGGTCACCGCCGCCGCAGTAGCGAAGATTGAATTGGCCTTGCACGTCTTTGCCCAATAGCGTGCTTAGGTCTGTCCGTATAAAGCTACTGCCGTCATTCCCGCCGAGGTTGCGAATGCTATCGAGAGATCCTACCAGGTCACCAAAGACCGGACGCATAACCTCGGCCGCAAGAGGCTCCCACAATGCTTGCATAATGGCATAACCTGCATCTTCATTGAAGCCGTCATCGTCTGCGTCTAATCGCGGCGCGTCGTCTGCAACCCATGCATCCAGCACGTCAACCACTTCACCTGCCAGTTGACTGGGGGCCTCTGCTCCACGCAGCACCTCACTAACCACGGGCCAAGCCGGTGAGCGCACATCTTCAGTAGCAGACCGGTTCATAATGCCAACCACGCCGGCGAGGTCAACACGGTCTGGCCACTGGTCGAACAGCTGAACCCGATGTGTTGAACCATAGGGCGTGCCATCACCGTGCATAAAACCCGGCGCGGATTGGTTATTCCAGTTCAATAGCCGTCCCGATGGGCCGCCGATCGAATGTGGGTGCTCGGCCTGACCGAGGAAACCCTGCCATTCATAGTCGCCGTTGCCGTTCGTCGGCAAAACCCGATCCAAGCCAGGCGCTCGCACCGGGAGGAACCCCGATGAAAAGAAGGCCGTATTGCTGCGCGACATATAGCCCCAGTTAAACGTAAAACCGAATTTATTAGCCGATTTGTAAAACTCTTCCGGGGTAGATGCGTCACCCTCGGTCATATCCTTCAGTCCCGCTAAGTTTAGAGCATCACGTCCAAACGTCGACCGCTTGCGCGTAAGCGCAATGGGCTTGCCGTTGACGGTTGCGGTTCCAAGCATTGGTCCGTGCACGGATACCGGATATATGACAGGGTCTCCGTTGAGGGTGCCTGCATCAAATATCTCGAAGGCAATGCACTCACCGTTAAATTCATAGTGCCGCGAATCGCGCGTGGGCTCACTGCCATCAGGGTTGCATAGAGTTTCAGCGAAAACATCACGCACGTCGTGACTGGCCGACGTCAAACTCCACGCATAATCAGTGGTTCGTCCGAGAAGCAAGTACATCGCAAGCCCTGGTACTGCCGCACCCTGCGCCTCGATACCGGGACCACTTAAATGAATCTGCATGACAATTTCAGGGTAGTAGTAACCGAGCTGTGGACCCATCACGGCAAGGTTTGAACCACTCGCTGAAACTGAGCCGTCTGCAATCAGGAAGTTGGACGCCTCGCGGTCTGCCGGCTTATCGGTAGCCGGGACTATCGCCCCACTCGCGGCGGTGGACAGACTCCCTGAGTCGCCGGCTGGTACCACGCAATCCAGATTGACAATTGAGCCCTCGTCAATAGTGACAGAGCCGGTTACCTCACCGCCCGTGAAACGGCCGTAGTCAAAGCGCGTATCGATCGTTGTGGGCGCGGCACCCTGATTAATCAACATCACATCATCAAAGGCCAACTGCGCCTGGCCGTCACCGAGGCCATTGATCAACTGTGATCGAAATTCTGAATTGGACGGTTCACTACCGCCACCGGCACCAAAAATTGATCCGATGAACGCTGTGACTGCAAACACATCAGCAGCCTCATATGGACGTTCAGGGGCACCACCATTGACGACATGATAAGCGTTCATGCCATCCGCATAGGCCTGCGCTTCATCAATGATCTGTTGCCCCTCCTCGCCGAAGACCTCACGTAGAAGGTCGGCCTGATCCGTAACCAATTTTTCAGTTGCAGCGCTGGGTATGAAGCTTTGTCCGCTGACCACGAGACCAAAGGCATTAATACACGGCACATCAGCTACGGCGGCCCGCGCGGGGCCGCGGCCTAGTCCTATCAAAAGCTCCCGGTCGCGAACCGTTACCCAGCCAGCACCAAAGGCCATATCTTCGCGTGTCTCACCGGTAATGTGGGCTATACCAAACTCGTCGTAAATAATAGTCGTGCCCGGACGCCCAGTGGTCACCTCGAAGGTTTCCCCAATCGGCTGAAAGTCCTCGGGCAAAAACAGCTGCTCGATATCTTCATCAGTGACATCACCGCGCAGCGGTGTCAGACCATCATACAGCGGCAGTTGATCGAGCGAATTTTGCGTTGTGGGCAGGCCGCCATAGTTACCGGGCGGCAGAATATAGTATGCGCGATCTTCAGCGGGCGGGCCTACCGGCGAGTTGTTACTATCCGTACCGTCGGAGCAGCTGGCCGTCATAAATGAAGCCAACACCACCAAAACGGACATAACTCTAAGGTTCACTCTTTTCGATTTGAGCATCGATCTGACCACAATACTTTCCCCTCGCTTACGTTATTAGGATAAATCTTCAGGCTTTAAACATCCCGCTGCGGACCCTGACGGCCAACCAACCACATTCAACATACGCCAGACGTGGTTGCATCGGTGGTAACCGAGCGTCTCATTATAGTCTAAACACTCGCTGATTGAATAGACGTTACAAACCTCGAAAATTGGGTGCGCGCTTTTCAATAAACGCCGTGATTGCCTCGATGTTTTCGGGCGAACCCGCTTGCCGCGCCATGCCGGCCTGCTCGGCATTGATCGCGGTATCAATGGCATCGAGATGATGAAGGCGCAGAGAGCGCTTGATTTCGCGCAGCGAATTCATCGGCCATTGGGCAATTTCCTGCGCTTTAGACATTGCGTGGTCAAATAAATCGGCGTCGGGCAGCACATCGGCAGCGATACCCAAGTGAAGGGCCTTGTCCGCATTGACCCATTCGGCGGTATAAAATAATTCTGCGGCGCGCTGTGCGCCGATGTTAGCCTGCAACATATAGCTGCTGCCCCACTCCGGCACTAAACCGAGGTTGGCAAAGGGCAGGCGCAGACGCAAGCTTTCGCCGACATAGACAATATCTGCATGAAACAGCACCGTTGCGCCGCCACCGATAGCAACGCCTTTAGCTGCTGCAACAATGGGCTTATCGAACTGGACTACTGCTCTCGCGGCCGACTCAAAAGGATGCTCTTCTCCGGCGGCCACTTCCCCAAAGCTAGACAGGTCGACGCCTGAGCAAAAATGCTCGCCGGCCCCGCACAACAATACAGAGACCACATCGTCATCCGCCGCAGCCGCTTTAAAAGTTTCTCTGATATCAATCCACATCTGTGTGTTGATCGCGTTCTTTTTGTCGGGACGATTCAATGTCACAACTAGGACGCCATCACGGTTATCAGTAAGCACTAGATTAGTCATGCGAATACCTATTTAAATTAAGAGTGGAAGGCTACTGCATCGCTAAGACCTGCGCGATCAGTCACACAAGCATTGGCCGGAGCATCAGGGTCTGGATAGCCAAAAGACAACCCGAACAGCAATTTATTACTGGCCTCTATTCCCAACTCCTCGCGCACAAAGTCAGCTTGAAAACTGAGTGCCGTCTGAGGGCAACTACCCAAACCGTGAGCTGTGAGCGTTAACATCAATGTCTGCGCATACATGCCCAGATCTGCTGCCTCACGCAAACCAAACGGTTCAGGCAAAAATAAGAAAGCAACATGGGGCGCATCGAAAAACGTAAAGTTACGCATGAACTGTTTATTGCGGCCTTCCTTATCCTGACGGGTAATACTCACTGAATCATAAAGCGACTGTGCTGCGCCGTACTGCCGTTCCTTATAAACGCCTTCATAAACTCCATCGTAGGGGAAATCCATACTAAACTTACCCGCAATAAAACGCTCTGGCATGTCCGCTCGCAACGCCTGAACTTTTTGGCCGGACGCCACATGCACCACCCAAGGTTGTGTATTGCAGTTACTGGGTGCGTACTGGGCGACAGAAAATATTGTCGCAAGCGTATCGGCGTCCACTTGCTGGGGTAAAAATGCGCGCAGCGAATGACGCGAGGCGACGATATTGTCAAAAGTTTTGGCTCTGTCGCTCATGATTCCTCTCATGTTCTCTTTTTAGACCGCCACGATCACCGGGGTTCGCACGAATCGAACGGTGCTAGGCTTGATACAGAGACATTTTTAATATCATCCCAATGACCTAAACACCAGTGAACTTGGCCTTGCGCTTTTCCTTAAAAGCCCGCATCCCCTCTTTGGCATCCGCCGAGGCAAACACCGGATTCGCCAACTCGTCAGAAGCCAGCATCGCATCCTCCTCCGACATGCACTCCTGATGCTCACGCAGTGAACGGGTCACGGCGCGCACGGCGAGCGGCCCATTACCACAAATCTTGGCGGCATATTCCTTAGCCACTTCTAATGTTTTACCTGCGGGGACGATCTTATTTATCAGCCCAAAATCCAGCGCCTGCTGCGCGGTAATATGGTCACCACACAATAATATTTCTGCCGCCAGACAGTAGGGAATTTGGCGGCGAAGGCGAATCGTAGAACCGGACATGGGGTACAGTCCCCGTGCGACCTCGGTGACGCCAAAAATAGAGTTCTCCGCACCAATACGGATGTCCGTACCCTGTAAAATTTCGGTGCCACCCGCTAAGGCATAACCTTCTACGGCGAGGATCAGGGGTTTGTTAGGCCTATTGTCACGCAATAAGGCCTGCCAGTGTATGTTCGGCACGGTCCCCATCAGTTCCATAAATTCCTCTGTGGAGCGGTGCTCACCGTCTGCCCCAGCCTTGAGATCCATTCCCGCGCAAAAAGTATCGCCGTTGGCTGTAAGGATGGCACACATCAGCGAGTCGTCCTCATCCAGTCGACGCCAGGCTTTGTACATGCCTAGCAACATTTCAGGACTGAAGGCGTTCTTGGCCTCGGGGCGGTTCAATGTCACAATCAGGATACTGCCTTCTTGCTCTACGATGCAGTTTTTAGTGCTGATATCGAGTTCTGCCATGGTTTCACTACTCTTAATGATTCATTACGTCAGTGCGTCTCGCGTGAGAGGATTGATGTGCCAGTACCAGTGTCAGCACAGCATAATTCATAGTCTTTCTGACCTCTACACCGCAACAATCACACAGCTTTAAATTCACCCGACAGGGCAATTTCCTTGGCCTTCGGATACGCCGGCTTGCCACTGGGCGCGCGCGGAATTTCCGCCACGATGTGCAGTTCGCGCGGCACCTTGTAACCGGCCACATGCTTGCGTGTCTCTTGCTGAATCGCGTCGAGGCTAATAATGCAATCATTGCGTGTGGCTACGACGGCTGTCACTTTACTGCCGAAACGTTCATCTGGCGTGTCGATAACCAAACAGTCGAACACATCAGGGTGCGCCTTGATGGCTTCTTCCACTTCTTCTGGAAAAATTTTCTCACCACCGGAGTTAATGCAGTTAGAGCCACGACCGTATACTGTGATCGAGCCGTCCTTTTCAAGTCGTGCTTCATCCCCAGTCAACAACCAAATTTTGCCATCTATGGTGACAAATGTTTTGGCGGTTTTGATCGGGTCGTTGTAGTACCCCACAGGAATATAGCCAGAGCGAGCGAAAATTCCGGTTTCACCAGGCTGCACCTGAATGTGAGGTTCGCCTTCTCTATCGGTAATCACATCCATAAAGTCAGACTGCACGACATTGCCTAGCCCTTTGGTATCTGACTTTTTCTCACCGCTATCAAACCCCATGTTACCCGCCTCAGACGAGCCAAATGAGTTCATGATCATAACGTTTGGAAAACGCTGTTTAAACTCCTCCTGTTTAGAGGCAGAAAAGACTGCTCCACCAGACCCAACACTGAACAGACTACTCAAGTCCCAACGATCGGGGTTATCGCGCAAAGCGTCCAGCAACGGAATCCCCATTGCATCGCCAACGATGGAGAGAGAGTTGACCTTCTCTCTCTCCACGATATCCCACACTTGACTGCCGTCCAGTGAGCGATGAGGATTGAGTACCACGCAGTTACCACCCAACATCTGGATAATGGCATACCACCAGCATGCGCCGTGCATTAATGGTGCCAGCGCCATACCGACGATGGCGAAATCGCCCACACGCCCGGCGATCTGGTCCGGCTCAGTAATCGCGCCATCCGGATGAAACCAGCCACCGCCGCCCAATGCGGCGTAAAATAGGTTCTTGTGTGGCCACATCACACCCTTGGGCATGCCCGTAGTACCGCCTGTGTAGAGCAAGAACAGGTCATCGTCGGCTCGCTCACCAAAATCACGCGCAGCGGACTGACCCTCCATCGATGCCTCATACTCAATGCTACCGATCGATGCCGGATCGCACCCTGACGCGTCCGTCACGCAGATGAACGTTTCGAGGTCAGGCGCCGATGCACGCACTTCATCAATGTGTGGAATGAACTCCTGATTGTGAATACAGGCAACCATGTCAGCGTTGTCAAAGATATACAGCAGTTCTTCCTGCACATAACGATAATTAACGTTAATTGGCACCGCACGGATTTTGAAACAGGCCAACATACCCTCAAGATACTCGTTACAGTTGTAGAGATACAGACCGACGTGGTCGCCTGACTTAACGCCTTGAGACGCAAGATAGTGCGCTAACTTATTTGCCCTTTGATCCAGTTCCTTGAACGTGGCGCGCTGATCGCCACACACCAGAGCACTTCGAGCCGGCACCTTGTCCGCCACTAATTCATATAGATCCGCGATATTGTAATGCATAGTCATAGTCGTACCTCTACCGTATCTCTTAAGGCTTTTCGGAGCCGACAACCCACATCGCGAAGAATTGTGCGCCGCCGCCATAGGCATGGCCCAGCGCCAGCTTTGCACCCTCGACCTGATGATCTCCGGCATCTCCGCGAACCTGTCGTGCCGCTTCGGCAAACCGAATCATACCCGATGCACCGATGGCGTTAGAGGACAGTACACCACCGGAGCAATTCCAAGGGATGTCGCCACCTTCATCCAAAGACGTAGCGCCCTCCATCGTCAATTTCCAGCCTTCACCCACGGGCGCAAAGCCCAAGTTTTCCAACCACATTGGCTCATACCAACTAAAGGGCACATAGACCTCAGCGCAGTCTAGGTCTTTGCGTGGGTTCGTGATGCCGGCTTGCTTATAGACGTCTGCCGCACAATCGCGGCCTGCCTGCGGATTCACTTCATCACGACCGGCGAACGTTGTCGGCTCTGAGCGCATCGCAACACCGCGAATCCATGCGGGCTGTTTAACCGCCTGATCCGCTAACTCTTCATTAGCAATTACCATGGCACAGGCGCCATCAGAAGAGGGACATGCCTCAAGAAAACGAATCGGGTCCCACAACATAAACGATTCCTCGACTTCCTGCATCGTGATATCCGGCTTCTGGAGATGTGCCAGAGGATTGCGCGCACCATGTAAACGATCCTTCACTGCTACCTTGATACCCACGTCCTTTGGTGCGTTTGAGCGACGCATATACTCGCGAATAATGGGCGCAAAATAACCGCCAGCCCCAGCGTTCAAATGCGTCGAGAAGGGCTGCGGATTGGATAAAGCCCACATCGCGTTAGATTCCGACTGTTTCTCAAATGACACGGTCAGCACCCGCTTGAAGGTTCCGCTTTGGACATGCGATGCCGCAACTATGGCCGTAGATCCACCCACAGAGCCAGCAGTATGCACTCGAATCATCGGCTTGCCATTACAGCCCAGCGCATCCGTTAAATAGACTTCCGGCATGATCACGCCCTCGAACATATCAGGAGCTTTACCAAGTATCACCGCGTCGATATCATCCCAGCCTAAATCTGCGTCCTGCAGCGCGTTAACCGCGGCCTCGCGCACTAAACCGGCAATAGAGACATCCTGCCGTTTGGTGGTGTACCTAGTCTGACCAATGCCAACCACCGCTGCCAAATTCGCCATTACGCTTTCTCCAATACGGTTACAAGGTTGTGCTGTAAGCAGGGTCCGGATGTTGTATGGGCGACACCACGCTGAGCCTCGCCACCAACAATCCGATTGAACACTTCACCAATCCGCGACAAACCCGAGGCCATCATCAGATTTCCTGCCAGCACCCCACCACTGGGATTGATGCTGGTCTCAGCACCGAGCCCGAGCGCACGAGTGAGAATAATTTCCTGGTGACTAAACGGTGCGTATAGTTCCGCCACATCCACTCTGCCGTCCTGCATGCCAGCATGTTTTGCTGCAGTGCGAGTAGACACCGAATCAGTAAGATCACGCATCCCCAAGTTGTGCGTCTCGATGCGATGGTCAATGCCACTGATGATGGCATACGGCAGGCCCCACTCTCTGGCCTTTTCCACAGTCGCAATGACCACGGCACTGGCGCCATCCGATACTGGACAACAATCCGCTTTGCGTAATGGAGACAGATAGGTCGCCTGCGCCAAAACATCTTCAGGTGACACATCACCAGCAAGCTGCGCATGCGGATTAGACATAGCATTGCGCCGCGACCGAGAAACGACCTCTGCCATATCACGCTCCGTAATCAAACCCTGATCCAGCATCAGGCGCGCCTGCATCGCCGCAAGTGAAATACTGTCTATCCACTGGGGCGCCAAATAATAAGGATCCAACTGCTGCGACAACACGATCGGTAGTTCTCCTGGAGAGGACTTACCAAATCCATAGATTAATGCCGACTCTGCATGCCCCATGCGGATTTTGAGTATCGATTCGTAAAGCGCCCAAGCCGCGTCCATCTCTACATGCGACTCCTTGATGGGAGGGACAGCACCCAGCGCATCCACACCGGCCACAAAGGCAAACGCTGCCCCCTGTAAATAATCGCAGCTCCCTGAGCAGACAAAGTCTACATCCTGTGCGCTGCCGAGTCGCGCCTGCGTGAAGGTGCGTTCCAGCACAGGCATGATCAACTCAACCTCATTGACTGCGCCGGCATCAGAAACGCCATCGGACTGCTGATAAGCCACTATAGCAATATCTTTCATTTATTAGCCCTCCTGACCCGTGACCGACAATTTACCAATTTTCTCAACAGGGACATCGGGCTCATCAATAGGTTTAAAGTACTTGATGTTGTCCATAGAATAATCCCATTCCTCTTCAGGCTTCCAAACCGCCTGCACACGCTGACCAATGTGCACCTCAGAGTTGTCGCAATCACTCATCAAATGGATAAAAGAGATGTTTGCGCCATCAGCCACCAGATTGGCCACTACAAAAGGTGGTTCAATGACGTTCCCAGGGATCGGGATATATACAATGGTGAAGGACTGCACCGTTGCCTTATCTGACAGCTCCACTTCTTGCTCCGTAGGTCTACCGGATGCTGGACAAGACCCACGCGGAGGACTATACACGGGCGCCTCTGGCTCAGCGCGGCGCTGCCCCGTTAACTTTCCTTTTTTCAATTGGGCGAGAAAACGCGCAGGTGCCGCACCCGCAGTAAAATTATACTGCAAGTAAACTGGGGCATTGACGACGGTCACTACTTCCTGTTCTTCACTCATAACGGGCTCTCCTAGACTAATTTGAAGCAGCGAATATCGGTAATGTAGCCGATCGTTTCATCGGCCCATACGGCCTGAACACGAGCGCCGGTCGCGATAGCATCTTCGCTGGCAGCAGCGACACAGTGAACCATTGCCACGTCCGCACCGTCGAGTTTGATCATGGCCCAAGCAAATGGCACATCCATAGGGTGGGCTGCGCGAGGCTCCTTAACCCAAGCAAAACTGACAATTTCCCCCTGCTGGCCCACCGCTACGAACTCACTGAGCTCTTCAGCGGTATCAGGGTCGTACTCCATTGGCGGCACCACCACCCTGCCATCACTAGCCTTGATCCCAACGATATTGCGATTTCTAAGCTCAGTGAAAAATCGGCCAATCACGGGTCCGGTGGAGCGGGTATAGGTATATCCAAGCTCAAACGCTTGGTTGAGAACTTCTGGTTGCGACACAGTCACAGCCCTCCTTGATGGGGATGAATACAGCGCTCAGTATCAGTGAGCTACCCTTGCTTCTCAATGACGCAAAGGATCATGTGAATATGACATTTCAGATCATCGGATCGCTTTTCACGTGATAAGGTTGCTCTACGCATACCAGCGCAATCAAAATATCGGTATCTGCTGTTCCAATAATGAGAAATCGTCGATACTACCGCTTGGAGCCTCAACTAACCAACCAGACAAACTAGGAGCATCACTATGTCAGTCTCAGCAGCAGGCTATTTGAGAATTGCGTCAACAGACACTGCCGCATGGATGGTTTTCGGTACTGAGGTGCTGGGCCTGATGGATGCCCAGATTGAGGATACCGCCGGCGCCCAGTTCCTGCGGATGGACGACCACCCGTTTCGCTTCATGATTGAATCAAGCGATACGGACAGCCTGATCGCCACCGGTTTGGAATACCCATCAGAAGCGGCATGGCGAGCTGCGCTTGATACCCTCGCTACCGCAGGGCATGACATTATTTTAGGCTCTGCCGAAGAGGCTCAGCGCCGCTGCGTGAGTGCATTTGCAACTGTTCAAGATCCTGCTGACAATACGTTAGAACTTTACTGGGGCCGAAACCTGGACTACGTTCCGCTGGCCTCTCCCACCGGCGTCTCTGGCTTTGTTACCACTTACCAGCAGACAGGCGATATGGGCTTCGGCCACTGTGTCCTACCCGCTCCTAATATTGATGCAGTAACGGATTTTTATACGCAATTGATTGGCACTGGCCTAACCGATACGTTGTATCCGCCTGGGATGGGCGGACTCAAAATTAACTTTATGCACGCCAATAATCCACGTCAGCATTCTGTCGCCCTGTTTGGCGGACCGCACCCTTTGGGCGTTGTGCATATTATGGTTGAGGCACAGACGCTAGATGATGTGGGCGCCACCTTAGATCGCGCAAAAAAAGCTGGTTGTCACTTTTTGGCAACGCTAGGTCGACATGTCAACGACAATATGTGCTCTGCTTATATTCTCGCGCCCGGAGGCATTGCTGTTGAATATGGTTGCGATGGGATACTCATTGATTGGGAAAACTATGTGCCTACTGTTAGTGTTGAAGGCGACCTATGGGGCCACGAATACCACTTCCCGAGTATGGATGAATAAACAGTATAACCTAGGCATTATCGCGCCCAGCCTCCACCTCTAGTTCAGGCATTGACTTCAGCGCTTACCTAGATAGCGGTTAAGCGTTTTCTGCCAATCGCTACCACCGGTATCAGCCAGCAGAGTCTGGTTAAGCTTTTCCTGATGCGCAAAACTCGACCTCATGCCAAAAGCATAGTACTGCATTTCAATAGACTGTCTCAGAACCTGAATCTCAGGCCCTGCATCTTTCAACAGGTAGAGCAGCAGAGCTTCGTCGTAAACCAGAGCATCCGCTTTATCCTCTCTTAGCAAGGCTAACCCGTCCTGAGCCGTCGCGACCGATTGCATGCGGATACCGCTTTCGCGCAAAAACCGCTCGCCGGTCGAGCCACTCACTGCAATCGACCTTACATTATGCAGGTCATCAACGCCGCGTACCAAAGTATTAAGCTGGCTAACGGTCAACGATGCCGCAATACTGGCGGTAAGGCCAGCAATCATGATCAGGCTAGCAAACATCCAGATTGTGGCTAGCACCCGACCAATCAAAGTTACCGGTGCCTTGTCACCATAGCCTACCGTCGTCATTGTCACTAACGACCACCAGAAACCGCTGCCGATGCCTTGCGCGAACGAACCACCAAATTCCTGTGGGTTGCGCCTGCGCTCAGCCATCCACAGCAACGCGCCCACTGCCAACAACAACAGCAGTAACGCAGCAACCGTGCTCAAAAACGTTGACGACAACAGCTCTCTCCACAAACCTCGCCAGTCGCCATATTGCGCGGGGGTGGCGATAGCAAGATGCGTAGAATAAAAAGGGGCACTGAAATTCATCAACACTTCACGCTCTTGCGTCATCGATAGTGCTCCGATTGCGATATCAATGCTGCCCGCGTCCAATGCTTTGATCTGCGCCTCGGAGCTATTCATAACTACCCACTCGGTCTCCCACCCAAGACTCACCGCGATACGCTGCCAAAGTTCTACTGAAATTCCGGTCCAGTCACCTTCCCCGTCTTGCATGGCAAATGGCGGCACTGACTTGACACCAACACGCAGCGTCTCCGCCGGCGCCAGCACTGGCAAGAGCAGTAACATCAGCCCAAGATAAACGTGTATTCTCACAACCATTCTCCCAGGCAGATCGTTAACTACCAAATACCTTTAATATCATAATGCCAATTGACACATCGATGCCATTAGATCCGTCGCTGGCGAGTAACAACCTGATGCCCGGACCCAGCGATATTCCGTTACTGTAATCACGCTCGGCTGACAATTCCAGTGCATGCAGCCCCTCTTCCTCGATAGTGACGCCCGCAAACATTACCAACTTATCGTTGACAATAAGGTTGCCGCCGACTAGCCCAGAAAAATCGAACGAAGAGAAAGCTACCAGTCAGGCTAAAGGAAACCAGGCATTTTAGTGCGGATAGTGTCAGGGTACGAACTCTAATAGTTCTCGCTTAGCTTGGATAAGACACCACAAACCGCAACATTTTTAACTGAGGACAATTATTAATGGGTACTAGCCCAATGTTGATCTTTTTATGACAAAAACATATGTCTCAATGGAAGTGACGAGTGCGCCAGACACAGCCATTTATGGTCAACAGACAACGATAGCACGCATTTATTGCGACACGCACAGGCCCAAAGATTCGGGCAGTAGACCTTAATTTATTGATTAACTACAGATCCCTCTTAAGACTCGGGTTCTAAACAGCATCTCGAATTGCATCTACTGAACCGAGGAGCTCCATCGCCGAGTGCAGGCGCTCCAGCGACGCCAACATATAATTCACAGGCTGCCACGCATCGCCCATCGCTAGAGTCACTGCCGACCCGACCCAGACATACGCTGCATGCCACTGATATTGCTGCCGCAGTGCCCGCGCAGATGGCGCTGGCGCACCCAGTGCTAGCAGTTGCTCTCGATAGTAATTAAGCATGTCCGGACCCCACGCTTGCTGATCTGCTGGCGCCAATACGCCTGCCAGAAAATAACTGATATCACGCATAGCCGGAGCCTTCGCTACAAGCGCCCAATCGAGAAAACCAGGCCCACCCGCGTCAAAAAATAAGTTCCCGTCGTGCACGTCACCGTGAATCAGCGTTGGCTCACCGCGATTCCACAGTTGATGGATATCATCGGTCTGGTTCAAATACAGCTCACCCATATCCCGAAAGACCGACGGCATACTAGCGGCATACGCCTGCAAAGCCTTTTCGACGAGAGGCAGCGCAATTTCGTGCTGCACCGGAGGCTGCACCCAAGCGAGGTCAGAATCAAAGCGTGGTGACGCCCAATACGCGACATGAAGGCGTGCAAACGCCGCAAGCACTTGACGAACATAATTTTCGGAATAGCGTGTTCTCGTGTTTCTGAATGTACAGCCACTATCCTCCAAGTGTTCCAGCAACATAATGTAGTCTTCACCCACATCATCGCTCACCGCGAAGTAGCAGCGCGGCACGCGCACCGGAACCTCAGTCGCGAGGGTCATGTAAAATCGCGTCTCTCGTTGACCCATGCCGCTTGATGTCACAAAGGCTCGCTGCTCGTCGTCCGCGGGAGGTAGTTTCATGAACAATCGAGAGGGAAGGCTCAACGGCTTTTCATATTCTAGCTCTAGCACAGCGCGACCGGTGGTACCTGTGTGAGTGTCTACCACGGTAAAACCCGAGACCGGAGCGTCCAGCGCATAAGCTAGCCACTCACATGACAGATCGTGTACGTTTTTCGGTGTCAACAACATCAAACTCCGCTTTTTCCGAGCGCTGAAAGGTGCATCCAAAAGCAGTGGCTGCTCAGCGCACCTCAACCGTCACGGGTATCCAGCGATTGAGGATATAGCGCAGGCTGCCATTGCCTTTCATTACTTGCAGAGCGGCATTAAGCGATTGTGCCAAGCGCTCATCGCCTTTTCGCACAGCCCACGCTAACTGTTCATCGGTCAGCGGTGAATACAGACTGAGTAGGTCCTCATTGTCGGGCGACGTTGCAAGCTGCCAACTGGTGGGCGCATCATGAACGTAGAGGTCAATTTCATCACTGCGCAAGCCGTCAAAGGCGGCGGATGGATTACTAAAATAGCTAATCTGGGCTTCCTTGAGTTTAATCTTGGCAAATTCTGCACCAGTGGTACCTGGTTCCACGCCTACCCGCACACCCTTTCGATAGATCGACCAAGGCTGGGAAAACTGTCCCGCGTCATCCATCAGCATTATGGCCATTTGGCCAATCTCCATATAAGGCTCAGCAAATATGACCTCCTCGCCACGCGCCGCCGTCACGCTCATACCAGACATTATCACATCAATTTCGCCAGCCTGTAGAGCCGGAATTAACTTTTCGAATGGCATTTCCATCAATGTCATTTTCTGGCCAAGAATCGCACCCACGGCCGTGGCATTATCGGCCTCGATACCAACGATGCGTCCTTCCTGTTTGTAGGCCAATGGCGGATAATCTGGCGAAATGCCAACCTTGAGGCCAGCTGCTGCGGCTACTGCAGGTGTCACGCAAAAAATCAACAGAAGTAGGAGCTTACGCAATATGAAATTCCTTCTTTAACCGCCGAAACCGATAACCTAGTGAGGCGATAATGTAACATTGCCCAATACTTTGATGGAAGCAATCGGGATGGTCGCGACTATGCAACTGATATTTAATCACAAGACAGCACTGGTAACTGGCGCTGACCGCAACACCGGCGCGGTGATCGCGCGCACGCTTTCTCGCAATGGCGTCTCTGTCATTATACATAGTAATCAGTGTGACGGGAGCGCTGCCGCAGCTGCACACGCGTTAGAAAACAGTTTTTTTGTAGAGGGTGATATCGCCACCGAAGGCGGCTGTCAGGCTGTGCTGGCACAACTGCAATCACAGGCACTCAACGTAGACATATTAGTAAACAACTACGGCACCGCCTCTTTTGCAAAGTGGGATTCTGCAAGCACTGAAGAGTGGCTGGACATGTATCAGAAGAATGTCCTGTCCGCGGCTCGATTAGTGCAGGGTATCGTACCGTCAATGAAACAACGCGCCTGGGGGCGGATCGTGAATCTCGGTACGATAGGTTCGCATCGACCCGGGAAGATCATGCCTCATTACTATGCCTCTAAGAGTGCGCTAGCCAATCTGGGGGTTAGTTTGACGCAAGAGCTGGCAGGCACGGGAATCACCGTAAATACGGTGTCGCCTGGGCTGATTCACACGCCAGAGCTGGAAGCAGCCTATCGCGTCAAAGCGCGCAAAAAAGGCTGGGGGAACGACTGGAAAGATATTGTGTCCCACATTGTCTCAGAAGAATTCCCCAACCCTTGCGGCCGACTCGCCACTCGTGAGGAAGTTGCTGACCTAGTAACTTTTTTATGCAGCAATAACGCAGGGTATATTAATGGCCAAAACATACGCATCGATGGTGGTGCCATATCTCATGTGTGATTGATATCTAAACCTCACCACAAGACTTGACGCTTTATAAGGTATTTGCGATGCTCACAAGCGGAAAAGATAGTCCATCTAACAAAGGATTCAAACTATGAAAAACTTGATTAAAGCAACGATCGCATTTGTGCTATTGAGCGTGGCGAGTATCACAGCGCAGGCAGATGCATACTCTGAAGCGATAGAAACCTTCAGAAATGCAGGAGAAAGCGGTACTTTTTTTGATAAAAGCGTTGGCTACGCCGTGTTTCCCACTATCGGAAAAGGTGGAATCGGCATTGGCGGAGCATACGGTGAGGGGCGAGTCTATCGAGACGGCGTCGCCATTGGCACCTCTGATATGGCTCAGGTGACCATCGGTTTACAATTTGGCGGGCAGGCCTTTAGCCAAATTATATTTTTCGAAAACGAAAATGCGCTGATAAACTTTATCTCGGGAAACTTTGAATTCAGCGCAGACGCCAGTGCCGTAGCCATAACGGCGGGGGCTTCGGCGGGCGCCAACACGGGCGGGGGCGCTTCAGCGGGTCTTAGTGGTGGCAAGAACGATGCCGACACAACATCGCTCGGCGGCTTCCGCAAGGGAATGGCTATTTTCACTATCGCTAAAGGCGGCCTGATGTATCAAGCAACGCTGGGCGGGCAGAAGTATAGCTATACCGCTCTGTAGCGTCTGAAAGCGTTTAGAGCAGGCCGCAACGACAAGGTTGCGGCCTTTTTTATTGCACGAAACCGATTTTTTTCAAACTACCAAACTAACCCAAGCGGCGGCATTCCGGCATCAAAGATTCAACCCGCAGACAGTGTGGTACACAAAAACACTCAGAGCACTTACGCCAACGCTTGGCAATCTTCCCCGCCATAGCTGATGCAGCACCTCGATTCGGCGCCGGCCATCACGCAATATGGGACGCTTACAGGCGCTGTACAGTGCCTTTGTCGCCGTCCAGCCGAACCCGATCCCCGGTATGCAAAAATCGGGTTCCCTCGCGGGAGTTGACGATACACGGCAGCCCATATTCTCTGGCGATTACGGCGCCATGAGACACTGAGCTTCCAAGGTCTGTCACCAGACCGCCAATCAAACTAAAGTAGGGTGTCCAGCCGATATCGGTAATCGGTGTAATCAGAATTTCTCCTGGCTGCAACTCGGCCGCTTCCGCCAATGTTATCGCTACACGTGCGATACCCTCGACAATGCCGCGCGATGCGGGACGACCCTGCAAAACACCGTCAGTAATAGTCGACGGGCGCGCCTCCATTGGCTGTGGCAAACCGACCGAAATCTCCGGAAATTCAAATTGTTGTTGATAAGCTAGCGCCTCTCGTCGCGCAATGGCTCGGTCTACTGCGGCAGGCTCAGGACGTGCGACAAAGCCCGGCAACTCCTTCACACTGAAAAAGTTCACGAGGTCAGCGTCAGGCAATATGCCCTCCTCTTGCAACAGCTTGCCGAGATGTCGAAAAGCGGACTTAAACCGATGAGCAACCTCTACCAATTGAGACTTAGTGTGCTCCCGCCGCCGAATGGCATTGTGTGCCTTGGGCAATACCCAACGGAGGCCGCGACTCAAACTGGATAAATCAATGTTAGCTGTGGCCAGGGACTTTCGTCCCCCTGTTACAAACCGGGCATGCACGGACGCCTGCATACTTTGGACAAGTGGCGAGGGATCATCGCGCCATGCCGGATCACGCATACAAAGTTCACGGTATCCTCGATGTCCATTGTCAGACAGGAAAGTCGCGAACCTCGGTGCCAATGCCGGTTCGTTTCGCAACCAGGACAGCGCATCAACCACCGTTGCCTGCTGAAAAGCTTCCTGCGCCTCAGGATGATCGACCACGCAGTCAATTAGACTGTCCAGCTGCTCTAGCATCACCGCACTCTCCACTCCGGTGGCACCGGCCAACAAACGCACCGCCTCACCCTGTTCTTCGCTGGTGCTATCATTGGATTTACTAGACACCATATTCTCAACGATTGTGCACAGAAAGCCCGATAATGCTGACGACTGAATGTGCACCGCCATGGAGTGCTCAAAAAATTCAGACTTTCCCTCCAACTCACGCCACATCGACTTGCTGTCGATTTCATTATGAATAACAAATGCGTCGAGCGCTTCACCGAATCGGTCAACGACTGCAGGAGCGCGCAGGCAATAGGCCAGAAGTTTCCCCGTATTTATCACCCGACGTAAAAACGGCTGTGGGGGAAAGGCCTTCAGCTCCGGAATGATGCGCCCACACAGCGCCTGCCCTGTTTGCTCGACAGTAGAGCCGAGCACGGCCGAAGACATTACAGCACTACCCGACATATTCAGAAGTAGATGCCCATAAGCCCAGGCCGTCACTTGCCAGTCCCTGTGAATACTCGGCCTAGCGCCCACAATCACCTGCATGTGCTGCAGACCGTAATCGATACCCCACCCAGTGAAGGACCCTGTCAAAGGACAGACCGCTCCGGGCATCATCTCGCTCACGTTGCTAATCGTTAGCACATCATCTGGACGCGGCAACACGGTATCAAATTCGTTGAGATCTTCGGGTAGCGTGGTAATGGGCCTCGCCTGCAACCAGTATAAGGTGCCATCTTGGTCTATTGCCCATTCTAGATCCAATGGCTGACCTTCATGCGCTGCCGCCGCTCGGGCGCCCTTCGCTATCAACAATATTTCCTCATCGCTAAGCAAGGGGGTCGTTGCTGTCAACTGCCGCCGCACGATGTGGCCATTGCTATGCACTCCGTAGTGATCGGGGGTGGCCTCACCACTCACCAAAGCCTCTCCCAAGCCGGCAACAGCATCAATCACCAACAGATCACGCCTAGCGCTTACCGGGTCTGCGGTAAATACGACGCCAGCTGCCCTGGCGTTCACCATCGCCTGCACCACAATATTCATTGCGGCCTTGTCACTACCCGTCTGGTCCTGCAGATAACTGCGGGCACGTTCATTAGAGACAGAGGCCACGCAGCGCTGAATTGCTGCTCGCAATTCCTCCAAACCCCGCACATTCAACACGGTGTCGTACTGACCGGCAAACGATGCTTCAGTGCCATCCTCGCCAAGAGCAGATGAGCGCACAGCGACTGCCTCCATGCCGAGATCGCGATAAGCCTGGTCGAGCTTATCAGGAAAGGCGTCAGCGCAAGCATTGCGCAGCACAAAGGCAGGCGGCACAGGCAAACCCATCGCTAACAGTCTCGCAAGTCCATAGGCCTTCCCGCCGGCACTAGCGTCAGTTATCTCTGTCAGTGTACAAATTTCTGTCGTCACAATCGTTATGGCCTCTGGTTCGAAGGGTATAGTTTCAATAGAAAAAGGAGGATGCTTGTCAGCTACGTCCCATCAAAGCAACTTCTGCGACTAGTATCTGATTTACAACAGGATGAGATGTTACTCTTCCTACAAAGTTGGAGAAAGCCGGCCAACGTGCGCTATCAATTTCATATCCGGCATAGCCTGCATTCACAAAAGGACTCATCAGGCTGACATCTGCAATCATAAAATCGCCAAAAATAAAGCCTTCTTCAGGTACTTGTGACTCAAGGTAATCAAGGATTGGCGGCAGCTGCTTGTCGATAATTCTTTTAACCAGCTCCTCGTCCGTCTCCTGCTTGAGCACCATCGGACGCATAAAGCGTTGGAAAAAAATCCCTGCTGCCAGTTCCGCCACTCGAGTACCACCTAATTCCTCATACCAGCGAGCCCTTGCCTTATGGACAGCATTATCTGGATATAGTGCTGACCGAGGATAGGCGTCCTCCAGGTACTCACAAATAACCGTTGAATCACAAATTGTAAGCTCTCCGTCTTGCAGTGTCGGTATCTTCTCCAACGGATTGAGATTCCGATAAACCGGATCCCTAGTGAACGGAATTTGCTGAATTTGCTCAAAAGGCAGGTCCTTAAGTGCCAATGCAACCAATACTTTCCGCACAAACGGTGACGCGGACGCGCCGTGCAAGATAATCACAAGGCAGCTCCATCATCCAGCAGACCCAACAACCGTCGCACGGCTTGCCTAAACGAAACTGCGCCAACACGCGTTCTCTGTATCGGCGTGCACTCATTTTCATCAAGTATACAAATTAAAATCGTAATCAGTCCCTGTAAAACACTCATAGAATAAAACATCAAAGTCTGGCCTTATTATCTACCTATTTAAACCTTAGCACCGTGTCGGTCAGGGGTCTAAAGCGTAAGTTGATAAAGTCTATTATGAAGTTCTGATAAACACGCCACGGTAGCTTTTTACCTTGCTTTGGAAACTCCTCAGCAGCCCGCAAGATATAGCCCGAGCTAAAATCGAGCATTGGCTCCTCTTCTAGGTCGGCACAGCCAACCTTCGGCACTGCCATCATGGTTCCTGTGTTTCGCATATGATTTAGCAGACGACAAACATACTGGGCCGTAAGGTCAGACTTGAGTGTCCAAGAGGCATTTGTGTAGCCAAATACCTGAACTAGATTAGGAATATTAGACAACATCATTCCCCGGTAGACATAAAGCGCAGAAGGATCCACAGCCGCTCCATCCACAATTAACCTTATGCCCCCTATAAACTTCATCGTCAATCCCGTGGCTAAGACGATAATATCGGCATCAAGGTGTCTGCCAGATTTAAGGTGAATCCCCGTTTGCGTGAAATGGTCTACAGTGTCAGTCACCACCTCCACACGCTCTTCAGCAATAGCCGCAAATAAATCTCCCTCGGGCACTGCGCAAAGGCGTTGATCCCACGGATCATAATTCGGGGTGAAATGCGTTTGAATGTCATAATCAGCGCCGAGGGCTTCGCGCACCTGCCCCAGCAACAGATTCTTCACCATCTGCGGCCGCTTACGCGAAAGATTGAACACCCCTATTTGCAGCAAGATGCGTTTCCACCGAATGATGCGGTAGACCCATGAGGCCGGCAGAACCCCGCTCAAACGCTTTGACCATGAATCCTCTTCCGGAACCGAAGCGATATAGGTGGGTGAGCGCTGTAACATAAAAGTCTGCGCGGCGGTTTTGGCCAACTCAGGCACCAATGTGACGGCAGTGGCACCACTGCCAATGACGATGATTTTCTTCGATGCATAGTCTAAATCTTCAGGCCAATGCTGCGCGTGAATCACCGATCCTTCAAAATCAGCACGACCAGAAAACTCTGGCGTATGACCCTGCTCGTAGTCGTAATACCCTCCGCACATCATAAGGAAGCTACATTCGAACTCTGTAATGCTATCCCCATCGGAACACTGCACATCTACCATCCATTTCGAAGACTCAGACGACCAGCTGGCGCTTACTACCTTATGGCCATAACGGATGTGCTGGTCCACGCCAGTTTCTGCGGCTGTCTCTTGAAGATATTTCAGTATTGAAGGACCGTCTGCGAGTGACTTAGTTTCTAGCCAAGGCTTAAAGGTATAACCCAGTGTATACATGTCGCTGTCGGAACGTATTCCGGGGTACCTAAATAAATCCCAGGTCCCCCCTAGACTTTCTCTAGATTCTAGCAGGGCAAACGTGCGATCTGGGCAGTCACGTTGAAGATGCCGAGCACTGCCAATACCCGAGAGCCCTGCACCCACTATTATGACGTCCAAAACATTTCTACTACTCATAATACGATCCTCTGTCAAAACACAAGGGCCCTTGTCTGGATAATTTCGCGCCGCACTGTGAACCAATATGCAACCGCCTTCAATAGCGGGGCATATTACCATCCGCGGGATCACTTAAGTGACCAGCGCGGTCAAGTACTTTGTAAGCCTTCCTGCCACACGCACAAACCCTGCGCGTTGAGCTGCAGGTCAAACTCAAGCCGGGCGCGCAGCTCACTCTCATCTTGGTGCCCACCCAATTGCTGCACTAACGCCATTGCATAATCACTCAGTTGCAGCGCTAGACGTGCTTCATCGCTGGCGTCAGCTGCGGCAAACGTGGAATAGGCTTCGATTTGCTGCGCCAGCAAGTGTGCCTTCTCATGCGAATACTCCAGTTCACCATAATGTGTGAGATACAGTCGTTGCGGTACATAACTGCCCAACAGCTGAATCGAGGCAAGATAAGCCTCAGGGTCAAACTGACTCGGTGTGGTCGACGGCATAACGAAATCGCCACCGGACAGTCGGCACCAGGAATAAGAAACACCGAACATATCTCCACTAAACCAGCCCTGGCTCACCTCATCCCAAATGCAGAAGTGGTGCTCAGCATGTCCCCGCGTGTGGCGAAATTCAAGCGGCCTCCCTGCTAAAGACACTCTTTCACCATCGTGCATCTGACGAATGCGATCAGCGTCAACAGGCTGAATGTCACCATAGAGTCGTCGAAACAGTTCCGATCCATACACCCGCGTAGCCGCGGCGATAAGCCGCCGGGGATCGACCAAATGCCGAGCACCGCGCGGATGGATTAGCAACTGCGCCGCAGGAAATGCCGCCATCATAGCACCTGCACCCCCTGCATGATCTAGATGCACGTGTGTGGGGATTACATATCGAACCTGCTCCACTCCAATACCCTGATCCAACAAAAGCTGCTCAAGAGCAGGAACACTGTGACAGGTGCCCGTCTCCAGCACCGCACATTCATCGCCCTCCTGCATCAGGTAAAAACAGGCCATGCCCTGCTCTACATAATTAGCATCAATGCAGGTAATACCAAAACCGAGGGAGGAATAAGCCAACAGCCCTATCCCGAGGCAGCAACGGCGCCGCCGTCTAAAGCAATGGTCTGGCCGGTTAGCCAAGAGGACGCGCGGGCGCTCAAATAAATAGCCGTGCCCGCCACGTCCTTCGCATTACCAAGACGACCACAGGGAAACATTGCACCCATTTCGGCCTCATGATCTAACAGGTGAGCCGTCATTTTGCTGGGGAAAAACCCAGGGGCAATAGCGTTGACGTTGATCCCCTGAGGGGCAAGGTCCGCGCCGAGATGCCGCGTCAGATGATGCACCGCCGCTTTGCTGGCGGAATAAGCATAATTATTCATATGCGGGTGAGTTAGGCCGTTGATGGAGCCGATGTTGATTACGCGCGCGGGGTCGTCTTTTACACTCGCTGAGCGCAGGGCAGGCAAAAATTGTTGGGTAAGGAAAAACAATGATTTGACATTGAGGTCCATGGTTTTATCCCAGCCACTCTCAGGGAAAACATCGATATCCGCACCCCAAGTAGTGCCCGCATTATTGACCAGAATATGTACCTTTTCTTCAACGGCGCTGACAGCTGCCGCAAACGCAGTCACACCCTCCATCGTCGAGAGATCAGAGGACATAGCGATGCACGGCCCTATTTTGGCCAACTCACTGACCGTAGCCTGCAGCTCTTCTTCCTTGCGAGCCGTGATATACGTCTTCACACCATTCTCAACAAAACCGCGTGCAATCATAGCGCCAATGCCACGGGAACCGCCTGTAACGACCGCTACTTTTCCGTTTACATTAAAAAGATTCTTCATATTTTCCTCTCCGTGGTTCACGATTAATACAAAATGCAACTCATTCACTCGTCACTGCGCTGTCGATATTCCGTGGGAGCACAGCCACACCAAGACTTGAACGCGTTTGAGAAAGACGCCTGGTCAGAGTAACCAAGCAACAGCGCGATCTCAGTAACCGCCAATCGCGGATCATCGAGATAGCGTCGAGACTGCTCTTCACGCACATCCTGTAGCATGATTTTAAAGCTTGACTGCAGTGCACTGAGACGGCGCTGCAGCGTTCGCCGAGACACGCTTAATTCTAATGCCAAGCTGTCGATAGTCAACATACCTCCGGGCAAAGCGCGGCGAATGGCGACACGCGTGTCGCGCAAAAAAGGATCAACCGTTAGAGGTTCAGTAAACACTGAGCGAGGGCCAGCCCAAAAATCTATCCCCAGTTCAAAGCCGACGTCAATGAGCGGATAGTGCACCACCTCTCGAGAAAAATACAGACAGCTCACTTCGCAACCAAACTTCAGATTAGCGCCAAAGGTTCGTTTCAGCGCACGCGTATCATCGGGTGCAGGATAAGAGAATTCGGCGGCGCGCACGGGAACAGGTAAAGCACAAATGGCACTCACAATCTCAGCGGATGACTTCAGCATCTCATCAACCAGTGGCCGCCACGTAGCTGTTTCCTCATCGAGCGGATGCCACTCGAGTCGGATAAATTCTCCTTGAGGACGGACCAACACTCGCCCAGTGTCACCTCTTATTCGAATGGCGCTGGGGATGACATTGAAATATTCCTTCAAATTACGGCAGATCGTTGTCATATACAGGTGTAGGTTCATACCCGTGAAGTAAACGATATGCCCGACATACAAGCCAATGTCCGGATCACCACTGCGCTCAGCGGCCATGCGATAAAGGGCCATATAACTTGCCAGCGGAATGCGCTCTGCCGGAGCACTGAGCAGATCCTGGCTGATACCTGCATCGCGCAGCAGCGCCGCACTATCCACCCCTAACGCGCTGGCCGCTTGGACGACGGCTTTTGGGCACAGCACATAAACGCTGCCGCCGCCCACCACTGACATCACGCGATCCTTGCTGCGGCTAGTGCTCGCAATACCACTGCGCGCGTATCAGCAGGATCAATAACTGCATCCACTTCCAGATAAGAGGCCGCCTCCGACGCTTTACCCACCTCATACATGCGCGCAACCAACTGCTGAAAAAGCTTTTCACGCTCCACTAGGTCATCGAGTGCTTCCAACTCTTTTTTAAAGCCCAGCCTGACGGCACCCTCTAGCCCCATGCCACCTACCTCACCCGTTGGCCAAGCAGCGGCATACACCGGAGCGACAAAACTTCCCCCAGTCATTGCCATTGCACCGAGACCATAGGCCTTACGTAAAAATATCGCTACCATGGGAACTTGCAGTTTTGCGCCCGCCAGGAATAAAGAAGACATGCGTCGCACCGCACCCTGCTCCTCGCTATCGGGGCCCACCATAAATCCTGGGGTATCGGTAAGCGATAACACGGGCAGGGAGAATGCATCGCAAATTTGCAAAAATCGCGCGGCTTTTTCGGAGGCTGTTGCATCCACCGCGCCACCGAGCTGCTGGCAGTCATTAGCGATGAGAGCAACGGGCTTGCCTTCAAGCCGAATGAATCCGGTGATAATACTTCGGCCGTAAATACGCTGTAGTTCTAAAAACGTTCCGGTGTCCGCGATAGTTTTGATAATATCGCGCACTGGATAACTCCAGCGTCTGTCATCAGGGATGGCACCACGCAGCGCTTCCTGCGGTACGGTGTCCCATTGAGGTAGCGCGCCCTGAAAGTAGGACAGCAGTTGTTGCGCCAAAGCAGTAGCATGCGCTTCATCGTCAGCGACAATATCGACAACGCCATTTTTTTCCTGCACATCGATGGGGCCGATTGCGGTGGGCTCGTACTTACCAAGGCCGCCGCCTTCGATCATGGCTGGACCCGCCATACCAATCCATGAACAGCGCGTAGCGATACAAAAATCGGCACAGCCAAATAAGGCTGCGTTTCCGGCAAAGCAATATCCATTGTTCACGGCAATACGTGGTACCTTGCCGCTAAGCGCGGCCCAGGTACTGAACGACTTGATATTAAGCCCGGCAATTTGAGTCGTCACGTCAATATCTCCCGGGCGACCTCCGCCACCCTCGGTATACATCACCAAAGGCAATGACTGCTCACGGGCCAACTCACAGATGCGATCCAACTTCTGATGATGAAAAAAACCCTGCGTGCCGGCCAGCACCGAGTAATCATTAACGATAATGCCGGCCCGTGCGCGATCTGGCCCAACCAAGCCCGCGTTGATGGTGCAGGTCCCTGTGATAACTCCATCTGCAGCAGTATTGGTCTGCAAATCCTCATACTCTCGCCGACTGCGCTGCGCCGCTACGGCAAGTTGTCCGTATTCCTGAAAAGTCTCCTCGTCGGCAAGGTCTGCCACATTCTCTCGCGCGGTGCGGTATCCCTTAGCGTGCCGCTTGGCGCGCGCCCCTGTTCTAGCTGAATCCAGCGTGCGTTCTGTACGATCTCGCAGCGCTTGCAGTTCAGGCCTTATCTCACCGTCCATCGATTTCCCCGCTTCGATACTGGTGCCATATTATAACGCGGATGGCCACTGCTTGAGGACTAAGCCACTGGCTGGATTACTGCTTTTTACCGCGCTGCTGCACACTGGACCGACGATTAGCGATAGCGTCGCCCGATACGCGTTGGTTGACATCAGTCATCACGGCACGCTCCATAGCCAGCCCAGCGGCTAGCTCTGTCTGCAAGCCTTCGTTAACCATCTGCTTGTAGACCTTCACTGTTTCGGGCACGCAGCTAGTAATATCCGTTGCGACTTGGCGACATTCGTCCAGCAGATCCCCGGGTGCCACAACACGACTTACTAAACCCCACGCTTCCGCCTGCTGCGCAGATATGAAGTTACCGGTGAAATGCGCCTCGCGCGCTCTACTTGGTCCAATAATACGTGCCAGCTTCTGAGACAGGCCCCATCCCGGCGCCAACCCGACGCGGCAGTGTGTGTCGGCAAAGCGCGCACCCGAAGACGCGAGCAAAATGTCACCCATCAGTGCAAGCTCGAAACCGCCGGTGGCTGCAACGCCGTTCACCCCGACTATAATAGGTCGATCAAAAGCAGCCATGGCTGCGGTAATATCGTGTTGCGCATGAATGGCATACACGCCAAGGCCGGATTTATCCTCCGCCATTGCCTTGAGATCCAGGCCTGCACAAAACGCCGTACCTGCGCCTGTTAGAATCGCAGCGTGAATATCACTATCGTTTTGCAACTGGCGGAAGGCGTCGCACAGGTCAAGCAGTAATTTTGGGGATAGCGCATTCCTGGCGTCGGGACGGTTGAGCGTTAAAATAGCGACACCGTCTTCTCGTTGCAGCAGCAGGTCTGCCATTTAACTCTCCTTGCGGGACGCTTTAGCGCCCCTGCCAAACAGGTTTACGTTTCTGCAAAAAGGCCGTTACGCCCTCCTGCGCATCCTCGCTATTCATGCAAACATGTTGCAATTTCGCCTCACCAGAAATGGTGTCACTAACAGACTCTTCTATCGCCGCATTGAGCGCCTGTTTAGCATAGCGCAGAGACAAAGGCGCTTTGCCAGCGATCTCCTGCGCCCAAGCGAGACTGTCTTCCAGCAGCTTATCGGCCGGAACCACTCGATTGCACAGGCCCCACTGTAAACATTTATCAGCACAAATTTTCTCGCCAGTGACAATCACCTCATAGGCGCGCTTGCGACCCAGTGTGCGCGCCAAGTGCCATGTGGCACCGCCATCCGGAATCAGGCTGATGGCGGCGAAAGCCTGATAGATGAACGCATCTTCTGCCATCACTGTCAGATCGCAGACCATACCCAAGGCGCTTCCAATGCCAGCGCAGGCGCCATTGATCGCGCTGATCCAAGGCTTTTGCGCCTCGTGAATTTCCATCAGCACTGGCTTGTACTCGCCATTAAGCTGATCCTCAACCCGAAACGTCAATGCATCCTCCGGGACGTCTGCTAGATCAGCGCCCGCACTAAAAACACGACCCACGCCGGTCACCACGACCACACGCACGCTGTTATCGTCATTGACTTCGCGCACCGCTAACAACAGGTCACGACGCAGGGTTTTGTTGAAACTATTAAGGTTGTCGGGGCGGTTCAGGCTGACTACCGCGACAGAACCGTGACGTTCTATCAGGACCGTTTCATACGTACTCATGGTGCACACCCTTTAGCTGATTATCATCATACGATTGAGCCGGCAGCCCTGAGGTCTGCCAACTCCTGTTCACCGAACCCCATCTCCATAAGCACAGCATCGGTATCCTGCCCAACTTCATGTCCGCCGTGTCGAACCTCTGAGGGTGTGCGACCAAAACGCGGCGCTGGCGCAGGCTGCACTAACCCATCTACTTCTACATAGGTGTTACGCGCAATATTTGCTGGATGTTTTGGCGCATCCAAAAAACTTAGCACAGGCGCAAAGCAGACATCTGTGCCTTCCATAATCTCAGACCATTGTGCCTGTGTTTTTTGTTTGAACACAGCAGTTAACTTTTCCTTCATCGCTGACCATTGCGACTGATCGTTCTGAGCACCAAAATCTTCCTCAGCCAATCCTGCTCGCTCTTTTAACAATGCATAGAACTGCGGCTCGATAGAGCCTATAGAAATATACTCGCCGTCGGCACATTCATACGTATCGTAAAAATGCGCCCCACCGTCCAGCATATTAGATTCTCGTTTAGTCGCATCCCACAGGCCCATCGCCTCGAAACTATGAAACATCCACATGAGCTGAGCCGCGCCATCCACCATTGCCACATCAATCACTTGGCCCTTGCCAGAGTTCGCAGTTTCCAGCAACGCTGCCAGCACGCCATTTACCAGCAGCATACCGCCGCCGCCCATATCGCCGACGAGATTCAGAGGTGGCACCGGCTTTTCGCCTTTGCGACCCATCGCGTACAGAGCGCCCGTAATAGAGATGTAGTTAATATCGTGTCCCGCGCTTTGTGCGAGCGGCCCTTCCTGCCCCCAACCCGTCATGCGCGCAAAAATAAGTTTAGGGTTGCGAGCGAGACAGGCAGAGGGGCCAATGCCCAGCTTTTCGCAAACACCCGGACGGTACGGATCGATAAGAACATCTGCGTTATCTACCATACGGAGTAACGTTTCCAGACCATTTGAATCCTTAAGGTTGACCACCACTGATTTCTTGCCCCGAGTGCTAACGTCCTTCATCACCATCGCACCGGCTCGGTCGATACGAATGACTTCCGCACCCATGTCGGCAAGCATCATACCGCCCATCGGGGCCGGCCCAATACCTGCAAGCTCAATCACTGTATAACCATTTAGTGGACCCATTGGTCATCCCCCATACTTAAATATTGAAGCGTCCCGGCAAAGCTGCCGGCACGCGACGAAATCAACCTCTTACTTAGGCTGCATTCGAATACCGCCATCCATGCGAATACATTCGCCATTGATATAATCGTTCTCCACTAACTGCTGCGCTAACTGCGCGATCTCATCTGCCTTACCCAAACGCTGGGGATACAACACCTGGCTGGCTAACGGCTTAAGAAACTCTGCGATTTCAGGCGACATTTCTTCGGCACCACCCATCATCAGTGGCGTCGCAATTAGTCCTGGCACAATAGTATTTACCCTAATCCCCAAGACGGCCAGATCACGTGCTATCGGCAGGGTCATGCCGACCACGCCGCCCTTAGACGCCGAGTACGCCGCTTGTCCGATCTGGCCCTCATAGGCTGCAATCGACGCGGTATTAATAATAACGCCCCGACCTCCGTCTTCATTGAGAACGTCGTTGGTGGACATTTTTTCCGCGCACAGGCGCAGTACATTAAACGTGCCCACCAAATTGATCTGGATAATGCGATTGAACTCGTCAAGCGGGAACGGGCCTTTCTTGCCCATCGTGCGCTTTGCATTGCCTGTGCCGGCAAAGTTACAGCAGATGTGAATCGCGCCAAATGCCTCAATTGTAGAGGCGATACCGGCAGCGACCGACTCCTCACTGGTAACATTTACGTTGCAGAAAATCACCATGCCAGGATATTCCGCCACCAGTTGATTGCCCTTTTCCTCATTCATGTCGAAGATGGCGGCCTTGCCTCCATTCGCAACGAAACGTCTGAGCGTTGCGCGACCGAGGCCAGAGGCTCCACCGGTAATAACGGCTACTTTATCTTTTAAGTCCATATAAATTCTCCTAAGTTGAGTGAGTTAATTGTGATGTATTGAAAACCTAAAAATTACGCGTGTTAAAGGGTGTGTAATCTTCTGAGAGGCAATCTCGGCTGATGATAATTTTCATCACCTCAGAACTGCCAGCGTAAATAGTTGTAATTCTTGCGTCAGTATACTGCCTACTTATGGGGTACTCATCCATATAGCCGGCGCCACCATGCAGCTGCACACCCAAGTCAGCAACTGCAATCGACAGTTCACTGGTAACCAACTTTGCCTTAGCAGCATCCACAGCTGTCAGCTGGCCTGCTGCGAAAGCCCGAACGCACTGATCGACATAACTCTGAGCAATATCAAGTTGCATGCGCATTTCAGCCAACTTAAATTGGGTATTCTGAAAGGCCGCCAGAGGCTTGCTAAATGCCTTGCGTTGCTTAACATACTCCGCGGTGAGGTCCCAGGACAACTGGGCAGAGGCAATATACCCGGCAGCACCAATCAAGCGCTCCTCTCCCAACCCTTCCATCAGATAAATAAATCCTTTTCCTGGCTCTCCCAGCACATTGGCTTTGGGCACTTTCACGTCGTTAAAAAACAGCTCAGCTGTATCCTGAGCTTTCATACCCATTTTTTCCAAGTTGCGTCCGCGTTCAAAACCCTCCATCCCGCGCTCGACGAGAAATAGTGTCATGGCGTGCGGGTTATTTTCCGGGTCAGTTTTCGCCGCGACGATCACCAGGTCAGCGTTGATGCCGTTAGAAATATACGTTTTTGATCCGTTCAGCACCCAGTGGTCATCGTTTTCAACTGCCGTAGACCGCATTCCAGCCAAGTCGCTACCGGCATCCGGCTCAGTCATCGCAATCGCCAGAATAATGTCGCCACGGACGCAACCCGGCAGAAATCTCTGGCACTGTTCCTCGCTACCAAAACGGGTGAGATATGGCCCAACTAAACGACTGTGCAGAGAATTGTACCAGTCGCCAACTCGCGCATAGGCCGTCTCTTCTATGATAATTTGCTCAAAACGAAAATCGGGGTCGCCCATGCCACCGTACTTCTCGTCCGGCCAGACCATCAAAAAACCCTGATCACCGGCCCTGCGAAAGGCGCCACGATCAACAATTCCAGCCTCACGCCAAGCCTCCATTTGTGGCACAATCTCTGTCGCGAGAAATTTCCGATAGGCATCTCGAAACATGTGCTGCTCTTCAGTGAATTCTCGTTGCAACATAGCATCCAGCTCCTGTGCGGAAAAATGAAAGGACGCTAGTATGGTGAGCGGTCGGCAGGCCAACAATGACCTGCCCCTACAAATAAATTGACAATAAATTACAAGCTGAGATTACAGGCTGAAACTGGAAAAATCATGCAGCAGATTCATCCGGAAAACTGGACCATCATATACTTTGGCTTAATCTTCGTGGTTGCCTGCGTGCAAATGGCCATTGCCTATACACTCAGCAACGCTAGTAACCCGATGCCCGGACTAGGACTTTACACCGTATATTTTATGGCCACACTGTTAGGTTTAATCGCTTTTGCACTGCAGTACAGCTCAAGCGCACCAATGCGGATGGACATTTTTTCAACGGCATCAATTATCTACAGTTATCTGCTATTTGCGGCGGCGGGGCAGCGGGCACAAATAAAGAGGGGGCGTATCGTGCTGGGCATCATCTGCTTAGCCACCTGTATCAGTGTATTTTTTCTAGAGCCACAGGACATATTTGGCGTGCAAATGTCTACCACTACACTATTTTTTGCTTGCGCGGGGTTACTATGCGGC
This sequence comes from Halioglobus sp., assembly GCA_029246385.1. Classification (GTDB taxonomy): domain Bacteria; phylum Pseudomonadota; class Gammaproteobacteria; order Pseudomonadales; family Halieaceae; genus Marimicrobium. Next base: position 219,835 of record JAQWNG010000015.1, read on the forward strand.
TGGCGCAGCTGGGCTCACCGCAACATAGGCGACGCTATCACGGCCGCCGCGCTGATGACGATCGTCGGTACCCTAATAGGGATTTACGTCTGGCAAATCGATGGCGACTCTGGTCAAGTCCAAACAGCGGGCTTTGGTCTTTACAGCTCAGCATATGTATTGGTGGCAATAGGTTTTCTCACCAGTGTGCTCATCGAAAATCAACAGAGGCTGTCTCACATATCCACACAAGACCCACTGACCATGTTATTAAACCGCCATGGCTTGGAACAAACACTGCACGTGACCCTCGCACAGGCTGCCCGCCAGCAGCTACCCACATCAGCTATCATGGTTGATATCGATCACTTTAAAGAAATAAATGACAACTTCGGTAACAAGGCCGGCGACCAGGTACTCAAGCAGGTCTCTGACACCCTTCAGCGCATAAGCCGCGCCAGCGATCTAGTGGCCCGCGTCGGCGGTGAGGAATACCTGCTGATTTTGCCCAGTACCGACCTAGAGGACGCCCGCACTCTGGCCGAGCGCATTCGCATAGATATTGCCGAGTCTGCCCTCCTCATCAATCGACAGCAGATCGCCATTACCGCAAGCCTTGGCGTCGCGGGCGCGCTTGGCGCAATAGAACTTAACAAACTGTCGAGTGAGGCCGAGCGAGCGCTGCACCTAGCGAAACGGGGTGGCCGCAATCAGGTGGCCTCGGTGGAAAATAAACCTATTCTCCTAAGCACACACGTTAATCAGGCCTGAGAAACGCATGCGCGACTTATCAATCTCTGTCTATTTTGCGCGCTCAGTCTTAAAAAATGCGGTTGCACATGGCCTAGATCCTATTAGCCTGCTGCGCAAAAACCGCGTCTCTCCACGATTGATGCTAGAAAGCAACGCGCGAATATCGATAGAACGCTTCGCCGATCTGCAGGTCGCCACGATGCAGGCCATGAATGATGAGACGCTTGGGTATGGGACCCGACCCATGCCTCTGGGCTGCTGGTCGATGATGTGCCATGCCGTTATTGGTTGCGAAACACTAGTCGAGGCGTTAAGTCGATCGTGCCGCTTCTATCAATTGTTTGAATTAGGCGTGCACCCGCTGCTGGAAGCAGACGGAGAATCTGCTGCGATCCGGCTGGTACAGCAGGACGTTGTCACGCCGTCAAATCCCTTTTTGCACGAATTACTGCTGTTCAATCTGCATCGCTTTGCCAGTTGGCTAGTGCAGGAGCACCTGCCGATTCAGATCGTACAATTAAACTACCAACCCCTGGCACCGGCGCTGGATTACCGTCACATGTTCCTCGGTAATCCAGTGGAGTTCGAACAGACGCACTCACAGCTGTTACTGTCTAAGGGCGTGCTGAGCAAGCGGATCACACAAAATGAAGCATCATTGCGCCGCTTTTTGCGGCATCCGGCACTCATCATGCTCACACAAAACTACGCTATTAATAGCTGGACATCACAGGTAAGAGAAATTGTGCGCCGCCAACTACGCAATGTATCGGAACTCAATGATGTCGCCGTCACTTTGAAGGTTCACCCGCAAACGCTAAGAAGGCGCCTCGCAGCGGAAGGAACCACCTTTAAGGAAATCAAAAATCAGATGCGTCGGGATACGGCCCTCCACTTCCTAGGAAAACAGGGGCTCAGCATTGAGGAGATAGCACACCGGGCGGGATTTTCAGAATCCAGCGCATTTATACGGGCGTTTAAGGGTTGGACCGGCGTAACGCCTTATACCTATCGCAAGGGGCTGTGAGTGCAGACTAAGCTTTCAACTGGGCAGCAGGCCTGCTTTGCACGGATATAGCAATCAGGACAAGTAGACCAGACGACCATCGCAGGTAACACACTGATAACGGACTCTGCCGCGCCGTATGCGGTTATGGCGGGTCGTGGACACTTCATGTAATTGGCAGCCGCAGTGGTAGCGGTGTTTAGCCTGCCGACGCTGAGGCACTCCTTCTAAATCAAAGTTGAAGGTCACACCTGGGTCAGCATCAAAACGCGCCATAAGGGCTCGCCACTCAGGGCCATGGGGCTTTACACCGCGTCTGGGGTAGACCTCATGCACGATAAAGTGTGCCACCTCATGGGGTACGGTATCGCGCAGATTTTCCTCAAAATACTTAGAAAAAATCCAAGGGTTATAACGAATCAGACGCTGCATGCCAATGGTTTTGAACATACCCGCGGTCTGTCCTTTCAGGTCGAAAAGCACCGGAATACGATCGAAAGGTCGACCGAAAATAGCCTCCGCCCTACAGATATAGTCTTCTGTCGTCTTCTCTACACGACATTGCTGCGAACTCCCGATGGGGTGGACCACGCTGGATATTTCCTCGTTAATTCGCATTAATCCATAGTCAAACAGCAAATCTCAGGTCACGACGCACCATAGAATTGCTAAACTGTGCTGATAACCGGTAGCATAGCGTTCACGGTGACGCGACTCAATAAATACTCAACGTCTGTAACTTCCGGTACACTTAACTGTTGTGAGCTGCCATTGCTAGCGGGGCAACAGCAACACACACTTTGCGACGACTTACATGACACTCCTTTACATCCATGGTGAAAAAGGCATATGACCACACAAACCCTAGACGTCCAAAAGCTCAGCGACTATTTGACGCTGCATATCACAGGATTCAAGGCACCCCTCAGTGCAGAAAAATTTGCAGGGGGTCAATCCAACCCTACCTTCAAACTGACCACTGCAGGCGGCAAGGACTATGTACTGCGGCGCAAGCCACCTGGCGAGTTACTGAAATCGGCCCACGCAGTCGATAGAGAATTTCGCGTCATCAGCGCTCTGCGTGACACAGATGTGCCCGTACCGAAAACATTTGTGCTGTGCGAAGACGAGACTATCATCGGCTCTATGTTTTATGTCATGGAATATAAGGAAGGTCGCATCTTATGGGATCCCCTACTTCCCGAGGCCGCCAACAACGTTGAGCGCGGTGACATCTACGATGCGATGAACCAAACCATGGCCGCCCTGCATAATGTCGATATAGAGGCTGTGGGTCTGACCACCTTCGGTCGACCAGGTAACTACTTTGAGCGTCAGTTGGGCCGCTGGAGTACACAGTATCGCGCCTCTGAAACCCGTCACATCGCGTCGATGGAGTCATTGATGACCTGGCTTGTAGCCAACATGCCTGAGGATGACGGCACGGTAACGCTGGTGCACGGTGATTACCGCCTTGACAACATGATGTTCCATCCTACAGAACCACGCGTCATTGCACTGTTAGACTGGGAGTTATCTACTTTGGGCCACCCCCTAGCGGACCTGGCTAATCAATGTATGGCTTGGATGCTACCCCGGCAGGGCCGCATCAAGGGTCTAGGAGGCGTAAACCGCGCATCACTGGGCATTCCCAGTGATGAAGAGTACATCGCTCGCTATTGTGAGCGCACTGGCCGCGACGGCATTGAGAACTGGAACTTCTATTTGGTGTTTTCACTGTTTCGTCTCGCTGCCATTATGCAAGGCATTGTCAAGCGTGCACAAATAGGAACGGCTTCCAGCACGGAAGCAGATTCGCAGGGTGAAGCCGTTACGCAACTGGCTGACCTGGCGATGTTATTGACTGATTAACAGGCTGCTCAACACACGGGCGCCACGGCGCCATCGACTTTTTAACGTTCACTAACGAGGATTAGAATAATGGCTGAAGAAGTATTAACGGATGTAAATGACGGTATTTTGACCGTCACACTTAACCGCCCAAAAGCTAGAAATGCCGCCAACAAAGCGCTCGCCGAAGGGGTCGCGGCTGCCATGGACAGACTTGACAGCGATGATAGCCTTCGCGTCGCAATTCTGACCGGTGCTGGCGGCACTTTCTGTTCTGGTATGGATTTAAAAGCGTTTGTCACCGGCGAAACGCCAAATATTGAGGGCCGTGGATTTGCTGGCCTGACTGAGGCATCACCGCGCAAACCGCTTATCGCCGCGATTGAGGGCTATGCCCTAGCCGGAGGTCTCGAACTCGCCATCTCCTGTGATCTTATCGTTACTGCCGATGACGCTAAATTTGGCATCCCGGAAGTCAAACGCGGTCTTGCCGCTGCGGCCGGCGGACTCATCAAACTTCCCCGACAAATACCAAAGCGACTGGCGATGGAACTGGCCTTGACCGGCGACTTTATCAGTGCCCAGCGCGCCTATGATATTGGCCTTGTCAATGAAGTGGTGCCTGCAGGAACCGCGCTTGACGCTGCGAAAGCGCTTGCTGAAAAGATTGTTGCCAATGGGCCACTGGCTGTCGCGATCAGTAAGCAGATTGTATTACAATCGGAAGATTGGTCCGCCGAAGAGATGTGGCAGAAGCAGCAGGAGTTAGCAATGCCGGTGTTCACAAGCGAGGACGCGATCGAAGGGTCAGTCGCTTTCGCTGAAAAACGCGCCCCTAACTGGAAAGGCAAATAAGGAGTAACACTATGACAGACGCATGGATTATCGATGCCTGCCGCACACCACGTGGTATTGGCAAGAAGGGAAAAGGCGCGCTTGCAGAACAACACCCACAACATCTTGGCGCCACAGTGCTTAAAGCTATCGCTGAGCGCAATGACCTGAACACCGCCGATGTTGACGATGTGATCTTTGGCACTAGCTCCCAGAGAGGACGCCAAAGTGGCGACCTCGCTCGCATGTCTGCACTGGAGGCAGGTTATGATATTCGCTCCAGCGGCATGACATTAGACCGCTTCTGCGGCTCGGGCATCACCTCCGTAAACCTCGCGGCCATGAGTATCATGTCTGGAACAGAGGACTTGGTGATCGGCGGCGGCGCAGAAATGATGTCAATATATGGCGAAGAAGGAGCAACCCCTACCCCGTTTCTGGATAATGGCAACCTGGCCTTAAGAGCCTTGCATCCGCAACCGCATCAGGGCGTCTGCGCCGATGCAATCGCCACGATCGAGGGGATCGATAGGGAAGCGCTGGATGCGTTAGCTTACGTCTCGCAGCAACGGGCAGCTAATGCAATTAACAACGGCTACTTCGACAACAGCTTGGTGCCGGTCTACTCTACCGACGGCACATTGGCGCTGGACAAGGAGCAATTCCCTCGCCCTCAAACGACTCTCGAGGGCCTCGCAGAATTGAAGGCTTCATTTGCGCCGATGGCAGATTATCCGCTCGATGAAAGTGGCCTGACCTATCGCAGTATGTTGTTGCAAAAATATCCGGGACTGGAAATCTCTCATATGCACCATGCGGGTAACTCTTCCGGCGTGGTCGATGGCGCGGGCGCAGTGTTATTGGCCTCTCCCGAGTACGCAAAGGCACACGGCATGAAACCTCGTGCCCGTATTAAAGCGATGTGCAACATGGGTGACTGCCCTACTTTGATGCTGAACGCTCCGGTGCCCGCGGCTAGAAAAGTACTCGCGAAAGCGGGCTTGTCTATCGAAGACATCGACCTGTTTGAGATCAATGAGGCTTTTTCTGTGGTGCCTGAAAAATTTATCCGTGACCTGAATCTCAACCGCGACAAGGTCAATGTCAACGGTGGCGCAATGGCATTGGGCCATCCGATAGGCGCAACCGGCGCACTGTTAATTGGTACCGTGCTGGATGAATTGGAGCGTCGTGATCAGCAGTTTGGCCTTATCACCATGTGCGCAGCCGGCGGTATGGCACCTGCGATCATCATCGAGCGCATCTAGCGCATCCAAACACGTGGCGATAATTCTATCGCCACGTGACACCACCAACTGCGGAGCACCGCATGTTCGATTTCAGTGAAAAATCTCGCAGGTATCAATATCAATTGGACGCGTTTATGGCGCAGAACATCTACCCTCGAGAAGAAGAATACACCGCCCAATTGCACGCAGCAGACAGTCGTTATGGGTACTTACCCATCATGCATGAACTTAAGGCTAAGGCACAGGAGCAAGGTCTGTGGAATTTGTTCATTCCACCTTCTCTCGCCGAGTTCAGCGATCACGGTGGACTGAGCAATTTCGACTATGCGCCACTGGCCGAAACCATGGGCCGCGTATTGTGGTCTCCCGAAGTATTCAATTGCAATGCGCCGGACACAGGCAACATGGAAGTCTTTATGAAATACGGGACATCCGCGCAACAGGAACAGTGGCTAACCCCGCTATTAGCCGGCGAGATTCGATCATCTTATGCCATGACAGAACCACAGGTCGCGTCGTCAGATGCCACTAATGTGGAGCTTAGTATCGTGGCTGACGGCGATCAGTGGGTATTAAACGGCCGCAAATGGTTTATTACCGGGGCCCTGTATGAGCGCACACGGATATTTATCGTCATGGGGAAATCAGACCCCCACAACACCAATCGTCACAAACAGCAGACCCAAGTGTTGGTGCCCAAGGGCACACCTGGATTACAACTGATACGCCCACTAACCACCCTTGGTTATGACGACGCACCTATCGGACATGCCGAGATAGTCTTTGATAATGTCCGGGTACCGCTGGACAACGTATTATTAGGCCCAGGCCGAGGTTTTGAGATCGCCCAAGGTCGACTCGGTCCGGGCCGCATTCACCACTGCATGCGACTGATTGGCGCCGCACAACGTTCACTTGAACTGGCTTGCAAACGCGTTACATCGCGTACCACTTTTGGACGCACTCTCAGCCAGCATCAGTCCGTCCGTGAAGATATCGCCCGTTGTTTTTCAGAAATCGAAATGGCGCGCCTGCTGGTACTGAAAACCTGCAAGAAAATGGATGACAAGGGTGCCACAGGCGCACTGGATATGATCGCGGCCAGTAAAACTACGGTGCCACTGATGGTGCAAAATATAATCGACAGGTGCATGCAAATGCACGGCGCTGCGGGCTTAACGGCAGATTACTGCATGGCGGATGCATTTAACTATGCCCGCTGGTGTCGCCAGGCAGACGGTCCTGACCAGGTGCACCAAATGGCCTTAGGCAAGATGGTAATTACGCACTATTCTCAAAATGAATAAGCAACAGCATTCACAAGCACTGTACTGCAACGCGAAGCCTAGCCCTCCACGAGGCATCATGCGCATCAGCAAATCGCTCCGATTAAATTTGAGAGTCAACTAGGTTACTCGCGTGGATTTAAAAGTGCTTGCCCTGCCTCTTTTCGCTCTGCTAATTCTAACTGAGGCAATCGTCACCGGCTTGCGCGGCAGCAATGCCTACGCGTGGCAGGACTTCGGCGGCTCCATGTCCCAGCTAGGTATGAATATCGTCGTTAAGCTCGGTTTCGACATCTTGGTAGTCGCACTGTATTTCTTCCTTTACCAGTACCGGCTATTCGACATCCCCAACGGTCCACTGCAATGGTTTTTCACGCTGTTGGTGCTTGATTTCCTGTTTTATTGGTACCACCGCGCCTCGCATCGTGTCCGCTTTCTGTGGTGCGCTCATGTGGTACATCATTCCAGTGAACATATGAACTTTGGTACAGCGTTGCGTCAGTCCCCCACCGGACCACTAACGATAGTCCTTTTCTACTGGCCTCTACCCCTCCTAGGTTTTCATCCGCTAGTGATTGCCAGTGCTGGCGCGATTGCCACCATCTACGGCTTCTGGACGCACACCGAAACAGTAAAAAAACTGTGGTGGCCTCTAGAATGGCTATTTGTCACGCCCTCTCACCACCGAGCGCACCACGGATCCAACCCTGAGTACATCGACAAAAACTACGCCAACCTACTGATTATTTGGGATCGTTTATTTGGAACATTCGAACCCGAGGTGGCGCCGGTACGCTATGGGCTTACCAATAACATCCACACCTACAATCCGTTCAAAATAGCCTTTACCGAATGGCACAAATTGCTCCAGGATACGGTGCGTGCTAAATCTGTCACGTCGGCAAGACGGCTGTGGACAGCACCCCCAGACTAAGCCTTGAATGCAGCAGCGTGAGTGCTATGCCGTCCGTCGAGCGCGGCTGCCCTCCTGTGCTGCGGTTTTATCAGAAGTTGCCAACTTTGATGTCGGCGCACCCCTTTTTCGCGCGGTAGACTTTTGCTTCGTTACCATCTTTTTCACCGGGTCAGGCTGCAGTCGCTGCTTAGGCGAGGCATTCCGGTCGGCCTTTGTAGGTGATGGACGGCGCCGCGAGGTGCGCGGACGATGGTATTCAGACGCGTTAGGCCGCAGGTCACCCTGCTCAAAGCGCGTCAAAATCTCCTCCATAGTGCGGCTGATTCTAGTACAGACGCGAACTGCCTCTACGGCGGAAAACGTGGAGTTTTCGCCACCTTCCATTAAGTCTACAAGATCTTCCTCAGATAGATGGGATAACAACTTGGCGGGGTTGTACCAGCTAAAATTGGGGGTGATATTGATATCGCCACTATACTGCTGGTCTATTAAACCGTGCATACTGCTAACGAACATATTGACCCGTGGCCAAGTGTCGCCGCGCTTCTGTGCAATCCCCCGATAAAGATTAAGAATTTCGCGACCAACACCAATACCCATGGTGCCTAAGGCTGCACCCAATGGACTGCGCTCTCCGTTCTTGTTCAAAAAAGGTATGGCTATCGGATTTACCATGCTCACAATAAAGTGATTGGCGCTGTAGAGCCGCTGTAAGCGTTTTGCGGGCAGGTCGTCGGCAATGGAGCCATCCACCCATTTTTGGTTGGGCAAATAGGGCTGCGCCTCTCCATGCTGATTCTTCGCCATCAACATCACTGGAGGGAACACTCCCGGTACTGCACAGGAGGCCATTACCGCGGCGCGCACATAGACATTGGGTGACGTGATAGCATTCAACAAGCGCGACTGCTGGTGCAGTTCTGCCGGCGCGATTGAGATACTGATCTGCCGTCCGCTCTGCTCATAGGCCTCATGGAAGGTTAAATCAGGGACCATGCGCGCGACCATCTTCTCAAGGTCACCCACATCTATACGCGGGTTAGCGCCAAAGAACATTTTAGAAAATGCGCTTGCCTCCTGTTCCGCTTCAGAGACTACATTGGCAGGGTCGTAAAAATACTCAAGTTCTTCATCGGTGTGCGTGCCGATGACTGCCGCCACCAGTGCACCGGCGCTAGAACCGGAAATAACACGTGGCAGCAATCCTTCATTTAACAGCGTCTTGACCACGCCCATATGGTAAAAGCCCAGCACGCCGCCACCGCTTAGCATAAGCGCAGAGCGGCCAAAACAGATATTGGCACGATAAAAAAAGTCGAGCTTTTGCTGGGTCGTAATCTCGTCGCACTTCAGCTCCGCAAGGAAGCGCAGCGAGTCATCGACCTCATCAACATACTGCTCTATCAAGGTTTTAGTGCCAAATTTTGCACGACTATAGAGACTATGGCGCCCCATACCGCCTAAGTTTCCATGAATACCCTCGTTGAGCGTAAACAAAAGGCCTTGGTAATCCTGCCGCGCGCGCAAATAACGCAATTTATCCAGGCGCAGCCGAATCTGGGCGTAGTCGTATTGACTGGTCTTATCTATTCTGCGCCAGCGTTTCTGACCAGATATTTCATCGTGCTGCTGAGCAGCCTCGCTCCACTGTTGATAAGTGACAGCCTGATCCATCTGCTTCTGAAGATTTTTTAACTTGCGTGCATTCAACAATGAGATACCTATAAAATTTAGCGCAGCTATTTACGCGTTCAGACGGTAGCATAAGGGAAATAGGTACTAAGGCATAGCACCCAATAAGCGATGATCTAAGGTGTTCACGCTCGTCGTGCCAGACTGGTTAAATTTCCACCGATTCACCACTTAGAGCAAAAGCTTTTGGCACAATTTGGCCGGTGCTGGGGGCCGCGGCACAATAAAACAGCTTCCGAAGTTCAGTCAGCGTCTCGCTCAGCGTGCCACTATCAATTTTTGGTGCAGCCACGCCGATCGCCTTAGGTTTCGCCACACTGAATATCTACACCCAGATTTGCCTACTGACATTAATAGGCCCGATCAGCAGACATCTCACTTTATCGTAGCGTTTTTCAACAAACCCACCTTGCAGTGTATGAACCGCCGCAACACAATACTTCTGAAGGCAGCGGTTACTCACAGCAACAGACATATTTAGGCATCAGCCCCACACTAGGGTATATTTGAGCAATACCGCTTATGATAAGGCCTTAGCTATGACCGCAATTCACAAAAAACTCTATTTTCGGCTTCGCCAATCCTTGGCCAGCACACTCTTCCTCAAACCGCAGCCAAAACCACTAGTATTCACCGGAGAGGATTCCACTGTGCAATTGAGCAAAGCGATTGGGCGCTTTGGCTTAGGTAAAATTTTAGTGGTAACTGATAAACCTCTATACGATTTAGGGATTATCAATACCACATTGGAAGCGTTACATCAGGCTGGCGTAAAAACAGCCATTTTCGATGGCGTACTGCCAGACCCCACAGCGCAGATAGTCGATGATGGTATCGACCGCTATCACCAAGAGAGCTGTGACTCCGTATTGGCATTTGGCGGAGGTTCTTCTATTGATGCCGCTAAAGTGATTGCATTGGGAGCCGCCAATCATTGCGATGCAGCAGGCTGCTTGGGGATCAACCAGTGCAAACTTCCAGCCGCGCCCTTTTTTGCTGTGCCTACGACCGCCGGCACAGGCTCTGAAGCCACATTTATCGCCGTGATTTCTAATAACGAAACGCATGCAAAAGACGCCGTAGTAGATTCCTGCCTCATCCCGAAGGCGGCAGCGTTGGACCCGGAAATAATGCGTGGACTGCCAACACATATTACGGCCGCAACCGGCATGGATGCCCTCACTCATGCAATAGAATCTTATATCGGACGATGGGAGACAGACGATACAAACTATTATGGGCTCGCAGCCTGTCGCCTCGTATTCGACAATCTCGCAGAAGCCTGCCGTAATGGCGACAATTTGCAAGCTCGCGAGTCAATGGCGCTGGCCTCACACTACGGCGGACTGGCCATTACCAACGCACTGGTTGGATATGTGCATGCGATTTCTCACAATCTGGGCGCCAAGTATGGCGTGCCACACGGGCTGGGCAATGCGTTGCTCCTGCCGCATATATTAGAACTTCTTAAAGACGACGCGGCGGAGAAGCTTGCCGATATTGCCGTCTACTGCGGCATCGGCGAACGCTCTGAATCACCCATCGCGCTAGCTCGCAAATTAATTGACCGAGTTTGGGCTCTTAATGATGAGATCGGGATTCCAAGAACGACTGATGTCATTCGCAAAGAAGACATTGAAGAGCTAGTTACAGCAGCCCTGACCGAAGGCGGGAATTATCCTTCGCCGCGATTCATTACAAAAAATGAGTGCCGCGCGGCGTTAATGGCAATCAGCGCCTGAGGTGGATGCACTATTGTCCACAGAGGTCGTCTCTACAGCGCTCTCTAATGTCTTCGATATTAGGGTGTGTCCTTTAAATCGGACGCGTTTTTACCGAATTAGTCCTCTAGGCTTAAGGTAGATTTGATTCAGCGGGTTTCGTGTTAGCGTCATCAAGTACCGTGGCGCGATATTCTTCTACCAAGTGACGTTTATACAGCTTTCCATTGTCCATTCGCGGCAGCTTAGGATGAAAGTCTACTGAGCGTGGCATCTTGATACTGGAGATACGTTCGCGCAGCCATTCCATAATCTCTACGGCTGTTTCATCGGTGGCGTCTGCCCAGTTCATCGGCTCGATGACCGCTTTGACCTCTTCCCCAAATTCCTCATTCGGAATACCAAACACTGCCACATCAGCCACTTTTTCATGAACAGCCAGAATATTTTCAACCTCCTGCGGATAGATATTCACGCCACCGCTGATGATAGTGAAATTCTTACGGTCGGTAAGATAAAGATAGCCCTCTTCATCCACATAGCCAACGTCGCCGGTTGTAGCCCAGCCTTTGTCATTATAGGCCTCCTCTGTTTTTGTAGGCTCATTGTGGTAATGGAAACTTCTTTGCTGGCCACCGAAATAGACTGTCCCTATTTCTCCCTGCGGTTGCTCGGCGCCGTCATCATCAACAATGTGCAGTTCGCCCACTAGCGTGACTCCGACAGAACCTTTGTGGGTAAGCCAGCTGGCAGAATCGATAAGGGTAAAGCCGATGCCCTCGCTGGCAGCATAATACTCCATGATGATCTCACCCCACCACTCGATCATCTTCTCTTTCACCTCGACAGGACAGGGTGCGGCAGCATGAATCGCCATTTGCATGGAACTCACGTCGTAACGCTGGCGAACATCCTCGGGGAGTTTGAGCAAGCGATTAAACATAATGGGAACCCATTGACTGTGGGTGACGCGATGCTCCTCGATCAGCTTTAGCGACAACTCGGGTTCAAACTTTTCCATGATCACCGACGTGCCGCCGTTGTAAGTCGTCATCATGTTGTAGTGCAATGGTGCCGCATGGTAAAGAGGCGCGGGCGACAAATAAACGGTCTCCTCACCAAAACCGAACAGTACACCTAAGGTCGGTGCTGCCCAAGGTGGGGTGTTGACGTCTTTCGCATAATCACTGACGAAAACGCCTTTGGGCTGCCCTGTCGTTCCCGATGAGTAAAGCATAGGGACACCGTTACTCTCATCTTCTATCGGGGTATCCGGCTGCCCAGCTGTCGCCTCTTCCCACGACTCGAAGCCGGGCTTGATGCCACCCACCATATAATAGTGCTCAACGCCAGTGGACTCTGCCAACAGCTGTTCTGCGACGTCCGAAAGCGCCAGTGAGCCGATAAACATTTTCGCCCCGCAATTTTGCAAAATGTAGGCTGTTTCTGATTTTTTTAAGTGCGTACTGACCGGTGTAAATACCAACCCGCTGCGCTGCGCCGCCCAGACGATTTCCAAGAACTGTCGGTTATTTTCCAGCATCATGCCAATATGGTCGCCCGACTTAAGGCCGAGTGAGCGAAACAATTGCGCTGCCTGATTGGAACGCTCGTCGAGCTCGCGGTAGGTCACGATCTCGCCCGTCGATCCCATGATAATGGCGGGTTTATAGGGGTAAGTTTTCGCGGTAATACTAGGATGCGGCATAGTGGTTCCTCACTCGTTTAGCGTGCTGATACAGTACTATAGAAGTTTCCAAGACAAAGTGACAGCGGCCTAACGAAACCGCATCACGCCCTGCTGCATTGTGGTTGCTACCAGGCGTCCCTCCCGCGTATAGAAACTGCCGCTGGCTAGACCCCGACCGCCACCGATGCGCTCAGCCTTGACGGTATGTAACAACCATTCATCAGCACGGAAATCCTCGTGAAACCAGAGCGCGTGGTCTAGACTCGCAACCTGAAAACCAACATGCGCAAAATGTCGTCCATGTGCTATCAAGCAAACGTCAAGAAGGACTGCGTCAGACAAATACGCAAGTACCGCCTGATGCAGCCCGAGTTGATCCGGCATCGGGCCAACTGTCTTCATCCACGCTTGTAAGACAGGTTTTCGTGCCACCGGGTTATCCCAGTCTACGGGCTCGACAAGACGAATATCCAAGTCTTCTCCGTTAGTGATCATAAAATTTTCATCCAAATTATCGCGTTCCAGGCTTAGCTGGCGCTCACTGGGGAGTGCATCTGGAGGAGCCACCAGCGGCATATCAGGCTGATAGTCATCACCGGTCGAGGGCATCTGGAATGACAGCGAACTGACCAGAATAGGCTTGCCTCCCTGCAGCGCGACCACACGGCGGGAACTGAAACTCAGACCGTCTCGGGCAACTTCTACTTCAAATATAATGGGTTTAGTCGGATCGCCTGGGCGCAGAAAATATGCATGCTGAGAATGCACAATACGGTCGGGCGCAACGGTTGCCACTGCAGCACTGACGCACTGCGCCAATACCTGACCGCCATAAACCCTAAAAGCAGCAGGATGCATGTTGCCAGCACTAAATTTATGCTCGCCCAGAGACTGAGGCGTTAGTACGTCGAGAAGTGTATTGAGCACGATTGCTACCAGATTGTTAATTGGGGCGTTATTATCCAGATTTGTGGCGCAATGCCAAATCTCGTTTGTCGACAGCTGCACGAGGCAATATCCCTTACGGTCGATATATTTGATATTCTTCACCCTGCACGCACTAGTGACCGAGACAAGGAAGGGCCATGGACAGCACAGTAACGCCGCAAGCGCTGCGCCGCGCGATATGTTCAGGAACTTATACTGACAACACGTCGGGCATGGCAGCGGGTTTCGTACAATGCAATGTGGTAATTCTCCCTGCCGAAAATGCCATGGACTTTCTCCGTTTTTGCCAGATAAATCCCAAGCCTTGCCCACTCATTGCCTTAGGGGACCCAGACGTCACAGCGTTACCGGGGCTGGGAGATATCGATATCTGCACCGATCTGCCGCGTTATCGGGTATTCCGCCAAGGTAACGTTACGGAAGAAGTCACGGACATCGCAGCACTGTGGCGCGGTGATCTAGTGACTTTTGCGCTGGGTTGTTTGTTTTCTTTTGAAGACGCGCTGCTGGCCGATGGGCTGGAGGTACGTAACGTGAGTCAGAGGCTAAACGTCCTCATGTACCAGACCGATATTCACTGTGCTGACTCAGGAGACCTTTTTCGAGTAAAATGGTGGTCAGCATGCGTCCGTTCAACGCCAGCGATGCCATTCGCGCTATTCAAATTTGCACCCGGTTTCCCGCAGTGCACCCTAGTTCACTTGGGCGACCCGAGGTTAATAGGCATTGAGGATCTGGAGCGACCGGATTATGGTGATGCCGTGCAGATATATGAGGCTGAAATTCCGCTCTTCTGGGCCTGCGGTGTCACTCCACAAGTGGCTCTGGCTGCAGCCCGACTGCCTTTTGCCATCACCCACAGTCCGGGATGTATGCTGATCACTGACATGCACAACAGCCAATTGGCAGTGCTATAAAAACAGGGAAAATCGATGCAACTCAACTGTGATCTAGGCGAAAGCTATGGCAGCTGGAATAATGGACATGATGCTGCCGTAATGCCCTATATTGACCAAGCAAGTATTGCTTGCGGCTTTCACGCAGGCGACCCACTCACTATGCGTAATACGCTGGCAATAGCTGCAAAATACGACGTCGCAATCGGTGCCCATCCCGCCTACCCCGATATTGTCGGTTTTGGTCGTCGCAGCATGGCGCTCAGCCGCGATGAAATCATTACCTGCCTGCACTATCAAGTGTCAGCACTGGAGGGCATGGCCCAGAGTCAGGGGTTAGCGCTCGCCTACGTCAAACCGCACGGTGCCTTGTATCACGACATGATGGCGCAGGAGGACGTACGCGCAGCCGTTTTCGATGCGATGGCCAGCCACCATCAACCACTGGCACTCATACTGCAGTCCACGCAGCGGATCGATAGCCACAGAGAGGAAGCGAAGCTCGCCGGCATAAAAGTATTATTCGAAGCGTTTGCCGATCGCTGCTATGCCGACAACGGCGGCCTCGTCCACAGAAGCCAGCCAGGCGCGTTACTCGACCGTGAGCGCATGTTAGCGCAAGTGCAGCAATTGCAGCAAGATAGCACTATAACCAGCTTGAGTGGCCAGCGCATTGCTCTCCAAGTCGACACCCTTTGCGTTCACGGTGACAACCCAGAAGGCGTAAAGTCCATCGCAGCGATTCGTGCGTTGGTGGACGCGGACTAAACCACTGTGAAACTACGCATAGCGGGCGAAGATGCCCTAATGGTCTATTTTGGAGACGTCATGAATGCTCAGACTTCTGCTCGCATTCAGGCCGCAACCAGCGCCATCGAACATGCCATGGGCGAGGACCTTATCGATTTGGTCCCCTCCTATGCTTCCGTCTTGATTCTCTACAACCCCTTACGTACCAACCACGTAAGTGTCGCAAGACGCGTGCGCAGCGCCCTTGCCACTGCCTCCGCGCCCATTGCCGCAGAGCATCGCACTATCGTGCTGCCAGTTTACTATGCCACTGAGGCAGGTATAGATCTCGAGCCTTTGGCCGCACGCGCGGGCTTATCAATTAATACAGTCATCGAGCTCCACACACGCGCTGAATACAGGGTCTACGCGATTGGTTTCGCGCCTGGCTTTGCCTACCTGGGGGAAGTAGATGAACGCATTGCAGCACCGCGTTTGCACACGCCCAGAGCCGTTGTCCCCGGTGGCTCAGTTGCCATAGCCGATCGACAAACTGCCGTTTACCCCTCCGCTTCGCCCGGTGGCTGGAATCTGATCGGCCGCTGCCCAGTGACAATGTTTGACCCCAACATCCAGCCCTGCATGCCTGTGTCCGTTGGTGACACGGTGCGCTTTGAAGCGATCAGTCGCGAACACTTTCTGACCCTAGGAGGCAATCTGGCATGACTATGCGCGTGGTACAATCTGGCGTGCTCAGCTTGCTGCAGGATAGTGGACGGCAGGGTCAGCACCGCATCGGCCTGAGCAATGGCGGGCCAATGGATAGAGAGGCCTTTCACTACTGCAATCGTCTACTGGAAAACGCGCCCGCTAGCACTGTCATCGAAATCAGTGTTGGTGGTCTGCAACTGAAAACCCTAGTCGATACTTATATTTGCCTTACCGGTGCGACCATGCCACTCAGTATTAACGGTCATGAGAAAGCGTTATGGGCGGTGCAACGCGTGTGCGCTGGCGACATCATAGACGTCGGCTTCGCGAAGTCCGGCTGCCGCAGTTATTTTGGCGTGGCAGATGGCTTTACCATTAAAGCCAGTTTTGGCAGCACTGCAACAGTAGTCAGAGAAAATATTGGGGGCCTGCAGGGCCATAGCTTACACGTTGGCGATGAACTGCCCTGCCCCACTGTCACTGCGCGCAAACAGTATTATTTGGCCGACAGGGATCAGCCCCGCTATCAGAATACGCTCACTGTCCGCGTTATCCCGGGCTATCAGCAGCGCCATTTCAACCGCGTCGAGCAACGTCGCTTTTTTGGCAGCACCTATCGCATATCCGAGCGCTGCGATCGCATGGGCTATCGACTAGAGGGCCCTGTTATAGCATGCGATATTCAGGGTGTGCTATCCGAAGGCATCTGCTTTGGTTCAATCCAATTGCCACCGGATGGGCAACCCATAGTATTGCTCAATGATCGCCAAACCATCGGAGGATACCCGAAAATTGGCGCAGCGTTGTCGCTGGATGTCGCACGTATGACCCAGTTAGTGCCGGGGAACAGCGTGCACTTTGCACCCATAACTCACCACACCGCCCGCAAGGCCGTTGAGTGGGCTCAGCTTTTTACGCTGCGCAAGGCGTTGCAGGAGCACCGATAATGCAGGAGCAGCAACTCAGCGAGTCGATTGAAAAGCTGTTGGTGTCGAGCAATCCGCGACATATGGCCGTCGCTAAAGCAGCGCTCAAGCCTAGCTATTATCTGCGCGGTGCAAGACATCTGCGAGACATCACCGGCTCGGTTATCATTGGTACTGGCTTTCCGGTGTCTGACACTTTTGAAACCGATGGACCGGTTCGCGCCATGGCACTTTATCAAGCTTTAGAGACTCTGGGTGCATGCCCCTATATCGCATGCGGAGCATCGCTGGCCCACGCACTCGCGACTGACTATCGCATAGTGCAGTTAACCGCACGTGACCAACAAGCGGCATGCCTGGAAGCGACGGCTCAACTATTAGCCTTGCAACCAAAGGCTATCGTCGCGATCGAATGTCCAGGAATCGCTGCAGATAGTCGTTATTATAATATGCGGGGGAAAGACATTACCGCCGAATGTTTTTATTTCGACCCCTTCATCAACCAAGCCAATTGCCCTACCATTGCAATTGGGGACGGTGGCAATGAAATCGGTATGGGTAATATAGCCAAAACGCTGGCAGGTCTCGACATCACCGCCTCGATGGCCTGCTGCCGCGAACTACTGGTAGCGGATGTCTCTAACTGGGGCGCCTATGGCCTAATCGCTTTTTTGGGCTTATGGTCGCAGCAAGATTTGTTGGCGAATATCTCGTCAGAGGAGTTATTTAACTATCTCTCTGCCCGCGGCAGCGTTGACGGCATAACCGGAAAAAATACGCTCACTGAAGACGGGCTGCCGTCCTTTAAGGGAGCCAGAATTATTGAGAAATTGCGCGTGCTCACACATTTTTCGCCGCGCACAACATAGCGAGATTGCAGTGAACCAGCAGGTACATGAATGAGTATTGTTTATCTAAACGGCAATTATATACCGATGAATGAAGCCCGCATCTCGCCCATGGATCGCGGCTTCTTATTCGGTGACGGCATCTATGAGGTGATCCCCTCCTATGACGGAAAACTTGTTGGCTTGGCTCTGCATTTGAAGCGCATGCAGGACGGGTTGAACGCAATAGAAATTGACCTGCAAATAGATTACGAGCGTTGGCAGGACATTGCGTTACAACTAATTGCGCGCAATGGCAGTGGCAACCTCGGGCTGTATTTTCAAATCAGTCGCGGCGCTGACACGAAGCGCGACCACGCCTATCCTGATAAAGTGCAACCGACTGTCTTTGTTTTCGCCTATGAAATTCCGCCCGCATCGAAGGCAGACAAAAATTCTGCCATACCCTTATCTGTCGTAACGGCTAAGGACTTGCGCTGGCAACGTTGTAATATTAAATCGACATCGCTGTTGGGCAATGTTATGCACTATCAACAAAGCCAGCCCGGCGGACACAGCGAAACGATTTTGTATAACGATGCGCATGAAATCACAGAAGCCTCAAAAAGCAACGTGTATGTCATTAAAAATGGCATAGTTGCCACGCCGCTATTAGACAACCAAAAGTTACCCGGTGTTACGCGGAAAACCCTACTTGAGATTTTATATCGCGATGGCAATATAGCAGTTGAAGAGCGCATAGTAGCACTCGCTGAATTGAAAGACGCAGATGAGGTCTGGCTTTCCAATTCCACTCGAGGCCTTATTCCGGTGACCGCAGTAAACGAGAAACCCGTCGCTGACGGAAAAATTGGCGATGTCTGGCTGGCAGCGCAAACACTCTATGCCACCCATAAGTTTGACCTCTAATGACCCGACCCACTCAAGCGAAACTTAATCTTAGCGCGTTACGCCATAATGTCAGTGTGGCGCGCGAGCTAGCGCCACAGTCCAAAGTGATGGCCGTTGTTAAAGCTAATGCCTATGGCCACGGCGCAGCAATCATTGCCGGCGCACTCCAATCCCATGCGGATGCTTTTGCTGTTGCCAGTATCGAAGAAGCCGCTGCACTTCGTGGTTCCGGCATTACACGGCCCATACTCCTTTTGGAGGGTCTGTTCGATGAATCCGAATTAGGCATTGCAGCCCAACTTGACGTCTGGCTAAGCATCCACAACCAGCAGCAACTGCAGTGGCTTGAAGGTGCAGAATTGTCCGACCCCCTGACCTGCTGGCTTAAGATCGACACTGGCATGAATCGTCTTGGCGTCACGCCGGATAACGCATTGCACTATCATCAGCGGCTAGTGAACACGCCTAATGCTACTGATGGCACCGTCGCCTATACGCATTTCGCTGCCGCAGATGATGTGCAGAATTTGCAAACACAGCGACAGATCGATGCCTTCGATAACTTAACTTTTAACGTCACACGCAGCGCAGCAAATTCTGCAGCAGTGCTCGCTTGGCCGTTGACGCATTACGACTGGGTGCGACCGGGCTATATGCTGTATGGCAATTCGCCCATGACACAGGACCACCCCAATGCTCGAACACTGAAACCAGTCATGACACTGACTTCCGCTGTGATCGCCTTGCACGACGTTGCTGCCGGTGAATCTGTTGGATACGGCGGCACTTGGGTTGCGCAGCGCCCTTCTGTCATTGCCACAGTCACTATCGGCTATGGCGATGGCTACCCCCGCGAAGCACCCAACGGGACGCCGATACTTGTCAACGGTCAACGCGCCGCACTCGCAGGTCGCGTCTCCATGGACATGATTACTGTCGATGTCACAGACCTCGAACACGTTCAGCTTGGGAGCGAGGTCGTGCTGTGGGGCTCAGGCCTGCCACTGGGAGAAGTGGCTCGCTGGGCCAACACTATCGGTTACGAGCTCACCACACGAATGCCGCAGCGCACACTCAGGGTTGTCGTCAATGCGTAGCCACAGACTATCTGCCTATTCACTATGGTCGATACGTCAGGCAGACACCCATCAACGAGGTCAATATGCCGTCCAATGAGCAGGCGAGCACGCTGCTGCACCATTTAATCGAACGACATGCCGGCGCAGAACCCGACAGCGTCGCGCTATGGTGGCGCGGTAACGCGATCAACTACGCCAGTCTTTACCGCAGTGCCATGTCTGTGGGGACACGCTTGGCCGCAAGCGGCATAGCAGGCGATCGCATAGCCATACTGTCATGGAACTGCCCCCAATTTGTAGAGCTGATTTACGGTGCCACTGCCGCCGGTAGGATTCTGGTGCCACTGAACGCGAGACTTGCGCCCGCAGAGTTAATCTATCAGCTGAACTCTGCCGGCGTGACTATGCTATTCGGTGATCGGGAATTACTGCAACCGGTACTCGCACACACGAACTTTGCATCGGCTACTCAGACTGTTTATCTGGACGAGGACTATCTCAATTGGCGCGATTCTGGTCCTCACGCACAACTGCCGGCGACTAAAACAGAGGATCCGGCATTGATACTGTTTACCTCTGGCTCCACTGGTCGGCCCAAGGGGGCAATGCTAAGCCATCGTTCATTGATGGCAGGATTACGCTCAGCGGCACTGCCGCGACCGGTGCGGCCATCCGACAAATACTATTACCCATTCCCGTTATTTCACGTATCCGCTCACAATGTCCTGCTACAACATTTGTACGGTGCCGCAGTTGTACTGGCGCGCTCATTCGATGCCACTGACACTCTCACCGCCTGCAGTGAACTACAGGTGACGACAATGTCCCTCGCGCCCACCATGATCGCGCTATTACTGGATCATCCCAGCTTCACTCCAGCGCATCTGACCTCAGTGCGTACCATTGGTTACGGTGCCTCAGCAATGCCGCGAACACTGTTGCAGAGGCTGCTGACCGACACCGATGTAGGCCTGTGCCAAAGTTACGGCATGACAGAACTGGCCGGGAGTGTGTCATTCCTCACGGTAGAGGATCATCAAAAAGCTGCTCTAGATCAACCAGAGTTACTGCAATCGGTAGGCCGCCCCCTCGCCACGGCACAACTCAAATTGATCGACGAGCAAGGACGTGAATGTGCCACAGGTGCAGCCGGTGAGATTCTGGTCAAGGCCGCACAGTGCATGATCGGATATTGGGGTGATGATGCCGCCACTGCACTGGCAATGGATGATGGTTGGTTGCTCACCGGAGACATTGGCCGCTTTGATGACGACGGTTACCTGTACATTGTCGACCGCAAAAAAGACATGATTATCAGTGGCGGGGAAAATATTGCGTCCCGAGAAGTCGAGGAAGTTTTGCGCCAACACGCGTCAGTCAGAGATTGCGCGATCATCGCCTTGCCACACCCCAAATGGGGCGAAACTCCCTGCGCAGTAGTTCGGCTCACGAATGATGTCAGCGACACGGAGCTCCGCACTCACTGCCGTGCACGCTTAGCCCGTTACAAAATCCCCGGACAATGGATACGCGTCGACGACCTGCCTCTCAACGCCTCTGGAAAGATCGACAAACCCCTCCTCAGGCGACTCTATGCAACCTCGAGCTAGCAGTTGTCCTGTGAATCAAGAAAATCGGAAAACGCAGTCTCGTAGAGTTTGAACAACACCAACGCGAGCGAAAATACGAGGGGACCATAAATAAGACCGATCAATCCGAACACCTGAAGGCCTCCTATAATCGAGAAAAAAACCACCACAGTGCTCATACTCGCACCCTGCATTAACAGAGGGCGTAAAAAGTTATCGATTGACCCCGTCACTACGACGCCCCACACCACCAAAAATCCGGCCCAGCCCATTTCACCGGTGAACGCCAAATACAGCGCAGCCGGAACCCAAATCAATGCTGTGCCCACCAATGGTATCAGCGAGGCAAACGCCATCACCGCACCCCAGAAAAGGCCAGGAAACCCAGCAAGCCACAAACCAAACCCGCCAACAACCCCCTGAGCTACGGCCGTCAAAAAAGAGCCCATCAGGGCAGATTTGCTGACCGTTTGCACCTCATCAAACAGCGTATCTTCCGCGCTACGTGACAACGGTAGAGCGCGATGCATAAAAGCGATTAGTATTTCACGGTCCCGCAACACAAAAAATAATACAAACAGCAACAACATGAAATGCACAACGAACAGGGTCATACTGCCCAATATCGATGTCGATATTGAAGCAAGATGGCTCCCCATCGCGCCCGCGGCTGCTAGCGCCTTAGCACGAATATTATCGGGGTCGAGTGCGCCCTCTGGCAGAATCTGCGTCACCCGCAATTGCGCTTCATGCAACCAGGGATGCGACATAACCTGATGTATATTATCTGAGGTTGCCCATTCCCGAACGACCACAGAATAGCTAATACCCTGCTTAAGGACAGCGACCAGTAACACTAGTGTGGGCAACAAAATTATCAATAAAAGCGCAAGACAGCTAATAAGCGAGGCGATGGTTTCACGCCCTCGCAGTAGGGAAACCAGGCGCTCATGAGCCGGATATGCCAATAAGCCAATCAATATGGCCATAATAATGGGCTGTAAGAAGGGTTTGACCATCCAGTAACAGCCATATAACGCGACCCCAAGAAAAATTAACAGCACCACGCGATGGGCGCTACCCTCAAGCTGAGACTGCATAGATGTTTTCTCTCTTTAGGGAAAATGGCATCAGAGCTAACATAGAGCTTTTTCAGAAAAAATCAACGCCAACGAGTGCATTTTAAGGCATACCGGATCGATTGCGTTACAAGCACATAATTAATCATTGGCTGGATTTTTCTGCTGATCCTGTTTATGTTGTTGCGACAATTAAATTCCCTATCGGACACAAAAAGACATTATGCATATTCCAGACAACACGCCCGTCATCATCGGTACTGGACAAAAAACTTGGCATTCAACGGATGTGAGCAGAACACCCCTAGACGCAATCTACGCCGCTGCAACAGCGGCTCTTGATGACGCGGGGAACAATAGCTTAACGTCCGCCATCGATACCATCGCTATGATCAGATTTATCGCCGACACGACCCCCGGCACCGGCGCACTATTCCCTCGAAATCCTGGCAGACAGTTAAGCCATCGCCTAGGCATTACTGATGCGAAAATTTTTCAAGGTACGATCGGTGGCAACACGCCACAATACCTCATCAATCATTTCGCCGGGAAACTGGCGCGCGGCGAACACAACGTCGTCTTACTCGTTGGCGCAGAACTGCTGGCGACGCTGTTTTCAGCACTGCGCTCTGGAGAGGATATTTCGGCCTGGAGCGGAGAGACAGAAGCCCAGCCCACAACGGTGGGGCAAGAACGAGAGGGGCACAACGCGATAGAAATGGCGCATGGACTCTATGAGCCAATCAATACGTACCCCCTGTTTGAGAATAGCCTGAGACATCAGCTTGGCACCAGCCAAGAAGATCACACGGCTCACATCGCCGAGGTCTGCAGCCGCATGAGCCTTGTGGCTGCGGGCAACCCTCATGCTTGGAAACAGCAATTCCAGAGCGCTGAAGAGATCAGCACTGTCGCACAAAAGAATCGTTATATTGGATACCCCTACACACGCGCCATGAACCCGATTCTGGAGGTCGACATGGCTGCCGCGGTAATCATGACTACTGCCGGCAAGGCACGCCAGATGGGCATCGATCCAAACGCCCAGATCTACTTGCGCGGCGGTGCTGACGTGAACGATATCTGGCATGTTAGCGAGCGACCTAATCTGCACAGTTCCCCGGCCATCAAGACGGCATGGGAGTCTGTATCAGCACGCGCAGGCATCGCTTTAGATGAAATTTCAAGCTTCGATATCTACAGTTGTTTCCCCAGTGCGGTAGAGGTCGCGTGCAACGAAATTGGCTTATCGCCGCTGGACAACCGCGGGGTCACTGTCACTGGCGGCCTGCCCTTCTTCGGTGGTCCCGGCAACAACTACTCTCTGCATGCAATTGCACAAATGATCACGTCGCTGCGTAGTACCGGTGGCGGGCATGGACTGGTCACCGCCAACGGCATGTACCTCACGAAGCACTCACTAGGCATATACTCGACGGAGCCCCCCACTGAAGCCTGGCGAGACATAGACAGTAAGGCACTGCAACAGCATATAGATGCAGCTCCGCGACTGTCAGTGGCCTCCGACCCCTCCGGTACCGCCACCATAGAGACCTACACTGTGAGCTTTGGCCGACAGGGGCCCAAACGAGGGATTGTCATCGGGCGCAATCAAGCGGGCGAGCGGGTTGTTGCCAACACCGGCACCGATGTCGACACACTGAATCAGCTGATAGCGCAGGACCCGATTGGGCACAGCGGCAGCGTGCGCGTCGAAGACGGAATTAGTCTCTTCGAACTGTAAGTGTGCGCCCTAGGAAAAGGGTCACTATGCTTCAACTGACAATGCTGCGGTATATGCTCACAACTGAAGCAGAAGCAGAAGCAGCATCAACTATGGTTATCCTTTATACTGATAGATGAAATGTCTAAATAGGTAGCTCACTGTGACTTTATCTTTAAACTCTTTCGACACGCTTTCAACGCTGGACGTTAACGGCAAAATCTATCAGTACTTCGCTGTCAATGGTGGCGCGTTGGCGACACACAGTGCAGTGGCCCGCCTTCCGGTGTGCAGCAAGATTCTTCTCGAAAACCTGTTGCGCCACGAAGATGGCATGAGCTGCTCACGCGAGGATATCGAGACTCTGGCGGGTAGTGTAGGAAATGGCTCTGATCAGGAAATCGCCTACCACCCCACGCGCGTATTGATGCAAGATTTTACGGGCGTGCCAGCCGTGGTGGACCTAGCAGCCATGCGCGATGCTCTAGTCAAACGGGGTATCGATCCAAAGAGAATAAACCCGCTATCACCCGTCGACCTCGTCATCGATCACTCAGTGAGCATTGACAAGTTTGGTAGTAAAAATGCCTTCGAACAAAACGTGGCTATAGAAATGCAGCGCAACCATGAACGCTATGAATTCCTGAAATGGGGTCAGGGTGCTTTCGACGATTTTAGAGTGGTGCCGCCCGGTACCGGTATCTGTCATCAGGTCAATCTAGAATACCTTGCCCAGGTTGTGCGGCACCAAACCACCGATAGCACACCCCTTGCCTGTCCCGACACACTGGTAGGCACAGACAGCCACACCACAATGATTAATGGCCTAGGTGTTCTCGGCTGGGGCGTTGGCGGCATCGAAGCTGAAGCCGCGATGCTGGGACAACCGATCTCAATGCTGATACCGGACGTTGTCGGTTTTGAGCTTACTGGCCAGATGCGCGAAGGCATTACCGCAACCGATCTAGTATTGCAGGTAGTGCAAATGCTGCGGGAACAGGGTGTGGTTGGCAAGTTTGTAGAGTTTTACGGCAGCGGACTTGACCACCTGCCGCTGTCTGATCGCGCCACTATTGCCAATATGTCGCCAGAGTATGGCGCCACCTGTGGCTTCTTTCCTGTCGATGCCCAGACACTCACCTATCTACGACTCACAGGGCGTGATGAAGACGCTGTGTGTCTGGTGGAGGCATACTGTAAAGCACAGGGCATGTGGCGTGACCACAACTACATCACACCCAATTTCGCCGCCACGCTGCAGTTGGACATGTCCACGGTCGAACCCAATCTCGCCGGCCCCAGGCGTCCACAGGACCGCGTCACGGTGCGAGCTTTGCGCAAAGCCGTCGATCAGTTCATTGAACTGGATGGTAAATCCGACCAGCAAGATATGGCCTTCCCGCTCGCCGACACCACAGAGTCAATGCACCACGGTGATGTCGTCATTGCTGCCATTACCTCGTGTACCAACACCTCCAATCCAGCGGTGATGATTGGTGCTGGACTGGTAGCGCAAAAGGCGCTCGCACTCGGTTTACAACGCAAGCCATGGGTAAAGTCTTCACTGGCACCTGGATCAAAAGTGGTCACAGACTACCTAAAGAAGGCGGGACTGCAGGGCTCATTAGATGCGCTAGGTTTCAATCTGGTGGGCTATGGCTGCACCACCTGCATCGGAAACTCGGGGCCACTTCCAGATGTCGTGGAAGAGACCATCGCGGCCAATGATCTGATAGCTTGCTCAGTACTCTCGGGGAACCGCAACTTTGAAGGGCGTATTCACCCACTGGTAAAAGCCAACTGGCTAGCGTCTCCACCGCTTGTCGTGGCCTATGCTTTAGCCGGTACTACTCGTATCGATCTGAGCCAGGAACCACTGGGAGATGACACAGCTGGTAATCCGGTATACCTGCGAGACATCTGGCCCAGTAACGCCGAGATTACAGATCTGGTTCAGACCGTGCATACCGACATGTTCAAAAAGGAGTACGGTGCTGTATTCGACGGTGATCAGACATGGCAGTCTATAAAGACTAGCGACGGTGCCACCTATGCTTTCTCAGAAGATTCCACCTATATTCAGCTACCGCCCTTCTTTGAAGAACAGTATCAAGGAAACCAACACAATATTTTGGCTGCGCCCATGCTGGCGATGCTGGGTGACTCCGTCACCACTGATCACATATCGCCGGCTGGGGCGATTCCACTAGACAGTCCTGCGGCGAAATATCTGCGTACTCACGGTGTCAACGAAACCGACTTCAACTCCTACGGCTCACGTCGCGGCAACCACCAAGTGATGATGCGCGGCACCTTCGGAAATATCCGTATCCGCAATGAAATGACGCCATCGCTAGAAGGCGGCTACACCCGCCTCAATGGCGCGGCCGAACCGATGTTCATTTACGATGCTGCGATGGACTACCAGTCTCGAGGCATCAGCACAGTAGTTGTTGCGGGCAGCGAATACGGCACCGGATCCAGTCGCGACTGGGCGGCAAAAGGGACTCTTCTCCTCGGCGTTAAGGCTGTTATCGTAGAAAGCTTCGAACGCATACACCGCTCCAATCTTGTCGGAATGGGTGTCCTTCCGCTACAGTTTATGCTTGGAGACACACGCAAAACGCTGGCATTGCAGGGCGATGAGTGCTTCGACATTCTTGACCTTGAGGGCGACCTGGTGCCACAGCAGCTGTTATCAGCAGTTATTCACTACCCGTCTGGGGAGCGTCGCGAAATACAGCTGCAGTCCCGACTCGACACTGCGGTGGAAATAGAGTATTACCGGGCCGGCGGTGTATTGACCTATGTGCTGAACCGGATTGCCAGTCAGCCCTGACAGGAGTAACGCCATGGTTAACATGCGCATCGAGAAAGACAGTATGGGTGAGGTACAGGTGCCTGCCACAGCACTGTACGGTGCGCAGACCCAAAGGGCCGTCGATAATTTCCGCATTAGCGGCACCACCATGCCAGCACATTTCATTTGTACGCTCGGACTTATCAAAGCCGCCGCCGCCCGCGCCAATATCGAACTCGGCATACTGGATACCACTCTGGCAGGAAGCATTATCGATGCCGCCACCGCCATCGGACAAGGGCAGTATCAAGATCAATTTCCTATCGACATATTCCAGACAGGTTCCGGCACCAGCACTAACATGAATGCCAACGAGGTCATCGCCAGTCTCGCCAGTCAGCAACTGGGTGAAGCCGTGCATCCCAACGACCACGTCAACTGTAGTCAAAGTAGTAACGATGTCATCCCCACAGCGATTCACGTTAGCGCCGAACTGGCACTTGCCAACCTACTGCTACCGGCACTGCAACGTCTGATCGAGACTATTGCGTCGCGCGAGGAATCACTGACCGACAGCATAAAAACGGGGCGTACCCACTTAATGGATGCCATGCCATTAAGTCTGGCGCAGGAACTGTCAGGCTGGCGCGCACAACTGTTACAAGCAGAACAGCGGATCAACGATTGTCGCTCACAGCTGCGCCAGTTGGCACAAGGCGGCACGGCAGTGGGCACAGGAGTCAACGCCGACCCTAAATTCGCTGCATGTTTTTGTTTTCATCTTAACGCATCGAGCGGGCAGGCCTTCGAGCCTGCAGACAATTTTTTTGCGGCCCTTGCGAGTCAAGATGTGGCAGTAGCGCTTTCAGGCCAACTCAAGGCACTGGCAGTCGCTCTCATGAAGATTGCCAACGACTTGCGGTGGATGAACAGCGGCCCCTTGTGCGGACTGGGTGAAATCAGCCTCAAGCCTCTGCAACCGGGCAGCAGCATCATGCCCGGCAAGGTTAATCCGGTCATCCCGGAGGCAGTGGCTATGGCATCGGCACAAGTCATCGGCAATGACAGCACGATCACGATAGCCGGCCAGTCAGGTAACTTTCAGCTTAATGTGATGCTACCCGTAATAGCCTGCAATTTATTGCAAAGTATCAACTTAATGGCCAACAGTTGCACTGCAATGGTCGACAAATGCTTGGCAGACTTCGTCGTGAATCAGGACTCGATCACCGCTAATCTGGCTAAAAATCCGATCTTGGTAACTGCGCTAAATGGGTTAGTGGGGTATAGCAAAGCGGCCCAAATTGCCAAACGCGCGTATCAGGAAGGACGGCCCGTGCTTGAGGTCGCTGTCGAAATGACGGAAATTTCTCGCGAGGAACTCACCACCTTGCTCGATCCAAAAAAGCTTGTCTAATACGCACCAAGCAGACTCACCACCAAAGCTGTTTGCGGGCGCGGTAACACCCGCGCTCTGGTCGTAGCGGATAGTTAAAAGCCACCGAAAGCTGCACCAAAGTGGCACCACTGGATCTTTAGTTACCCCTCACGGTGCTGCCCGCAGGGGCGCGAGCCGTTACCACTTTTCCATCTGTTAACCGAATAGTATCGCCTGGATCGTGATCCATCCGAACTTCACCCGCCGTATCGCCGATTTGGTATTTGACGTCATAAGCCACGGTGCGCTCGCTGACATCGTCCACCGTCTTGCAAACACGCTCAGTCGTTTGATAAGTGTCATTCTTCTGCATTTCGCCCTGCGCCTTGTTGCCCGCATAACCGCCTGCTGCAGCGCCGACAATTTTTGCCGCCGTATTTTTGCCGCCGCCACCAATCGCATTCCCGAGCAACCCCCCTGCTACCGCCCCAATGACAGAACCGGCGATTTTATGGGTATCCTTGACCGGTTCTTGCCGCGTCACCACCTGATCGCCGCACTCTTGCCGCGGCGTGCGAACGGTCTCAGTGACAGGCGTCGCTGACAACACCTGAGCATACTCGGCTCCGCTCAGCATACGGTATCCGGCAAAACCACCGAACGCAGTCGCGATACCGGCGCCAAATACAACACCAACCAAAACTGACTTATTCATATCTGATCCTCTTACGCAGCCGTTAGCATAACGCTAAACCACTTAGGCTACCTTAAGATGAAAACAACGACTAGCGCAATACAACAAGATTCCCAATATCCATAAGAATAATCGACAGGAAACCATTTGCGCCCTGTCGCCTAAATCTTATTTTAGTGATCAATATGCGGTTGATCGGACGTTGCCCGGGGAAAATATTCATGCTCTCGCTGCAATGACATTCTGAAAGTGTGTTAGCACGTTTTGTCTATGTGGCAACTTAGCGTAACATAGACGAGCGTGCCTAAGCTAAATGGTATCCCGCATGAAGCACCTGCTCAGATATACGCTATACACCATTCTGGCCATCGTATTGGTGGCCGGTGGGTTGCTAGTTTGGCTGCGCTTTGAATTCGAGCGGGTGCAGCAGGATTCCGCTGCTCTACCTACTTGGGATCAGGTGGCAGTGCAGATTCTTCAAGAGAGCCCCCAGATACAGCAGCCCTGCTTGCACTCTTATCCCGAAAAAAAAGCTTTCTTTGGCGACTTACATGTTCACACTGCCGCATCTTATGACGCTACTTCATTCGGTGTCACCACCACGGTCGATGAAGCGTATAGCTTTGCCCGTGGCACGCCTATGCCTCTGCGCCTGCTCGGAGATCCGCCAGACTACCAACCACCGATGCTAACTATTGCTACACCACTAGATTTCGCAGCGGTCACCGACCATGCCGAGGCGCTCGGAGAAACCCGGTTGTGCTACACCACCGATCATCCGGCATATGCCAGTCTAGTCTGCCGCCTCTATCGAGGTGACCTGAGACTACCGGTGGATGAAAAGATGCAATCCCTCATGCGCCTTGCTAGTTTTGCCATCTTTGGGCAGGACCGCTCAACCAGAGTCTGCGGCGATGACGGCTCATTGTGTCGCGACACAGCGGTGGAAGTCTGGCGTGAAAACCAGCGCAGCACCGAAGCGTGGCATGACCACAGCGAAAAATGCGAATTCACGACTTTTCACGCCTATGAATATACCCTGGCAGACCAAGCCAGCAACCTCCATCGCAACGTTATTTTCAAGTCGAGCACAGTACCCCAGGCACCGTTAAGTGCCAAGGATGCACCCACTCCGGAGCAGCTCTGGGGTTGGCTAGATGACACCTGTATCGGCGGGAACGACAACTGCGACGTGCTGGCAATTCCGCACAATAGTAACTGGAGCAGCGGGCGCATGTGGTTTCCTTACACAAATCAGGACTTGTCATTACAAGAACAACAGCGACTGGCAGCTTTGCAAGCGCGACTGGAGCCGTTGGCAGAAATAATGCAAACCAAAGGTGATTCAGAATGTCGCAACGGCATTACCAGCGTTATTGGCGCAGCCGACGAACTGTGTGATTTTGAAAAATTACGTCCGGCCAGTGAAGTCATCCCCGACTGCGGCGAGGAGTTTAGTAGTGGGGGCATGATGCTCAAAGGCTGCGTCTCGCGCTACAGTTTTGTGCGCTATGCACTGACTGCTGGACTTTCGCAGGAACAGGCACTGGGAGTCAACCCGTTCAAATTTGGCATTATCGCAGCCACAGATACACACATCGGCGCACCCGCTGGTGTAAAGGAAAAAGGTTATCAGGGCTCGCATGGCAATGATCGAGGGATACAGAACAGGCTACTGGGTCAAATTGAGGTCCCTGGCAACATCGCAAAGGGGTCTCCTGTGCGTTACAACCCAGGCGGTGTCGCTGGCATCTATGCCGCCGAAAACAGCCGCACTGCACTGTTTGATTCGATGCAGCGTAGAGAAACATTTGGCACCAGTGGGCCGCGCATAACCCCACGCTTTTTTGCCGGATGGGACATTAATGCCAACCTCTGTCGGAGCGACGCCTATTTAGCTGAAGCTTACCGTGAAGGCGTTCCGATGGGCTCTGACATCCCCGCAAGTCCAGCAGGCACAGCGCTCAGTCCAACATTTATTGCCAGCGCTAATCGCGACCCACGCGACGGAAGCAACCTGTTGCAGCGCATTCAAATCATCAAAGGCTGGATCGACGACCAAGGTAGAACCCAACAAGCCGTTTATGACATCGCAGGCGCAAAAGACACTGACGCAAGCGTTGACCCACAAACCTGTGCAGTATCTGGTCGAGGTTTTTCCCAGCTATGTGCCAGCTGGCAAGATCCAAATTTTGACCCACAGGTGGCAGCTGTTTATTACGCCAGAGTGTTGGAAAATCCCAGTTGCCGCTGGAGCCATTATGACTGCCTCAGTCTGGCGCCGGAACGGCGTCCTCCCAGCTGCAGTGATCCCGAGCTACCTTGGCAGATTCAGGAACGTGCGTGGACATCACCGATCTGGTATCGCCCATAATGATGCGCCAGCGGAGTCTTTTCTCACACCACGCAGAAACGTCGCTACTGCAATTGCCGCTGCTGAATATCCTGTAGATAGTCGAGCAGGATTTGGTTTACTTCGCTGGAGGCTTCCAACTGCACCATATGGCCTGCGTCAGGGATCATGCGCACCGCGCGCAGATCAGGAAAGATAGCGCGCATGAGAGCAATGGGATCGTCTCCGTGAAAGCCTTCCAAATCAACGTCATACTCACTGCCCAAAAAGTAAGCAGGCACGGAGCTCTGGATTCCTTCAAAAGGCTTTCTCTGGTGCCATTTTAAATCAAAAGAGCGGTACCAGTTTAGGCCACCGGTAAACCCACTGCGGCTGTATTCACTCACAAAGTAATCTAACTCAAGCTCAGACAACCATGGCCATGGCAGCGGCGGCGGTTCCGCCATCGCATCGATATAGGAGGTTTCCGGCGGATAGTTGAAAACATCAAAATAATTACCCGCTGCGCTCAACGTATGGAATACCTTGTGCAAAAACGTGCGCGGCTGTGCAGCGAGCTCCTGATCTGCCCGGGGCGGAACTCGAAAATATTCAATGTGCAAAAAATGCTCCTGCCCCATGCGCCGATACTCGGTCAGAGGCGACTCATCAGGATTGTGCGGTGCGGCGGGATTCTCTAGGCCTATCACCGCAAACACACGTTCGGGGTGACGCAGCGCTAGGTCATAAATGGCAAATGCACCAAAGTCTAGACCAGCAAATACGGCACACTCAACGCCAATGTGATCAAGCAGCCCCAATAGATCGCCGGTGATATGATCAATGTCGTAAGACGAAGGTTCGGAAGGCGCCTCGGTCTGACCCATGCCGCGCATATCGGGAGCAATCACCCGATAACCAGCGTCGGACAGCGCGCTAATTTGTCGGTGCCAGCTAAACCACAGATGAGGGAAGCCATGGCACAACACCACCGGCATGCCCCTGCCCTGCTCCACATAGTGCATATGGATACCGTTGATGGTGGCATAGTGGTGCTGCCAGTTCATAACGCTGTTGGGCCGTCATATGAAGAGCCAAAAGCGGTAGCCTTCTGCAAGGCAGACAGGTGCTTAAAGGTTGTAGCCGCGCTCATCGTGCAGCACCAGATCTAGGCCCTGGTTTTCTTTGTCCTCATCGACCCGCAAACCAACCATGGCGTCAACCAACTTGAGGATTATAAACGTCATAACGCCCGTGTAAATAAACGTTGCAGCCACGCCGGTCGCCTGCACCCACAGTTGGCCTCCCATGCTACTAATACCGTCAGAAAACCCATTACCACTGAAAAGCCCGAGCTGCTCTGAGGCGAACACGCCAATCAATAAAGTTCCAAGCATTCCGCCAACCCCGTGCACCGGAAACACATCGAGGCTGTCGTCAATTTTCAGCGCATTCCTCATAAAGTTAGTGGCAAAGTAGCACACCACGCCTGCGCTAAGCCCAATGACGATTGCCGCAGCGGGACCGACAGAACCGGAGGCGGGTGTAATTGTACCCAGACCAGCCACCATACCGGTAACAATACCCAGCACCGATGGTTTACCGTGGCGTAACCACTCCATCGTCATCCATGCCAACGCACCGCAGGCGGCAGATAAGTGAGTGACCAGCATGGCCATAGCAGCCGTATTGTTGGCACCCAGCGCCGAACCAGCGTTAAAACCAAACCAACCGACCCAGAGCATACCAGCGCCAGCGACAGTCATTGCGAGATTGTGTGGCGGCATGGCAACGGTACCGAAGCCTTTACGAGGCCCCATCATTAATGCCGCCACCAGCGCCGCTACCGCTGCAGTAATATGCACCACAGTGCCGCCAGCGAAGTCCTGCAGTCCCATTGCACCAAGCCAGCCGCCGCCCCAAACCCAATGACAGACCGGCGAGTATACGAACACGAGCCAGATAGCGCTGAAGATTAGCATCGCCGAAAAACGCATACGCTCGGCAAAGGCACCTACAATCAGTGCTGGCGTAATGAT
Source organism: Halioglobus sp. (assembly GCA_029246385.1). GTDB lineage: Bacteria > Pseudomonadota > Gammaproteobacteria > Pseudomonadales > Halieaceae > Marimicrobium. The sequence goes on from JAQWNG010000015.1 coordinate 253,475, forward strand.
CGCGAATGTCATCTGGAAAACAGCAAATAACGTGGTGGGAATGGTCCCGCTCATTGAGTCTATTGTTATCGCACTGAAAAAGATGTTACCAAAATCCCCTATATAGGGTCCCTGCTCGACCCCCTCGCTGCCAAAGGCGATGGTGTAACCGACGACAAACCACACCACTGACATCAGACACGTCAGAGCGAAGCATTGCATCATCACAGACAACACGTTTTTTACTCGCACCAGGCCCGCATAAAACAATGACAAGCCGGGAATGGTCATAAACAATACCAGAGCAGTTGAGGTGAGTACCCATGCGGTATCGGCTCCGCTGAACTCATCAGCGCTGGCACCACTGGCGGCAAATAGCCCCGCCATTAATATCGACGTTATTTGCAGCCTCTTTGCTGTTTTCAACATCATTAGAGTGCCTCCTCGCCAGTCTCTCCGGTCCGGATACGAACACTTTGCTCCAGTGGAGTGATAAATATTTTGCCATCACCGATCTTGCCAGTACTTGCCGCTTTACAAACAACCTCGATTACCGCATCCACGCGGTCGTCGCTGATTCCAATCTGTATCTTAATCTTAGGTTGAAATTCCACCACGTATTCTGCCCCGCGATAAAGTTCAGTATGACCCTTCTGCCGTCCGTAGCCCTTCACCTCTTCCACCGTCATGCCATTGATGCCGAGTTGGTGCAGTGCATCACGAACGTCATCAAGCTTAAATGGCTTAATGATTGCGGTCATCATTTTCATGTTGGCTCCTCGCCCTTAGGTTAACTCATCAGTATTGTAGTAGTTTTATTGCGGATCATTGAGCGGAATCCGCTATCAGCGGAATATCTGAAGGTGCTATCGTGCCACATTGAGTTGCAAAGGTTAACAACTCTGGCCAATAATAATAGTAGAGCACGCTTTACAGCGTTATTTGATGGCATCTATCATCGTTTTTGAGACGTGCTAGCGAAAACGGGCCTAAAGGCGTGCAACGGCACGATCGACATGATGTAGATATGTCTATTTCACCTATCGGGTTATGAGATTTTCTTTATGCACGGTTCTAGATCACGCTACCTAGCTTGCACTTTTGCGCTATCCACTTCTTTAGGGATGGCGCAGGATCACGCTCCACAGTCTGAGTTCGTATTGGCCACACAACCCCGGCAAGTCATCCTGATTATCGGGGATGGCATGGACGACCAACAAATTACCATAGCACGCAACTACCTTAAGGGCGCATCCGGACAGCTGCAATTAGACAAACTGACGTTACGCTCTTCGATGCAAATCCTCACCACCGAGGACCAGTCAGCAGGTAAACCTGTGTATGTTGCAGACTCAGCTAACACCGCTACCAGCATGGCAACAGGCCTAATCACAAGCCGAGGACGAATCAGCACCAGTGCCGGAAGCGATGAAGACCTCACCACCATTGTCGAGCTCGCTGCAGCCGATGGCCTGCGTACGGGCATTGTCACCACTGCAAGCCTTACTGATGCCACACCCGCAGCGTTTGCGGCTCATGTCAACTTACGCTTCTGCGAAAATCCCGAAACGATGGTAGACATTAGTTATCGTGGCATCGCGCTGGGAAGCTGCTCCGATGACCTAAAAGCAAACGGAGGCAAGGGCTCTATTGCTGAGCAGTTGGCGAACTCTTCGTTAAATGTCATGCTCGGTGGTGGCGCGAAACATTTTTCACCCAATGCCGAAGGCGCAACCAAGAGCGTAGCCAGCATGGCTAAAGACAACGGTTTTCAGGTCGTCACAACCACCGCCGAACTGGAGGCAGCAGCACCAGATAAACGCTTACTAGGCCTGTTTGGGCCCAGCACCTTGCCAGTGCGATTGCAGGGTGAGAACGCTCGAGAGGCAGAAGAGCCCACCCGCAGTTGGCTCAATCATATACATCCCTACCTTGGGAGTGTGACACAACCAGAGCCGATGATCTGTGAACCCAATCCAGCATTTTCTACGGTGCCTGATTTGCAACAAATGACTGAAGCAGCTCTGAGTCACTTAAGCCAAAATAACAATGCCGGCTTCTTTTTGATGATTGAATCTGCCTCCATTGACAAGCAGTCCCACGAGCGGAAACCCTGCGGCTCTATCGGCGAAGTACAGCAATTAGAAGAAGCGCTGACTAGCGCATTGGCATTCGCAGAGACCCACCCGCACACGCTGATACTCGTAACCGCAGACCACTCACAAGCGGCGCAGCTAATGCCTTACGTCAGCCTGTTCGATGCCTTTCCGATTCCAACTTACACCCCCGGCAAGCTCGCCCGAATTATTACGCCTGAAGGCGGCCACATGTCGATAAACTACGCTACCAGTAACTTCATGATGGAGGAGCATACAGGGGCGGCAGTACCACTTTTTAGCAATAGTGAAGGGTTGGGGCGCGTGCCCCCTTTCATACGACAACCAGACCTCTTTGATATTATCCGCAACTACCTTGGACTATGAGGCATTAAGCCCTAAGGGTTATAAATTGACCCAGCTATTGAGGGCGCGCAAGCGAAACTGGGTACCCTCGTAACTCAATATCACTGAATCCGGAAGAATTTCCTCCACATTCATGCCATTCACTGGACTCCCGCCGACCTTCAGCGTTTCATTATTCAGTACGACCGTCGAGTTGGACGTATTGTTTGAATAGTCGTGGCGCTGATAATACAGCGTGGGAATGCCGTCCTTAGTTTGCTGCGATAGGGCGGAGAGTAAAGGCACTGTATGATCTTCGAGGGCCGCATCTTTCATTTCGTCGCGGGCAGACTGCAGTGCCTGCGCTATATCAATCGGCTGTTCGTTGCTGGCAGCTGAGTACAGTGCTAATGCAGCGGGTGACGTTTGCTGCGGCGCCGCTGTGTCGTCTAACGCATCACGATTCTGATAGAGCTCCACCACTGCAGAATTTTCCACCGCTGGGAACGAAATCGGCACTTTCTCCCCAAGCGCGACCGCAATCGACGCAGCTTCTGGGGCCGCATTGATCGCAACAGGCGCTGCCATAATAGGCGACGCCTCGCTATTCACGGCAAGCTGAATCAACGCTTCCTCACCAGCGCCCTCCGCTGCAGCCTCAAGAGAACTGTATCCTTCAGCAGCGATGAATTTTTGCGGCACCTGCTCCGCCAAAGCGCCAACTTGAGTGTCAGATACTGAAGATGAGAGGAATCGCGCTATCAGTAGCCAGCCAACGATGGCGGCTATTCCTACGAACGCCAACCATGGCAGATACTGCCGTTTGCCTGACGCCACTTTCTCCACCGCATGATAGGTTGCCAAATTGGGTACTAAATCTGTCTCCTGGCGAGAACGATTCAACGCATCAAGAATCAGCGACATAGAGACACTCCTGTCTCCATCAACAGTGGGATATTTAGCGTCATTGCTTCAACTCATTGACCGCAGCGGCCTGCAGCTGCTGTCTGGCCTGCGCGGCTGTTATATCAATCGCCAGTTTCTCATTTAGCTTAAGCAGTGTTTGCACCCCCACGACACCATCATCTACCAGCCTGTTTTGGCGCTGAAATAGTCGTACTCGCTGCTCCAACGCCCTATTAAAACGTCGACCCGCTAGAGGGTCGGGCTGCGCATCCAAACGGGCAAAAAGCTGAGCGACGACTGCGACCACAGCACTTTCATCGCCAGGCACCAGAGACTTCTCAAAACCTGCCGGTGGATGCCATAACAAACGATACCGGCCAGTCCAGTAAGGCGCTAGGTCTGCCAGCGGCAAAGACACAACAGCACCCTCCACCAGCACCCACGCCATTGGCTCATCCATGCCTAGCAGCAGCACCTCCGCCGAAAATCGCTCAGGCGTAATCATCTCCAGTAACAGGGGACTATTAAAAACATTTAATTCATCCCAGGCCCAAACCTCTCCTTCCAGGCACGCCAGACTGATTTGCACTGCGCTACTGCAAATTTCATCTGGCGCAGAGTCAACAGCATACAGTGACAACAGCTCTGCCATTGCGACAACTGGGGCCTGCATCGCAGTTACCGCGTTTAATGGCGCTAGCGCCTCTATCACAGGTAGCCGCTCTGGCAGTGGTGTGACGATGGCGTCCGGCAAAGGCTCCTGTACCGATGTTTCAATGATCTCGGGCGCACGCTGTGTCTCCAACCAGAACGGCGTCAATAGCGCCTCACTGCCGGTGTATTTACCCAATAACCACCCGATGCTCCAAACCGCCAGCAGCAGTACCACAAAAACCCCAAGCCATCGCCACAACGGTGTGACGGCCGTCTCATCGCCCAAGACTTCCTGCGCAGCTAATTTGAACATGGCATGATTCACGCTGGATTCGCCACGGCCATAGGCGCCAAGCAGCATACGGTCACACAGGACATTGATCAGCCTAGGGATTCCCTGCGTAGCCTTATAAATATCACGCACTACAGAGGGCGGAAAAACCAACCTTCCCGGAGTCATTCCGGCCACCTGCAATCGATGCTGTATATAAGCGCCTGTCTCATCAAGATTCAGTGCCTCCAAATTGTATCGGGCGGTGATGCGCTGATTTAGCTGCCGCAGCTCTGGTCGCGCCAACATTTGGGCAAGCTCGGGCTGGCCGATCAGGATAATCTGCAACAGTTTTTCACTATTGGTTTCGAGGTTGGTCAGCAGCCTAATCTGCTCCAGCACATCAAAATCAAGATGCTGTGCCTCGTCGATTAACAATACCGTTTTACGCCCCCTCGCGTGATTTTCAAGCAAAAATCGCTGTAAATTATCTGTCAGAGTTTTCAACGTATGCTTGTCATGATCGTATTCAATACGCAGTTCATCGCAGGCACTGGCCAACAACTCGATGGCATTGAGAGCGGGATTGAGAATAATGGCGATGTCCGTATCTTGAGGTAACTGCTCAAGTACACAGCGATTGATTGTCGTCTTACCTGTGCCTACCTCACCGGTCAGCAAGATAAAGCCGCCGCCCGCGCCTACCCCATAAAGAAGATGCGCAAGTGCATCCCTGTGGCGAGCACTCATAAACAAATAACGGGGATTAACCGCAATAGAGAATGGCGCTTCAGTCAACCCAAAATAGTGATAATACATTCAGCCGAAAACCATCAAACCCTAGTGTTTTAACTTCTGCTATTATGCCCAAGCAAGGCCATCAATGCTACGCCACCATGATAACGGGTAACCCAAGGACACACCAAAATGCGCTATCACAATCTGCTTCTCATCGTTCTATTCTCTCTGACCTCTCCAGTTATGGCAGATTCAGCCACAGCCATTTTTGCCGGCGGCTGTTTTTGGTGCATGGAATCAGACTACGAAGCGCAGCCGGGCGTTACGGCCGTTGCCTCGGGCTTTACCGGTGGCACGCTGGAAAATCCTACTTACGCTGGGAACCACCAGGGCCACTTTGAAGCGATTGAAGTGACCTATGATCCAGCTGTCGTTAGTTACTCGGAGCTTCTCGAGATATTCTGGCAGAATATCGACCCGTTCGACAATCAGGGACAATTTTGCGATAAGGGTCCCAGCTATCGGAGCGCGATTTTTCCGGGCAGCCAGTCGGAATTAGCCCTCGCAGAGCGCTCAAAACTTGACGTTGCAATGCGCTTCGATGGGCAGGAGATCTATACCGAAATCCGCAATCGAAGCAAATTTTGGCCCGTGGAAGACTATCACCAGAATTATTACCTGAAAAATCCCGTACGCTATAAATACTACCGTTGGAACTGCGGCCGAGACCAGAGACTCGAACAAATCTGGGGCAACAATACGTCCACAGAAATCAAAAACTGATAACGAATTAGCGGCTGTGAACGCGAACTCATCCGGACGCAACGTTATTTGCGCGCTGACGCATGCGCCCTCATCCGAGATTAGGTATCTTCAGTCCCCGCTATTAAAGCAATGGCCTCGTCACACCAGGCCATAAACTGCTGCCCCTGCCCAAGTCCGCGCGAAAGCGCCAGATACGCCCCTTTGCTGCGGGTTGGCAGCGACTGTGGTTCACTATAATATCGAACACGAATTTTTTCATAGACGTACAACATACGCATCATTTCTTGTCTACGCTCGCCAATCTCAGTCGCCAGATGCGCGGCATTTTCAACGCTAAGGTTGTATAACTTTATCACCAGTTCATCCTTGGCTGACTGCGTTTTGGTGGTGGTATACACCCACTCAGCTAACGCATCCCGCCCTGCCTTGGTAATACCATAGACAATTTTATTGGGCTTACCGCTTTGATGCACTTCCCGTTTATTGAGCCACGCCTTGTCGGCCAGTTTATGCAACTCTTGGTAGATTTGTTGGTGTGATGCATGCCAGAAAAAGCCAAGCGAACTTTCGAAATCTCTGGCCAGTTCAATCCCCGATAGGTCATCATCGATCAAAGCGGTCATTATTGCGTGTGCAAGCGCCATGCGTTCAGTTCCTGTACCGCTGTTATTATTATGGCATAGCTACGAGCAGATTTAGACGCTCGCCAGCCACTTCTTAAATCTAGGAAAGTCTAGCATGAATCGACATTCAAGCCATCTCAATGTCACAGACAACGTCCGCTGTTACCCTGCAACGCGCGAGCGGAATTCCTTTCCTCGCTGCTAAGCAGGGTGAGGCAGACGCGCATACGTCGTTTGTTCTGCAGCATTGGGACCTAAAGCGCAATACCACCGAGTCACAGCGGTGAACATAGGGTCATAATCAAAGCTGCGGAATAATTTTAGAGAACTGCTCAATCATCGGCATCACAATTTCCGGCTTACCCCAATTCTCCATACCGACACCGATATTGCAGCGATCAACCCCCATATCTCGATAAGATTTTAGCAAATCAGCGGTAACCGGCGCCATCACCACCAACGTAATCTCAACGCTGTCAGGGTTGCGCCCATTGTCCTTCACGTTCTGCCGAAATGCCTTTATATCCTGCTCAATATCCTGCATCGCCACATCGACCGGCATCCAACCATCTGCCCACTCGGCCGCATGCTTTATTCCTAATGGACCCATTGCACCAAAAATCACAGGCGGCCCGCCTGGGCGTGTTGCCTTGGGGTCAAACCACACCGCGTCAAAATCGATTAACTTGCCGTGAAATTCCGGCTCTTTATCCGTTAGTAGGGCACGCTGCGCGAGTACCGTTTCCTTCAGCCCAAGATAGCGGCGACCGAACGGCAAGCTGGTTGTGTTTTCAAACTCTTCCTTGTTCCAGCCTACACCACACCCAATAATCATCCGGCCATTGGACAATCTGTCCAGCGTGGCAATCGTTTTTGTTTGGGAAAATAGCTCTCTTTCCATCAGAAGCGCAATCCCGGTACCCAATTTGAGCCGGGTGGTGACTGAGGCAGCAGCCATCAGTGAAACATAAGGGTCCATCATGTTTTTATAGGGGTCAGGCATTTCCCCGCCGGGTGGGTACGGCGTCAACCGTGAAACAGGAATGTGACTGTGCTCACCATACCACAAGGATTCAAACCCAGCCTCTTCCAAGGTTTTAGCCAAAATGTTAGGAGCGGGATCATCCACCGTATTCATCGAACTGAATCCTAAATGCATGCGTTTTACCTCGCTTAATTTTTCTGGGTCTTCTCGACAGAGCGCCTTAGACGAACGGCTGCCGCCAACTCCTGCAACAGGGGCAAGGTGTCATCCCAACTCATGCAGGGATCAGTAATACTTTGTCCGAATACCAATGGCTTACCCTCGACGACATCCTGGCGACCCTCCACCAAATTACTCTCGAGCATTAGGCCGAAAATACTACGATTGCCGCGACCCACTTGGGTAGCGATATCCCTGGTGACATCGATTTGACGCGCAGGAACCTTGCGGCTATTCGCATGACTGGCATCAATCATAATGTGCGCAGGCAAGCCTGCCTTGACCAGCATCGCCTCTGCATCTTGCACCGAAAACATATCATAATTGGGGTGCTTCCCTCCACGCAGAATAATATGGCAATCCTCATTCCCTGTGGTCTCAAATATAGCCGAATGACCCTGCTTTGTGACCGACAAAAAATGATGCGGCTGAGAGGCCGACCTTATGGCATCCACGGCCACTTGAATATCCCCATCCGTGGCATTTTTAAAACCCACGGGACAGGATAAGCCGGACGTCAGCTCTCGATGCGTTTGACTTTCGGTGGTGCGTGCGCCAATAGCGCCCCAAGATACTAAGTCGGCTGAGTACTGCGGACTGATTAAATCGAGATATTCAGTGCCGCTTGGCAGGCCCATATCCGCGAGATCCGACAGTAGCTTTCGGGCTAGATGCAAACCCTTGTTAATTTGGAAACTGTTGTTTAGATCAGGGTCGTTAATCAGCCCCTTCCACCCAACGGTGGTGCGCGGCTTTTCAAAATAGACTCGCATAACGATAAATAAATCATCCGTCAATTCCTCAGCGGCACGGCGCAGCAGCGCGGCATACTCTAAGGCGGCTTCAGGGTCATGTATCGAACAGGGGCCGGCGATCACCAATAATCGATCATCTTCATCATTGAGAATACGATGAATCGCTTGGCGGGCCTGAGCGACAGTCACCTCCCCCTGCTCGCTTACGCCTATATCTTTCACCAATTGTTCAGGCGATATCAGTTCGGTGACCTGCTGGATTCGAAGATCGTCGGTTGCTGCTGTCATGCGTTATTCCATGTTGTTGTCATTGCTTAATAAACTCCTCGGTACCTACCAGGGGTGGGTAATATAGCACAGGCACACAGCAGAATGAGGCCGTCCATTGCAACATATCGGCTGTAAGAGCTCGAGTTATGGCCGTCCATCACCACTTCGTCAGGCCAAGAACTGCGGACTCTAAATGCAGATACCGGCACTAAACGCCTTATCGAGATCGCAACCATTCACTACTCCACTTCTAGACGCCACCAAGTATCAAGCATCGTGCCCACCGTGTTTGGCTTGACTAAATGGGCCCCGTACCATGTGTGTAAACAGCGTACGCGAGTAAAATCTGCGATTCCTCCAACGCCCCTTTCTACCAGCGCCTGACCAAAACCCAGTGAGTCCAGCCGCTGTCGAATTGCCGGACGCATGAACGAGTCACGCAGAGCGATATAGGCCTCATGATCGTGACGCATACCGCGTTGCAGGTTAGACTCTAAATCCACACGCTGCTGGAATTGTTTGATTAGGCCTCCAGCTTCCAATTGATCTATGCGGTAGCACAACACAGGGTCTACCAGCCAAAATAATGTAGGAAACGGCTTATCCTCCACAAGGGACGCGACTCTGATGACTACAGGCTCGCCAGCCGGTCCCGCCACGGCAATATCTTCCAGACCGCGCGGTGCTCTCCCGAGCAGAACGGCGACCTGATTCACGATGCTAGGAGCAAGGGTCATCGACTGATACTATGTTGTGGGCAGAACCCTAGTGTACTCAAACCTAGCAACTTTGGCACTTCTTGGCGCGCCCCCGCGCTTCTGGGTAGAGACGATACTTCAATTCCGCCATTACTTCACAGAGACTTCGGAATAGAATGCAATCCGCTATACTCGGGATTGTGCAGCTAGTAATACGCGCCCAGTCGCTCCGAAAGTCATTATCTAATTGGCCCTGTAAGGCGACCACGATACTATCCCCGCCTCAATACTATTATACTGTTTCTGAATTATGTGACCCAATAATCATCTTGCTCTTGCCAGATGCAATACCTTTGCTAAGATCAGTCCTCTAAGAATGTTCACCCTGGAGTCACAAAGGATATGACCATGAAACCAGAAACTATTGCTCTCCACGCCGGCTATACGGGCGACCCCACAACGAATGCTGCTACCACACCCATTTACCAAACAACATCGTTCACCTTTAACGATAGTCAGCACGGTGCCGACCTATTCAACCTGGCGGTGCCGGGGAACATTTATAGTCGCATTATGAACCCCACAAATGCAGTTTTGGAACAGCGTTTAGCTGAACTGGAAGGGGGCGTTGGTGCTCTGGCTGTAGCATCGGGGATGGCGGCAATTCGCTATTCTATTGAGGCGATCGCCGAGGTCGGCAGCAATATTGTCAGCACCTCTCAACTTTATGGTGGCACCTACAATCTGTTTGCTCATACTTTTCCAAGACAGGGTATAGAAACGCGGTTTGCTAAAGCGGATGACTTTGACAAAGTCGCTGCACTGATTGACGAAAATACCAAGGCGCTATTTTGCGAATCCATAGGCAACCCAGCGGGTAATATTGTCGACATTCAACGCTGGGCCGATATCGCTCATGCAGCAGGCGTCCCATTAATTGTAGACAACACAGTGGCGACACCCATACTATGCCGCGTATTCGACTATGGCGCTGATATCGCGGTGCATTCATTAACAAAATATATCGGCGGCCACGGAACTACCATCGGCGGTGCCATCGTCGATTCAGGAAATTTCGACTGGGCTGTCCATAATGACCGCTTCCCTATAATGAACAACCCTGATCCGTCCTATCACGGCGTCGTTTACACTGAAGCCATGGGCGAGGCTGCCTATATTGGTCGCTGCCGAGTCGTGCCGTTGCGCAATACTGGTGCTGCTCTATCCCCGCAGAGCGCTTTTCAGATTATGCAGGGCCTCGAGACCCTGAGCCTGCGCATGGAAAGGCACTGCGAGAATGCAGAAAAGGTCGCACAACACTTGCAGCAGCATCCGCAAGTGAGTTGGGTAAACTATGCCGGCCTTGCCGATAGCCCCTATCGCGAAAACAGCAAGAAATTTTGCAATGGTAAAGCGGCAGGCATCCTCAGTTTTGGCATCAAGGGAGGCACGGCAGCTGGAACCCGCTTTATCGATGCCCTGCAATTGATTCTGCGACTGGTAAACATTGGTGATGCTAAGTCCCTGGCCTGTCATCCAGCCAGCACCACCCACCGACAGCTAAACGTCGAGGAACTGGCTTCGGCAGGCGTCAGCGACGACATGGTCAGGTTGTCAATTGGCATCGAGCATATCGACGACATTATGGCGGATATCGATCAGGCGTTGCTGGCGGCCAAGTAACCGTGCTGGCAACGACGCACTATACGGTTCGCTTCAATAGTGTTGGAATGTCTGACAGAGATACGGTCTGCGTCGAGTAGTTAAGGTCGCATAGCGCTGGGCCCAACTGCGGACTAACCTCCTCAGGGCGGAGGGGGTCACCACATTCACTGCAGGTGAGCACAGCAGTGATCTTGTGACCACACTTTTGGTGCACGTATTCCAAGGGTGCACCTTCGCCTCCATCCATCCATTCGTCGCCCCAACGAGACAAACTCATTAATACAGGGTACAGGCCAAGACCTTTGCGAGTCAGGCGGTACTCGTACCGCAGCGGGCGATCTTGGTAGGGCACTTTAACGAGAACACCCTGCGCCACCATTTTTCCAAGCCTCTCTGAGAGGCGATGACGCGTAATGCCCAGATTATTCTGAAATTGATCGAAGCGCCGGATACCAAGAAACGCATCGCGTAAAATCAACATAGTCCACCGCTCGCCTACGACGGACAACGCCCGTGCCACGGAGCACACCTGTTTATCAATATCATCCCAACGCATAAGCCATTCCCTCCCCGCGCCATCGACCAAAGCGTTACAGGCAAACGGTATCATATTCACCTGCCGGAGAAACCCTAGAATACGAAGCAAAAAAAAAGCGAGGATAAACCTCGCCACAAATAGCTTCGTTAAAAAGCCGACCTAAAGCGATTACTCACTAAAATTGATTCATGGTGTTGTCTTTACCACCGGCCTTCAAAGCCGCTTCACCCGCAAAGTATTCTTTGTGGTCGTCGCCCAGATCAGAGCCCGCCATATTTTGATGTTTTACACAGGCGATCCCTTGGCGAATTTCCTTACGTTGGACGCCCTTGACGTAACCCAGCATACCTTGCTCACCAAAGTATTCCTTGGCTAAATTGTCTGTGGACAGCGCCGCAGTGTGGTAAGTGGGCAGTGTGATGAGGTGGTGGAAGATACCTGCCTCACGAGCAGAATCTGCCTGGAAGGTACGAATTTTTTCGTCTGCTTCAGCGGCCAACTCAGTTTCATCATAATCGACACTCATCAGCGCATCACGATTGTAGGCTGAAACATCTTTACCCGCGCTGCTCCACGCATCAAAGATTTGCTGACGGAAGTTCAACGTCCAGTTAAACGACGGCGAATTGTTATAGACCAGCTTAGCGTTAGGAACAACTTCTCGAATCCGCTTAACCATGCCGCCTATCTGACCAATATGCGGCTTCTCGGTTTCAATCCACAAAAGGTCTGCACCGTGCTGTAACGAAGTTATGCTGTCTAAGACGCAGCGATCTTCACCAGTACCTGGGCGGAACTGGTATAGATTGGACGGCAAACGTTTAGGTCGCATCAGCTTATCGTGGTGCTTGATTATCACGTCACCATGACTCATGGCCGCAACATCCAGCTCTTCCATGTCAAGGAAGCTGTTGTACTGATCACCGAGATCACCCGGCGTGTGGGTCACAGCAATTTGCTTGGTGAGACCTGCACCCAAGGAATCAGTGCGGGCAACAATCACGCCGTCATCAACACCCAGTTCAAGAAAGGCATAACGCACAGCGCGTATTTTAGCTAAAAAATCTTCATGAGGAACGGTGACTTTACCGTCCTGGTGACCACACTGTTTTTCATCGGACACCTGATTCTCAATCTGAATAGCGCAAGCGCCTGCCTCTATCATTTGCCGCGCCAGCAGGTAGGTTGCTTCGGCATTACCGAAACCTGCGTCTATGTCTGCGATAATAGGCACAACGTGTGTCTGAAAGTCATCAATCTTCTTTTGCACAACTTTCTCTGCGGCCTGATCACCGGCTACACGCGCCGCATCCAACGCCCGAAAGAGACCACCAAGTTCTCGAGCATCGGCTTGGCGCAGAAAGGTATACAGCTCTTCAATTAGCGCAGACACTGACGTTTTCTCATGCATGGATTGGTCAGGAAGCGGACCGAACTCAGAGCGCAGCGCAGCAATCATCCAGCCAGATAGGTATAAATAGCGCTTGCTGGTGTCGTCAAAGTGTTTCTTGATGGCGATCAACTTCTGTTGCCCGATAAAGCCATGCCAGCAACCCAAAGACTGGGTGTATTGGCTAGTATCAGCATCGTACTCGTCCATATCCTGACGCATAATGGATGCGGTATACTTGGCGATATCCAACCCAGTCTTAAAGCGGTTCTGCAGACGCATGCGCGCTGCTGATTCAGAGCTGATGTGATCCCAAGCACTGCCGTTCTTTTCACGCAGTTGATCCAATTCAGCGATATCAGTTTGAAATGTAGACATGGTGGCACCTCTGCACACTAGCGTGTGTTTTTTCAATGGGCTTGGCAGGGCGACGCATAGCGCGCTGCCCCATCTGCTTTTCAGCGAGTAGTGTAAAGATTGGCACTCCATAATTGAAATTTATGGTAAAGATTTTTACTATTCACTGAGTGAATTTTAGTGCCAAGATATGCCTATCCCATGCGCCGAGGCTTCAGTCGCGGCCAGACAACAATACAGACCCTAGCGCGGCAGGCCGTCAACCCAGGCCTGAAAATTCTGATCCTTGAACGATTGTCCGCGACCCTGCTCCACACACTGCACGACGCGAACGGCACTTTCCTTGTTACCCAAAAGCGTAGTCGCAGTGAGCCCCACCACACCGTCTTCAGCCTCGTTCAGCGAAAAAGTCTGCAGGCCCACCAAACCGCTTGCTCCTGAGGCAGTCACTATTTGACACTCAAATACTTTTTCCGGCCATGGCCTCTCGGCCAATACTTCAAGCGCGGTGAGCACAGACAGTGTGACCAGCAGTATCATTTTAATGTCTAACATTCTGCGCACCTCAGTGGGTTGGATTACCAGCAATTCAGTGGATCACTACCTGTCGCCGTTTTAGAACCATTCGAATGCAAAATAAAGGTAGTACAGCGCTCGTCATCTTCCTGCGGGGAACCTAGCCTAGGTGTTGCAGTCAGCACGTAGCATCGAGCAATAGAACCACCGCTGCAAACGGCAACCTGCACACTATAATGTCCTTCTTCAGAGATATAAGGGCTTTGAGCAAACCCAAGATCTGTCAGTTCTAGAGAATAGGTTCCCTTATCCAACATATACCCCTCTTGCCGATTAGCCGCATCAACCAGAGCTGATTTGGCATCGGCACGCCTGCCTTTCTGCACACTATTTTGATAACCTGGCAGGGCAACCGTCAGCAGTATTGCAAGAATCACAACAACAATCATCAATTCAACCAGCGAAAAGCCCCTGGCTGATGATGAATGGCTCGGCTGGAAATCGCGTGTCCGACTCACTAGTAGGCCTCTTGAAACCAATAGTTACCGTAAGGTGACCTTATACTCTCGTCAAGGTCGCAGACGCCCCCTACGCAATCGATCATTCCCTCAATACTTGCAGGCGGCGCGCCAAGGGGTAGAAGGATACGGATAGTACCGTCTTCATAAAAATGCAACGAGGGCGTATCAGGGATAATGGGGCCAAGATTGATCGCGCGCCTGTCTCCATCATAGATATCTATAACATACATCTGCCCTGTTCCCGACTTGGGAACACAGGCGTTAATGTCATTGAATAGGTTTGACGCAGTAAAAGTCGGTACATACGCCTTACCGTTAATAGTGATCGAACTTGCCAAGCTTTTCTCCCCCGAATAAGGCAGCTCAAACATCCAGCCATCGGCAAGCCTCAAGCTCTCAACCGCGTTTATTTTCTCCTCACTGGTAGCAACAATAATAGTATTTTCGGTAATGTCGTAAAGATCGCTTTCTAAAATCGGCCAACCGCATCGAACGTCGAAAACATCGGGATCTACACATTCACTGAAGGTGGGCCGCACAGTAAGGTAAGGCGAAGTAGCACGATCGCGAATCATATAGATACGATTGTCAACATCAGTAGCGTTCGGGTTGGTCCTGTCACCGGTACCGATGATAATGCCATCGACAGCTTCGCCATCCAGACGAACTCGAACTACGTCTGGCCTGTTAAAAATACGCCTGTCGCTAGAGGCGCTGCCGCCGTTAAAAGACGCTAGCTTATTAATCTGCCAAGTAAGTTGGCTGGGCGTTGGCAGCGCGTTACCTGACAAGTCAATACGCCACAAATTGCCACCCGTATCGCCAAAGTAGATGCGATCGGTAATTTCGTCCCCATTGCTGTCAAGCACGACCACTGCAGCAGGCACCGAGTGCTCAAGCCCGGGCTCGGACAAGTTGGTGGCGCTATTGCTTGCAGGCGTCACGCTCCAAACCAGAGCGCCGGTCTGGGCATCTACGATATACAGACCCCTACCCTGTTGATCGGCAGTTCCCAGACCCGGTGCATCTTTATCAGTATCGTAGCCGGCCCCAAACACCAGCACCGGCTTCCTAAGGCCGTTACCGTCAACGTAGCCGGGTATTTTCGTCAGCACAGGCTCAGACCAAGTTTGCCCTAACTCACCAAAACCCGATGTACTGTTGTCGATGCGCCACATAAAAGACGGGCTGTCAGGGTTGGATAAATCAAGCGCATAGTAAGCGCGCCCGCCTCTGCGCATTCCAAGGTAGACCCAGACTTTATCGCCATCTGCGGAATCAAGCGTGCCATCCTGATTGCTATCGTAGGTATAGGTCACGGGAGTCAAATCCATCCCGTAAACATGGTCATTAGACAACGCATTACGCCTGCGCTGGGGAAGAATCGAGGCGAGCTCCTTCGGAAAGAAGGCCCAGTCCTCTTGGCCATCAATGTTGCCGAATAGATGCACGAAGCCCGAGTTAGAGCCTACCAGCAGCCTCAAATCGGGGCTGGCTGTTGTAAAGCTGCCCCTAGCGCCGTAGTTGAGTACTAATGGCTGGCTGTGCAGGATATCGCCCAGAATCCAGCCTCTGGGTTCATCGGTGACGGCGTCGCCATCTTTGTCATAGGCATCATAACCTCTGGCCCAATCAATCTGTTCATTAGCCGCGGTTTGAGTAAAGGCTCCTAGCAAACTATAAAATTGCGCATCTGATGCCAGTCCTAGCGCGTCCGCATCAAAGTTTGCAGTGTTAAATGCTTCGAAAGCTTCGTTAGTCCCGGTATTACTATAAATATCGCGTGTAGCTGGATCACGAATAGCCAGCAGACCACCGACGCCGCCCTTGTCAACATTTCCTCCATCCGGCGCGTTACTCCAAAAAGTGGTCGTGCTGCCCTTGAGATCCCCTGTCGCCGTGTCAAGGGCTGGTTGACCTGCAGCGTCAATCAGCACCGCATTTGAGTCCAATTTTAGCTTTTTGATATTGCCTATCCAATCGACAGTGGACCCCGGCTTAAACATAGCGTAGAACACCTCGTCGCGACTCTGGGTGCGGGTGAACGTATCAACCGCAACAGCGGGGGAAGTGAACGTCGTGGCCTGTGACAGGATGCCGACAATGGCACCCTGAAATGATGCTGTCAGCTGCTGAGCACTGTCTGCCGTATAGTACTTTCCTTTACCTTTTTCAGCAGCATCCTTCAGCAGTGTCTGATCAGTGGCAAAACCGATGGTGTAGGTGATTGCGTACTGATCGCCATCAGTGTTGGGCGCGAGATCGTTGTTGGCCATGTACTCGGTAAGTTGTGGCAGGCAATTCTCGGTCAGCCCGCCGCTGTCGGCACTGTCATAGACGTCACAGTCATCCACACCAGGAAGATCTTTAATCTGTTGATTAGCATCGATATCTCTTTGCGGGAGGCCATCGGTCATCAAAATAATGTAGGTATAGGCACATTCGGTATTGGGCGAAATATATGTGCCGTTAGTTTCGGCAAGAGAATCCTTGGGTAATACGTCCCAAGCTCCGTAGACATCACTGCCGGATTGTGCAGAATTGCCATACTCGACCGGCCTACCCGCAATATAGTTATACGCCTCATACACGGATTCACACATTGGCGTGCTGCCCGCGTGATCCATATCTCCCACCAGACTAATCAGGTTGTCGCGGTCGGTATTGCTCATATCCTGTATGATGCGCTGGGCTATCCGCCCGCCGGAATCGTAGTTGAATTCCAGCAGACCAAAATCAACGCTGGGATTGGTGTCGATAATGGTTGATATCACTTCTTGCGCGATAGCCAGCCTTGTGCGCGACTCGACTAGACTGTCGTCGTAGTACCAGTTCAGGTAATGCGACGTATAGAACGTGCTGGGGGTGTCGCCCCATTCCACTGTTTGATCGACACTGGGCCCATACTCATTGCCGTTAGCGACATTGTTTTGAGGGTATCCGACGCCTTGACCCGAGCCATTGCCATCGACACTGTTCGTGACATCATCGCGACACTCCACATGTGAGGGCGCATTCTCGCTGCCGGTGAGGCTTTGCCAGGAACCCGGCACAACCGTATTATCCTCACAAGACTCCACGCGAGGACCAAAATATTCCCAGTCAGTGACAACTGTAAATTCAGGCGCAGTAACCTCTTCAAAACACGCGTCATAATAATTATCGCTGCCCGGAGGATCCACCCTCAAATACGTGTTGCCGCCGGAACAGTCGTTACCACTATCATTGGAACGGTATACCCAGCCTGTCACAGGCTCAGTTGACGTCACTTCTTCATAACAGGCATCATTGTTACTCCCAGGTGGATCCACATAAAATAGATCGTCATAGCACGTATTGTTGGACCAGTCATTGCGGCTGTAGACGAGCTTCGCAACGGGCACGTTAGACACCAACTCCGTATAACAGCCGGCATTATCCGGGCCCGCGGGATTGCGGTATTCCGTGCCGTCGGGGCACTGAGTAGTGCATTGCCCCTGCTGCAAAGAGGAATCCACCCACCGTCTGGCTCGCTCGGCCGTAAATCGACCACTTGCATCAAGGTCAGCATAGGAGGCAGCGCAGCGATTCTGGACAGCTGAAAACCAATTGCTGCTATCGGAGGAAGGAACACTTCCATCATTAGACCAGTATATCCGGTCAGCAGTGACATTTGCGGCATAACTTTCATCGGCGTCATACGTGGGGCGCTGCTGCTCAACTAAGGTACCCATGCTTCCAGAGTCATCAAAAGCGATGAGCACCTTGGCTCGCGCACCGGCACTGTTGACATCATAATTCGCCTGATATATCTCCGTGTCATCTGCTGCCACCGGGAAGATAGCAGTTGCCGCAGCAAGGCCGACAACCGCCAATATGTAACACGACAAGCGTTTCACTTTCTTAAGCATGACAGTGCCCTCCACGGATGCTCAGCTGACTGGCTCTTTGACTCACTGACTACTGCGTCCAATGACCATTTTTACAACGCCGAGTTGAACCTGTGTTCTGGCTCGACCGGGCTCTACGTGTTCGGATTGAATACGATAATAGTCACAATCAAATACCGAGACACTCGACCCCCCTCTGGCGGCTGGAGGCCTCGGACAGGCGCGTGCCGTTGCAACAAGCAGCACGTCCACGTCAACAGGCACACTGCTGGGATCTGCCGCCTGATTGCGCAAAGGATGATTCACACCCCCGTCTAATCCAGAAAGGCCTTGGAAGGGCTCTTCAATAATATCCTGTCGCCGAAACGGATCTTGAGCGGTGCCCGCCAGACCCAGCGCAGCGTAGAGGCCTGCTTCTGCCGCCTGAAAGGAGCGATAAGAATCCTGCATACTGGCAGACATCTTCAGGCCCAGTGTGCTGTTATTAGCCGCGGTAACCGCAATAATCGTCACCACCAAGAGAAACAGCAACCCGACAACAAGAACGACTCCGCTTTCTCGTACTGGGCTTTTCACTGCCTTTTGCATTGCGTCGAGCATTATCCACCATCCCGCAAGGTCAGCCTTGGATTACGCAGTGTAATATCAGAGTGCAGGAGAATCCTGCGCACCGAGTCCCCTGGAGAAACGGCAATATCCCCTAACTGATAGGTTTTATCATTTGTGTAGCTGGGATCGACGACATCGCTGCTGGCCAGCAAGAGAAATATCTGCAGTGATGTGACCTGGTTCCAGGCAGTGATATCCTCCAAATAAGCCAAGGTGTCGACTTCACCGTCGTCATCGGAATCATAGCCAAATCGAAAGCGCATATTTTCTGCGCCGTGAACAAGATCCTCAGTCTGTATGGACATGGACTCAGCCCCTGCATCCCAAGCTAAAACTTTTCGGCTGAGGCTAGGCGTGGCACCATCGCGAATATAGTAAATCTGTAACCGGTAGGGCCAGGCAATAGCCAATGCCAATTCAGCGCCCTCACCCACGTCCGGGGGAATATTTCCGCCGTCAACCAGCATACCCGACTCAGCATTAGCAATGACGTAGGTTTGCTGACTACTCCACTGCCCCGGAGGAAACGAAATTATGCCATCACGCACGGCGGAAGGGTCTTCTGGATCTGCGTCATAGAGAGGAGTGGTGCCAACACCCTTGATAATTAATACATCTGTTTCAGGCATCGCATCCGTAATGCAACCCGCGACCAACGCACTCGTTGCACGTATAGCGAAAAATGAATTATCGGTGTCGTAGGCTGCGGCATCACCCATGCAGTCACCAATAACTGCACCCGTTGCACCCGGTCGAATATCGCCGGGATTAACGCCGCCATAAAAACCGATTTGGCGCACAGAATAGCCTAGCAGTTGCACGGCAAACCGTCCGTTTTCGGAGAGGCTTGCCACATCCTCAACCTCTGTGAGCGATCGCTTGGAAGCTAGGTAAACAGAAATGGCCCCGCCGACAACAATAAAGCCCAACACCATTGCAACCATGAGTTCTACCAGAGAAAAACCCTGAGTAGATTGGTGTCGCATACTGAAATGCTCGTTAGAGTTCATAGTTCTGTCTCATCCACGGCATAGCTGCTCAATATGACTTGACGGCGGGTACTATCTTCGGGCCCTGAATCACCGCAGACTATTCCGCCATTCGTGACTGCGTCCGCTGTTTCTTTTAATCCCCGCCACTGAATCACAACATCCACTATGCCGGTATTCTGTCTGCCCTCATCGGGAGTGAAGTCGACGCACGCGCTGACATTTCGAATGCCCACTGCGGGTGCACCACTACTAGTGACTATCGCTGAGGTGCCATCCAGCAGCCGCTCCCAAGACCAAAGATCGTAAAACGCTAGTTCAACCGGGGTACAGGCGGCGGCGCGGCAATTCAGCAGCGGTTCCGCCCCCATACTGGCATCACCCAACGGAGCCGACAGGCCAATATCATAGACCGGCATCCCCGCCGGGTTCCGACGAATACGTTCTAGGATATCAGCAGCCAAAACCACGGCCCGCACGCGCTGTATAGACGCATGTTGGGATACTTTAGAGAGGGACAGCAGGCTCACGATACCCATAATCCCCACTGCTAAGACAAAAGCAGCAACCAGTACCTCAACCAAGGTGAAGCCTGACTGGGCCCTATGACCCATCCAATGATTTGTTCTAATTACAGACGACATCAGTATCATTCAGGGCATTGACGATGCCATCGGGAGTGACATCACTATCGATAGCCGCTCTTAGCGAGCCAACCGGATTCAGAATCAGCGCGCGGGCATCCTCGGCACCGCGGCCATCACAAAACGTGAAGGTCCCTTCAAAACTCAAAGCGGCACCCTGCCCTCCAAAACGGACTCGCTTATTCGCATTATCAAAGCGCACGGCAACAGGATTCTGCCTGACCTCCCACTGAATAATTTCTTCAGTGGGATCAACCAGATCAGCGACGCTGTTGTCATCAGTATCGACGAAGGTTATGTAACCTATCGACCAATCGTTGGAGTCTGCACAGGCGAGACCGTCGGTGGTGGGACACACTACCACAGGGGCGCGACGCGCCAGCGCCTCTGAGCGGGCGTGACTTAGCGCAGCACGCAAGCCATATACTTCGGAGACCATTCTGTTGTTGCTAATGAGATTAGAAAAACTCGGAACCGCTACTAACAGAAGAACACCCAAAATCGCGACAACAGCCAGCGTCTCAACGAGAGTAAACCCATTAGCCGTGACATCAAAATTTAGCGCTTCTTCGTTAGACATCCTGTTTAGCACCGTTCTTTATCCCGCAGGCATTCCACATTCAACATTTTTATAGACTGCGCCTTAGCAGTAAACTTCACCAGGCCCATTGCACATAAGAAGTTTGCATTCGGCACCAAGAGTTTATTTACACACTTCTAAATAAGACCTAGTTTTATAGTGTATAACACGCAGGACGCCTTGAGGTATGTCAATTTTGAATATCTTGTTATTACATTATTTGATGCTGCTTTACTCACTAGAAGCCTCTGAAAAAAAGTCTCTGTCACCACAACGTAAGACCCGACTTCACACTGAACAGTCTTGGGAATCGACGAAGGGCGCCATCAGGACACTTTTTTCCCAGTATTAAGCAGCGCCATAGCTAGCCGCTTAACTCTGACTTGGTTACCAGTGCATGCGCCTTCATAGCCAGCGCACCAGAGTCATCCAGCACCCACAGCTTCACCTCCTGGTCGTTCCTTCGACCCTGAAGCAACAATGGAACGCCCTCTAGAAGAGGCTTAAGGGCGCGAAACTCAAATTCAGCCACTACGCGATCAGGTAATTCACGGCGTAACAAATCCAAGAGTAACGTTGCCGTCAGCGGCGCATGCACGACCAGCGACGTATAACCCTCAATCTGTGTGGCATAATTCATATCGAAATGAATGCGGTGACTGTTGAACGTCAGTGCGGAATAACGAAACAGCAGCACGGAATCTGGGCAGAGTTCTCTAGACCACTGAGGTATTGCTGGTGCGGGCTTCGCTGCACTATGACTGACACCATAATTGCGATACACCAGATCCTGCTCTTCCTCAATAGCCAACGTGTCTTGCTGGAAAATCTGATGCTTTAGCGTGACAAAAATCAATTCCCCACTGCTACCTACTTTGTGATTGATAGACGCAATAGTTGATACCCGACGCGCCTCGTCACCAATATTAACACCAGCAAAAAAACGCAGGCGACTGCCCGCCCACATACGACGTGGGAGTGGCACCGGCGGCATAAAACCACCTCGTCGTGCATGTCCATCAACCGCGAGGCTTGACGCCGCCACCGCATCCTGAAAATACAGCCAGTGCCAGCACGGTGGTAACGCCTCTCCCAATTGGGCTATCGGACTTACGTAGTCGAGGCTTGCGGACAATCCTGAGACCGGTGCGGCGGATATCACATCGTGTTGCGTCTCCGTGCGCCCGACCCAACCCTGCAGGCATTCAATATCGATAATGCTCATAAGCGTTCAATCGCGACAGCGCCAACAGCACCGTCAGGTGTCATTATGATACTCGCGACGAATGGCATCTGTATGCTCTCCTAGACCCGGCACCGGTCGCAACGGAGTTTGCTCACCCCGAGTGGTTACCGGTGGAGCAACCAAGTCTACCGTTCCAGAAGGGGTAACCACAGACGTAAGACGTAGCTGTGGATGCTTCGCCAAATCCGCTACTGAGTTCATGGCCCCGAAGGCGATTTTTGCCCGCAATAGACGCCGCTCCAACTCTTCGGGCGTTAGGTGGCAAAATACACCGTTAATCTGATCATCGAGTGCTGCACGGTTCAGACACCGTGCGACGTTATCACTGTAGTGTGCATCAGTGGCCAGCGTCTGATGCTCGAGCACACCACCGCAAAAACGTATCCATTCGCGCTCATTTTGAATAGCGATTACCACTTGGGTACCGTCTTTGCAGGTATACGCTCCATATGGTGCAATGGAGGGATGGTTAAGCCCCATCCGAACAGGCGCTTTGTCAGTATACTGCTGATGCAGCAACGGCACCGTCATCCAATCTGCCAACGCGTCAAATAGTGATACTGCAAGGCCTTTTCCAAGCCCGGTCCGCTGGCGCTCAATCAACGCCTCTAGTATGCCAGCATGTGCATACATACCACAGGCTATATCACAGACAGACACCCCCACCCTGCCGGGCTGATCTGGTGCTCCGGTAATTGACGCTAAACCACTTTCACACTGCACCAGTAAATCGTAGGCTTTCATGTCTCGGTACGGACCACTGTCGCCATAACCGGTAATGTCAACTGTGATCAACCGCGGGTTCGCCTGACGCAATTCATCGGCATCAAAACCTGCTCGAGCAGCAGCGCCTGGTGCAAAGTTTTGAATAAAAATATCTGCTTCACACAGTATACGTCGAAGCAAGTCGGCATCACGCGAATCTTTAATATTCAGACAAATGGACTCCTTACCGCGATTAACCCAGACAAAATAAGCGCTCTCACCATCTGCCACGTGGTCATAACTACGCGCAAAATCGCCCTCCGGCCGCTCGACCTTGATCACCCTCGCACCGGCGTCAGCTAAACGCGACGTGCAGAAAGGCGCCGCGACGGCCTGTTCTAGCGCGACAACCAGTACACCTTCCAGAGCAAGTCCCATCAAAAAGACCGCGGCAATTGCAACTCGCGCGTAGCGACATACGATAAAATAAGATTGGTGGATATGGGTGCTATTTGGTAAAGACGCGTTTCACGGAACTTACGCTCTACGTCATATTCAGCAGCAAACCCATAGCCTCCATGCGTCTGAATGCAGGTGTCCCCCGCAGCCCATGATGCCTCTGAAGCCAGCAATTTTGCCATATTAGCTTCTGCTCCTGCAGATCTGCCAGCGTCGTATAAATCAGCCGCCTGCTGCACCATCAAAGCAGCAGCCTCAGTCTGGATATGCGCTTTAGCAATAGGAAACTGAATACCCTGATTGGCCCCGATGGGACGGTCAAAGACGGTGCGTTCGCGCGCATACTCTGCTGACTTTGCCGTAAACCAGCGAGCATCGCCAATACACTCTGCCGCAATCAGAATACGTTCGGCGTTCATGCCGTCAAGAATGCATTTAAAGCCTTGACCCTCCTCCCCAATTAAGTTGCAGACGGGGACCCTGAGATCATCAAAAAACAGTTCGGTGCTGGCATGATTCATCATCGTGTCGATGGGGCTTATGCTCAGGCCATTACCCACTGCTTCGCGCATATCGACCAACAGCACAGACATCCCATCAGTATGTTTGACGCACTGTTCTCTAGGCGTGGTTCTTACCAGCAGTATCATTAGGTCCGAGTGCTCGGTTCGAGAAATAAAGACTTTCTGGCCATTGATGACATAGTCATCGCCATCACGCACAGCGTTCGTACGAATACGCGAAGTATCAGTGCCACTGGCAGGCTCTGTTACGGCAAATGTTTGCAGGCGTAATTTACCCTCAGCGACGGCCGGCAGAAACTGCTCTTTCTGCTCCTCACTGCCGTGACGCAGCAGCGTCCCCATGGTGTACATCTGAGCATGACAGGCTGCACCATTGCCACCACTTCGATGCACCTCTTCAAGAACCGCGCAGCCTGCTCCAAGGGGTAGACCAGCGCCACCGTAATTTTCTGGAATCAACGTGGCAAGAAAGCCGGCGCTCGTCAAGGCCTGAACAAATTCGGTAGGGTAGGCTTTTGCAGCATCCATCTTTCGCCAATAACCCCCCTGATACTGCGAACACAAGCTAGCCACAGCCGCTCGAATTTCGGGGTAGGTCTGATCAATTGCCACGGCATGCACCCTCGGAGAAACCTTTGTGTAGGCCTAAAGAAACCAAGATCCACCATCCACCATATGGGTTTGTCCGGTCACGAATGCACTGCTATCAGAGGCAAGGTAGATAATCGTCCCGGTTAGATCTTCTGTTTGTAGATTGCGCTGTATCAGTTGTCCGGAGGCGATTACATGCTTGGCTTTATCGAGCTTCTCGCCAAAAAATTCTTCAGTGCCTTCTGTCATCACCGCTGATGGCGCCACTGCATTAACACGAATCCTATCCTTGCCTAATTCTCGTGCCATCGCGCGGGTCATTCCGATCACCGCCGCCTTAGATGCTACATAGTCCATACCGTAGGGCAAACCATAGACCGCCGCCAGCGACGAAATATTAATAATGGACCCACCACCGGCGGCGCGCATCGGATCCACTACCGCCTTGCAGCACTGCCACAACCCTTTGACATTGATGTTCATCACTGCGTCCCACTGCGCTTCATCCAGCTGCTCAAAACGAGCACCCTTGAGGCCACCATAAAGCGCAGCGTTGTTCACAAGTATATCAATCTTACCAAATTCGCTAACCGCCTGTTTTGCCATCGCGGCACAACTCGACATACTCCCGATGTCAGTCACTGCGGCCTCCGCTTGACCGCCCATTGCTATAATAGCCGCCACTGTCTCGTCACAACTCTTAACGTCACAGGCGAGAATAATGGCCCCCTCGCGCGCCATAGCCTCTGCATACGCGCGGCCAAGACCCCGCGCAGCCCCTGTAATAATAACCACTTTATCTTTAAGTTGCGCCATAGCAATTCTCCTGTAGCAAGCGATTAGCTGCAGAAAATATCAGACCATTTCCGAGCAGTATAAAAAATAGCGCTCCGTACGATGCAGACACAGAGGCTAGAGCGCGCATAACAGTGATAGGGTTAATCCGCTACCTCTCGCTTTTCCCAACCTGTAAACCAATGCAGCAGTGAAGCACCGAGGCTGCGCGAAAACCGGGTTCACGCTACACTAAGCCTCAGATCGCAGCAAGCATACAACATCTTGTGAGAGACAAGTTTTCCTTCTTGCAACTGGAACTTGAGCGTGAGTCGCGTTTTGATATGACTGTGAACTTACTCTAGGTGAAACACATGCTGCCAAGAACCATCAGTTAAATGAGTGGATGTAACACTACCGCTGGCACCTACATATTTCCCAGTTCCTCCGATGACTGCCCGCTCCAATGTGTCCTCACTTTTCAACGTTGACCCGATAATCGGATACAGGCCAACACCCTGAAGCTGGATCGTATCTTTGCCTTTATCATCAAACGACACGACAGAGAGTGTTACGCGACTTTCCAACTCCGTCGTATGCGCTGCATATCCAGTGGTAGTCATTAACCAATCCATCATTACGTCTTGATTATCAGACGACTTGGCACTAAATCTCCAAATTCGAACATCACCAACTGAATCACCCTGCTGACCCATGTCGAGAATCGTAGGCGCGGGCGTTGGTCCGTGAGTAATGCTAAAAGTGGTGTTCGCTAACGCAGATCCGCAAAAGAGTAACGTGGCGCTAACATATAAAAAAAGTTTTTCCATTGTTATCTCCAAAGGATAGTCTTATGAGTTTTTGGTGTAAAAATGCATCAAAAGCTCGACCGGGCAACACTTAAGCCACGTATTTAATATAACATGCGGATGCTAGCACGCGGTTAACACAAGTCAACGACCGAACCATCAATACCGAGCCACCATCATAATCTTTTGCTAGAATACACCGCTAGTAACATTTTTAGTGTTTTTTTCTGGAAGATTGCTGCCAACAGGTTCAAACTATGATGACATGTTTGGACTCGAGAATCTGAACGCTCTGATGTCAGAATTGCAGGCGCTGCATGCTCGACCAAAAACTTACCTGACGAGCGAGGGCTTTACCCTATGACTTTAAATATTAATACATACAAGCCTTTGGGTGACAAAAAGAACTCGAAGTATTTTGATGAATATCTCGCGCGCATCTACGAACGACGTCAAACCAGTGGCCTAGAAGACCTGCTCGGAGGTATCTGTGCGTTGGTGGTGCAGGTCGACACGAACGATGCAGTCGCTTATATGAAAGAGCTTTACCTCATGACGCCCTATCGCCTGAGTGACGTCTATCAAAACGCAACGCACAAATTTTACTTTTTGGACGGACACTCTGGACGCCCAAAATTTGTTATTCTAGAACCACTTCATGCCACATTTGAAGACGACCTGACCCGACTGAACATGCTTTACCCAATGTCACGCGCAAAACCGAATGCGCGATATATTGGTGAAATATTTTCAACTAAAGACCTAAAAGCAACTCGCGAAATACTCGAGTCGCATAGCATCAGATTTCACTATCCAGCAGAAACAGAGAATGAATTTTTTTCCAACAAACATTTTAACTTTACTTTTCCGTCCGCGATGACGGGAAATCGTATTGGCTATACGCCCCACGAATCCTTCAGCCTAGAAGAGCTTGAGCACGGCAAGCGAATCCAACTTTCCAGTGCGGATCAAGCCAGCCTGGAGCAAGCGGCTGAGACGGCTGCTGGCCTGAATATCACTGAACTAGTGCTAGGAGTTGATCACATGGCCACGCGGATACTTGCCGGAGAACGTGAAGATGCGATTCTAGAATTTTTAACGATGAGCAACTACTATTTCTGGGGAGCCTATAACATCAAGGATCAGAACTCATCTACCAATGTGAACCGAAATCCTCACGTTTCCAATGACAAACAATCGCCTGCGAAAGTTTTTACCGCCAACAATATACCGTCATTTATCAATTCCTTCGACAATGCTCCAATGCCAACGGAAGACTTCGTACGCAACTATGGCCGCCGAATGCACCATATAGCCTATGAAATAAAGGATGGCGATCATTCGAGTGGCGAGAAGAATATCGACTTTGTTGTAGACGCTCTAAAGAAGAAAGATATTGATTTTTTGGCGCAAGTGGTTGGTGAATGCAGCGACACACCTAACCTCAAGCAAATTTTCTCTAAGCATTCCAAGTATTCCCTGCTGATCACAGAGTATGTGGAACGTTGCCATGGCTATGAGGGATTCTTCACAAAATCAAATGTTGCCGCGCTGACTCAGGCCGCGGGTCAAGACGAACGCTACCAACACGGCAATGTATTCGACTAAGCTGCAAGCGAAACTCTTGAGGGCAGCGCTGACGCATAGCAAACGAGCACCAGAAGACCACAGAATATTATCGATGACTATGATGGCCGCCCGGGCATAAGCAGCAAAGCCTCACTCCGAAGCACATCAGAGCTAACGTTGAAAACTCTTCTCCATATTGGCGGCAATTTTTTTTGCTACATATTTCGCACGCTCAGTCCTTTTGCCAGCAAAGTGTTCATCTGCTGTCGCACAAAAATAAGTCAGCCAGCGTTGAAAGTCATCTGACTGCAGGGCGCGCTTGTCGTTGAGCTGTCTATGAATACTCATGGTATGCCGCTGGTACTTTTTTTCTCCCAGTAGCAATTTGCACCAGTAATTCTTTATATGAGGCAAGTGTACTGATAATTCGACCTCTGCAACATCAACAAAAATCGGCGATAAACGCTCATCAGCGAGTACACGTTCGTAGAAACGATCCACGAAGAATTCGATACTTTCCTTCGAATCCATATCAGACCTTTCATCACAGGCGACCATGGCGCTATTTATTCTTTTTACTTTTCTTCGATTTGGTCACATGCGCCATCAGGCGCCTCTTGCGCTGCACCTGACGCTGAGTCAACTTGTTGCGCCTGTCGGCGAACGGATTTTCACTAGTACGGAATTCAATGCGTATCGGCGTTCCCGTCAATTGCAGTTCACGACAATACACTTTCTCTAAATAGCGTTTATAGCTCTTAGGTACGTCACCAGTTTGATTGCCGTGGATCACAATGAGGGGAGGGTTTTGTCCTCCGGCGTGCGCATAGCGCATCTTTATACGTCGACCGTTAAGCATCGGTGGTGCATGATCGAAAACCGCTCCCTCTAGAATTCGCGTCAACACGTTAGTGTTTAGTTTTCTAGTGGCCGACGCATAAGCGCTATTGACCGACTTATAGAGATGCCCTACCCCAGTGCCATGCAACGCCGAAATATAATGTGTATCCGCATAGTCGGCAAAGCGCAGTCGGCGGTCTAGCTCACTTTTGATCCAGCTTCGCTGATCCGAATCAAGACCGTCCCACTTGTTGACTGCAAGCACCAGAGCGCGACCCTTGTCTACACAATGGCCTAGCAGGTGCATGTCCTGATCCACAATACCCTCGTGGGCATCCATAACTAAAACGACTACATGGGCATCTTCAATTGCCTTGAGGGTCTTAACAATGGAGAATTTCTCCACCGCCATCTTTATATTCTTACGTCGTCGCACACCTGCGGTATCAATCAGAGTATATTTTTGTTGTTCACGCTCGAAATCAATGTAAATGCTGTCACGGGTGGTTCCTGGCTGATCGAAGACGACAACGCGCTCTTCTCCCAGAATGCGATTCACTAATGTCGATTTTCCAACATTAGGACGTCCCACAATGGCGACCCGAATACTGTCCGGATACCGTTCTCGCTCCAACTCTTCCTCGAGGTCTAGGAAATGCGACAGCACCTTCTCGATCATGCTGCTCACGCCGCGACCGTGAGAAGCGGCAATTGCAAACATAGCATTCACGCCGAGCGCATAAAAATCACTGGTAGCAACATCCTCGTTGAGACCGTCGACCTTGTTCACCACCAGGTGGAAAGCTTTATTGCACTGTCGCAATTTGACGGCTAAAGCTTGATCGACAGCATTTATACCTTCGCGACCGTCCACCATAAATAATACGACATCTGATTCTTCTACCGCTGTGAGGGCCTGCTGAGCCATCGGAGAATCTACACCCTCTTCCTCGCCGGTTATACCTCCAGTATCAATGACGATGAAAGGTAGTGTGCCGATTTTTGACTCGCCATATTTTCGATCCCGCGTCAGTCCAGGATAATTAGCGACGAGTGCATCCCTACTGCGCGTCAACTGATTGAAAAGTGTAGATTTTCCAACGTTAGGTCGACCTACAATGGCGATTACCGGGATCATTATTTTTTTGCAGTGATCTCATAAGCGACGAGTTCACCGTCATTAGCAAAGACGTAGAGAATGCCATCTTCGCTCAACATGTCAGCACGCACCCCATCGCTATCTACCCTGACCCGACCGACTAAATCACCATCAACCTGAGAAAGAATATGCACATAACCCTCAAAATCGCCTACGGCAACATAACTTCCGATCGGCATTGGCCGCGACAACTGACGATACCCCAATGCTCCCTGACTCCAACGCACCCCGTCACCATTACGCATGAATGCGTTCAGGGTCCCATCTTCATCAGCGGCATAAACATTGCCAAATCCAACAGAGACGCCGGAGAACGAAGACGCTTTCTGTTGCCAAATCTTACGCCCGCTTTCGATACTGACTGCCACTATGCTGCCTTGGTAGCTGGCCGCATATAGCTCGTCTCCCGACAATTCCATAGTCCCATCAACATCGACAATACGCTCAATCTCAGAACGCCCTGTCGGAATCGCCACACGCACTTCCCAGGCAATAGAGCCAGTCTGAGCATCGAACGCCAGCACTCGGCCATTTGCAAACCCCGCATATACCCTATTGTTTGCCAGTATAGGGACGCTGGTACCGCGGAGAGTCAGCAGGGGAACTTTGCTACTATAGGCCCAGAGCAGTTGCCCTGAGGTAAAATCAAGGCCTTGTAATTTACCGTTATAGGTCTGGGCAACAACCACTTTTCCGTTAGCCTGTGGTGGCGACAAAATTTCTCCCGACAGCACCGTCGTCCAAAGTTGCTCGCCAGTGCTGGCATCTAATTTTAGAACAACTCCCTCGCTGCTACCGAGCAATAAGACATCTTTGTAGACCCCCACGCCACCGGACAGGGACATATCAAGGTCGACTTCCCACAGTATCTTTCCGCGCTTGCGATCCACGGCCACCACCTCACCATCGGCAGACGCCGCATAAATAACATCGCCGCTAATAGCAGGCTGTAATCGATAAAAACCATCGCCTTGACCATCACCAACTCCGACCGACCACAGCGTTTTGATATTTACAGTCTCAGTAATATCGGTCAGTGCCACCGGAGCCATTGGGTCATCGTCATCTGAATCAAACCACCCTGAAACCGTACTGCAGCCGGCAACACTCAACATCATAATTATTAATAGTAGATACCGGAATAAATGCCGCATGATGTTATTGCTCCAAGGTTTCAACAGGGTCGGTTATAACAGGTGCCTGCTCAGGCACATCTAACTGCACACTCATCGTGTCCTCAGGCTCTCGGGGAGCTAGTGGCGTAAGGCTTTGCAGCTTCTGCTGCAACACCGAAAAATTTAGTCCCTCCTGATTGCTGCCTGCCTGGCTGAACGCTTGCAGGTATGCATCTCGCGCCTCCTCCGCACGACCAATAGACTGCAGAATATCGCCACGGGCAACCGCATAGGAGGCACCATAGGGCCCAGGTGCAGCATCTTTAAGAATTGCCAGCGCCTGACCGGTATCGCCCGACGAGGCCAACACCCGAGCTAATCTCAACTGAGCAATCTGCTCAGCATCACTGCCCTTTTCGGCCTTGCCCAGCACCCAACGTAGCTCCACCTCTGCTTCCGGAAGCTGCTCCCGATTGACCGCTAACTTAGCTAGATGCAGTGCGGCAAACTGCGCGTAGACAGTCCCGCCAAAATTCTGCTTGAGCTGCTCAGCCAAATTAACAGCCGCTTGCGTATCGATGGATACCCCCTCAGCACCAATAGCCTGAAGCATCGCCTGATACACAGTGGAAGCCTCTTCCTGGCGACCCTCTTGACTGGATTGCCATGACTGCCAAGCAAAACTTCCAGCTAGTGCGATAATCACTGCTGCGATTATAGACCGGCCATTTTCTTGCCACCAGCGACGCAGCGCTTCAACCTGTTCTTCTTCGGTACGATATTCTTCCACGTTACTTTTTCCTCTTACACAATCTCAAGGCGCAAGCAGTGCGCACAATGTCGAATCCAATTCTGTGAGTGGCACGGTATTCTGCTCGAGCCGTTCGCCATTGCCATCACGTAACGACTTTATTGTGACCGCGTGCGCCGCCACTTCGTCATCACCCCAGATGAGAGCAACACGGGCGCCGCTCCTATCGGCCTTTTTCATCTGACTTTTAAAACTACCACCTCCCACATGCTGCATAATCCGCAACTGCGGATTCTCCTCACGAACACGCTCAGTAGACACTAACGCCATCAACTCTGCATCATCGCCAACCGCAACCACATACACATCAGCATCAGCAGTCGCTTCCGGCACTCCCGCCTGCTCCGCAAGCAACAATACTAAGCGCTCCATGCCCATGGCAAACCCAACCGCAGGAGTAGACTTACCACCCAGTTGTTTTACTAGGCCGTCATAGCGACCTCCTGCACAGACGGTGCCCTGGGCTCCAAGTCTATCTGTCACCCACTCAAACACGGTCTTGTTATAATAATCCAACCCCCGTACTAACCGCCTGTTAACCACATAGGCCACGCCGGCTGCCTCGAGGAGCTCACATAGCCGCGCGAAGTCGGCACTTGCCTCTTCATCCAAAAAATCCTTCAGCGCCGGGCCACCATCCAATATCGCTTGAGTTTCAGGGCTCTTGCTGTCCAGAATACGCAATGGATTACTGTGCAGACGGCGCTGGCTATCTGCATCAAGAGCCTTTGAGTGGGCCTGAAGATAATCGATCAAAGCATATCGATATGCTTTACGTGCCTCGGCATTACCGATGGAATTTATCTGCAACTCAACACAATCAGTGAGACCAAGCCGTCTCCACAATCTGGCGCATAACACTATTAACTCTGCATCCATATCTGGCGTGGCAACACCAAACGCTTCTACTCCAGTTTGATGAAACTGTCGCTGCCGACCTTTCTGTGGCCGCTCATAGCGAAACATGGGGCCCGTATACCAAAGACGGCGTGGGGTATTGAGTATCCCCTGCTGGATTGCGGCTCGCACACAGCCTGCTGTTCCTTCTGGACGCAGGGTCATGCTATCGCCATTGCGGTCATCAAATGTGTACATCTCTTTCTCAACGATATCCGTGACTTCACCGATCGAACGCTTGAATAGCGCCGTCTTTTCCACCACGGGCAGCCGTATCTCGCCATAACCATAAGCGGCTAGGACGGCAGCCACCGTGCGCTCTAAAAATTGCCAGCGCGATGTCTCTGCAGGCAATATATCGCTCATTCCGCGAATGGCGGTTACTTCACTCACACATTCTCCCGTCTAGGATGCCGTCGTTCATGTGGATGATTTCGCAATCAATTGCTCTTCTTGCACGAGACGCCGCCTCTCCAAATCAGTTGCGCGTGCTCGGATCACCTCCTCGAGATGATCAACAAAGTCTTCATTACTGACCTTGTGATGAGGCTCTCCATCGACGTAGATCAGATTATTAGGGCTGGCTCCAGTTAGGCCTATATCTGCTTCACGCGCTTCTCCAGGGCCGTTAACAATGCAACCGATAACGGCAACATCCATCGGTGTACGAATGTCCTCTAAACGCTGTTCCAATAAATTCATCGTGGCCACTACATCAAAATTCTGCCGAGAGCAGCTTGGACAGGCAATAAAGTTAATGCCATTCGCCCGTAACTGCAGGCTTTTTAAAATATCGAAACCGACTTTGACCTCCTCAACCGGGTCTGCCGCCAACGAAACGCGCAAGGTATCACCAATACCGTCCATCAGCAGCATGCCCAATCCGACAGAAGATTTGACGGTCCCGCCGCGCAAACCTCCAGCCTCAGTGATTCCCAAGTGCAGGGGCTGGTCGATCTGTTTAGCAAGTAAACGATAAGCCGCCACTGCCATAAACACGCCTGACGCTTTCACACTTACTTTGAATTCTGGATAGTTATACTTGTCCAAGATGTCAACATGGCGCATAGCTGACTCGACCAGCGCCTCAGGCGTGGGCTCGCCATACTTGCGCTGCAGGTCTTTGCCCAGCGACCCTGCGTTCACCCCTATGCGAATCGGAATGCCTTTATCGCGTGCACTGTCTATGACCGCACGAACTTTACTGTCTCGGCCTATGTTACCCGGATTAATCCGCAGGCAGTCGACGCCATACTCGGCCACCTTAAGCGCAATCTTGTGATCAAAATGAATGTCTGCGACTAATGGCACTGTGGCCTGCTTTCGAATCTGCCTGAATGCTTCAGCCGCCTCCATACTAGGAACTGAGATCCTGACAATATCCGCTCCCGCTTCAGCGATGGCAAGCACCTGAGCTACTGTTGAGGAAACATCGCAGGTATCAGTATTGGTCATGCTTTGCACACTGATTGGCGCATCGCCGCCGACTGGCACATTGCCGACAAATATCTGTCGGGATACTCTGCGTTTAATAGGAGATTCAATTTTCATTCATCACCTCTAGGTCCCAGCGGTTATGCGCCGCCATAGATAGCGGAGCATCGATACTTACCTTAGAGAAAGACAACTTGGCACTATCCCCTTTAGACCACCACAGTGCGACCACCAACATCAGCAACACCCCTAGACCGATCACAACACCCAAACCTGTTCGCTGTAATTGCAGCGGCCTCACATCCTTAAGCTTTTCATTTTTAAGCGGCGCGACCACAGTGAACTGATCGAATGCAGACATCAAGGTTTCTTCATGCAAACCTAACATCCGTCCATAGGCTTTGACATAACCACGAGCAAAAGACGGACTACGTAACGCTGCATAGTCATCTCGCTCAAGTATCCCGACATAGTTAGGCATCAAATTTAGACGATCAGCCGCCTCACGTTCAGTCAAACCTTGCTTTTCCCTTGCCACTTTCAGCAAGAATCCGGGCGTCGTGAATGCATCGAGCTGCACAGTATCTCCAATCACTTTATTTGGTTCGTTTATACGCTTGATATTCAATAGAATTCGGGAAACGATTACTCAGAGTCAATATGTAACTTGCCTCCGAATCTCGATCGTCACCAATTTGAGCCAAACGAATACCCAACAGCAAGCCACGAGCTGACTGTTGAGGCACCACCGCTCGGTACGTACCATAATACTTATTCGCAGTCAGATAATCTCCCGAATCAAAACGTATCTGCGCGATCTCCAACAATGCCACCTGATTCGTACGATCCATAGCTAACGCACGCACAAAAGCTTCTTCGGCTCCCTGCATATCAAACAGCTGTATACGGCATAAGCCTAAGTTAACAAACGCATTAGGACGGCCCGAGTACAGCGTATCTTGTATCACATAATCTAACTGTTTCTCTGCCTCTTGATAACGTTCTTGGCTATACAAGAAAGCCGCGTAGTTATTGCGACAGCGCGAACACTTTCCATCTAGGCGTATCGATTTTTTAAAGTTTTCCTCGGCGAGTTCATATTCGCCGGTACTCTGATAGATCAGCGCGAACGCCTCATAAATCTCGGCATTATCGTCATCGATCTGTATCGCTAGTTCAAGATTGCGCTTAGCGGCAACCCAATTACGCGTTCCGATATAATCGCGCGCCAGCGCTACGCGCGTATCCAGAGCTCTTTGAGGCGATGCGTCTTCACTAAAACCACCGGTCGTCGTTGAGATGCAACCGCCCAATGCAGTCAGGGCCAGCAACAGAGGCAACTGAGACGCACAACTTTTCAACCTGATCGGCACGTTAAACACCATGCTTACCCCACTGAAATTATTTGAGCATCAGTCGCTGCGCGGTAACGACTACTGCGGCTGGTACGATCCACTACCTCACCGACTAATTGTCCACAAGCGGCATTGATATCATCACCGCGCGTCGTTCTTATCGTGACAATATAGCCGGCATCGACCAGCACTTGCCAGAACCGTGACACCGCATTACCACTGGGGCGCTGATACTCTGACTGTGCGAACGTATTAAAGGGAATGAGGTTGATTTTACAGGGCATATCCCGAAGCAATTCTGCCAGCTCAAGAGCCTGATCGCGTTGATCATTTACCCCTTCGATGAGGGTATATTCTATCGTCACCACTCGATTTTTGTCGCTTTGAGCTGCCATATAATTACGGCAGCTTTCAAGCAGGACAGCTATGGGATACTTGCGGTTGATCGGCACCAGTTGACTACGCAATGCATCGTTGGGTGCGTGCAGAGAAATAGCTAAAGACACTTCGCTGACTCCCGCCAACTTATCCAGCGCAGGGACAACACCAGATGTACTCAATGTCACGCGACGCTTAGACAAACCGTAGGCTAGGTCCTCAAGCATGAGATCCATGGCCGCAACCACGTTGTCAAAATTTAGCAGGGGCTCCCCCATACCCATCATAACTACATTCGTCACGATGCGCCTATCGCCAGACTGGAAACCATCATAAGACTTTATGGCTAGCCATACCTGCCCAATAATTTCAGCTGCACTTAAATCTCTCTGAAAACCTTGCTTCCCGGTTGAGCAAAAGCTGCAATCTAGACTGCAGCCCACCTGTGAAGACACACATAACGTGGCGCGATTACCCACAGGTATCAACACCGTTTCAACCAGACCACCGCCCTTGACTCGAATTGCCCACTTGCGCGTGCCATCGCGAGAGTCCTGCTGGCTGGCGACCTCAGGCGGCCGCACTTCGGCGACCTTTACCAGCTTTTCCCTCAGCGCTTTACCAAGGTTAGACATCTCCTCGATATCAGTAATGCCGGCATGATGTATCCACTTCAAAATCTGGTGTGCTCGGAATTTTTTTTCACCCATATCCAAGAAGAACTGCTCCATTTGCGGCCGCGACAACCCCATCAAGTTGACCTTGACGGGTTGCGATACAGCCAGAGGAGGCGCGATAGAAGCAGTCATAGGAAGCAGTCTGGGGCCGAGGACCCTAGCGCTCGCAGAGTTCGCTGGAGGCGAAAAAATATGCAATTTCGCGAGCTGCAGACTCCGGAGAGTCAGAACCGTGCACCGCATTAGCGTCTATCGATGATGCAAAATCTGCTCGAATAGTACCTTTGGTCGCTTCTGCTGGATTAGTCGCACCCATTAATTCGCGATTCTTTGCAATAGCACTCTCACCCTCCAGCACTTGCACAACAACGGGGCCTGATGTCATAAACTCAATCAGAGCCGGAAAAAATGGCCGCTCTTTGTGCTCAGCATAAAATCCACCCGCAACAGCATCACTTAAGCGAAGCATCCTTGATGCGACGATTTGCAATCCATTAGCTTCAAATCTCGAGTAAATCTTGCCAATAATATTTTTGCCAACCGCGTCGGGCTTCATGATAGACAGGGTCCGTTCTACAGCCATGGTAACTCTCCGTATAATTTCATCATTTAAAGCGCGTAATTATACGGAGTTTAGGCCACCGTTTCACCTGCAAACATCGTTAGCCTGAAGATTCTTTTCCTTTTAAATCAGCGCGTTATAAATCGGTGCGGCAAATGACACAAATTACGGTTAACGCAGCCCCTGTGGCTGGCATAGAGGCCCTGATAACATTTTATAAAAAGTATTGCCGAGGGGATGCCGAGAAATTCGGTGCTGGGCGCCTACAGGCAAGCATAATTCGAGCAAACTATAGAATAGGCAGTACCAACTACTCCAGCTCTTCAATCCAGGCAGCCTGAATAGCCTCTAGAATCCTCTCACCACAGCGGCTGGACTCATCATCAAAGCCCTGCAATGCCATCACCCAACTGCGCAGGTCTACAAAGTTAATCGACAAAGGATCAACATCAGGGTGGGTCTCCAGCAATTCGATAGCAATGTCAGTAATATCCGTCCACTGCATAAGCGCCCTCCTCGTCAATGTTGCTCTGATACCATATTGATGGTGTAGCGCGGGATCTCAACAACTAGGTCATCTTCACCAACAATAGCCTGGCAACTGAGCCGCGAGTCTGGCTCCAAACCCCAAGCCATATCCAAATAATCATCTTCCAATTCATCAGGCGCCTCCAACGCGTCATACCCCTCTCGCACGATGACATGGCAGGTCGTGCATGCACAGGAAAGTTCGCAGGCATGTTCGATCTCGATATTATTGCGCAACAAAGCACGACATATATTTTCTCCGGGTAGAGCATCAATTACTGCCCCCTCGGGACATAAGCCCACGTTGGGCAACACTATTATTTTCGTCATTGCAGCACCTCATCATCGAGCGTATCCAGCGACACTCCTGCCAGAGCTTCCCTAATACTTTTGTCCATTCGCAGGTTAGCGAATGTCTCGCTTTGACGCCCTAGATGCTCTGTCAGCGTCCGTATAGCATCCGCATCTTGACCCTCGAGCAGCGCCTGTAATTCAGTCATCGGGGCAGTAATTGCTGCACGGTCTTCTGCGCTTAACAAGGTCTCGCCATCGGCAGTGAGAGCAGACTTTAATCCCTCGAGTAGCTGCCAGCCAGCCAGCCGCTGTTCCGCCAGTTGACGCGCGATTTTATCCCCACCCGCATGACTAAACGATGCCTGCAACATGGTAGTGATCTGATCATCAGTCAACCCAAATGAAGGCTTTACCGTAATGTTTGCCTGCGAACCCGTCGTTTCTTCACAAGCCGAGACGTTGAGCAATCCATCCGCATCAACCTGAAATATGACTTTAATTCTTGCAGCGCCTGCCACCATCGAAGGAATACCGCGCAACTCGAAATGCGCCAGAGAACGGCAATCATTGACCATTTCTCGCTCTCCCTGCACGATGTGCACTGCCAGCGCAGTCTGGCCATCCTTGTAGGTTGTGAACTCCTGAGCGCGACTGACTGGAATAGTGGTGTTGCGTGGAACGATTTTTTCTACTAAGCCGCCCATCGTCTCAATACCCAATGACAGCGGAATGACGTCCAACAGCAGTAGATCGCCCTCGGGGCGGTTGCCGACTAGAATATCTGCCTGAATAGCAGCTCCCAAGGCCACAACCTGATCTGGATCAATACCCTGCAGCGGAGGACGCTGAAAAAAATCCGCCACAGCCTCGCGCACCAGCGGCACGCGCGTTGAACCGCCCACCATAATGATATTATCGATGCTGGCATCCAGTTCCGCATCACGCATACAGCGGCGACAGGCGACCAATGTTCGTTTTATCAGAGGCTGGACTAAATTCTCAAAAACCTCGCGCGTCACCCGAATCGTCCCACCCGAAGGCAGCACCCCGCTCAGGTCAAGGTCAACCGCCGCCTCATTAGACAGAAGCTCCTTAGCCGCACGTGCGGCCGCCTGAAGCTGTCGATACTGCCCTGGCGCGAGCGAAGGCGAGCCAATGTCGCGCAGGGCCCAGTCTGCGAGGGCAGCATCAAAGTCATCACCGCCCAAAGCGGTATCGCCACCAGTCGCTAACACTTCAAATACGCCTTTATGCAAACGCAAAATAGAAATATCAAACGTGCCACCACCGAGATCGTAAACGGCGATGACACCATGCTCTGCGGCGTCCAGACCGTAGGCTACTGCCGCAGCAGTGGGCTCATTCATCAGGCGTAACACACGCAACCCCGCAAGAGTGGCCGCATCCTTAGTCGCCTGACGCTGCGGTTCGTCAAAGTAGGCCGGCACTGTAATCACCGCACCGTCAATGTCACTGCCCAGCGTTGCCAGCGCGCGCTGATGCAACACTCGTAGAATATCTGCCGAGGCTTCAATAGGGCTGCGCTCACCGCTGCTAGTATTAAAACGCACCAGACCTTCTTCATCCTCGGCGAGCTCGTAATGAGAGCGCTGTGCGTCCCCAGCCGCATCACGATTCCCTCGGCCCATAAAGCGCTTCACTGACATGAGGGTATCGGCAGGATGCCGGACAGCCAAAGCCAATGCACCGGACCCCACAAGTGGCATCTGTGCATCGGTATAATTCACCACCGAAGGCAACATCGCCACGCCTTGCTCATCGAGTAAAATAGCTGCCCTGCCGGCTTGCATCGCTGCAACCAGGGAGTTTGTCGTACCGAGGTCAATACCTATTGCACGCTTTGTCTGGTGCGGAAGAGGCGACTGTCCGGGCTCGGCGATGTTTAGTAGCGCCATGATTGATCCTGCTAAGTCTGATTATCTATCAATCTGGACTCCACCTGCTCAGCTTCCAACAGCAGTTTTTCCAGATATTGCAATTTCACGCAGGCGCTGGCAGCAGCCGGTAATTCTCCCACAGAATACGCCCTAGAAAACTCTTCGTGCAATTGATTGACGTCTACATCAATGTCAGCCAACAGGTCCTCCAGTGCGGCCTGCGGATCGACCAGTTCGTCCAACAGCATCAACTTCTCACGTAAATCCATCTGCGCCATTAAAAAACCGCCATCAACCTTTTGGCCAGAGACATCCTCCCTGCTTATGCCCGCCAACTCGAGAAGATAAAGGGCACGGGGAAGAGCTTTACGCAGTGTGGCGTAGGCTTCATTGATCAAAGCAGAATACTGAACCGCAAGTCGCTGCTCATAAGCAGATCCACTAGCATAACGATCAGGGTGCAATTCTTTTTGCAACTGTCGATAACGAACGCCGAGTTGCGTTTGATCCAACGCAAATTTTTCCGTCAGATCGAACAACTGAAAATAATTGTTTTGGAGTTCAGGTAACGACATACCAGAATATCACATCGCCTAACTTAAACGGTGAAACTCTCACCGCAGCCGCACTCAGCGGAGACGTTGGGATTACGAAACTGCAGACCTTCGTTTAACCCCTCGCGCACGAAATCTAGTTCCGTGCCGTCCAAATAAACCATACTTTTAGGGTCAATAAACACTTTGACCCCATGGTCTTCAAACATTTCGTCTTCTGCCTGTGCTTCGTCAACAAATTCAAGCACATATGCCATACCGGAGCAGCCGGATGTCCTTACTCCTAAACGAATGCCCAACCCATTGCCTCGGGCTACCAACTGCCCTGCAACATGCTTCGCGGCAGATTCTGTGATACTCACGCCCATGCTAGCGCCCCCGCTTGTCTCGGAGGTCCTTGACCGCAGCTTTAATAGCGTCCTCAGCCAATACCGAGCAGTGAATCTTAACCGGCGGCAGCGCCAGTTCTTCAGCGATTTCGGTATTACGAATCTGCTCTGCCTCATCAAGGTTTTTACCCTTTACCCACTCTGTAAGCAGCGAGCTTGAAGCAATGGCTGACCCGCAACCGTAGGTTTTAAATTTGGCGTCCTCAATGACACCGTCAGCGTTTACTTTAATCTGCAGACGCATAACGTCTCCGCAGGCCGGAGCACCTACCATGCCAGTACCCACGGATTCATCATCCGCATCAAGTTTCCCGACATTGCGGGGGTTTTCGTAGTGGTCTAATACCTTTTCGCCGTAAGCCATTATCTTGTTCCTCTAATCGGGGTTAGTGGGCAGCCCATTCTATACTTTCTAAGTCTACGCCGTCTTTAAACATATCCCACAAAGGGGATAAATCGCGCAACTTTTCTACTGCAGTACGTAATTGGGCCACTGCCGCATCCACATCGTCATCAGTGGTAAAACGGCCAAAACTAAAACGTAATGAGCTGTGCGCTAATTCATCGCTGAGCCCGAGCGCTCGCAGCACATAGGACGGCTCTAGACTTGCGGAGGTGCACGCTGAGCCACTTGAAACCGCCAGATCCTTCAGCGACATAATCAAAGACTCACCTTCTACAAATGCAATACTGACGTTTAGCGCGCCCGGCAAACGATGCACATCGTCACCATTGATGTGCACTTCCTCAATATCCTTGATACCGTCCCAGAATCGCCGACGCAACGCTTTTAGACGCACTGCCTCAAGCTCCATGCCCTCTCGCGCAACCTCGGCAGCCTCGCCCATCCCGACAATCTGATGAGTGGGCAGTGTACCAGAGCGCATACCACGCTCGTGCCCGCCGCCATGCATCTGCGCCTCTAGTCGTACGCGCGGCTTGCGTCGGACGTACAAAACACCAATCCCTTTCGGCCCATACATTTTATGCCCAGACAACGAAAGCAAATCGACCTTCATATTCTCCATGTCAATCTCAACTTTGCCCGCACTCTGGGCAGCATCGACATGGAACAGCACACCGGCAGCACGTGTCACCTCGCCAATTCCGGCTATATCGTTCACAGTGCCAATTTCGTTATTGGCATGCATGATGGATACCAAAATACTGTCATCACGCAATACTGCTCTGACGGCTTCAGGGGTGATCAGACCATTGCTTCCGGGATCAAGATAAGTGACTTCAAAGCCTTCCCGCTCTAATTGGCGACATGTATCTAGAACCGCCTTATGCTCGATTTTCGAGGTAACAATATGTTTACCCTTTTTTGCATAGAAATGAGCTACGCCCTTGATTGCAAGGTTATCTGATTCAGTGGCACCCGAAGTCCAGACAATCTCCCTAGGGTCTGCTTTGATCAGGTCAGCCACTTGACGACGGCCATTTTCCACCGCCTCCTCTGCCTTCCAGCCGTAAAGATGCGAGCGCGATGCAGGGTTACCAAAATTGCCTTCGATGGACAGGCAATGCACCATTTTATCTACCACCCGGGGGTCAACTGGCGTTGTTGCCAAGTAATCAAAATAAATTGGTTTTTCCATATTGAAGTTCCTCCTGAAACTGTTACGCATTCAGCGCCAAACTAGATTTCTGTCACGAGTAATGTATCACCCTTGATTTCTATTGCGGGCACTCTTTGGCCTGCATCACTGCGCGCATCTTGCCGTGCGGCAATCGTGAGAACTTCTCTTTTCTCCAGGAGCTGAGACAGGCTTATCGCGCTTAAGAAGCCGTGAATTTGATCACTCAAGTCGCACCATAGATAGTGGGTCAAACAAACCTCTCCCTGCTGACAGTCGGCTTTGCCGCCACACCCTGTGGCATCGAACGTGTCATTCACCGCGTCTATAATCTGTGCCACGAAAATATCACCACCACCGCGACTTAAACGATATCCACCTCCGGGGCCTCGCACGCTGCTCACTAAATTGCAGCGCCTCAACTTGGAAAATAGCTGTTCAAGATAAGACAAGGATATATCTTGTCGCTGCGAAATATCCGCTAGGCTCACAGGACGCTCGCTGCTGTGTAACGCAAGATCGAGCATTGCCGTTACCGCATATCGCCCCTTTGTTGTCAGTCGCATATTCTGTCCCCGCGATTGTAAGTCGGTATTATGCGATTACCTACTAAATTGGTCAACTATAAGTCCGACTATTTTAGTCGGGTAAAGTCCCTACCTAGCGCCGTTATGGCTCCTTGCTCGCGCGCTTAACCCACTTTTGAGTCTCGGTAAGCATCCCTCGCAGAATATTGAGCTCCATGTCATCCAGCCGCACCCGGCTGTAGAGGCGCCGCAGGCGGGCCATCAGCTGACGCGGTGCCGTGGGGTCCAAAAATTCCACATCAATCAGCGTTTCTTCCAAATGCTGATAGAAATGCTCCATGCTGCCCTGCGACGCAAACGGGCTATCCCACTGTTCTACCTCATTGGTTGATACTATTGGAGACGACATCACCATATACAGTTCGTAGGCCACGATTTGCACCGCCATCGCTAGATTCAATGAGCTGTATGCCCCAGAAGTAGGGATATTGAGGTGTAAGTTACACACTCGCAGCTCGTCGTTGGTCAAACCACGATCTTCTCGACCGAACAACACTGCAACCTGTTCCTGTGAGGATGCTACCGCCATGCGTTCGGCACACTGACGAGCATCCAGCAGCGGCCAGGGTATTCTCCGTTCTCGCGCACTGGTACCCACCACAAATTGGCAATCTGTAATCGCGTCTTCGACTGTTGGTACGACTATGGCCGTATCAAGAATATCCTTGGCTGAAACCGCACGCCACTCCGCCTGCTCGTGCGGATAGTCCCGAGGAGCCACTAGATACAAGCGGTTCAGCCCCATATTTTTCATCGCGCGCGCCACGCCTCCGATATTGCCAGGATGACTGGTATTGACCAACACAATGCGAATATTGTCCGTGCTCATCGGTTACTTCGAGGCTAAGAAAGAAGGCCTACTAGTGTAGCAGGAATTGGACCAGAGTTGATCCAATTTAAGCGCGTTCAACCATGGCCATCACGCCGCCGATTAAGATAACAAGGGGTTAACAACCTGCAACACTGCCTTGAAACACTTGGGGTTGCCGCACACAATATTGCCGGAATCCAAGTAATTATCGGATGCGTCAATATCTGCCACCAGACCTCCGGCTTCCCGCACCAACAGAACTCCCGCCGCGATATCCCAAGACGATAGGCCAATTTCCCAAAACCCATCCAGACGACCCGCGGCAACATACGCCAAATCTAATGACGCCGCGCCAGCTCGGCG
The DNA here is from genome assembly GCA_029246385.1 of Halioglobus sp. Classification (GTDB taxonomy): domain Bacteria; phylum Pseudomonadota; class Gammaproteobacteria; order Pseudomonadales; family Halieaceae; genus Marimicrobium. The sequence continues at coordinate 297,366 of JAQWNG010000015.1, forward strand.
GATACCGGCACACTGGGACGCGAGGACTTCAATAGATTTACTGTAGGCTTCCAACTTATCGTCACAGTGATTTTTGAACGGAATACCCGTCCCCAACAGGGCGCCTTCAAGATTCGCAAGGTCACTCACGCGAATTCGGTGGCCGTTAAGCTGCGCACCACGTCCCCTTGATGCAGTAAACTCTTCTTGCCGCACCGGATCAACAATAACCGCATGTTCAATCTTGCCTCTATAAATACAGGCTATTGAGACTGCATAGTGCGGAATGCCGCGGATAAAGTTGGTGGTGCCATCCAGAGGGTCAATGATCCATCGATACTCCGCGTCCTCACTGCCGATAAAGCCACTTTCTTCACCCAAAATAGCGTGGTCGGGGTAGGCCTTGTGCAGTTGATAGATGATCTCCTGCTCGGCATTGAGATCAACCTCCGTTACGAAGTTGTTAATCCCCTTAGCTTTCACCTCGAAACGATGGAGCTCGTCAGATGCGCGCACGATATTTTCACCGGCCTTGCGAGCCGCACGAAGCGCAATTTTGATCATCGGTTCCATGTGTCTTTCCTGAGAACTAAGTTAGGGTGTAAGGTCGTCCTGGTCAGCGCCTTCTTTAATGGGCAGCATGAGATCTTCCTTGGTCACGCCCATCATCAGCGTCCACGCAGAGGCCACATAAATCGATGAATACGTCCCGATAAAAACACCCACTATTAAAGCAACAGCAAAACCGAAAATCATTTCACCACCAAACAGAGCGAGTGCAACCACCACCATCAATGTAGTACCGGAGGTTACTAGGGTGCGTGCCAGCGTTTCACTAATGGAGATATCTATCACTTCGACGGGTTCTGCACGGCGGATCTTGCGAAAATTTTCTCGAATACGGTCAAAGACCACAATCGTGTCATTAATGGAATAACCCACCACCGCCAATATGGCTGCCAGTACTGTGAGATTAAACTCCATTCCGGTCAATGAGAAAAACCCCAATGTAATAATCACGTCGTGCAGGAGAGCAGCGACCGCACCCAGCGCAAATTTTAGCTGAAAACGAAAAGCAACATAAAGTGTTACCAAGCCTATCGCCAGAAGCATGGCCAGGCCTCCCTGCTCACGCAATTCATCGCCTACCTGCGGGCCCACGAACTCCATACGACGCAACTCCACATCGCCGATAAAAGTCTGCTGCAGAATACCCAAAAGGGCCACGCCCTCTTCATCAGAGTAACCCTGCGGCAGCCGAATCATTACATCTTGATCGCTACCGAAACTCACGACGCTCGAGCCCCCATAACCTTGTGTCTCAAGGGTACTGCGAATCGCGTTAAGATCGGCTGTTGCGCTGTAATGCACCTCTACCAAAGTACCGCCGGTGAAGTCTAACCCCCAATTAAGCTGCTTCGTCACCAAAGAACCAATTGACCCTAGCAGCAGCAACCCTGAAAACCATATCGCCAGCTTACGCTGGCTCATAAACTTAATCACTTTCATGACTGGATGCCTCCGATCGATAATTTTCGGACACGGCGCCCGCCATAAAAAAGATTAATCAAGGCGCGAGTACCCAGTATTGCCGTGAACATCGAAGTCAAAATGCCGACCGAAAGCGTCACTGCAAAGCCCTTAATGGGGCCAGTGCCGACAGCGTAGAGAATCACCGCAACAATAAGGGTCGTAAGGTTAGCGTCAAGAATCGTAGTGAATGCACGCGCGAAGCCTGAATGAATCGCCATCTGCGGCGATAGCCCATTCACTATTTCCTCGCGTATTCGAGCAAAAATTAGCACATTGGCGTCAACCGCCATACCCACTGTTAGTACGATACCCGCAATACCCGGCAGCGTCAGAGTGGCGCCCAACATAGACATAACAGCCACCAGTAAAATGAGATTACAGGTCAAAGCGATGACTGCAACAACGCCAAACACCCTGTAATACAGCACCATGAACACCAGAACTAGGGTTAAACCGTAATAGACAGATTGCACGCCAAGACGGATATTTTCCGCACCCAGTGACGGTCCAACAGTGCGCTCTTCGACAAACGTAATAGGCGCTGCAAGCGCGCCGGCACGCAACATTAGCGCCAGCTCGGAGGACTCTAGGGGATTATCAAGACCGGTGATCTGGAACTGCGCACCAAGGGCGGACTGAATAACTGGGGCCGTAAGTATCTTTCGCTCGTCATAGGGCACCTTGACAATAACTTCAGCACCCTCCTCATCGACTTCATAGCGCGTGCGGTATTTACGCTCAATGAACAACACGCCCATGCGGCGCTTTATATTGTTACGGGTGGCCCTAGACATTAATGTTCCGCCCTCACTGTCTAGGCTAATCTGCACATTGGGTTGGCCATTTTGGTCAAAACTCGCCTGTGCTGTAGAAACGCGTTCCCCGGTGATAATGACATCACGTTCTAACCACTCGCTAGAACCGCTCCGATCAGCACTGCGGTAGTCAAAGCGCTGTTTATCGGATTGCGCAGCATCCCTGTTGGCCACCAATCTGAACTCTAGATTCGCCACCTTACCTAAAATACGTTTGGCTTCCGCTGTATCCTGAATGCCCGGCAACTCAACCACGATACGATTCTTGCCTTGGCGCTGCACCAGTGGCTCGGACACTCCCAACTCATTCACTCGATTGCGCAATGTGGTCAGATTTTGGCTCACCGCGTAGCTCTCAATGTCGTCACGCGCCTGCGGCGACATCGCCGCTAGCAGATTCCAACTATCGCCGTCGTCGACGCGTTCGATGACCAGTTCCGGGCTGTTCTCCGCGATGATGTCTCGCGCTTGCTCGCGCAATGCCTCAGTTTTGAAGCGCGCCTCTATTTTCCCCTGAGAATTGAGCCTGACAAGGCCACGAATACGCTGCTCTCGCAGTGCCCGCTTTGAATCATTGACGAAGAACTCCATACGGCGCTCTACTGCGGCATCAACATCAACCTCCAGCTTAAAATGTACGCCGCCGCTGAGATCTAAGCCCAACTTCATCGGTTGTCCGCCATAATCGCTAAGCCAATCTGGCGTTGTCGGAGCCAGATTAAGCGCCACTATAAAGCCATCCCCTAGTGCACGAGACACTACAGACTGCGCTATCAACTGCTGATCTGCATCCTCTAAGCGCAACAGGGCCTGGCGACCATTAGCCTCAATGGTTTGACCAAAATAAGCGATTCCAGCCTCATCCAGCGCCTTTAAAGCACGACCTAGGACTTTCTCATCGATTTGCTGTGTGCTGCTTTGCCCAGCAATCTGCAGTGCCGGGTCGGGTGCATATAAATTAGGCGCAGCATAGAACAGTCCAAGCAGCAGCGCAGAGAGTACTAAGAGATATTTCCACAGTGGGTATTTATTTAGCATAGTGTCGCTCTAACTGAAAAAATTCGGACGCTTAAAGCATCCCCATATAAAAAAGTGCGCTATTATAAATTAACAAGCGACGGCCACAAGGGGCGTCTCAGCATCGCGCTCATCCCAGCCAGTGACGCGCGTTACGAAACATCCGCAACCAACCCGCATTCTCACCCCAGTGGGGGGGTGCCCAAGAGTGCTGAATGGTGCGATAAACACGCTCTGGATGTGGCATCATGATCGTAGCTCGCCCATCTACACTGGTCAGACCGGTGATCCCAGCGGGTGAGCCATTAGGATTGGCGGGGTATTTTTGCGCCAGGGCAAGGTCATTCTCTATATAACGCAAGACCACCGCACCACTGGCCTCACAATCCACCTGAGACTGAGTATTAGCGAACTGGACTCTCCCCTCTCCATGCGCCACAGCGATAGGCAGGTGCGAACCTGCCATGCCCGACAGCAAAATTGAAGGGCTGGACTCGACCCGAACCAATGCCAGTCGCGCCTCAAATTGTTCTGAGCGATTACGCACAAAGCGCGGCCACAGCGCGGCACCAGGGATCAATTCCTTAAGCGCGGAAACCATCTGACAACCATTGCAGACACCGAGCGTAAAGGTATCTTCACGTTCAAAAAACGCACTGAACCCGGCACGCACCGACTCATTGAACAAAATGCTCTTCGCCCAGCCCTCACCGGCACCCAGAACATCACCGTATGAGAAACCACCACAGGCTACCAAGCCCTTAAACTGCCGTAAGTCGACGCGCCCAGTGAGTAAGTCACTCATATGAATATCGAACGGCGCAAAGCCTGCTCGGTGAAAAGCGGCTGCCATTTCAACATGTCCATTGACACCCTGCTCTCGCAACACAGCTACATGCGGACGGGCCCCCGTTGCAATGTAAGGCGCGCTGATGTCCTCATTGACATCAAAACTCAAGCCCACCGACAGCCCGGGGTCTTCCGCTGCGTGCCGCTGATATTCTTCTAGCGCACACTCGGGATTATCGCGAAGGGCCTGCAGTTCATAGCTCGTGCGCGCCCACACCTGCTGCAACCGAGCCCGACTATCGAGAAAAATCTGCGTTCCATCTGTCACACTAACAACATCACCTATCACCGCCTTCCCTATCACATGCAGGCAATCATCCAACCCCAACTCTGTCGCCTGCTGTTGCAAATCATGTAGCTGCGACCGAGCGATTTGCAATACCGCTCCGGCTTCCTCATTAAACAATTTTTCCAGCGCGACACCGGACAACTCTGACAGTTCTATCTCCAAGCCACAGCGGCCGGCAAAGGCCATCTCCAGCAATGTCGTCAACAAGCCGCCATCCGAGCGATCGTGATAGGCCAATATGTGGCCCTTAGCCAAAGAGCCCTGCACTAGCGTGAAAAATGCCTTGAGGTCGGCTGCACTGTCCATATCCGGGACTGTATCGCCCATCTGCCCGCAGGCTTGCGCCAGAGCAGAAGCCCCCATTCGATTGGCGCCGCGACCAAGATCCAGCAATACGAGCAGCGCATCAGCTGCAGGCTTCACCTGCGGGGTCACGGATAGACGCGCATCGATCACCGGCGAAAATGCGGAAACAATCAGCGACATAGGCGCGGTTACGGACTTTCTCTGGTTCCCCTCCTTCCAGGTGGTGCGCATCGACATAGAGTCCTTGCCCACCGGAATAGTAATTCCCAACTCGGGACAGAATTCCATACCGACTGCCCGCACGGTATCAAATAAAATCTCATCCTCAGCTCCATATCCTGCTGCGCACATCCAGTTGGCCGAAAGTTTGATGTCGCGAATATCGCCAATGGCAGCTGCGCAAATATTGGTAATGGCCTCGGCAACCGCCATGCGTCCCGAGGCAGGGCCGTTTATCAGTGCCAGTGGGGTCCGCTCACCCATGGCCATAGCTTCTGCAGCAAAGGAATCATAGGATACGGTTGTCACCGCGCAATCTGCCACGGGAACCTGCCAGGGACCCACCATCTGGTCGCGCGCTACCATGCCCGTCACCGAGCGATCACCGATGGTAATCAAAAAACTCTTACTAGCGACACTCGGCACCTGCAAAACATGCTCCACCGCCTCTGACACCGAAATATCCAAATGCAGAGCATCATGCTTAATGGTCTGCCGACGAATCTCACGACTCATTCGCGGCGGCTTGCCGAACAATACAGACATGGGCATATCCACCGGCACGTTAGCAAACTTACTGTCGGTAAGTTGCAAATGCATTGCTTCCGTTGCTTCACCGACGATGGCGAAAGGACAACGTTCGCGCTCGCAAATCGCTTCAAAACGCGCCAGATTTTCTGGCTCCACCGCCATCACATAACGCTCCTGAGATTCGTTACACCAGATCTCTAGTGGCGACATGCCCGGTTCATCATTTGGCACAGCACGCAACTCAAAACGCCCGCCGCGGCCACCGTCCTTCACCAGTTCAGGAAAGGCGTTGGACAATCCACCCGCACCCACATCATGGATAAAAGCAACCGGGTTGCTCTCTCCCAACTGCCAGCAACGGTCAATAACCTCTTGGCAACGCCGTTCCATCTCCGGGTTTTGCCGCTGCACAGAAGCAAAATCAAGATCTGCATGGCTTTGTCCGCTAGACATGGACGAAGCAGCACCCCCGCCCAGACCGATTAGCATGGCCGGCCCGCCGAGCGCAATCAGCTTCGCCCCCGCCCGATATTCGCCTTTCTCCACATGCTCTTGGCGGACATTGCCATAGCCCCCCGCGATCATGATAGGCTTATGATAGCCGCGTATTTCCAGAGCATCAGCTCCCGCGACGGTCAATTCAAAGCTGCGAAAGTAGCCACAAAGATTGGGGCGACCAAACTCGTTATTGAACGCCGCCGCACCAATAGGTCCTTCCAACATGATCTCTAGAGCACTAACAATTCGACCAGGCTTCCCATAAGCAATCTCCCATGGCTGCCCAAATCCGGGAATATTGAGATTGGACACCGAAAATCCGCTGAGACCCACTTTAGGTTTGGAACCGCGGCCGACCGCACCCTCGTCGCGAATTTCGCCACCGGCGCCTGTCCCTGCTCCCGAGAACGGCGCAATAGCCGTAGGATGGTTGTGAGTCTCAACTTTCATTAGCAGGTGGATACTTTCCTGAGAAGCACTATATTCTAAGGATTGTGGGTCTGGATAAAATCGTCCCGCAACCGGCCCCGCCACGACAGCCGCATTATCGGAGTATGCCGACAGCACATTCTCGCCGCCGCACACGTTGGTATTGCGAATCATGCTGAACAGCGAATGTGCCTGCGGCGTGCCGTCGATGGTCCAGTCAGCGTTGAATATTTTATGCCGGCAGTGCTCCGAATTAGCCTGTGCGAACATCATTAGCTCAACGTCGCTGGGGTTTCGCCCCAGAGCAATGAACGCATCATATAAATAGTTTATTTCGTCATCGGCGAGCGCAAGTCCAAGCGCATGGTTGGCGTCAAGCAGCGCCTGACGACCAGTACTCAGCACATCCACCGTCGCAATTGGCCGCGGCGCTGCATGCTCAAATAGCTGCTGAGCAGACTCCATGGCAGAAACAACGGTTTCCGTCATTCGATCATGCACAAGCGCCTCGAGAGCTTGACGCTGCGACGCAGTTAACTTCGCGGGTAGGCTGAAATACCAAGCCAGACCCCGCTCCAACCGCTCAATCTCGTGCAGGCCGCAGTTATAGGCGATATCTGTGGCCTTACTGGACCAAGGTGAGACGGTGCCCGGCCTAGGAATCACCAGCAATAAAGTGGCGTCCGCCAGCTCTGGCTCCCCGCCAGCGGGCAATGAGGGTCCATACGTCAACACAGTGGCAAGTATTTTATGGCGCTGATCTGTCAGTGGCCGGTGTAGCTGGACAAAGTGGACAAATTCAGCCCGCAGCACCCGGATATCCGGATGGATCTCTGAGATTCTTTGTGCCACTTTTTTTAGGCGAAATGCAGATAGAGCGGGAGCACCGCGCAGAGATAGCATGCAATGAAGAACTCCAAAAGGAGGCATTTCAGGGAAGACATAGTGTACTGCATTTGATCTCGCTTCGATAACCGAAATTACACTCAATTACCTTGCTAATTAAAACTGGGAGCGCCTGTCGGGTGCCGCTAAGATAGAAAGGATGAGTTATTACGCAAAAATGATGTCCTTAGCGATACTGTGCATGGTGCTTGGCTGTGACGCAAAGGACTCGTTTGAGTCAATACAATCTGACGGGGAGTTGGTTGTGATTAGTCGCAATAGCCCCACCACCTATTATTTAGATAAGAACGGTCCCACTGGCTTTGAGTATGCCCTCACTCATCTACTGGCAGAGGAAATGGGTGTAGCTTTGAAAATGAAAACAGCCTCCAACCTCCATGATCTATTCACTCAGCTGAAAGACAAGGAAGCCGACATCGCGGCAGCAGGCCTGACGCTGACAGAAGGGCGAGCAGCAGCCTACCCTCATACGATTGCCTATAATCAGCTTACACCCCAAGTTATCTATGTCGCGGGTACTCTCAGGCCACGCACCGTATCCGACTTAACCACAATGAATATTGCTGTTGTAGCAAAGTCCAGCCACACCGATACGCTAACTGCGTTGCAACAAAGTCGCGCTCCAGAGCTAACATGGCAAGAAGTCGATGAGGCCGACACCATGCACTTGCTGGAGCTGCTCAAACTGGGACACGCAGATATCGCCATCGTCGACTCCAATGAATTTGCTGTCCAACAAAGTCTTTATCCACGCCAAAAAGTCGCGTTTGATCTGCATGAAGAGCAGGATATGGTTTGGTATTTGACGCCTGAAACGGACAACACACAGCTGATAATATTTATAAACGACTTCTTAAGACGGCTGAAAGACGATGGCACTATGGCGCGACTGCACGAGCGGTATTTCGGCCATACCGACGGCGTCTCGCGCATTAGTGCGCATGTGTTTACACAGAACATGCAGGAGACTCTGCCACTTTTTCGCAGGCTCATCCAACAAGTCGCCAAAGAATACCAGATGGACTGGCACCTGTTAGCTGCAATGGCCTATCAAGAGTCCCGCTGGGACCCGAATGCCACTTCACCTACTGGCGTGCGCGGCATGATGATGCTCACAAAACCCACGGCTAGGGAGCTAGGGGTAGAGAATCGCTTGGATGTCACTCAAAGCCTTCGCGGCGGCGCTCGCTATCTGAAAGACCTGAAGCGTCGATTGCCAAAAAGATTACAGGAGCCAGATCGGACGTGGATGGCATTAGCAGCCTACAATATTGGTTTAGGCCATCTAGAGGATGCGCGGGTCATCACTCAACGTCAAGGCGGTAACCCAGATGTGTGGCAGGATGTCATGCAAAGACTGCCGCTTTTAGAGGACTCCAACTACTATGAAAAAACACGCTACGGGTACGCTCGAGGGAAAGAGGCTGTTACTTTGGTGCAAAACATCCGTCATTACTACAGCATTCTCGTTTGGCAAGATATTCCAGACAACCAGCCTATACCGCCGCTGCGCGGTGAAGATTATATCCCCAGCGAAATAAACAACCTGCAGTTGCAGGCATTTTAACAATCGTACATCTGGATTTTTGACACTCCTGAGCAGTGACGGATCGACTATCGCCTGACCTGAAAAAAGGCTCGCAGGCGCGCACTGGATTCCTCCGATAAGACATCAGCCTGCCAACTCACCCGATGGTTAAACCACGGTTCATCCAACAGCGAAGAGACGCTGGAAATCACGCCAGCACGGGGCTCCTTGGCGCCAAATACAAGGTGGGCGATGCGGGCGTGCACCAGCGCACCAGCACACATCGTGCAAGGTTCCAGAGTGACATACAGGGTTGCTCCAGGAAGGCGATAGTTGCCAACCCGCTGAGCGGCATCGCGCAAGGCTAATATCTCTGCATGCCCGCTCGGATCTTGTAATGCAATCACTTGATTCCAACCTTCTCCCAGCAATTCACCGTCACGCACAACAACAGCGCCCACGGGGACCTCACCTTCATTCGCAGCACGATCTGCCAACGCCAACGCACGGCGCATCCAGTCCTCATGATTTACAGTCGATGACAGTGTGCTACCCCGAGTCAATAGTTGTCCTCTTACAAAGCTATATATAACGGTGGTTTGCGAGGGGAAAATCGAGTTTATACGTCATTCTTCGTACCTCTTTTTATAAAACCTTTCTACATTTTTTGTGACGACTCCCCAATCACTTGCTTTAGTCGTTACTTGATGTGATTTGAATGCATCATCATCTAAAAACTTTTCGAAAACATGAAAAATACATTTATCACCATCATCTTGCGTTACGTCAAATTTCAAACAGCCATCTTCATTTAAAGTATTTTCAATATGTTCATTTAACTGGCTCTCTATAGCCTCTAATTCTTCATGTGGAACTCTAATGTATCCTTCTAAGATCACAGCCACATTATTCCCACTCAATCGTCGCAGGGGGTTTACTGCTGATATCGTAGGTCACACGTGACACACCGGAAATCTCATTGATAATGCGATTTGATGTACGCTCCAGTAAGTCATAGGGTAGATGCGCCCAGCGCGCAGTCATGAAGTCCACGGTCTCAACTGCCCTCAGAGCAATAACATACTCGTAGCGACGCGCATCTCCCACGACGCCCACTGACTTCACCGGCAAGAAAACAGCAAACGCTTGGCTGGTCTTGTGATAATAATCGTCGCGGTGCAATTCCTCGATAAAAATGGCGTCTGCCAAGCGCAGCAGATCCGCATACTCCTTCTTTACTTCTCCCAGAATCCTTACGCCCAAGCCGGGACCGGGAAAGGGATGCCGATAGACCATGTCGTAATGCAGGCCCAGCTCCAACCCTATCCTGCGGACTTCGTCTTTGAACAATTCACGCAGCGGCTCCACTAGTTCGAAACTCATATCGTCTGGCAGACCACCGACATTATGATGGGACTTAATATTATGGGCATTGCCGTTTTTGCCTCCAGCAGACTCAATCACATCGGGATAGATTGTGCCCTGAGCCAACCACTTCACCTCGGTCAACTTTCCGGCCTCCTCATCAAAGACATCGATAAAGGTATTTCCAATAACCTTGCGCTTTGCTTCAGGATCAGACACGCCCTCCAACCTCTGAAGAAACAGCGCCTCACAGTCTCGGCGCAGCACCGTTACCCCCATATTCCGGGAGAACATCTCCATCACTTGATCGCCTTCCTTCAAACGCAGCAACCCGTTATCTACAAACACGCACGTCAACCGATCCCCAATGGCGCGATGTAGCAGCGCAGCCACTACGGACGAATCTACACCGCCGGATAAGCCCAACAACACCTTGTCTGTACCTACCAGCGACTTTACGCGGTCAATTGCATTTTCGACGATATTAGCAGGCGTCCAAAGCACCTCACAGCCACATTGCTCAAGTACAAAGTGTTCGAAAATACGCGCACCCTGAAGTGTGTGGGTCACCTCAGGATGAAACTGGATTCCAAAGAAGGGCTTATCTTTATGCGCCATACCCGCAATGGGACAGCTCACGGTTTCAGCCATCAATTCGAAGTCTGGCGGCAGCGTCACCACCTTATCCCCGTGACTCATCCACACATCCAGCAGCAGCCCACCACTATCGGCGACATGATCGTAGATATCATGCAACAGCCTGCTATTTCCGACCTGCCTTATCTGGGCATAGCCAAACTCGCTAACAGAGGAACCGACCACAGCGCCGCCAAGCTGCTCGGCCATAGTCTGCATGCCGTAGCATATTCCAAGCACGGGCACGCCCAAGGTGAATACGCATTCGGGCGCTCGCGGGGATCCTTTATCCACCACTGACTCTGGGCCACCCGACAGAATAATCCCGCTGGGATCAAATGCCAGTATATCTTCTTCGCTGACGTTAAAAGCCCGGATTTCACTATACACACCAACCTCTCGAACCCGTCGAGCAATCAATTGCGTGTACTGTGAACCAAAATCTAGAATGAGGATTTTCTGGGCGTGAATATCTGCGCTCATGGTGTGTCCTGAATGAAGAATAGAATGATCACTAATCCGGCAGCAACGCTTATCGGCGCGTGTGCAGCTACCGACATTGGGTCAAAGGCGAGGTTACCTGAACGCTTAACTTACCGGATAATTTGGCGCTTCCTTGGTAATTGAGACATCGTGCACATGGCTCTCTGCGATACCGGCGCCGGTGATGCGGACAAATTCAGGCTCGGTGCGCATGGCGTCCATGGAAGCACTGCCGGTATAACCCATGGCAGAGCGCACCCCCCCCATTAATTGATGAATGATACTTGAGACCGGTCCCTTATAGGCAACACGACCCTCGATACCCTCTGGCACGAGCTTTTCCGCACCTCTGCTGGTGTCCTGAAAGTACCGATCGGAGGAACCCTGTGTTTTGGACATCGCCGCCAAAGAACCCATTCCTCGATACGCCTTGTAGGTCCTTCCCTGATAGAGTTCAACCTCTCCCGGCGCTTCTTCGGTACCGGCGAACATGCTACCCACCATGATCGAATGCGCTCCGGCCACAATCGCCTTGGCAATGTCACCTGAGAACCGGATACCGCCGTCGGCGATGACGGGAATACCTGTCCCTTTCAGTGCCTCGCTTACGTTAGCGATAGCGGTAATCTGAGGCACCCCGGTACCGGTGACGATACGAGTCGTACAAATGGAGCCAGGGCCGATACCCACCTTAACGCCATCTACACCGGCCTCTGCCAAGGCGACCGCAGCTGCGGCAGTGGCGATATTGCCGCCGATCACCTGCACCGAGGGAAAGCATTTTTTAATCATTTTGATTCTGTTAATGACATTACGTGAATGTCCGTGCGCCGTATCCACCACGAGCACATCAACACCCACAGCAACCAGCGCCTCTACCCGATCATCGGTATCCGCACTAGTGCCAATCGAAGCCCCCACACGGAGATGACCGTAGGAATCCTTGCACGCATGGGGGAAACTCTCAGCCTTGTCGAAATCCTTTACCGTGATCATCCCGCACAGATCAAATGCATCGTTAACGACCAGCACTTTTTCAATTCGGTGTCGATGCAGCAGCTCCTGTACTTCGGCTAGGTCAGCGCCTTCTTTCACCGTCACCAGTTTGTCGCGGGGCGTCATAATGGCGGAGACCAGCTTTTGTGGGTTGGATTCAAAGCGCACATCGCGACGCGTCACAATGCCCACCAGATCCTCGCCATTGAGCACCGGCACGCCGGATATACCATGAGCGCCCGTCAGAGCAATCAACTCGGTGATAGTTGCCCCTTGCTGAATCGTAATGGGATCCTTGACCACACCGCTTTCGAACTTCTTAACTTTGCGAACCTGTTCCGCCTGCTCGGCGATTGTCATGCTTTTGTGGATAATGCCCAGCCCGCCTTCTTGGGCAAGGGCGATAGCCAGACGAAACTCGGTAACCGTATCCATCGCTGCAGACACAAGAGGAATATTCAAACTGATACCACGCGTGAGATGCGTGCTAAGTGATACGTCGCCAGCAACAACCTCAGAATAGCCTGGCAGCAACAGAACATCATCAAAAGTAAGAGCTTCCTGAGCAATACGCAGCATATGGGTGACACTCCAGCCAATGAGGACAGATACGTCGGACAAGTATAAATACAAGTGCACTGCAGCACAATTACCGCGCCATCAGAAAGCGAGAGAATGCGCTTTAAAACGGAATAAAGTACACTGATGCACCCAGAAAAATACAAAGCTGAGCTCGCCTTCTATTGAACACTCGCTTCAAATCCGATAACGCGCCTCCTGTCCTCTCTGTCAGCCAGCTCAATCGGCAGGCCAAGTCTCTGCTTGATAGTCACTTTGACTTTGTCTGGGTTGAAGGCGAGATCAGTAATTTCGCTGCCCCCTCCTCCGGACATTGGTACTTCTCACTCAAGGATACCAGCGCTCAGGTGCGCTGCGCGATGTTCAAAAATCGTAACCAGCGGGTGAAGTTTACGCCCTCAAATGGAGACGCCATCCGTTTGCGGTGCCGAGTATCACTTTATGAAGGCCGGGGTGAATTCCAGATAATTGCAGAACATTTAGAACACGCCGGTGCTGGGCCGCTGCAAGCAGCATTCGAGCAACTCAAAGACAAATTACTGGCAGAAGGCCTTTTCGAGTCAGCGCGCAAGCAACCCCTGCCCGCATCTATAGCTCATTTAGGCGTCGTCACATCCCCCACTGGTGCTGCTATTCACGACATACTGACGATTCTGAAACGGCGCTGCCCTACAATCGATGTGCAATTGCTCCCCGTACCAGTGCAAGGCGAAGGTGCAGCAGCATTGATCGCGGGCGCCATTGACCGGGCGAATCGGTGGCGAAAAGAAGGTAAAATACAACTTGATGCACTGATCATAGGTCGCGGTGGCGGCTCCCTCGAGGATCGATGGGCATTCAATGAGGAAATAGTGGCTCGCGCCATCGCCGCCAGTGAGTTACCTATTGTCAGCGCAGTGGGGCATGAAGTGGACTTTAGTATTGCCGATATGGCCGCAGATCGCCGGGCCGCCACCCCGTCGGCCGCCGCGGAACTCCTGAGCCCTGACCAGCATGAGTGGGCGCAGCGCCTGCAAATCACAGAGGGGAACTTGGTGCGTGCAATCCAGCGTAGGCTTGCCGCCGTGACAACTCACCTCGCCCACTTAAATCAACGATTGAAGCACCCGGGGGCGCAGATCCGCGAGCGGGCTCAGCGCCTCGATGACCTCGAACAGCGCTTGCTGCTGGCTCAAAAGCATGTGTCGCGAAGGCATCTTGCAACACTAGCGCTTCTGGAAAATCGCCTAATGGCGAAATCTCCAGTCACTCGACTAGAACAGCTACAACGTGAGACTCTGCTGCGCCGTAACCAGCTGGAGGCCGCCATGCGACAGCGTTTGCAGGACTACGCAAACAAGCTGACTCATAGGGCGCAGATGCTTGACTCCTTAAGCCCGCTAGGCACTCTGCAGCGCGGTTACGCCATCGTTACAGACAGCAGCGGCGCGGTGGTGCGAGAAACTGGCAGTGTTTTAATTGGGGATGAGATCGAAGCCAGAGTTGCCAATGGTCGTCTAGGGCTAACGGTCAAGCGCATAGATTGACCTTGGTGTCCACATTGCGCCGTCGGCCCGTGCAGTCATCACGAATATCTCGCGCAACGCTATCGAAGCGCAGGTGCACCCGCAGCAGGAGCTGAGATTTTAGCCAAATTAAGATCGCCGTAATGCAGCCAACGTAACATAAAGATTGCCTAATATTTGGCTGGCAAGCGGGAATTAATGATAATGTGCCGCCCCTCAAATCTTATGTACTCGCCAATTGTGAGATCCTTTAGGATCCTGGCCACCATCTCTCGTGACGCGCCCACACGGTCGGCAATATCCTGCTGCGTCAACTTTTCGGGTATGTAGAGAGAACCGTCACCGCGCTCTTCAGAGAGGTCCATCAAGACATTGGCGACACGGCCATAAACATCCTGCAAGGCAAGGCTTTTTACATCGGCAGTCAGTTTGCGCACACGCTGCGCAAGATTGCGGACTAACTGGCGGCCAATATTCGGATGATTATCCAACACTCGATTAAAGTCTTCTTTGTAGATAATGCAAAAACTGGACTTTTCTACTGTGCGAACAGACGCAGAACGAGTCGAGTCATCAAGCAGAGCTAGCTCACCGAAATAATCTCCGGCGGCCTGAGTGTTCATAATAAACTCTTTGCCATTCTTATCGCTGCAGTAAACCTTAACTTTGCCGCTTTCAATGACAAATAGCGAATCCGCCGGATCGTTTTCATGGATAACCACTGTATTTTTGGGAAATGAGCGGCTGGTGCTACTGGCGACCAAAGCATCCAGCTCTTCCGCCGCCAGACCCCGAAATATTTCAACTTGCTGCAACATTTAATCCACCCGATCCCGAACCTTAGTGTCATAGATAGTACCTCAAAGTTTTAGAAAAACGCACCCTTGAGAGCAAAATTGGTACACCACTTTTGTAATGAGGACCGATTTCACCCATCTACGACTCCCAAGCGCTCGTCGAAACGCACTTCAGGCAAAAATTGGAGGGATAAGTACAGTGTGCGTTTCCCGTCATATTGTTACACTCTAGGTACCTAGAATCGATGGAACTCTGGCTCTGCATGCGCAGAATCGCCCAACACACTAACCCATGACCACCAATACCAGCCCCAACCCAGAATGGATCGACCAAATGCGGCGCTACTTAGCGGCGCTGTGGCAGGAGTTTTCCATCCGCCGAGATCATCTCGGAGAGTCCACAGTGGACGATTTCACGCATATTTTTAACGCTGCCAGCCGTCTTGAAGAAATCCTGAATACGGCTGAGCTCGCGAACCATAACCACGATCTGATGAATGTACTCACGGCCCTACGCGGCTATGCCGAAATGTTACGAGAGGATATTGGTGCATCGCACGCCAAGCTCGATGCCCTACTCTCATCACTGTTAGAGTCGGTGCAGGCTGCGCATAGCAGCAGCACCGTGCAGTCCTTCAATCAGAGTCAAGGCATTCAAGCAGATCCGGGGTTTATTCTGGCAGTCGATGATCGGCAGGAAAATAGGGAACTGGTCGCGAGGAATCTATCTCGCATTGGGCACATTGTCATCACCGCAGCTGGCGGCGAAGAAGCATTGCATGCACTAGAGCAAAGTGATGTAGATGTCGTTCTATTGGATTTGATAATGCCGGGCATGAACGGCCATGAAGTCCTTCGCCGCATCAAGGAGCATCCCGAGTGGAGAGCCACGCCGGTTATTGTAATCTCGGGAAACCAAGATATGGACGGCATCATAGAGTGCATTGAAGCAGGAGCCGACGACTATTTATTCAAGCCATTTAATCCCGTACTACTACAAGCTCGCATCAAAGCTGGAATAGAGCGCAAGCGTTGGCACGACAAAGAGCAGCAATATCGGCTGCAGCTCGAACGCAACGAAAAATTCATCAGGGCAACCTTTGGGCGCTACCTCTCGGACGAGATTGTGACTGATATTCTTGAACGTCCGGAAGGCTTAGAACTGGGTGGAGACCTGCGCCGAGTGAGCATTATGTTATCTGATATCCGCGGCTTCACGTCCCTCAGCGAGAACCTCGCACCGGCTGAAGTTGTCTCAATGCTCAACCGATATCTAGGAATCATGACAGACATCATCATGGCCCATGATGGCACCATCGACGAATTTATTGGGGATGCCATTCTCGCTGTCTTTGGAGCACCTCAATACGGAGATGATGATGCAGATCGCGCTGTCAAGTGTGCCCTTGCGATGCAGTCTGCCATGGCAGATATCAATGCCCTCAACGAAGCAGAAGGTTTCCCCCCCATCAACACCGGCATCGCCATTAATACGGGCGATGTCATTGCGGGCAATATCGGTTCGGAAAGGCGCAGCAAATATGGTTTCGTAGGGCACCCCATGAACGTTACCTCTCGCATTGAGGATGTCACCGCTGGCGGCGAAATCTTGGTCTCAGAAAGTACTTTGCAAAGCCTCAAAGGCAATTATGTGTTGGGTCGCAGTGAGCGAATAAATGTCAGAGGCATAGACGAGTCTATTCTCGTGCATGAGATCGCTGGAGAAAAAATATGATGACGAGCCAGCGCGTTCTTCTCGTAGAAGATAATGAGCTCAATCGCAATATGATGGTTAGACGACTGAATCGCGCTGGGATGGAAGTCATCACCGCCGGTAACGGTCAGCAGGCTTTGGATATCATGCATGCGGAGCAACCCAGTGTTGTCTTAATGGACATGAATCTGCCCGTGCTGGATGGTTGGGCCGCCAGCCGCAGGGCAAAAGGGGATAAAAGCATACGCGACATTCCTATTATTGCCCTTACCGCGCATGCGACAGAAGCTCACAAAGTCTACGCATTGGAGGCGGGTTGTGATGACTATGCTACTAAACCAGTGGACTTTCCGGGTTTACTTACGAAGATACGGGAACTCACTCGCACATGAGCCTACGCCGCCAACTGACCCTCTCTTTGGTCATCATCCTCGTCCTTTTTGCGGCAAACGTGGGAGCACACTTCTGGGGCAGTTATGCCCGAAATGAGAGTATGCTAGCCTATCGGAATTCTGTTTCTGCAGCCCAGTTATCAACGGAAGTGGAGCAGCTACTCGAAGATCAGAGACAACAAATACTCATATTGGCGGCGTTGCGCGAAACCACCGAGGAACAATTAGGGCAAGCAGAGTTGCAGCGGGCTGAAGACGCACTCGTCGTTATTAATCAAAAAATTCAAAAACTTGGTACGTTGAGTCGCGGAGTAACTGAACTTAACTATGACTTGCTCTGGCAGAGTAGTAGCGCTTTGCTCAATCGCTGGCTTGAGTTCTACCGCAGCTACAACGACCCAAAATTCAAGATGAACATGAATGACCCGCTACCATTTCTGCGAGCTAGCCAGCACCTCAGCGAGCTAGAGCAACGGCAAGAATTCATAGCAAGACAGCGATCGGACATTATTGATCGCACTATCGATCTGACGGATCGCATTACCGTGATAGGCTTTTTTTCCTCCATTTTCCTTACCGCGACGCTAGGATATTTTTTACTAAGCTATACCAATACATCATTAAAAAGGCTCAAAAAAGGTACCGAGCGCTTTGGGAGCGGCGACCTCAACTATCGCATTGACAACATTGATGACACCGGCGAACTAGGCGATCTAGCAGATGCATTCAATGACATGTCAGATAAGTTGCGCAACGCTATTTATGATGTGCGCAAAGCCAAAGATTCTGCCGACGAAGCCAACGCTGCCAAGAGCATGTTTCTGGCTAATGTTAGCCATGAATTGCGTACACCGTTAAATGCCATTATTGGCTACAGTGAGCTATTACAGGATGAAATGGGCGACAAAAGTGAGATAAATCGTCCACAGTTTCAGCAGGATTTGGGCACTATCATTCAATCGGGGCGACAGTTACTCGCGCTGATTGATGACATCCTGGACCTGTCAAAAGTTGAGACAGGAAAAATGTCCCTGCACTGTGAAACATTCAACCCTACGGCAATCATCAAGCAAGCGTGTGAAGTTTTGGCGCCGCTGTTAAAAAACAACAACAACGAGTTGCTCATCAGCGACTTGAAAGAACTACCCGCGCTTTACAACGACGCCACCAAGTTTAGGCAAGTTTTCACTAACCTCCTTAGCAATGCCAACAAGTTCACCCAAGGTGGCCATATTAGCGTAAGCGCACAGGAAGTGCCTGGACAACCAGGCTGGATAACCTTTGCCGTAGAGGACACTGGAATCGGCATTACCAGCGACCAAATGTCCTACGTGTTCGATGCTTTCGCTCAAGCCGAGCTGTCTACGAGTGCAAGTTATGGAGGCACGGGACTGGGGCTTGCCATCTCGCGGGACTTTTGCACCTTGATGGGAGGAAGCATAGCGGTAGCAAGCGAAATTGGCGTTGGCTCCACTTTTACAGTTCTAATTCCTACTGACCCAAAATTAGCTCACGCAGACGCTTAAGTGCTTCCTCGCGTTTTTTCAGACTCTCACTAAGGTCATCTTTTTCGTTCTGCAGTTCATCAATATAGTCATGTAAGTCGGCCAATACTGCCAACGTTCTACTCAAGATCAGGACTTGCTGATTCAGCTCAATGCCTTCAGGCACGCGTCTCATCAGGCGGCGATAGTCCTCCGCCGCAGCTCTCCAATTATAATAAGGGCTATCGGGCAACATTTTTTCATACGCGATAGCAATACCCGCCTCCCAGTCCGCCCCAGGCGATGACTCCAGACGCTGATAGCGCCTGAAATATTTTACTGCCTCAACATTATCACCCAACACCATGGCGCTAAAACCTCTCTCCAAATAGGTGTAATCTACGCCCATGTTCTGGTCGCTGGTGCAGGGTACTAGAGTTGGGTCCGCCAAATTGAGGGTGATTTCATTAACTGATTTAGTCGCTGAGCCCTGCGACGAGTCAACGGCAGGCGACCCAGACACGCACGCCTGCAACAAAAGAGTCATGATGCCAAGTGGTAAACAGGATACGCGAGTCAAAAACACTATCATGCCCTCAAAGTAGGCTACCTCAGCCGAGTGTAGCGCATTCAAAATCTGACTGACAGCTCAATCAGAAGCCCTCACAAGAGCGCCATAATACGGAAGCTCAAACAACAGATGCCATTATTCAGGTCGCATATGGGGAAACAATAATACGTCTCTAATAGACGCTGAATCGGTGAGCAACATCACTAAACGGTCAATACCAATTCCCTCACCCGCTGTGGGTGGCAGCCCATACTCTAGGGCACGAATATAATCCTGATCAAAGTGCATGGCCTCCTCGTCTCCGGTATCCTTCTGAGCTACTTGAGATAAAAAACGCTCGGCCTGATCTTCGGCATCATTAAGCTCGGAGAATCCATTAGCGAGTTCACGTCCACCCACAAAAAACTCAAAGCGATCAGTGACAAAAGCATCCCCGTCACTACGCCGGGCCAACGGAGAAACTTCTGTCGGGTAAGCGGTGATAAAAGTTGGCTGATCGAGTAAGTGCTCCACTGTTTTTTCGAATATCTCTATTTGAACCTTACCCAGCCCCCAACTCTCTTTGAGCTCGATGCCTAGGTCTTGCGCAATCAGTCTTGCGGCCGGCGCATCAGACAGCTGTTTTGCAGTGATGGTCGAATTATACTGCAGTATTGCGTCAAATACGGTGATCCGAGTGAAGGGTATGGAAAAGTCGTATGTGCCACCCTGACAATTCACCGTAGTGCTACCCAGCACAGCTTCAGCCAGTTTGCGAAGCATATCCTCTGTCAGATTCATGGCATCTTCATAATCAGCATAAGCCCAATAGAATTCCAACATAGTGAATTCAGGATTGTGACGTGTCGAAAGCCCTTCATTGCGAAAACTACGATTAACTTCGAAGACGCGTTCGAAGCCACCTACCACCAAGCGCTTCAGATAAAGCTCCGGCGCAATCCGCAAATACATCTGCATATCAAGCGCATTGTGGCGCGTGACAAAAGGTTTAGCCGCAGCTCCCCCGGGGATAACATGCATCATCGGGGTTTCAACTTCCATAAAATCAAGATCGCTCATGTAATCGCGAATGAATGCGATAATTTTAGAGCGCATTCGGAATATCTGACGTGATTCAGGGTTCACGATCAAGTCAACATAGCGCTGCCGATAGCGCAACTCCTGATCAGCCAGCCCGTGATATTTATCCGGAAGGGGACGCAGCGCTTTGGTCAAAAGTCGTGCCTCCTCCATGTTGATATAGAGATCGCCTTTACCCGATTTGTGCAGCGGGCCGGTGGCTCCGACGATATCACCGAGATCCCAGCTTTTTATATCCGCCAGCAAACTCTCACTCAGTCCCTTGCGATTGACATACAGTTGTATCTGGTCAGAATTATCCTGAATCAACAGGAATGAGCCTCGATTGCGAACCAAACGGCCTGCGACCGAGTAAACTCGATTGGCCTGCTCCAACTCCTCTTTGGAACAGTCTGAAAATTCTCTCAACAGTTCATCCGCCATTGCGGTGCGCCTAAAATCATTGGGAAACGGGTTGCCCTGCTCTCTCAGTAGTGCCAGCTTGCCGCGACGCTCAACTATGAGTTTGTTCTCTTCGCGCGCATCACCCTCTCCTTGTTCCGGCACTTGCTCTTCTTCAGTCATAGCACTTCTCACAGTCCGCTTTTAAGTGACGCTTCTATAAATCGGTCAATATCGCCATCGAGCACCGCCTGAATATTGCTCGTTTCTATACCAGTGCGCAAATCCTTGATACGGGAATCATCTAACACGTAAGAACGAATCTGACTGCCCCAGCCAATGTCTGCTTTACTATCTTCCATAGCCTGCTTTTCCGTATTCCGCCTCTGCACTTCCAACTCATATAGTTTACCGCGCAGTAGCTTCATCGCATTGTCGCGATTCTGATGCTGCGAACGTTCAGTCTGGCACTGTACCACGGTGCCGGTAGGGTTGTGGGTAATACGCACGGCCGAATCGGTCTTGTTAACATGCTGACCACCGGCACCACTCGCACGGTAAGTATCAGTACGAAGGTCAGCAGGGTTGATGTCGATTTCGATATCGTCATCGATTTCCGGTGCCACAAAAATCGATGCGAACGATGTATGCCTGCGATTTCCCGAGTCAAAGGGAGACTTGCGAACCAGACGATGCACACCCGTTTCGGTTCGCAACCAACCGAAGGCATACTCTCCTTCAAATTTAATAGTGGCACTCTTAATCCCGGCAACATCTCCGCCTGAGGCCTCTACCAATTCTGTCTTAAAACCCTTGTCTTCACCCCACCGCAGATACATGCGTAACAGCATCTCTGCCCAATCTTGGGCCTCGGTGCCGCCTGAGCCTGATTGGATGTCCAAGAAGGCATTATTGGGATCCATTTCACCCGAAAACATGCGCCGAAACTCGAGCCGCTCCAATAAGGTGATCAGGGTGTTCACCTCACCTTCAACTTCAGCAACAGTCGCCTCATCATCTTCGCCTGAAGCGAGTTCAAGTAGATCCCTGGCATCGACCGCATTACTGTCAAGTTTTTCAATAGTGTGAACAATCGTCTCAAGCGACACTCTTTCGCGGCCCAATTCTCTGGCGCGATCCGGTTGCTCCCAGACACTGGGTTCAGCCAATTCCAGTTCTACTTCAGCCAGGCGTTCCTTACGCTGGTCGAAGTCAAAGGTACCCCCTCAGCACGCCCGCGCGCACCTGAATATCTTTTAGTTGCATTAGAAGAGGGTTGATTTCAAGCATGTTATAAAACCGCGTTATAAGAGAATCAACATTCTACCTCAGCGGCAAGGAGCGGGACAGAGAAAACAGCTTGCTCTGATCTATTCATGCCCGCAATCAAACCGTCTGCAGTGACCTTACTACCGCCACATGCTCAACCATCAGTTGCACCGAGCGCTGCCCGCGAAACTCATTAACATCAAGACGGTAAGCAATTTCAATCTGATCGACTTCCGGCGCGGGCCAAATGTTCAGATCGACGTTAAAGGCGATGGCATCTAGCAACGCTTTGCTGCCAACAGGTGTCAATACAAGCTTGAGGTGCTTCTGCCCTACGAGGCGCTGACTAACCACTGAAAAAACACCGTCAAATAAGGGCTCCGGGAAGTGCTGTCCCCAGGGGCCCGCAAAACGGAGCGTAGTCGCCAGCTCCAGCTCAAATTCGGTCGGCATCAGCGCTCCGTCTGACTCAATCACTGCCTGCAACTGCACATCCTCTGCATGGCGCATAACCTCCTCCACGAAGGCAACAGAGAACGCCTCATAGTCCTCTGCTCGCAGCGTAAGACCCGCTGCCATAGCATGGCCTCCAAAGCGGGTAATCAGACCGGGATGGCGTGTGGCGACAGCATCCAGAATGTCACGAATGTGAATGCCCGCAATGGAACGGGCCGAGCCCTTGATTTCACCCGAATCACCGTCGGCAAACGCAATTGTGGGGCGATGTAGTCGATCCTTTATGCGTGACGCTAAGATACCGATCACGCCCTGGTGCCAGCCACTCTGGTAGAGCGTCATGGCAACGGGCACATCCGCGGCACCTTCCAGCGATAACCTTGCTAATATGTCGATCGCCTCTGCCTGCATATCCTGTTCGATAACCCGCCGATCCTGATTGAGTTGATGCAATTTTTCGGCCTGCGCGCGCGCGCCGACCAGGCTCTCGCACAGTAGGCATTCAATACCAATGGACATGTCTTCCAAGCGCCCAGCCGCATTAATACGTGGCCCAACTGCAAACCCGAGATCCGATGCAACTATCGAGTGAGGCTGGCGCGATGCCACTTCAAGCAAGGCCAAAATACCGGGGCGACATTGGCTTGCGCGAATCCGCCGCAGGCCCTCCGCGATCAGAATGCGGTTATTGCGGTCTAAAGGCACAACATCCGCAACCGTTCCCAATGCAACGAGGTCCAAATATTGGGCCAAATTGACCGATGGACGCTGCTCAAACCATCCCCTAGCCCTGAGTTCGGCTCGCAGCGCCAGCATAATATAAAAAATAACGCCGACACCTGCGAGATTTTTGCTGGGAAACCCACACCCGGGCTGATTAGGGTTCACGATGACATCCGCCATCGGCAACTCTCGACCCGCCAAATGATGGTCGGTGATCAGTGTACTGATACCAAATTCTCTGGCCGCCGCCACGCCTTCCAGACTGGATATGCCGTTATCAACGGTAATGATCAGATCGGGTTTATCGGCAGCCGCGAGCGCGACAATTTCAGGGGTCAGACCATAACCGTACTCAAAGCGATTGGGCACCAAATAGTCGACATTGCCGGCGCCAAAGGCCGTGAGGGCCGAGACCGCAAGTGCCGTACTAGTGGCGCCATCTGCATCAAAGTCACCAATAACGACAATCCTGTCGTCACGGGCAAGTGCATCTGCCAGCATCGATGCCGCGCGCTCTGCATTGAGCAGGCTCGTTGGCGGTAGCAGGCATTCAAGGGAAAGGTCTAATTGACTGCATGAAACAATACCGCGCCCGCTGTAGACCCGCGCCAACAGCGGATGAATACCGCTACCTAACAAATTTTCGGTAGGGTCAATTTCCCGACGACGAATAAGTTTCTGCACTTTTCAAGTGGCCTAGTTTAGGCGTTAACATTAGCCGCAATAAATTCCTGAACCGCTGTCAAATTGTTCGGCAAGACTTGAAACCGCTCGCTGCGTTCAAACAGGTCACGCAAATGCAGCGGCAGACCAACCCCTTGTGTCAGACCCGCGCTTTTGATGGCCTCTGGAAATTTTGCAGGATGTGCAGTCGCCATGGTTACCATCGCAATTCCTGCCGCCACGTTACTATCCAAAGCAGCTTTCACACCAATGGCACTGTGTGGATCCAGCAGATATTCACACTCTTGCCAGGTAGCGGCAATCTGCTGACAGGTTTCCTCATCCGACACGCATTGGCTGCTAAACAACGAGCGCGCCTGCTTCATCGCAGCTTCGCTCAGGCATATGTCCCCATGATCGAATTGCTGCATTAAGCGAGCGATAGCCTCGCCATCTCGATCATACAGATCGAACAACAGCCGTTCAAAATTGCTTGAAACTGTGATGTCCATACTCGGAGATAGCGAATGCTCTAGCGGCTGACGGCCATACGTATTGCCCGTCATCACGCGATGCAACACATCGTTACGATTAGTCGCAATAATCAAGCGTTCGATAGGCAAGCCCATTTGTCGCGCAAGATAGCCCGCAAAAATATCGCCGAAATTTCCGGTGGGCACAGAGAATGCGACCGGGCGAGCGGGCGCACCTAGAGCCAATGCAGCATAGAAATAATAAACGATCTGGACCATAATTCGCGTCCAATTAATGGAGTTCACTGCCACCAGCTGGCGATCATCGGGCAGAAAATTCTGGTCGCCGAAACTCGCTTTTACCATCGCTTGGCAATCATCGAAATTACCTTCCACCGCCAAGTTGTGAATGTTGTCTCCGTGCACAGTTGTCATCTGCCGCCGCTGCACATCGGACACTCTGTTGTTGGGGTGAAGTATAAATATGTCGACATTCTTACAGTGTTTGCAACCCTCGATCGCAGCTGACCCGGTATCACCCGAGGTCGCACCCAATATCACCACTTTCTGCTTTTTACGCTCTAACACGTAGTCCAGCAAGCGCCCTAGCAACTGCAACGCGAAGTCCTTGAAAGCCAGCGTTGGCCCATGAAACAATTCCAACACCCACTGGTCAGAGCCAATCTGTGCCAGGGGGGCCACAGCGTTGTGGCGGAACTCCGAGTAGGTTTCCACCACCATCGCTCGCAGATCATCCGCAGGAATACAGTCGTGTACAAAGGGCGTGATAATTTTTTGCGCCAGCTGCGGGTAATCAAGCGCGGCCATAGCCGTGATTTCCGCATTGGAAAAATGCGGCAGTGTTTCAGGCACATACAACCCACCATCCGAAGCCAGGCCCGCCAGAAGCACCTGTTCAAAATTGAGCGCAGGCGCCTGTCCTCTGGTGCTAATATATCTCACGTGTCGCTGGTCCTTTCTTAAGCCTTAACTCACTGACTAACCGTCCAGTGCTTCTACCCGAATGCGCGTGACCTTACCGTTAATCGTCGCCAATGCCTCCATTTTACGCACGGCGATATCTACGCTGCCCTGAGGTGCGTTGTTCGTAAGCACTATCAACGACACCAAAGTCTGACCCTCTCCCGGTGCTCTTTGGATCAATGCCTCTATACTGATCCCCTGCTCGCTAAAAATACTCGCGACTGTGGACAGCACACCCGGCTTGTCCGCTACTTCCATGCGCAGATACCAAGGCGTTTTTACCTTTTCAATCGGTATCAGGGGCAGGCTTCGCAAATCCGCTATAGCAACGCCAAGGGCCGGTAATGGCGCACTTGCGCCGACGCCCACGCCACGAGCCAGATCGATCACATCAGCCACCACTGCAGACGCCGTGGGTCGCGCACCAGCACCGGCACCGTAATAGAGTGTGGGGCCCACCGCGCCGCCTTCTATGAGAATCGCATTTTTTACACCATCAACATCCGCCAGTAAAAGATCATCAGGTATCAACGTTGGATGCACACGTAACTCAATGCCCTCATCCGTTTGTTTCGCGATACCCAAATGTTTTATGATGTAGCCTAGTTCCGATGCATACCCAACATCCTGTGTTGTCAGCTCAGTGATCCCTTCGGTATAGACGGCCTCAAACTGCAATGGTATGCCAAACGCGAGCGACGCGAGAATAACCAGCTTGTGCGCCGCATCGGTGCCCTCTACGTCGAAGGCGGGGTCGGCCTCCGCATAGCCCAGAGCCTGAGCCTCAGACAGGGCATCTGAAAATTCTCGCCCTCTGTCGCGCATTTCCGTGAGAATATAATTTCCAGTACCGTTAATAATACCTGCAAGCCACTCAATGCGATTTGCCGCCAGGCCTTCGCGCAGGGCTTTGACAATGGGAATACCACCAGCAATCGCAGCCTCATACCGCACCTGCACGCTATGCTTCTCTGCCAGCGCGAAAATCTCGTTACCATACTCTGCAATCAGGGCTTTGTTGGCGGTGACCACATGCTTACCGGCAATAATCGCTGCTTCCACCAACTCGCGAGCCACAGTCGTGCCGCCGATCAACTCCACGAGAATTTCCACTTCCGGGTCGCGCGCCACCTCAAATATGTCTCGGCTGACACGGATCCCGGCCAGATCACATGTCGAACTGTCATGGCGGGCCCCAACATGAGTCACACGCAACTGAGTCGCTGCGCGTGCCGTTATTAGCTCCGCGCTGTCCCGTAAGACATTAAATGTGCCACCTCCGACTGTACCTAAGCCGCAAATGCCTATATTCACTGATTTCAATTTTGTTCCTACTTCAAATACTCGCGCGGCGTGCGCATGGTCATTCAGATAAAGTTATCATTTTTAAACATCCGCTTAATGTTGCGGATAGCCTGGCGTGTGCGGTGCTCATTTTCAATCAAACCGAAGCGAACATATCCTTCACCGTATTCGCCAAAACCAATACCCGGGGAAACCGCGACCTGAGCTTCGGTGAGTAAATTTTTGCTAAACTCAACGGATCCCAACTCTCGATAGAACTGCGGAATCTTAGCCCAGACAAACATGGTGGCCTTTGGAGGAGTGACCTCCCAGCCAATAGCATTGAGACCACTGCACAACACATCTCGGCGTGACTGATACGTCGCTACAATTTGCGTCACACAACTTTGGTCACCCTCTAGCGCAGCAATGGCGGCAACCTGTATGGGCGTAAACATGCCGTAATCAAGATAAGATTTCATCCGCGCCAGCGCACTGATTAGCACTTTGTTTCCAACACAAAAGCCTACGCGCCAACCTGGCATATTGTAGCTTTTCGACATGCTAAAGAACTCCACTGCAACGTCGCGCGCTCCCTCCACTTGCAGAATCGAGGGCGCCACATAACCGTCATAACACAGATCGGCATAAGCCAAATCTTGAACCACCCAGATCGAATGCTCGCGCGCAATTTTGATCACTCTTTCATAAAATTCCAATTCCACACATTGTGCAGTAGGATTAGACGGGAAGTTCAACACCAACATCTTGGGGCGCGGCCAACTGGTAAATATCGCCTTTTCTAGCTCAGCGAAAAACTCCTCCTCATTGTCAGCCATCGGAACATGCCGGATATCTGCACCAGAAATTACAAAGCCATACGGATGAATAGGGTAGGACGGATTCGGCACTAATATCGCGTCACCAGGACCGGTCGTCGCCAATGCCAGGTGAGCTAGGCCCTCCTTCGATCCGAGCGTCACGATTGCTTCAGCAGCAGGATCCAATAAAACGTCAAACCGCCGCTGATACCAGTCACAGATTGCCTTACGCAGACGGGGTATCCCCTTGGACTGAGAATATCCGTGGGTGTCGCCGCGACGCGCTGTCTCCACCAGTTTGTCTACGATATGATCCGGCGTGGGCTGATCAGGATTGCCCATACCGAAGTCGATAATATCTTGCCCAGCCGCGCGAGCCTGCTGTTTGAGGTCACCGATAATATTAAATACGTATGGCGGCAGGCGCTCAATACGCCGAAATTGGTCATCCACGATTATTCGACTCTACTGGGCGCTCCAGCAGTAGTAGCGCCTTTGTGAAAAAACGAAGCCGACAGTACTGAGTCAGCTCCATACTGTCAAAGCGGCGAGACGCACTCGGCCATTATTGACCAGCTTCTGAGTTCAACCCCAGCATCTCTATCAAATCTGCAGCCGGACGATAACCGGGAATCATCTCTCCCGTTTCCATAATAATGGCTGGTGTTCCGTTCACGCCCAGTTCTTGACCCAGCGCAAATTGTGCAGCAACAGGGTTGTCCTTACACCTGCTTTCAGGCACTGACTCTTTGCTCTTCAACCTGGTCAGGGTTTCCTGCGGATTCTCGGCACACCAAGCACTGACAAGCTGCTTGCCCGGCACCGAGTCTACACCCGCACGAGGATACGCCAGATAGCGCACTTCGACGCCGCTCTTGTTGAGTTCAGGCACCTCTTGATGCAGCTTTTGACAGTAGTAACAACTGACATCGGTAAACACGTAAATATAGGCAAGCGTTTCGCCTTCCGGAGAAAAAATAATCATATCGTCGCGATCTACTTCCGCCAGCACTTCTACCCGCTCTTGGTCGCGGCGCTGCTCTGCCAAATTGACAAACCCTGTCTGACCGACAGAGTAAAGATCACCCACAATGAAAAAATCTCCCTTGAGAGTAGAGTAAACAAGTGGACCTGCTTTTAATTGCACCTCAACCACACCCGGCATTTCACTCATTTGAGCGCTCATCACCTCAACACCGCCGACATTTAGTGCGGCGCGCAACGCATCCAGCTCCGCCTCATCCAGCGTCTGTGCGGCCAACCCAAGCGGCGCAGCCATCATCAATATCACCATCCATGTCAACTTTAACGTTCGGTAGCTCATACTCTAATCCTTGTCTGCGTGGGCGTATTCCCCACCCTATTTGTTTAACGTCCGCGTTCGTTGGAGACGCGTCCGCCCTATTAGTTCCTTAACCACGTGGATGATGCTGCTCATGCAGTTCCTGCATACGCTGCTGCGCCACATGCGTATAAATTTGCGTTGTCGTGAGGTCACTATGCCCCAGCAACATTTGCACCACTCTAAGATCAGCCCCGTGGTTCAACAAATGCGTGGCAAATGCATGGCGCAAAGTATGAGGTGATAGGTGCTTCTTGATCCCCGCTCGCTCTGCGTATAGTTTAATACGATACCAGAAGGTCTGGCGAGTCATTTGTGTCCCTCGCCGACTGGGGAACAACGCCTCGCATGGAATATCCTTCAGCAACTCTGCCCGCGGACCCGCTAGATAACGCTGCAACCACCGCAGGGCTTCTTCACCCACCGGCACCAGCCTTTCTTTATTACCCTTACCGAATACCCGCACCACACCCTGATTCATGCTCAACTGCACCATTTGCAAGCTCGTCAGCTCAGTCACCCGTAAACCGCAAGCATACAATAATTCCAGCATCGTGCGGTCACGTAATTCGAGCACCACATCCAAATCTGGAGCTTGTAAAAGCTTATCCACTTCCGCTTCGGACAATGCCTTTGGCAGCGGTCGCCCCAAGCGCGGACTGTCGACATCCAATGTCGGATCGAGGGTAAGACTCCCATCGCGCAGCAGATAATGATAGAAACCTCGCGCACAGGATAAAAATCGTGCACTAGAACGAGGTGACTGGCCCTGCTGTAAACGCGCTCCTAGGTATGCTTGCAGGGCGGAACGACTCGCTTGCGTGATAGTGCTATCGTCCTGCGTCAGCAGCCAATCGTTGAACTGCCTGAGATCACGTCGATAAGAAGCTAACGTATTGTTACTCAGGCCTTTTTCCATCCACATGGCGTCGATATAACGTTCGATGTCAGGATGTATCTGTGCGTCCGAGGGCATATGTCTACCGGCTTCCGATTTTTGCCTTTAGTTTACCACCGAAAGCCATCCACTCTCTATCAGCCCGGCTCATTTCATCAAACACAAAAAAGCGGCCCTCAGGCCGCTACTTTCAATTACCAAAATACCGCGGTGCAGCGCTACAACTTTTCCTTGATGCGAGCAGCCCGACCGCTCAACTCTCTCAAATAATACAGTTTTGCCTGACGTACATCTCCACGACGCTTCACAGCAATACTCTGCACCATTGGACTGTGCGTCTGAAATGTGCGCTCTACACCGACACCGTGAGAGATCTTGCGCACGGTAAATGCAGTGTTCAACCCACGGTTACGTTTGGCGATGCAAACGCCTTCGAAACCTTGTAAACGCTCACGGGTACCCTCGATGACTTTCACCTGCACAACCACGGTATCGCCGGGGCTGAACTCTGGAAGCTCCTTGCCCATCTGCTCTGCATCAAGCTCGGATATAATCTTGTTAGTGCTCATGTGGTACTCCTGTTAAATAACTCTGCAGCTTCACAGCTAATGCTCTGTTAATGATCTCAGTTCGCGAATATATTCCGCCAACAATGTCTCTTCTTCCACGCTCATGAGCCTGCCCTGCAAAAGCTCCGGGCGACGGTCATGGGTTCTTCCTAAAGCTTGCTTTAGACGCCAGCGACGAATCTCCTCATGGTTACCGCTTAACAGCACGTCCGGCACACCCCTTCCCTGATAGGTTTCGGGCCGCGTGTAATGTGGACAGTCCAGTAGCCCGTCAACAAAAGAATCCTCAAGCGCAGACAATTCATGGCCCAAAACACCGGGCAGTTGCCGCGTCACCGCATCGATCACTACCATGGCGGCTAATTCACCACCACTCAACACATAATCTCCAATGGACAGTTCTTCATCCACCTCGGCCTCTATCAGCCGTTCGTCAACCCCTTCATAGCGGCCTGCAACCAGGACTAATCCCTCTAGGGAGGCAAGTTCCATCGCTTTGGTATGATCAAATGTCGAGCCCTGAGGCGAGAGGTAGATTACCCGCGTATTCGATCCCGCCGCAACCCTTGCTGCAGCGATCGCCTGCTGCAAGGGGTCAATTTTCATTAACATTCCCGGGCCGCCGCCATAGGGTCTGTCATCCACTGTTCGATGAGCATCCATCGCATAATCGCGAGGATTACAGACGCTTAGGCCAACCTGGCCCTCCCTAACCGCCCTTCCCACAACCCCATAGTCGCCTATCGCAGCAAACATTTCTGGGAACAGACTTACCAGTGCAACACGCATTGCGTCCCGCTCGGGGTCTTCAATTGAACCCCTCAGTCCTCATCGAGAAACCAATCAACCTCAATCACCGCCTCCTCAATATCTACCCTGACCACTGTGTTGCCAGGCAAATAAGGAATCAGTCGCTCGCGCATATCGACGCTATGTTCACAGGATTTGACAACGAGTACATCGTTGGCGCCGGTCTCAATCAAATGGTCCACTATTCCAACCAGCACCCTGTCGCCACCGTTTTGACACCAGACCTGCAGCCCCTGCAAATCACGCCAGTAATATTCCCCCCGCGGCAATTCAGGTAAATGACTGGCCGGTATCGAAACCTCTAACCCTCTGTAGGATTCTGCTCGCGTCCGGTCGTCTACTTCTGCTATGTGCGCAACGAGCCCCTTGCCGTGACGCTTAAACGCATCAAACTTAACCGCTTTAAAGACCCCTTGGCGCATCGTCTGCCAGCCCCCAAAGCTCTGGAAATTCTCCAGAGGCTCCGTATACGAATGAATTTTCACCCAGCCTTTGAGACCATAGCAGCCGGTAATTTTGCCGACCACCAACATCTCTTCGACAGCAGCCCCACTCATTATACTAGCCCACTTTCAGCGAAACTATCCTGTCAGGCCGCCGCAGCAACATCCTTCAGCAACTTCGCCACACGCTCTGAAACCTGCGCGCCTTGGCCTCGCCAGTACTCAACACGGTCGGTATCGATGCGCAAACGCTCCTCCTGACCACGTGCGGTCGGATTAAAAAAACCGACACGCTCTATGAAGCGTCCGTTACGCGAGCAACGGCTATCAGTCACAGTAAGGTGGTAAAAAGGGCGCTTCTTGGCGCCACCTCGAGCAAGACGAATTGTTACCATTTTACGTAATTTCCTAAAAATAAACGGGGACATACTGCGATGTTGCAGCAACACCCACGAAAAAATCTAGCTTGCAAGCCAGAGAGGTGGCGTATCATACGGAAAATACGACCAGTATTAAACCCCGGAACACGTTATTTTTACTACTAGTCGCGGATTACTTAGCGCGCTGGGAAACTTCCGCCAGGCCCATTAGGGCCTCCGGGGGGCATCATTCCGCCCAAACCACGCATCATCTTTTCCATACCGCCGCCCTTCATCTTCTTCATCATCTTCTGCATTTGCTTATGTTGTTTTAGGAGGCGATTGAGATCTTGCACCTGAGTTCCGGAACCTTGGGTAATGCGCCGTTTTCGGCTGCCCTGAATGAGTTCAGGATTACGGCGCTCTTTGGGGGTCATGGAATCGATCATAACCTCCATTCGCGCAAACATTTTCGTGTCCACACTCTGCTGCGCCACCTGAGCCATATTGCCCATACCCGGCAATTTATCGAGCATACCGGTTATGCCGCCCATATTATTCATTTGCTGCAATTGTTCGCGGAAGTCTTCGAGATCAAATTTCTTACCTTTTTTAATCTTGCGCGCTAGCTTATCGGCCTTCTTTTTATCAACTTTACTCTCTACTTCCTCAATCAAAGAAAGTACGTCGCCCATCCCAAGAATACGCGAAGCCAACCTATCTGGATGGAAGGGATCCAACGCAGTGGTCTTCTCCCCCACGCCCAAAAACTTGATCGGCTTGCCGGTGATTGACCTGACCGACAGAGCCGCACCGCCGCGCGTATCCGCATCAACCTTCGTCAGCACCACGCCAGTCAGCGGCAGCGCCTGGCCGAAAGCCTTCGCTGTCATAGCAGCATCCTGACCTGTCATGGCATCCACCACAAACAGGGTCTCTACCGGCTTTATAGCTGCATGCAACTCGCCGATCTCTGCCATCATCTCCGCATCAACCGCTAACCGGCCCGCAGTATCAACGAGCAGCACATCGCTGAATTTGATTCGGGCATGCGCCAAAGCCGCCTCAACAATCTCTACTGGCTTTTGCCCGATGTCGCTGGGAAAGAAGTCAACACCGACTTCTTCCGCCAGCACTTCCAACTGCATGATCGCTGCCGGCCGATATACGTCGGCACTTACAACAGTGACCTTTTTCTTGTCACGCTCCGTAAGCAACCTCGCCAGCTTGGCGACCGTCGTCGTCTTACCTGCGCCCTGAAGGCCTGCCATCATAATCACCGCTGGAGGCATGGTCGCTAGATTCAGCCCTTCATTTGCTGAGCCCATAGTAGACTCAAGCTCTGACTGGACGATTTTGAGAAAGGCTTGACCTGGACTGAGACTTTGCATCACGTCTGCACCGAGTGCGCGTTCCTTCACCACATCTACAAAGTGCTTTACCACAGGCATCGCCACATCGGCCTCTAACAAGGCCATACGCACTTCACGCATCGTGTCTTGGATGTTTTCCTCATTCAGCCGCGCTTTGCCCGAAACAGTGCGCAGGCTATGGGACAATCGATCACTTAAACTCTCAAACATCTCTATCTCCGAACACACAAAATGCCGAGGTGGCAATTTTTATTGATTCTATTGCGACAAATCGGTACAAAGGGCGCAGTATACTTTACTCTGGGCCAAGCCCCAAACTGATGCCAATTTCATTACTCGCTCCGCTTTGCGCACTGCTGTATCTGGCCGCCACCGGACTTCAATTGCGACACCTCTCGCAACAGCACACGGGACTCGACCGCGGCGTCTTTGCACTCGGCTTGTTCGCACTTGCATTCCATATGCTTATTGTTTGGAAAATTGTATTTCCCAGTGAGGGAGTCGACTTGGGGATTTTCAAGGTTGCCGCGCTGATTTCTCTGGTAATCAACATGGCCTGCGTCACATCTTTGACCCGCAGGCCGTTGCAGAACTTATTGGTGGTGCTCTTCCCGCTTTCGGCCCTGACGGTGTTGGTAGCCACTTTTGCACCCGACACGATTCCACTCCAAGCCCGTCTTAGTGCCGGCATGATCTTACATATAAGCAGTTCTATCCTGGCCTATGCGATACTCACATTAGCGGCCATTCAGGCCACCGTGTTGGCCTTGCAGGACCACCAGCTGAAGAATCGCCAAACCCGCGGAATTGTCAAAGTACTGCCGCCGCTGCAACTGATGGAAGCTATGTTATTTGAGCTTCTGTGGATTGGCGTGGTG
This sequence comes from Halioglobus sp., assembly GCA_029246385.1. Taxonomy (GTDB): domain Bacteria; phylum Pseudomonadota; class Gammaproteobacteria; order Pseudomonadales; family Halieaceae; genus Marimicrobium. The sequence continues at coordinate 331,593 of JAQWNG010000015.1, forward strand.
CTGCTGACTATCGCTATTGCTTCAGGCGCCGTATTTATCGACGATATTTTCAAGCAAAGTTTAGTGCACAAGACTACGCTGACGATCGCAGCTTGGTTGCTGTTTTCTACCTTACTATGGGGACACTACCAACTGGGATGGCGCAGCCACACTGCTGTGCGCTTCACGCTTGTAGGCTTTGGGCTGCTGGTGCTGGCTTTCTTCGGCTCTAAATTGGTGATGGAGTTGATCTTGCACCGTGGATGATTCGTTACCAAAAAACACACTGCCACTTGCTCAGGCGATGGTTTTTCTTCAAGATCTTGGGCGCCCCTGTCTACGAGGTTCACACCGGCTTTGAACGAAGCACCGCTGGGTATGTTGTTTTCAATTCTTGCTGCGCTCGTCATTGCCTCGGCCTTCTTCTCCAGTGCAGAAACCGCGATGATGACGCTCAATCGTCATAAATTGAGGCATCTGCAGAAAAACAAGATTGGTGGAGCGGTCCGTGCCGGAAAATTACTGGATCGCCCAGACCGGCTGATTGGCTTGATCCTGATCGGCAACAATCTAGTCAACATTTTCGCCTCAGCCGTCGCAACAGTAATCTCCATTCGACTGTGGGGTGATGCCGGCGTCTACATCGCCACGGGCACACTAACAGTAGTGATTCTTGTTTTTGCCGAAGTCACACCAAAAACAATCGCTGCCCTGCACCCAGAGAGGGTGGCATTCCCCGCCAGCGTCATCTTGCTGCCGCTGATGGCACTGATGAGCCCTGTCGTCGCAATGGTGAATGCGGTAACCAATAGACTCTCCCGACTGCTCGGCTTTGATCCAAAAAAAGAGGCCTACGAACACGTCTCCGCTGATGAGTTAAGAACCATCGTAACCGATGCGGGCAACTTAATTCCGGCAAGGCACAGGGAGCTATTGATCAACATTATGGATCTAGTGCAGGTCTCGGTCGACGACATTATGGTGCCTCGCAATGAAGTGTACGGCATTAATCTCGACAACACTGACCAAGAAATACTACTTAAGATTCAATCGACCGCGCACACGCGATTGCCAGTCTGGCGCGATGACATCAATAACATCATTGGCGTACTGCACATGCGCAGTATCAGTCGCGTAGTGAATGGGCTGACACTGAATCGCGTCGCACTAGAGCGAGAGATGGAAAAACCTTATTTTGTCCCAGAAAGCACACCCCTGCATACTCAGCTCATAAATTTTCAGGAAATGAAAAAGCCGCTGGCCTTTGTTGTCGACGAGTACGGTGAAGTCCGGGGTGTGGTCGCGCTCGGCGATATTCTCGAAGAAATCGTCGGAGACTTCACCTCCAATATGGCTGAAACAGCGGAGAGTATCCTGCTAGAACGTGACGGAAGCTACATCATCGATGGCACAGAAAATATTCGCGACATCAACAAAACTCTAGGATGGAATCTGCCCAAAGATGGGCCAAAAACGCTAAGCGGACTAATACTGGAGTATCTAGAGTCTTTCCCCGCCGCCTCTGTCGGCCTGACCATAGAAAACTACCGATTAGAAATTCTCGAGCTTGAGGGGAATGTCGTGCGTTCGGTGAGAGCTCAACCTTTCGCCTGATCCATCAGAATATTGTTCGCGGCCACGCGCAGCAAATCGTCCGAGATTTGACGCGCATAGATTTATAGCAGCTGGATGCTAGTGCTTGCCTGACGGCGTTTACGCGCGACGCGCAATAACTCGTGTTTTTGCTCATCGGTAGCCATAAACCAGTCTGTAATTTCATCGGCAGAACGGTAACACCCCATACAGATATCATTCTCGTCCAAAGCACATATTGAAACGCAAGGTGATTTGATCTCCTCGGTGCTCATTGCTGCTCCTTCAACTGCGCAGTATAGCGCTGCCCGTTGCGCATGTAGTGATCTGCATTGTAAATCAAGCCCAACTGCTGTTCCTGAGATAATTGGGACTTGATTTTGGCGGGCGATCCTAACACCAAAGACCCATCGGGAATATCCATACCCTCCGTCACCAGAGCATTAGCGCCTATCAGACACCCCTTTCCCACCGTTGCTCCGTTAAGGACAACAGCATTTATGCCCACTAGGGATCCATCCCCGATAGTGCACCCGTGTAACATTGCATTGTGACCCACGGTCACATTCTCGCCCACTATCAGCGGGAAACCAGGGTCAGCGTGCAACACCGTGCCGTCCTGAATATTACTGCCCGCGCCAACCTCAATCCGATCGGCGTCACCGCGCAAAACACAGCTGAACCATACGCTGGCGTTTTCATGCAAAATCACCTCACCAATAACAGCGGCATTTGGCGCAATAAATTGTCCCTCGCCTATCAGCGTCACATGTTTATCACCCAGACTATATTTCATGGTTGCTGTGTCCAATCCCGTTCTAAATCAAAACCAACATCGTAGGCGACATTGGCCAACATCACCAGTATAGCCGCAGTGACGCCCCAAATATCATCCTTGCCCACTTGATAACGCGGTACGCGACGAGACTGACCCCCATAAGACATCGTCTCCATCCGGAATATCTTCGGATCACTAAAAACCGCAAGAGGTACAAAAAACACACTATCAAACTCATCAGAGTCAACCACCAGATCAGGGGCCGCAGGCACACTGGCTACACAGGGAAAAACCTCAAAACCAGTGCGCGTAATCAGCGGTTGCAACTCTCCCAGAGGCCTAATCTTTGACAATGGCAGGCCTACCTCCTCCATCGCTTCGCGTGTTGCCGTCTCCCAAGGCGAGAAGTCTTCTGCCTCGCGCTTACCGCCAGCAAAGGCGATCTCTCCCGGATGCAGTTTCAGATGCATGGCTCGACGACCTAATAGTACGCGGGGCTTTGGTTCTTCGGTCAATGCTGCTAGTACAGCGGCCTGAGGCCATGAGCCTTTTCCTAGAGGCTGCTCCCAAGGATTTTGATCCAGAGCTAGGCACAGATCAATCCGCTGCAGTAGGTCATCAGAAGCCGTCATGAATTTGGCAGGTCAGTGACGCATGCAACAACATCCCAAGCGGGCTGCTCATAGGGATGAGCATCCAGCAGTGCGGCGACTGCAGCATGGATAAAGTCTGCCTCGCACACCAGTTCCACTCGGTACTCCGCCACACTTTGACGCTTGCCCTGTTCACCTAAAAAAGGTGTGCTGCCTTGTAAAGGGCGAAACTCGCCGTCACCAAGCACCTGCCAGCAGCACATGTCATAGTCTCCAATACACCCTGCACCGGCCGCAAATACGGCGACCTTAACCTGCTCTACATGCGATTCGGGCACGTAAAAGCACAGCTTATACATTACACACCCCGCGCCTGTTGCGCATAGAACTGATCGGCGAACTTTTGCAGTGAACCATCTTCGATGGCGCTGCGAATAGCCGCCATATGCTGCTGATAAAAATGCAGATTATGGATCGTGTTGAGTTGGGAGCCTAAAATTTCGTTGCACTTATCTAGATGATGCAGATACGCGCGACTAAAATTCTTGCAGGTATAACAATCGCATTCCACATCAAGTGGAAGCGTGCTTGTCTTGTGACAAGCATTACGCAGCTTAAGTGGACCATGCGAAGTGAACAGATTGCCGTTGCGGGCATTGCGCGTGGGCATCACACAGTCAAATAAATCAATACCCCGTCGCACCCCTTCCAGCAGATCCGCAGGTGTTCCGACACCCATCAGATAACGCGGCTTTGCATCAGGCAACACCGGCTCAAGAGTCTCAAGCACGCTGAGCATATCCTCTTTAGGCTCCCCTACGGACAGTCCTCCTATCGCATAGCCATCAAAACCGATATCCAGCAACCCAGCGAGAGACTCTCTGCGCAACTTTGGGTACATCCCGCCTTGTACAATACCGAACAGCGACGCCGCGCTGTCTCCGTGAGCAGACTTACTGCGGCGCGCCCAGCGCAGTGACAGCTCCATTGACTGTCGCGCCTCTGACTCTGTCGCCGGATACGGCGTACATTCGTCAAAGATCATGACAATGTCTGAGCCCAGACTGCGTTGGATTTGCATCGATGTCTCAGGATCTAAAAAAACTTTAGCGCCATCAATCGGCGACTGGAACGCAACGCCAGCCTCTGAAATTTTACGCATAGCCCCCAGGCTGAACACCTGAAACCCCCCCGAATCTGTCAGAATCGGTCCATCCCAGCCCATAAAATCATGCAAATCTCCATGCTGCTTGATGACAGCAGTGCCCGGACGCAACCATAAATGGAAAGTATTGCCCAGAATGATCTCGGAACCGGAGCGCCGTATCTCCCGCGGCGACATCCCCTTAACGGTGCCGTAAGTCCCGACCGGCATAAACGCAGGCGTTTCTACTTTGCCGCGCGGAAAGACTAAGCGTCCGCGCCTAGCCGGGCCATCGCTACCCAATTGCTCAAAACGCATATCGCATTGGGCATTCATTATTTATGCTGACCCTCATTCTCACAGGTAATAAACATAGCATCGCCATAACTAAAAAAGCGATATTCTTGCTCGATTGCCTTTTCATAGGTAGCCATTATAGCGTCCTTACCTGCAAAGGCACTGACCAACATCAGCAATGTTGATTCAGGCAAGTGGAAGTTGGTAACCATGGCGTCGACGCTGCAGAAGTGATGGCCGGGATAAATAAAGATGTTGGTGTCTCCGGCGAAGGGCTGAATATTACCAGTGCTCAGGCTAGCAGACTCCAGAGACCGCACAGCTGTTGTTCCAACGGCAATGACGCGTCCCCCACGTGCCCGAGTTTCACGCACCGCCCGGCATACTATCTCGTTGACCTCGACAAATTCACTGTGCATCACATGCTGTTCAATATCATCTTCTCGCACCGGCTGGAACGTGCCAGCACCTACGTGAAGCGTCACTGCGACACGTCTGACGCCTAGGGTATCAAGCTGCGTTAGCAAATTCTCAGTAAAGTGCAGGCCTGCGGTCGGCGCGGCCACTGCGCCTTCACGCTTGGCATATACCGTCTGGTAACGTTCTTCATCAGCAGCCTCATCCTCGCGCTCGATGTAGGGTGGCAGAGGCATATGACCAATGTCTCGCAATATGTCCGCAAGTCCAGCGCCACCTTCGCAGGACACACCGAATAGGTCTCCCTCGCGTCCGGTGACAACCAGCTGCAAAGACCCCGGCTCACACCCTGCACGTTCGCATAGATCAATAACCGATCCGGCTAGCGGAGATTTACTGGATCGAATATGGGCGACAGCGGTGTGTGATCCAGTCACCCGCTCAATGAGAATCTCAACCTTACCGCCCGTTTTTTTCCGCCCCCATAACCGAGCCGGAATGACTCGGGTATCGTTAAATACCAGTAAGTCATTAGCGTTTAAAAATTCGGGCAGTTGATAAAAATGCTGATCACGAACCGTGCCTGTAGCACCCTCTAAGACTAGCAATCTACTCGCGCTGCGCTCTGACAGTGGATGCTGGGCAATCAACTGCGGGGGTAAAAGGTAATTGAATTCACTGCGTTTCATAGACGAAAAAGCCGACACTGGGCCGGCTCTCTAAAGTCGGCTAAACAGCCTATTTATCTTCTTCCCCGGCGGCTGCCTCTTCAGCAACCTCTTCTTCGGCGGACGCCTGCTCCGCAGCAGCAGTTTCCTCTACCGCCTCGTCAGCCATCTCGTCTTCAACAGCAGGCTTGCTTGGTAGTGTTACTTTGATTAGGTCTTCCGCCAACAAGACGCGGGTCTTTTCTTCACCGTTAACGGCTTTCTTATTTACATCTTTCACTGCGTAACGCGCATCACCACGCTTATAAATAGTATATTCAGCAGTCTTTTTAACTAATTTCATCGCCATGTTCTTTTCTCCCTAGATACTCAGATCAATCGCCCCGGCTAGGGCAAACTGTATAGAATCAGCTTGCGCTGAACCCGGCGGCAGTGTACAGGCAAACTCTCTGGGGGTTAAGGAAATTTATTGAACTTTGAGTCTCGATTGCTATAATCTCGCGCTCTGCTGGGAGCGACGCACTCATTTGCGTCGTCCCATCCCTCTATGCCGGAGTGGTGAAATTGGTAGACACGTCGGATTCAAAATCCGATTCTCGCAAGAGAGTGCCGGTTCAAGTCCGGCCTTCGGTACCAAGCAACGTTTAGTCCTTTATTCAAAGGCTTTGCCGCAACTGTGATTATGAGTTGGCACAAATTGGCACAAACTCATGGCACAAAACCTCCTGCTCAGACCCTCCGGATATTACTTCCGTTATATCATTCGTCCCTGCCACCGACCGCTGTTTTCAATCAAAGAGCTACGGTATACTTCGCACACGCTGTCCCGCAGGCTGGCTAACAAACGAGCTAGAGTTCTAGCGGCTAAAGTTGAATCACCACTAGAGAGATTGGCAAGGACGCGATTGGTGTTTACCGACAAACAGATCAGGGAAACTATAAGGCAGTATGTCGAAGAAGCTAGTGAGCAGTTCTAATTGATGTAAACTATAGTCGGGCAGGGAGCATATTCCCTGCCGACCAGAACCGTCCGCCAATAAGTAATCAGCCATAAGAACAATAAATACATACGTATCCCTCTCGGAATTATTGTCTGCCTGCTTACCGCCTGTACCACAAAACCACCGGAGATAAGCTTTTCAAATCCATCAGTTCTGAGTGGCACCTGGACCTCAAACAGTAGCACCTTGAATTCACGTGGGCAGAACACAACGAAGAAGAGGCTCGTGCTCGAGGTAACGGATGAAGGCACCGTCACTGGAACCGCAAACTGGGAACTCCTGTCCGGGCCTGGCGGCCACGATCTCGACACAGTCAGCAACCATGATTCTGAACACCTGATCGGGTCCTTCAACCTGCATGACGGCGTGTTCTTTTTGGTGGAGACCGAAGAAAACGGATTCTGGCACTGTCGCGCCCTCACCGAGAATCTCCTTCATTGCCACCTAGTCCAGCCAGGACTAAAGCATGTCTCAACATTTGCCATCTTCAGCCGCAGCAGCCAGCAGCAAAGCATCGGTTAATTAAGCGGTGACTTGTGCACAGCCGTGGGGGCTGCTATTTTCTGCCTATGAAACACTAGGTTCGCAATAGGACAGCGCGTGGTCTATCAACATTATCATCAGAGCGATGAAGTTATCGTAGCTGAACCCAATCGATCTGCCAGTTGGCAGGTAAACAAAATGGTTTTGATCGCAATGTGCTGCCTTTCAGGCTTAATCGCCGGAGGATTTGCGTTGATGGGCGCCTGGCCCATCCTGCCATTTGCAGGACTGGAAATGGCCGCTCTAGGTTCCGCACTTTACTATGTATGTTGGAAACTGAGATACCGGCACGTTGTCACACTAGAAGCTGACAACGTCTTGATTCAAAAAGGGCATTATCATCCGCGCCAGCAGTGGCGCTTTGATCGCCAAAGCACTACCGTGCAGGTAGCGACCAAGCCACATCCGTGGGATGCTCCAAAAATCAGTTTTTGCAACCGTGGAGAGCAAGTGAGTCTGGGTGAATTCCTGAACAAGGAAGATACAGATAAGTTGCTGGAACTCTTGCGCGATAAATTTCGCGTCCAAAGTCCCACAGCGACCGGACACAGGGATTTCTAGTCGCGCCCCAATGTAGACAATCAGTGGCGGCTATCTGACCGCAAGGAGGACGGACATTCTATTCACGAATGGAGAATTTGAAACACCTGATCTGACGCAGACTGTGACAGCCATCAGCAGAAATCTGGGTAACGCAACATTCCTGTAGGTTAGCGTCAGCCAAAATGCGATCACGCTACCGAATCGCCCCCCCCCTTCTCAGCACCGCTAATATATAGGGCTGTGCCAGACTGAGCGTCTTCATACAATTCCCGGTCCGGTCGCACCATCGAAGCCTATTTCTTTCAGCGTCTCCCACTCTTCATCAGAGCGAACACCCTCAGCGATCACAATCACACCGATAGCATGACCTACCGTACACAGATTACCCAATAAATTTTGGTTTGCCGCGTTTTCGTTGATGTCGCGCACAAAATTGGCATCAACTTTCAGGTAGTCCAAGCCCACATCATGCAGTTGCCCCAGTGCCGACATCTGATGGCCCATATGCTCGATGCCGATTTTAGCGCCGCGGGACTTGGCCCGGCTGCACAGTAATTTGAAACCACTTAGATGACGAAAAGCCATGGGTTCGGCTAATTCCATCCACAATTTTTGTGCCGCATCCGCATGAACAGATAATTGCTCGCTGATCCATTCAGCAAAGGACGGTTCCACCACAGCCGCCACTGACAAATTGACGCTAACCGGCTTACCTGTTTCTTGAATTTTGCGTAGTGCCAGCTGAACCACCTGCTGATCCAACATATGGGACATCTCGAGCCTGTTAACCCAGGGAAGAAATTCACCGGCTGTCAGAAGCTTTCCCTCCCAGGCAAGCCGCACCGGCGCTTCAATATGTATCAACCCACCATTGGTGCCAATGGCCGGGAAGGCAGCAAGAGAGAAAAGGTCCTCGCTAAACGCACGAACGAAGATATCACGCCAATACTGCATCTGCTCCCGGACAGAGGTTAACTGTATATCGCTTTTTGCCGCCACATTAACTCGCGAAATACCTTCGTCAGCAGAGATCAGCATCGAACTATCCAGACGCGTCATAATCTCGCCAATGGTGTCTCCTTGCTGATAGAGAGTCGCAGCCGCAGGCAAACCAGTGTCACCGCCGATACTGCGCGCTTCGAGCACCGCCCTGAGAGCCTGTTGGACTTCTTCCGCGGTCTTATCCGCTTCTATGGCACGCGGAACCAGAAGTGCAAAATCTGAACCATTGAGCCGACACGCGGCCGAGCGACTATGGTTCGTGCTAATACTGTTCAAGCTCGCACCCATATCCGCGATCATGCGATCAATGAACGTGCGCCCATATTTTTCATTGAGCTCCATCAGCCCAGGCAGCCGTACCAGACAGATACTACCGGCTGAATTAACATCATCACCGTGTAAAGTCGCATCCAGTGACCTCATAAATGGTTCACGGTTCATCAGTCCACTCACTTTGTCGACATCAGCTCCACGCTGCGATTTCTCGAGGCGCTTGGCCTCTTGCGCCAGCATCTGTCTGATCCCGCCAGACAAGTTGTTCATAGAGCTAACTACCTGACGAAACTCCAGTGTCTTTGGCTCGGGGATAGAAATAAAGCGACGTTCGCCAATTGCCGTAGCCTGATCTACCACGCTTTCAAGCGGTCGCAATATAATCCTAAGCAGATAAACACCTAACGCACCGGCCAAAATCATAACCAATAGAAATAGCATCGCCATCTTCTGTGTGCTCTGCCATAGCTCCGCGTAGGCAAAGCGAGAATGACTGCGCAGTGTAAGTAAACCCACCTGCTGCCAACCTTTCATAACACTAGCAGTCCCCGACTCCACCTCGATGGGGAAAATTTTCATAAACCAGTCGGGAGCATACCCTGTGTCCTGCGTGTCTTCGCGCAGTATCATGACCACTCCATCGGGATCGGTGAGCTGAATCAGCTCATAAAATCCCGTGTCAAATTGCGCTGAAAGCGTGAGCTCTAGCAGTACCTCGTCAGCATCCTGCTGCGTAAGGGAAAGAGCCAACGCTGCAGCGTTATCAGAATTTTTCATACTCAACTGCTGCTGAAGATAAGTCTTGGCCGATAGACTAGTCACGATAACACTGCCAACAAACACAAGGGTCAATAAAAATATGACCGCGACCCAGAGTTGCTTATATAAAGACATGTCATTACTCCCTTACATTCATAGCTTAACTGGGCTTAGCTTAGCGAAGCCCCTCTGCTGCAGCACGCTGAAGCACATCGCGCCAGCGTGAAAGCTTAGCTCCCGGGTCAGAAGTGGCCGGCGCCGCGGCACCTCCAACCCATAAACCGTTACTGTTGAATCCATAAACTGGTGTCAGATCTTTTCGACTGGAAGCTGGACCCACTGAGCGGATCAGGTTGTCAAGAATCATGGGGTCGGCTGAAGGGGAGGCATAATAAGCCAAAACCATGTGCGCTGCGGAAACACTGCCATTGCGGCCATCCATAAGCGCTTTAACATAGGTAATGCGAAGTCTATTGACATCAAGGCCCGCCAAGATCAACGTTATGTACTTGGCAATGGCAAAATCCTCGCAGTCACCCTCGCCATTACCCATGGTCTCTAGCGGTGTAGCCCAGTAGTCCTGCTGCCCCCAAGCCTCGGGATCGCCCACCCAACGAATCTTCGAGTTAAAGAAATAGTTTACATTGATGAGTTTCTGCTCGTCTGGGAGCCCCTGAATATCGTCAATCATGACGCGCCACTGACCGACTAGGTCAGCCGCATTCTGGCCATAACGACTGAAAGCCAAGGACTGCATGCGGTCTAGGTCAGGCTTTGCAACCCCGAGACTGCCGGCCAGCATAGACACAGTCACCAGCCATCGCAAGGTATTGACGCCTAAAGGCATATTCAGCGGTCCATATTAAGTATGGTCATTTGCAACATGGCCGATTGAGTCAAGCTTACACGGCAGCTGACTGCTCACGCCCCACATTCGCATTTCCACTCAGCTAAACCCTATAGTGCCATAAATCAATGACACAATGTCCCGATATGTCATGGCTCCAAGACTATCTGAGTTTAGACTCCACAAAAGTGGTTAGACTACCCACGGTAGCAAAAATGTCGGCACTAATTTCATCATCATCAACAGAAATACCGTATTGCTCCTCAAAACTCGCCAAGATGCCAATAACAGACATAGAATCCATTTCCGGTATCGCGCCTAAAACGGGGGTATCCGGATGCGGCTTGATTGCACCCGCTGAAATGCCCAGATTTGACTGCAGGATCGCGATAACGTCTGACTGAATATTCATAACTCATTTATTACCGTTCAATGCTTTGCGTGGGGGAGCGGCGTGGAAATGGCCGCAAGGCACCCGCCGGGATGCTCTATGCTAACCTCGCACCAAAATCTTCTCAAGGTTGAATTGTGACCCTGAATACATCCATGGTGGCCTTTCGCTAGACCGAAAAATCATTCTATGTCAGCCGGCACTGTCAGTCATTTATCTGCAATCCAGTGGGCAGTTACAGATCCCGCGGCAACACCTACAGCAGCAAACGTTACAACCGCCATACCTGCAATCTTGCAGCTTCCAATTCTTCCCGATCTAACACCGATTTTAAATCTATCAACGTGGCGCCGTCGTCCATCATCTCTGCATACTCCGCCACGCTCATTTGAAGATATTGCGCATGCGGAACAGCAAGAATAACCGCCTGGCAGCCTGTTAGATCTTCTCGTTCGCAGAGCGCTATCCCATACTCTGACAGGGCCTCTGCGGTATTCGCCAGAGGGTCATGCACCATCACATCGCAGCAGTACTCGCGGAGTTCATCGATAATGTTCACTACTTTAGAGTTGCGCAAATCAGGGCAATTTTCCTTAAATGTCAGACCCAATACGGCAATCTTAGCGCCACTCACCCGGTGACCTTGCTGCACCAATCGCTTGACGGTCTGCTCGGCCACAAACTTCCCCATATTGTCGTTGGTCTTGCGTCCAGCTAGAATTACTTGCGGATGGTGGCCAACCGTCTCTGCTTTATATGTCAGATAGTAGGGATCGACACCAATACAGTGGCCCCCTACTAAGCCAGGTCGAAAAGGTAAAAAATTCCATTTAGTGCCTGCTGCCTCCAACACATCAAGCGTATCAATATCTAGGCGATTAAAAATCAACGCCAATTCATTCATCAGCGCAATATTTAGGTCTCGCTGTGTGTTTTCAATAACCTTGGCCGCTTCAGCAACTTTTATTGTAGCCGCGCGATGCGTGCCTGCTGTCACTACCTCGCCATAGAGTCTGGCTATTTTGTCGAGCGTTTCCGGTGTATCCCCAGAAACGACTTTGATAATTGTCTCGAGACGATGCTCCTTGTCCCCGGGGTTAATACGCTCGGGCGAGTAGCCAACATAAAAACCGCCCTCAATGCGAGCGCTATTGGAGTTCCGGCCAGCCCAAGATAATCCCGAGGCTTGCTCTAGTATCGGGACGCAAATTTCCTCAGTGCAGCCTGGATAAACCGTCGATTCGAAAATCACTGTCGCCCCCGGTCGCAAGTGCGCACCTACGGAGCGACAGGCGCTCTCCAAAGGGGAAAGATCTGGCCGCCGGGCCTGATCGATCGGGGTGGGCACAACCACGATAATAATCTGTGCTTCAGACAATTTGCTGGCATCACTGCAAAACTCAAGCATAGTAGCCGCGGCCAACTGCTTGGACTCCACTTCGCCACTGGGGTCGGTGCCAGCGCGATAAAAATCCAGCTTTTCGACATTTAAATCTAAACCGATGGTGGGGCGCAAGCGGCCAAAAGCCACTGCTAAAGGCAGTCCGACATATCCAAGACCAACGATTGCTATCGTGTCTAAAACTTCCATTCGCTATTCACCTTTTTTAGCATGTCCGAGGCGTCATTTGCGCGATACTTGCGCGCTCCGCAGGCTTGCATGCTAGCAAACAGGCCTAACGAATAAAATATTTATTGTGTTTATTCGCGATTGAGGACGTCCCTTCTTGCATACAATATAGAGGCCCTTTACTTCACCAGCGTTTACACCAGAAGGCAGGCAGTATAGTGTCTGCGGTTGGACATTCCCCATCGCGAGATAGAACGTGGCATTCGATTTTCTAGTTTCCAAATTAGAAACTCAAAACGACATAGCCGGCAACATCGGCCTGTACAGCTACGGCGCTGCTTTTTGTGCCTTTGTTATTCTAGCTATTTTTATCTTCACCTCCAGGCGGCAGAATCCAATCGGCAACGCTCTGCTCGCCGCGAGCATTTTGACCGCTGCGTGGGCAGCGGCTGTCGCCATATCGACATTACTGCCCAGCCCCATTGTGATGTTAATCCAAACGGCCGAGGCTTGTCGAAACGGGGCTTGGATATTTGTTTTGCTAAAACTACTTTCTGCGAGATTGAAAGGCACCGATCACATACTGGCAACCAATCGGTGGGTTCCCTGGTATTTACTAAGTTTTACCATGATCACAGCTTTACTTGTCGGCATAGATCCTTTGCTGGGCAACGCGGCTTCTCTATTCAGTGTTGCCTTGTATGTGAATGCTGGAGGCTGGCTCGCAATGTCCATTTTGAGCCTATTACTTCTGGAACAGTATTACCGCAACAGTAACGACAATGAACTTTTGTCCACCAAACAACTTTGCCTAGGCCTAGGCATCTTGTTCGCTTTTGACCTATTCCTGTATGGAGAGGGGCTTCTATTTCTACAGCTCAATGAAAATGCTTGGCAAGCACGAGGCCTTGTTAGTGTGATGGCCGCCGTTCTAATCGGCATCAGTGTTGGTCGTGCCGCTGGCAGAGAGGTTATGGAAAACCAACAAGCCTTTCGCACTTCAAGGCATTTTGCCTTCCATGCTCTTACATTGATGGCCTCGGGCCTTTACCTCATCGCAATGGCCGTGACTGGTTATTTTATCCGCTACCTTGGGGGCAGTTGGGCTGGCGTATTACAAATTACATTCCTGTGTGCCGCGGGCTTAATCCTTATTGTACTGCTGTTCTCTGGGCAAATCAGGGCCCGCTTTAGAGTGTGGCTGAGCAAAAATTTCTTTAGTTACAAATATGATTACCGAATTGAATGGCTAGAGTTCACTGCAATTCTTGCAAGCGGAAAAACCGATGTGCCTGAAAATATTACCCGTGCTGTGGCCAACTTAGTTAAAAGTCCGGGAGGAATACTTTGGAGTAGAACGGATACCGGGCGTTTCACCATTGCGGCCAACTGGGACATGCCGACCCCAGCGTCAGATGTTAGTTTAGGCGAACTGTCACAGTGGCTCCAAACTAATGAGTGGATTATTGATCTACGAGAATGGCGAAGCGATCCAGATGTATACCGAAACTTGGCACTGCCTCTGATGGTAACTTCTATCCCGAAAGCTTGGTTGATTATACCGCTGCTATTTGGCGATATACTGCAAGGCATTGTGCTGCTTCGTGAATCAGAGGTCGCAGGCGATCTAAACTGGGAGGACAGAGACCTTTTGAAAGTGGCGGGCAAGCAGGCGGCAAGTCATCTAGCCCAGTTTCAGGCAGATAAGGCGCTAGTAGAGTCGCGTCAATTCGAAGCGTTTAACCGCCTATCAGCCTATGTCATCCACGATCTAAAAAATATTCTTGCACAACTTTCGTTAATCGTCGCAAATGCAAAAAAGCATAAGCAAAACCCTGAATTTATTGACGACATGGTCGATACGGTTAGCAATACGGTCGAGCGAATGAGTAAATTAATGGCACAATTGCGTAGTGAGACGTTGCGGACACAACAGCAAGAATTCAATCTGATAGAATTACTGGAACATGTTATCGATACCTGTAAACTTCGCACACCTCACCCCAAACTTACTGCGGCACCGAGTACATTATCGCTGACATGTGACAGTGATCGACTGCGAACCGTATTTGAGCACTTGATACAGAATGCCCAAGACGCCACCAGTGAGACAGGACAAGTGGCTATTAGGTTATTCACCGAGCCTGGTTACATCGTTGTGGAAATTGAGGACAACGGCACGGGGATGGATGAGCAGTTCATCCAACATCGACTGTTCAAACCCTTCGACTCCACCAAGGGCTTAACTGGCATGGGTATTGGCGCATTTGAAAGTCGCGATTTCATCCACGGTCTGGGCGGTGAAATAAGCGTAACCAGTCTTTTGGGACAAGGCTCTCTATTTCGCGTACTGATACCCAGTTCTGATTCAAGGGGTGCACAGCATGCACCCCCAATTTTTTAAGGTGAATTGTCAGTGAAAGATAGCAAAAAAAAGCTGCTGGTAGTAGAGGACGATAAGGGGCTGCAAAGCCAATTACGCTGGGCCTTTGATGAATTCGAAGTGACCATTGCTGGCGATCGCTCGGAAGCGATCAATCAGGTGCGTCGTATCGAACCGAATGTCGTTTTACTGGACTTGGGCTTGCCGCCTGACCCCGGCGGTGTCACTGAGGGGCTTGCCACTCTGAGTGAAATTCTTTCATTAACACCCGCGACTAAAGTGATCATTCTTACTGGAGACGATAACTACGCCAACGCAGTCCAGTCCATAGCCTTGGGTGCTTATGATTTTCATCAAAAACCCACTGACCCGCAAATACTGGCTCTGCTGGTGAACCGTGCCTATCATGTGAACGCACTGGAGCTCGAAAATCGTAGGCTTCAGAATCACAATCTGAGTATGCCTCTCAGGGGGATCATTACAGCCAGTCCTGAAATGCTAAAAGTTTGTCGCACAATAGAAAAGATTGCCCCGTCAGACATCACCACATTGATATTGGGAGCAAGCGGCACCGGCAAGGAACTCTGTGCGCGGGCGCTGCATGAACTGAGCCCGCGAGCTAGCCACCCATTAGTCGCAATCAACTGTGCTGCAATACCAGCGAACTTGCTGGAAAGCGAGCTTTTCGGCTATGAAAAAGGCGCTTTTACGGGAGCAGTGAAGCAAACGTCAGGGAGAATTGAGTACGCCGACAAGGGTACCCTATTCCTTGATGAAATTGGAGACCTCCCCATAGAGTTGCAGGCTAAACTTTTGCGTTTTCTACAGGAAAGAGTGGTAGAACACATTGGAGGGCGTAAGGAAATTCCAGTGGATGCTCGGATCATCTGCGCTACGCATCAAAATTTGCAAGACTTGATCTCAAAGGGTCTTTTTCGCGAAGACTTATACTACCGTATTAGTGAGATTGTCTTGGATATACCAAGCCTTAAGCAGCGCGAAGGCGACACTACTCTGCTGGCTAAATCATTCTTGGATCAATGGTCTCAGGAATATAACAGCTCGGCAAAGAGCTTTTCTGCTGGCGCTATCGCAGCTATGGCGGCCTATGACTGGCCAGGCAACGTGCGTGAACTAGAGAGCCGCGTGAAGCGTGGCGTGATTATGGCTGACGGCAGCCAAATAAGCAGTGAGGGCCTAGAATTAGCAAACAGCGATGAAGAGGCGGTGCCGCAAAGCCTGAAAGTCATACGAGAAAAAGCGGAATACACTGCTGTGCTTCGCGCCATGAGCTATGCCAATCAAAATATAACCGAAGCGGCTCACGTACTGGGGATTACGAGACCAACGCTATACAAGCTGCTGGAACGCATGGGCATAAAGCAACAGACACGTTAACTTTGTCGTCCGCGCATGTTCATCGCATAATCCACCCTGTAGCCATACTTCAATTAAGTTACAATAAGGCTTTGTCGCAACCGAGTTCTCCCTCATCGATTTCATCGAAACGCCAGGCCTGATCCAGCAATCTATTGCCGAGAGTGCGCAAGTCACTCCAGACGCAGCTGCACTGCTGTTTAAGGACCAGATATTCACCTACAGTCAGGTGCAACGCAAAGTCGAGCAGACTGCGGGCGCACTATTAGGTCTAGGAATCGGCTCTGGAGAGAGGGTTGCGGTATATCTGCCGAAACAACCAGAGGCCGTGTTCAGTCTGTTTGGCGCAGCAGCAGCTGGAGCCTGTTTTGTGCCCATCAACCCACTACTTAAACCGCGTCAAGTCGCATATATCCTCACTCACTGCGATGTCAAAATATTAATTACGTCTGCCGCACGCCTCGCTTCATTAGTGGGGATTTGTGATGCCTGCCCTAATCTGCACACAATCGTCCTAGTAGAAGATCAGGTGCCAGAAGCGGCTTCCTCCATCCCACAGCGGCTTATTGGCCGCACAGCGTTTTATAACTTGTGTGACGCCAATCTGGCACCGCACCACCGTATCCATACCGACATGGCCGCAATCTTGTACACCTCAGGGAGTACTGGCAACCCCAAAGGCGTTGTCTTGTCTCATCGCAATATGGTGGCCGGAGCACACAGTGTGGCCAGTTATCTGGATAATTCCTCTGTTGATCGCTTGCTTGTGCTACTGCCCCTTAGCTTCGACGCAGGGCTCAGTCAACTCACTACAACATTTTTAGTCGGTGCTACCGCCGTCCTGATGGACTATCTACTGCCCCGCGACGTACCACGAGCAGTTGTACGCTATGGGATCACAGGTTTAGCGGCAGTACCGTCTCTTTGGAATCAGCTCAAAGATCTCGAATGGCCAGTGCAGGCCAAACAATTACTGCGTTATATCACGAACACGGGTGGGGCTATGCCGGCAGCAACGACTCGAGCGCTGCAACAGATATTGCCGTCGACCGATATTTTCTTGATGTACGGACTTACTGAAGCTTTTCGTTCAACCTATCTGCAGCCGAATCAGGTAAATGCGCGTCCTCATTCAATTGGCAAAGCGATTCCCGGAGCTGAAATTCTAGTCATTAACGCAGCGGGCAGCGAATGCGCGCCCAACGAACCTGGTGAACTGGTTCATTGCGGCATACTCGTGAGTCAGGGCTACTGGAATGATCCAGATGAGACCGCTAAGCGTTTCAGGCCCTGTCCACAAAGTTCACTCGAAAATGCCTCCACAAAATTGGCCGTGTGGTCTGGCGACCAGGTAAGGAAAGATGACGAAGGGTACCTTTACTTTATCAGCCGGGACGACCAAATGATCAAGACGTCTGGTTATCGGGTGAGCCCCACTGAGATAGAAGATATTATCCACGGCACGGGCCTAATCACTGAAGCAGTGGCTATGGGCTTACCTCATGCTGCACTCGGTCAGGCCATACTACTCGTTATTACCCCTGCTCGAGGCTTGCAGGTAGATGACACCCTAAAAAATTCAGTGTGGCGCCACTGTCGCACAGAACTCCCGAATTTTATGGTACCCGCCATAGTCATCGGCCGAGACACCCTGCCCTACACCGCCAATGGTAAAATTGACCGCCGCATACTGGCTGAGCAATATCAAACTATGTTTCAGGATAATCCCCCATGAACAATACAACAGGCATGCCTAAAATACCGAAGCATGCCCCAATGAGTCAGTTCAACATCGCAGATAATTGTCTTCAAATCGGCGGACAACCGCTCATTGATATCGCTAGACAGCTGGGCAGCACTCCCTTTTACGCCTATGATCGCGCAGTAATGCGTACCCAAACAGATCAATTACGCGATGCACTGCCCGCTGCAGTTCACTTGCACTACGCAATGAAAGCCAACCCCATGCCTGAAGTCGTAAGCTACTTGGCAGAGCTCGCTGACGGATTAGACGTGGCCTCTGCAGGCGAACTCAAGGTAGCCCTTGAGGCTGGCGCTGCACCAATCAATATCAGTTTTGCTGGCCCTGGAAAATCAGATGCTGACCTGCAGGCAGCGATCGACAGCGGAGTGATCATCAACATGGAGTCAAATGGCGAGATGCTGCGAATCGCGGCACTAGCTGAGAATAAATCCGTGCGGCCCCGTGTCGCTATTCGTGTCAATCCTGACTTTGAACTCAAGTCGGCAGGCATGAAAATGGGCAGTGGCCCCAAGCCCTTTGGGGTAGATGCCGAGTGCGTTCCAGCGATGCTGAAGACCCTCGGAAGACTGCCACTGGAATTCATGGGATTCCACATCTTTAGCGGCTCGCAAAATTTGCAGGAGCAGGCCATTATTGACGCCCAAGCCAAGACTTTCGAGCTTGCCTTCCGTCTCGCCCAGTTTGCACCATCACCTGTGCGTTGGCTCAATATCGGTGGCGGTCTGGGCGTACCCTACTTCCCCGGGGAGCAGCGTCTGGATTTAGCCGCCATTGGCGCTAACCTGTTACCTCTCATAGAGACTGCCCGGAAAAAGTTCCCAGAGATAGAAATCATAATGGAACTGGGTCGCTATCTCACTGCCGAAGCGGGCATTTATGTCTGTGAAGTGCTCGACAGAAAAGTCTCTCGCGGGCAAACCTTCCTTATCACCAATGGCGGCCTACACCACCATCTTGCTGCCTCGGGAAATTTCGGACAAATCATCCGTAAAAATTATCCTCTGTGCCTAGGTAACCGAATGTCGGCAGATGCACTGGAAGTGGTCAATGTCGTGGGCCCGCTATGTACCCCACTGGATGTGCTGGGCGATAAGGTTAAGCTGCCGCGCGCGTATCCGGGCGACCTAGTGGTTGTATTCCAGTCAGGAGCATACGGATTCAGCGCCAGTCCAAAAGATTTTCTGAACCACCCTTATCCAAAACAAATTTTACTCTAACTGTGCAGTTTATCAGCGTCATTTACATTTGAGCATCGCGCATTAACACGTGCTAATCAGGACCTATCGTTTCAATAAAACGTCGCTGTTATCCAGGACCGCGTCGGATTCATCAGGCTAGGTTAGAATTTAAACTACCCGCTATGTGTCAAAAAAATTTACACTTTTTTGGAAGTGTTGAATTTTCAATGCCCCCCCCTTAGCCCAAGTCGTTGTAAAACATAGGCTTACATTTGTTGGCCTTAATCTTGCTTAGTCTAAATTAGACTTCCGCCGCACCTGTTTATAAGGCATCATAGGTGATGGATTTAATATTAATTGTGTTAGGCATCGTGGGCTCATGCGCTATTGTCGCAGCGGCCTATGTTGTCTCTGCGACGTCCCGGAACGACGTTTCGCATGACAATAAGCGTAATGCGCCCTCCAATGAGCCCGCGCTGCGCTTGGTACCCCGCAGTGGCAAGGATCGCCGGGAAGGCAGGCCGGTAACATTTCCTCTCTCCGCCAACGGGATTCTGGTGGCCAACGATCGTCGCACACAGACCGATCGGCGGGCAGCAGCCTGAAAATTGGGGCACTTTGCCGACAATCACCCGAGGTTAATACTAAAAACTGTTTAGGTAGAGCCTAGCAAAAAGCCCTATCGCACAAAATCACTCCACCGTTGAATTAACTTGCTCTTTCTTAAGGTTCTGTATTCGTTCCAGTTCACGCCTATAGGCTGCGGTGACTTTTTCCATCCCGAGGTCTGACAGGGCACCGCTATTTCCGCCAAGCGCATAGGTGGTGTAGTAACCCGAGGCGGACATCAACCCATGGGACACCATCTTTATATCGACCCCCTCATCCTTAATAGTGTTGGCAAGGTCAATAAAACGGTTCAGGCACTCAAGGTGAATTTCGTGATCAGTTTTGATATTTGTCTTGCTCATGACTAGCGACCGCTCCAAATCTGTAACGTACCAAGAGGACCACCTTATCATTTAGTATCACGTTTGGGCTAATGTTCCGATGTGATACCGCTATTGCGGTATACTGCTTAGCCATGAGCACTGCCCAAGAAATATTACAATCTGTGTTTGGCTACGAATCTTTTCGAGAACCCCAAAGCGAAATTATTCACGCCATCATCGAGGGCGATGATGCCCTTGTATTAATGCCAACAGGTGGGGGCAAATCCCTATGCTATCAGATTCCCGCCCTGGCCAGAAACGGATGTGGCATCGTTATCTCGCCTCTGATCGCCTTGATGCAGGATCAAGTCAACGCAATGAGGCAACTTGGCGTTAGGGCGAGCTTTCTCAACTCTTCGCTCGACATCACGGTAGCGCGGGCAGTGGAGGGGGACCTTTTGTCGGGCAACCTTGACCTCCTGTACGTCGCGCCCGAACGCCTGACACAGGAACGTTTCCTGGCTTTACTGCGACAGACTGACATAGCGCTTTTTGCCATTGACGAAGCACATTGCGTCTCCCAATGGGGACATGATTTTCGCGCTGACTATCTGAAATTGAGCCTTTTGCATGAACATTTCCCCAATATTCCCCGCATAGCTCTTACCGCAACAGCGGACGCTCGCACCCGCGCCGAAATTACTATGCGACTAGATCTAGACAGAGCCAAGCACTTTATTGCCAGCTTTGATCGACCCAATATTCATTATCGTATTGCTCTCAAGGAGAAAAACCCTCGAGCACAGTTGCTGCGTTTTTTGCGGGCCGGGCATCAGCAGCATGCTGGAATTGTCTACTGTATGTCGCGTAAGAGAACGCAAGAAATCGCACTTTGGCTGCGCGATCAGGGCTTTACCGCTTTGCCCTATCATGCCGGTTTACCCGCGGATACCCGCGCTGACCATCAGATGCGGTTTTTACGCGAGGAGGCCGTCATCATCGTCGCCACCATCGCCTTTGGTATGGGAATCGATAAGCCAGACGTGCGCTTTGTCGCCCACATGGATATGCCCAAGACAGTAGAGTCCTATTACCAAGAAACAGGCCGCGCTGGCCGCGATGGCGAACCCTCTAACGCATGGATGATTTACGGGTTACAGGACGTCATTAAACTGCGACAAATGGTGGCCTCATCCGAGGGCAGTGAAGAATACAAGCGTGCAGAACAGCACCGCTTGAATGCCATGCTCGGGCTCTGTGAAATCACCACCTGCCGGCGTGAGGCCTTACTACAGTACTTTGGTGAACCTCAACCAACATCCTGCGGTAACTGCGACACTTGCCTCGAACCAATCGACACATGGGATGGTACAGATGCGGTGCGCAAAGCACTCAGTGCAGTCTATCGCACCGGACAACGCTTCGGAGTCAATCATCTTATCGATATATTGCGCGGAGCAGAGAATGCCAAGGTATTGCAGTTTGATCATCACCATCTACCTATCCACGGCGTCGGAAAAGACCTCAATGATACTCAATGGCGGTCTGTATTCAGACAGCTCGTTGGTCGAGGATATCTGAGCGTGGACATGGAGCGCTTCGGTGCACTGCATCTGGAGGAAAAATGTCGCCCGCTGTTGCGCGGCGAAGAGGCTATAATGTTGCGGCGCGAAGCTGCAGCTAAGCCGGCGCGACAGCACACAAAAACTGCACTGCCCAGTGATATCGATATCACGCTATGGGAGGCCTTACGCGACTGCCGACGCGAATTGGCAGAGGAGCAAGGTGTTCCCCCTTACGTTATTTTTCACGATCGCAGCCTGAAAGACATGTGCAGCGCCCTCCCCCGGAATTCAGAGCAGTTCGGACGAATCACAGGTGTTGGCGAGCGCAAGCTAAAAAAGTATGGTTATGCGTTTTTGCAGGTCATTGGTAAGCATCTTCAGCGCACCGTGGGAGAGGCAGGTGAACTGCAAAGCCGTTAAAACGCACCTCTGTCAAATTGACCAACGCTGTTCAATCAGTTAATTTTAACTGCTATTTCCCAGCGAGGTCCTCAGTGTGAGTAAAAAAATACCACGGTCCGATAAAGATGATTATAGCATTGAGATCATAAGCGACCGTCAGGCGTTTATAGAGGCGAATACACCCGCTACGCTAGAGCACACTAAGCAATTTTCATTCGATCCCGCTGAGATGGCGGGGAATATCGAGAACATTTTTGGTGTGGCTCAAATTCCCATCGGTTTAGCAGGCCCACTGCAAGTCAATGGTGAGCATGCCAAAGGCGAGTTTTACGTCCCCATGGCCACTGTAGAGGGCACAATGCTGGCCAGTTATAACCGAGGCATGCGTGTCATCAGGGAGAGTGGCGGCGTCATCACCACGGTATCGGGTGAGGCCATGCAACGAGCGCCTGTCTTTGTGTTCCCCAGCGCGCGGGAGGCGCGCGACTTCGAACGCTGGCTGGATGAAAACGTTGAACGCATCAAGGCACAAGCAGAATCAACGACCTCTGTCGGGAAACTCAATGAGATCGAGCACTATCATGCCCATAATATGGTTTTCACCCGCTTTAATTATAGCACAGGAGACGCTGCAGGGCAGAATATGACTAGCAAGGCCACCTTCGTTGCCTGTGAGTGGATCAACAAAGAATTCAAGGCATTGTCGCACTACCTACTGTCGGGAAACTTCGATACGGAAAAGAAAACCTCCTCCGTGAACATGTTGAAGGGACGCGGCAGACGAGTCACAGCTGAAATTACCATTCCCGCCGATGTAATGAAAAGGAACCTACGTATTTCACCGCAACAGATGCACTATGGCCAAGGTATTAGCAACCTCAGTGCTTTTTTGACCAATTCGTCCAATAATGCTGCTCATCCAGCCAATGGTCTCGCTGCACTCTATCTTGCAACCGGACAGGACGTTGCTAACATCGGCGAGTCAAACCAATGCTCTACCTACAATAAGGTCACTCGTGATGGAGATTATTATTTTTCCATTACCCTTCCTGCTTTAATTCTTGCGACTTACGGGGGCGGCACTAGCTTGCCCACTCAGCGTGAATGCCTGCAGATCATGGATTGCTTCGGCGCAGGGAAGGCTATGAAGTTGGCAGAAATTGCCGCTGGACTCGTGCTGGCGGGCGAAATCTCTCTGGGTGCCGCAGCTAAAATCGACAAAAAAACTCGCACCAATGAATGGGTTGACGCGCATGAAAAACTGGGGCGCAACCGCTAGCGATCCTGCACTGCTAACCACGATGGATTCTCCTCCCTGATGAGCCTGAAAATATCAAACCAGGTTAGCATTCCACTGACAGAAATTCAGTTTCAGGCTATACGTGCTCAAGGCGCAGGGGGCCAGAATGTCAATAAAGTCTCCTCAGCCGTCCACCTTAGATTCGATGTCGCAGCATCCTCGCTGCCGGCCGTCTATAAAGAAAGTCTAAAAAAAATCAGCGATCGGCGTATTACCAGCGATGGCATCATTATCATTAAGGCTCAGCGCTTTCGCAGTCAGGAAAAAAATCGTGGTGATGCTTTAGAGCGTCTCAGTGAGTTAATAAGGGCCGCCAGCGCAACACGCCAACGACGGAAGCCTACCAAGCCAAGTCGCAGCAGTCAGAGAAAGCGAGTCGACAGCAAAACAAAGCGCGGACAACTAAAATCTGGACGTGGCAGAGTGGATGCTAACAGTCTCTAAACTAACCAACACGGGAGCTCAGTTATGCATAACAGTAGTGAATCTAATAAAAAATTAGTCACACAATTTTTTGACGCACTAAACCGCGGGGACGTTGCGTTTATCGTGGACGCCTATGCCGCCGACGGCTGCGTCCAAACTATGGGCAATACGCTGATATCTGGCATTTTTTCGCGCGAACAGATTGCGGCCTCGGCAGCGGGGATTTTCGACGTATTCCCCAGTGGGCTAACATTTACCATTTTGAGTATGGTCGGCGAAGGCAATAAGGTCGCGGTTGAAGCGACCAGCGAGGGAGAACATGTTTCGGGGCAGACCTACAGCAATGAATACCATTTCCTGTTTGAATTCCAATCAGGTAAATTAATCAGGCTAAAAGAGTACATGGATACCGAGCGCGTCACTGATATCTTGTGCGGAGGTCAGCGCCCGTTAGACGCGATATAAAAGCGTAGCAGCACACATCAAGTCGCCATTCAGCAGGAGACAGCTTATGCAGCGTCGCGAGTTATTAAAAGGAGCCGCATTGAGCGGTCTAATAGGAGCAGTCCTCACACCAACGGTGGCTGCCGTGGCTCAAGGGAAGACCGGCAGCGCAGCGGCCAAAGCGTTATCAGAACTCCAGCAGGCGCTGGACAACCTAGAGGTCGCTTTTACAAGCCCCGAGTGGAAGTTGCGTACGCCGCAGGATTTTGCAGAGGCGCACCGCGTCATGCTCCATGTACTGATGCACGCACTGCAGGCTTGGCTAGAAGCGGATCCCGCGAGACCGTTCTTTACACCTTTTATCAATCAGCACAAAAAGATGCTCGGAGATAACCCGGATGCCAGATATTACTCAGCGGTTATTGATGATCAACACCGCTACCGTATTACAGGCAATCTCGCAGGCGCCACCTACACTAGCTTCACCCTCGAGTTAGCCGCCGACACTGGCAGTGATGGCATCGGATCCACCCTCAACGATACACAGTTTAAAGCAGACGAAAATGGTGATTATGAGATCACACTTAGCACAGAAGAAACCGAGGGTAACTGGATGCCGATGGTGAGCGGGGCCGCTAGTATCACCACCAGGCACTATTATGAGCGCGAACAGTGCATCAATAACGATCGCTTGCACCACATCCCAATAGATATCCGCAATCTTGAGCCAGCAGAACCTCGAAAGTCACCCACTGATGTCGAGATCGCCGCCGGCATTCGTCGTGTCACCGGGTTTGTAAGCGGCAACGTGATTACAATGAATAATGAAAATAGTCCATCGTGGGTATCAAGAATACCCAATCAGTTTATGCCACCAAAAAAAGATGACTCCCATGACTCCATCACCTACGCTGCTCGTGACAACGTTTACAGCATGGCACCGTTTGTGCTCGGCCCGGATCAGGCGCTGCTGATCCGAGGCCGTTTTCCCAACTGCCGATTCACCAATGTGGTGTTATTCAATAGATTTCTGCAGACTTTTAATTACGAGGAGCGCAGTATATCACTGAATAGAGCGCAAACTGTATTAAACGAGGACGGCAGCTTCGAAATGATCGTGGCCCATCGGGACCCAGGACGCCCTAACTGGCTGGACACCGAGAAACGGCCCTACGGCATCATGTTCTGGCGCTTTCAATTACCTGAAGGTGATATTCCAGCCTTGGAAACTGAAGTAATTACGTTGTCATAGGGCGTGGGCAGAAATGGGCAGGCCTCTGCAGAGATTAGCCAGCTCAAAGCATTGACGATCAACCGCAGAAAAACGGGCTGCTCAAAAGACTCCGCTTGGTGCCCCATGGCCGCATACACACTGCGCCCATCGCCAACGCAATTGGCCCACACGACAGGGTGGTCGCCCATCCTCAGGTCTCGCTCATAATCCATAAACTTTTGTACTGGGTTATACGAGGATTCATCAACAGAGGCTAAAATCGTAAAGCCCTTGACGCGCGGGCTTTGTTCCCAAGAATACCACTCCTCCTCGTGCTGCCAGGTATCAGGCATACCTGAGAGAATCGGGTGTGCCTGGTTCTCCATGACAACAGTGGCGCTCTGAAATTGCGGGCTCATGATATGGGCAGTGAAGGTCGCCCCGATGAAATTGTCGTTGTACCACTGCCACTCAGAATGCGAATCATCACCCGCTGAGTGAATTCCCAGCCACCCACCACCGGCTTGAACCCATGACTGAAAGTCAGCTTCCTGTGCATCACTTAGCACGTCTCCAGAAACATTCAGGAACACGACCGCATCAAACCTAGCTAGATCGGTCTCATTAAATACTGCACCGTTCTCTGTATGTAGCATCCCCCACTGCTCATTCTCAGCTATAGACTGCAGTGCTTTTGTGCCCCCGGCAATACCATCCTTATGCCGAAAACTATTGGTCTTACTGAAAACCAAAACGGCGGGCGATTGCATATCCAACGGAATAGCGGGCGCCACAGTATCGTGATGTTGTGATGGAAAAACCAAATTCCAAGCGCCTATCTGCCAGACCACCACTAAAGACACACCGACAAAAGTCAGCGCGAGCAGCAACACCACCTTCAAAATCTTAGACAGCAACCCTCTACGCATGGCCATTTTTTTGCTACGCCTCTCACTAGTTCATACGGTCTATGTTTGTCAAAAAACGTGGCTCGTGCACCGATCTAGCTACTTATAGCTATTTTGCGCCGTCAAACCAGTCTTCAAAATCCAATAACGTTGATGGACCTAAATGCATCTGCTCCAGCACACCATGACCCACCTTATCACCACATGTTGCCCTCACGATCTGCTGGATATGAAGATTCTCCAGCGCCAACGGATCTAAATCACTGTCCTTCCAGCTTTCACCCGCTATGGCCAACTCGCCATGCCACTTGCCGTGGCCCCACTGAGGATGCTGATAGCCAAGACCTTTCATGCGATGCACTAACACTGGCTCCAAATGCACTTCCACACTTTCACCAGATCTATCGTGCATCGTAATGGTTGCCGAGCTGGCGCGTCGCGTGCCGGGAATCATATTGAGTTGGTGCTCTACCTTACCCTGCCACACCCGGGACTGAGGATCGATGGTGCCCGGAATTAAGTCCATAGTGGGGTAATGGGGCAAAAATGCTTGATCTGTATGCCACTGGTACCCGTTGGCGTCCTCAAACCATCCCGCAAGGCTGCACTCGTTCGCCCAGTGGATTGGCATCCAGCAAAAATGCACGGCCTGAAACTCGGCTAGGGGTGCCCCGCCCAAATAGGCATCTCCCACGGGGCGAATACCCCAAGAGCGATCCTTCAAACCAAAAGTCGTGCGACCATCAACTTTCAACTCTTTACCGTCGTAGCGGATCCAGCCAGACCAGAAGCCAAACTGATCAAGCCGAGTCGCGTCCATCACGATATGCCGCTCATTGCGTAGCGTTTGACGCCCCTCCTCTATGCAAGCGGTGCGCGGCGTAAACAGTAGGTCGCACTCTATCCCCGTTTCGTTTGCCTCTATCAGCAGGCGATGACGGCCCATAGGCTCCAGTATTTGCAATGCAAAGGGGCCTACCGTCGTGTCTGTTGGTTCCTGGGGCGCTCTGCGCGAGCCGTGAAAAGCGTACTGGTGGCCATCGATAGCCAAACTTAGACTGCAATCTAAAATGCCGAGATTAGCATAACGGCACATCCCCACGCCGAAATAAAAGCGTCCATCTTGAGCGTGTCCGTTGTACCAATAGCGATCATAAAAAAATCGGTCGCTTGAAGCGGTGTGAACGACAGGCTCTGCGGTCTGGTGAATGGGGTAATCATCAAATCTAGATAGCATGGTGGTAAACGTCCATCGCGTTATTTTGTTCAGCATGAACCACATCGGCGCTATCGACAAGTTGAGATGAAAATCCCCGTTAGCACGTATAATAAATCAGACTCTGTCGCCAATTGAATGTAACCTATCGTGCGGATGAATTAAGCCTCGAAATACTGCCTCAAATATTCTGATGAAACCTATATAAAGATTTTAGCGGCTCAAATAACATCTTAGCCCGCCAACGGCAGAGAGGTGGGGCGTGATTGGTGAAAAAAAGCAGAAATCCAGCTGTGTTTTAGCTCTAGGGGTTCTCGAGCGCTCGCGCGCTGAAACATTGCAGGCACCTGTGCCGCTGCCCAGCGCCTGCGGCAGACTACCTTGCAAAACTTGGTATTTGCAGTAACACTAAATACATATAAGACCAAACATCAACAGCGGCCCAGGCAAGCAATGATTAGTGCTCAACCAGCTATCTTGATGCACGCTGCATGTTTGCCAATATTTGTCCTTCATAACATAGAAACATCGACACCATGAATAAAAAATACGATATCCACCCCGACTTCGCAAAATTCCCCGTTGTGACCTTAACCTTTAACGCAGCGCTACTGTGGTTAATTAATACGGCTATGAAGGCGCACTGTTTTTTTGTTAGGCGATCACTTAAGTTGATGGTCGATGACCACGTCATTGCGAGAGCAGATGGCAGTCAACTGAAGATTTTCACCCTAACACCTCATCGCTCAGCAACAGCTGCACCTGCTCTTATTTATTATCATGGCGGCGGCTTTGGAATTACTTATGCAAATTTGCACCTAAAAAGCTGCGAACGCTATGCCAATGAAACGGGTTGTGTTTTAGTCTTCGTCCCCTATCGACTGGCACCTAAGCACCCTTTCCCCGGTGGTTTCGACGATTGTTACGCCGGCTTAGAATGGGTTGCTTCAAACGCTGAAAGCCTGGGTATTGACGCGAATCGCATCGCCGTCGGAGGCGATAGTGCCGGCGGCGCTCTCGCAGCGGGCGTAGCGCAAAAATCTCGGGACGACAAGCTCGTCAAACTCTGCGCACAGCTGCTGATTTATCCGGTACTCGATAATACCTGCTCAACGCCGTCTGCCACCGAATTTACCGACGTGCCGGTATGGAATGCCCGCTCCAACCGGCACATGTGGGACATGTATTTAAGTCGCTATAAAGACGCGACCACCCCTACCTATGCGGCCCCCGGACATAGTGAATTACATCACCTGCCAATGACCTATATAGAAACCGCTGAATTCGACCCTCTTAGGGATGAGGGCCTACGCTACGTCGCTGCCCTGCGAGGGCAAGGCATTGAGGTTACCGTTAATGAGACCAAGCAAACCGTGCACGGTTATGATGCTATGGAGCGCAGCGAAATCTCAAAGCGCTCAATGCTAGCGAGGATTGCCTTCCTAAATCACGCATTTTCCGCATCCGATAATGACATTGCGACCTGACAGTTCGAAGGGAAGCACAGGAGTGTATAAAAACCCCGCACACCTGCAGTATCATATTGAATTAATTGATATTTATTATACAATATCGGAATAAAAATGCTAAAAAGGCAGATCAGATGTGCGCTTTGTGACCAAAACACTCGTCAGGAATTTGGTGCTTGCCTTGGGAGTTTGTGTCCTTACCACCCATCCAACAAAGGCCGATAACGCTGCTCTGGTAAGCGAGCTCGCCCCTGCTCTGGATACTGCAGTGATTTCAGAAGCCGTTGCTGCGGTGAAATGTGCACAGAGTAATGGCATTGGACAGTCGGCCAGTCGTCTCGCTATCATCGATTATACTATTCCCTCTCGACAGCAGCGTCTGTGGGTCGTTGATTTGAGCAACCGTAAATTATTATTCAAGGAACATGTTGCGCATGGCCAGGGTTCAGGTGGCGACATTCCTGTCGGATTTTCCGATCGTGAGGGCAGCCATCAAACCAGCTTGGGTTTGTTTCTGACTAAAGCAACTTATCAAGGCAGCAATGGCTATTCACTGCGACTTCAGGGCTTAACTAAAGGGTTCAATGAATCTGCTATGCGACGCTTTATCGTCATGCATGGGGCGTCCTATGTGGATCCAGTCACCGCCAATGCCCAAGGTCTTTTGGGACGCTCATGGGGCTGCCCTGCGGTACGTGCCGAGATTGCAGAATCGATGATTGACGCGCTAAAATTAGGTCAGTTCATTTATGCTTACGGGCCAGGCACCAAACATCTGTTGACCTGTAAAAAAGAGAAACTTTCGTTAACGGATAATGCACTAATACAGTTTGCGAGCATGTAACTCAGATATGCCGGCAATGAGCTCAGCAGGCGCGCGAAAAACTGAATGGTTTTTTTGAATTCTATAAGTGTATTTCCTAAGGAGTCGATATTGTGACGTTCATGCAGAAATTATTTTGGTTTATTGCTCTGGTACTTTTCCCAGTCTCTGTTTACATGGCGTCAAATCATTGGGCGCCAGCTCACGCAATCTCGCTCATTCTTGGACTTTACGTTGTAGTCGGTATACACGACCTCTGGTTTAGCCCTCACACTCTAAATCGGCTGTATCCAGTGGCAGCCTACATGCGTTACGCGCTGGAGTTTATACGCCCGGAAATTCGCCAATATTTTATCGCCGGCGATACCGAAGAACTGCCGTTTAACAGAGAGGAGCGTGATCTTGTTTACCGCAGAGCGCAGGGGCTGGACGACACAGAGCCTTTTGGCACCGCACATGACATCACTCAGGCAGGGTGGTTAGGTGCTGCACACTCGATCGCACCGACCGCCGTGCTAGAGGATTCAAAACGTGTGTTGATTGGTGGCGATCACTGCACCCAGCCCTACAATGCTGCGCGCCTGAATTGCTCCGCTATGAGTTTCGGTGCACTCAGTGGCAACGCTATTATGGCTATTAATAAAGGCGCAAAACTGGGTGGCTTCTATCATAATACCGGCGAAGGAGGCTACAGCCCCTATCACCGGCAAGGTGGCGATATTGTCTGGCAGATCGGTACCGGTTATTTTGGCTGTCGCTCGCCTGATGGCGGATTTGATCCAGAGTCATTCAAAGCCTCCGCCACGCTTGATCAAGTCAAGATGATTGAAATAAAAATATCACAAGGCGCCAAGCCATCTCACGGTGGCGTGCTGCCGGCGGCCAAAGTATCAAGCGAAATTGCCCAAATCAGACTGGTCACTGTCGGTGAAGATGTGATCTCCCCGCCCGGCCACCGTGAGTTCAGCACCCCAAAAGGTCTGCTGAATTTCGTGGTTAAATTACGGGAGCTGAGTGGCGGAAAACCCGTGGGATTTAAACTGTGCATTGGTCGCAAGTATGAATTTTTAGCAATTTGCAAAGCCATGCTGGAGACGGGCATTACACCCGACTTCATTACAGTCGATGGCGCCGAGGGGGGCACCGGCGCAGCGCCGGTAGAATTTAGCAATCGATTAGGCGTTCCCTGCCTGGAGGGCACCAACTTTGTGCACAACTGCCTGGTGGGCACGGGACTGCGTGAGAAAATCCGCATTATTTCCTCTGCCAAAACCGCAACTGGATTTGACGTAGTCACCAAGCTGGCGATTGGCGCTGATGCCGTTAACGCAGCCCGCACCATGATGCTGGCGCTAGGCTGCATTCAGAGCCAGGCCTGCAATACGAACAAATGTCCCACCGGTATCGCCACGCAAGATTCCGCGCGCGGAAAGGCGCTGGACGTAGAGAGTCGACACAAACGGGTTGCTAGTTTTCAGCAACGCACTCTGCATTCAGCCTTCGAAATCATCGGCGCCATGGGGCTTGACGACCCCAAAAAAATGTACCCCCATTTAATTTGGCGACGCGGCGCAAACGGCATCAATCAACATTTTGATGAAGTTTTTCCACCCCTTGCAGCAAATATTTTGTTAAGTGACGCTATGCCAGACGAATGGACAAAGGACTGGCAGTTAGCGTCGGCCGAGACGTTTGAACCCCAGCTGTGAGTCCGGTTCGCTTGGCGTCATTTTTACCCACGCGGTGCGTGGTTTAAAAACGCTGTAGACACTATCGCGAAATGATTTCAGGGGCGGCGCCATTGCGGGACATTGTCTCAACCGGCATCGTGGCCAGCACACAGTGAAAGTAGTCGTTGAGCTGCCTTTAATTACGGTGGTTTCCAGAGTTTTAGCTCAAAAAAAAGGCCGAAATATGTGTGTCGCGCATTACCCTGAACATCGACAGTGTTCTCTTGGTATTCAGTTTTTTTAGCGGCAACCCCACCGCTCGTATCGCTAATAAAACGTGTGATCCTATCGCGAAAAGTGATCACCATAAAGACTCGTACCCAAAGGCTACGCTTCAGGAGGCGCCGATGCAGCGACACCACACAATCAGGCCCGGACGATAACTCGATGGGGCTTTATGGTGAAATTAAAACGCAAATCAGCGTAAATTCATAAAATTTAAACCGACTGAAGCATTTAGTCAGCACGGGCTAGCGTGGGCCTTGGTAAGTTAAGTACACTATTGAGATATTTTTGAGAGGCAATGGACATGTACGATCTCGTAATCCGTAATGCAAACATAGTCGATGGCACAGGGAAATCCGCATTTTCGGGCGACCTCGCCATCAGCAGCGGCAAGATTGCTGCCGTGGGCCGTGTCAATGCCAAAGGCAACAAAGAAATCGACGCCCAAGGCAAATTACTGACCCCGGGCTGGGTAGATGTGCACTCTCATATGGATGGACAGGCCACGTGGGATCCCCTTTGCAGCCCCGCGGCAAATCACGGTATCACCACCCTCATTATGGGCAACTGCGGTATCGGTTTTGCGCCCTGCGAACCCAATGCAGAAGCTCAAGGCCGCCTCATAACTGTCGTTGAGGACGTGGAAGACATTCCCGGCGCTGCGCTGCATGAGGGAGTAAAATGGGACTGGGAAAGTTTCCCTGAATACCTCGACGCCGTCGAAAAATTTCCCCGCGCCATCGATGTTGGGGCACAGGTGCCGCACTGCGCCGTGAGGACCTATGTAATGGGTGAACGTGGCGCCAAAAATGAGATAGCCACATCTGAAGATGTAACGGCCATGGCAGCCATTGTCAAAGAAGGCATCCAGTCCGGGGCTATTGGTTTCACGACTTCGCGTACTGAATTGCACACCACGGGCGGCGACCAGGTCATGCCGGGCACCTATGCGGATGAAGCTGAGCTACTGGGCATCGGCAAAGTTATCGGCGAACTGGGCGGTAAAGGTATTTTCGGTCTGGTATCTGACTTTCACAACTGGGAGCAGGAAATGGACTGGATGCAGCGGCTTTCGGTTGAGAATAACTGCCAGATTAATTTCGTACTCTTTTTTCGAGAAGAAGCCGACTGGGATCGCGTCATTAAGCAACTGGACTTCTGTCGCCAAGCCAATGCCAATGGCGCGCAACTGATACCCCATGTTGGTGCTCGTCCGGTGAATATTTTGCTCAGCTGGGACGGAACCATCAACCCGTTTAGCTTTCATGCCAACTACGGCCCTCTCTCCGTTATGTCACACGAGGATCGCTTAGCTGAACTGACAAAGCCAGAGGTTCGAGCTGCAATTCTCTCTGAAGATTTGCCACTAATGGGCGATTCCTTTATGGACACGATCATCGGCGGCTATGACAAATTATATCCGCTAGGCAATCCACCCAATTATGAGCCGGCTGCAGAAGATAGCATTGCAGTCAAAGCAGCAGAGGCCGGCGTATCCCCGCAAGAATTTTGCTATGACCTAATGATGCAGGACAGCGGAAAAACTGTTGTGTATTTTCCCTGCTTTGGCTATGGCGCGAACGATCTTAGTCGCCAGGTTGCACTGATAGAGGATAGCAGCACCATCATATCTCTAGCAGATACCGGGGCGCACTGCGGCGTATTATGCGATGCTAGCGTGCCTACCCAGATGCTCAGCTACTATGTGCGTGACCGTGAGCGCGGTCATCGTCTGAAGCTTGAAGACGTCATCAAGATGCAGACCCTCGACACCGCACGCTGTGTAGGCTTAGAGGATCGTGGCACGCTTGAGATAGGCATGAAAGCTGATCTAAACCTGATAGACTTTGATGAATTACAGCTGGAGTCACCGCAAATTATTTACGATCTTCCTGCGGGCGGGCGACGCATGTTTCAGGGTGCCAACGGATACATCGCAACCATCGTAAGCGGTGAGATCATCATGGAGAATGGCAAACACACGGGCGCAGTGCCGGGTGCCCTGATCCGTGGCACCCAGCCCGCACCAGAAGCGGCATAACCATAGGCCCCACAGTTCTCGGCATTAGCACCGAAGCGCGTTTAGACCGAGCGCAAGCGCCAGGACGGCTCTTGAGGACTAGGGGTATCGCAAGAAGAGAGTAACACCCATGCGTACAGCACTGGATTTCTACTTTGATTTTGGCAGCCCCACTGCCTATCTGGCACACAAGCGCCTAGGTCAACTGGCTGCAGAATACCTTCTGGATATAACCTATAAACCGATGCTGCTTGGCGGGGTATTCAAGGCGACCGGCAACAATTCCCCGATCGCCATCCCGGCGAAACGGCAATACATGATGGACCACGATCTACCGCGCTTTGCGCATCGTTATGCCGTCAAATTGAATCCCAACCCTTACTTCCCAATCAACACCTTAAACCTGATGCGAGGTGCCATTGCCGCCCAACGTCTCGGCTGTGCGCAAGTCTTTATCAATGCCATGTATGATGCCGTGTGGGTGGAGGAGAAAAACATGGGCGACACAGAAACCGTGGCAACCACGCTGACAGCGCATGCACTGGATGCTTCGGCCCTGCTGACCTTATCACAAGACCCGCAGATAAAATCTGAGCTAATCGCCAATACTGAGGCAGCGGTCCTGCGTGGTATTTTCGGCGCCCCAACGTTTTTCATAGGGGATGAGATGTACTTCGGCCAAGACCGCTTGGACTTTATAGAAGAGGCGCTACGCAGTTAACCACGCTGCATCAGTCTGCCACCACTGGTCGATTTTCTAGCTTATAAAAGTTCTTGATAATGGTCAGCGGTGAAGCCCCTATACTGCATAAAACGGGCACGCCGCGCTTTCTCTTTTATATCGCTTGGCGGCAGAACGCCAAATTTTTTACGTACAACCTCTGACGCAACTGCCAACCAGTCCACCTGCAACTCCACCATTGCGGCAGCAACATCAAGATTTGACGCTCCGCGCTCTCGCAGCTCTTCTCTCACGCGCACAGGACCGTAACCGCGACCGATACGCTGCCGCGCATAACTTTCAGCAAAGCGCAAGTTACTCTGTAGATTTTCACAAGTGAGACGAGCAATCTGCTCATCAATCACTGCGTCATCAGGAAAGCGACGTTTCAGTTTGTTACGCAGCTCGCGGACTGAGTGTTCCCGACGCGCCAACAGATTCATTGCAGCCATGCGAATATCTGCCGGTGTTATCTCAGTCACCGCTGAGGGTTCTTCGAGATTGGTTTCTCGTGGGATGTATTCAGCCATAATAAAAGCAGGTGCTGAGAAATTAAAAGGGGTTTACGGGACCCCAGCACCTGTCGTGAACCCTCAAAAAATACTCGACCAGAGTGTCGCTACTTCAGTTCGATTTCCTCGCTGCTTTCCTCAGCATCGACCGAAATTGCAGGCTTTTCTGGCGTGATTGGCGTCAGCATTTGCGCGCGAATCTGATCTTCTATTTCACGAGCTACTGCAAGATTGTCGTTTAGAAACTTGGCAGCATTGGCCTTACCTTGCCCCAATTTATCGCCCTTATAGGCATACCAGGCGCCAGATTTTTCTACCAGATTCAACTTGACGCCCCAGTCGACAACCTCCCCCATCCGATAAATACCGCGACCATACATGATCTGGAATTCTGCCTGCTTAAAGGGTGGCGACACCTTGTTTTTCACCACCTTCACCCTAGTCTCGTTGCCTATCACTTCATCGCCATCCTTGACCGCGCCAATACGGCGAATGTCGAGACGCACAGATGAGTAGAACTTCAGCGCATTACCACCGGTAGTAGTCTCCGGACTGCCAAACATTACACCGATTTTCATACGAATCTGGTTAATAAAAATAACTAAACTGTTGGTCTGTTTAATCGCTGCTGTCAACTTTCGCATTGCCTGACTAAGCAATCGCGCCTGCAGACCAACATGAGATGCGCCCATCTCACCTTCGATTTCTGCTTTGGGAGTCAAGGCTGCCACAGAGTCGACGACCAAAACATCTACCGCGCCAGAGCGCACCAACATTTCCGCAACTTCAAGAGCCTGTTCACCCGTGTCGGGTTGCGAGAGCAAAAGTTCATCCATTTGCACGCCAAGCTTTTCAGCGTAAGCAGGATCCAGTGCATGCTCAGCATCGACAAACGCTGCGGTACCGCCCATCTTTTGCGCTTCGGCGATGACTTGTAGCGTCAGTGTTGTCTTACCAGAAGACTCGGGACCGTAAATCTCACAAATACGGCCCCTCGGCAGACCACCAATACCCAAAGCAATATCCAACCCTAAGGAGCCTGTAGAGATTGCAGGAATCGCCACATGCTCTCGATCTCCCATGCGCATAACAGTGCCTTTACCGAACTGTCGTTCAATCTGGCTCAGTGCTGCGTCCAGTGCTTTTCCTTTATTAGCGTCCATAGTGGCCTCTCTCATTTTGCGGATATTCAGCTCATTTTTGTTTAGTTGGCTAGCCTCACGGCTGCCCCGCTTGTGCCGAACTCTGCGTGGCTACCAACACAACTACTGTATATATAATCAGTTGTTTAAAACAGGATTGCAAGCCCTAAAAGTCACTAAATGCAATCATTTGGCACGCATGCAAATAACCCGCTTGAATAATTGACAGGTCGTTTACCCAGCGACCGATTATGTTCACGGGGGGCTGGCCGAGCTGAACGCCATGGCCGCATTCGGCAAAAGTTCCTGCTCCAAAGCCCTGCGCTCTCCCTCCTGCAGCGCCTGCCAACTGTCCTGTAGCTCCCGCCAGACTCGCACTTGAAAGGTTTTTGCAACAGCGCGAAATGGGTACCCTAGGAGATGCCCGTCGTAAAGCGCACGATGACACTCGAAGGCCGCCTCGTTAAACATGGTTTCGCCATCGACTACAGCCTGTGCATAGGCCCTTTCATTCTGCCGCATCAGCGCGACAAACGTTCGCATGATAATGCGCAGCAGTGGTTTCAGGCTTGATGACAGCATTAAGTCACCACGGTCCTCATGCTGCTGCCCCTCACGAATGGCGCACAGCCAACGAAAAGTAGATGGCGCCAGCACCTCCAACCTCGCTATAGCCTCTGGGTCAGCGAGGTTCATACCCAACTGACCGTAGGCGCTAGCATCGGCCAATGTAAAGCGCCCCCCTAAGAGGTAAGGCTGATTAGCCAGCAGGTATTCCATCGCCCCCAAATAGCGCCGCCAGGACTCGTCAAGCAGCGCATGTGTCGGTGGAAAGCCTGATCGTGAGGGAGGCGTCCTGTCTCTAGCAACACCCGCGTCATAGCCCGCAGGCGCCACGCTGAACAGGTAAGGGCAGCGCGACACTTGGCGTCGATACAAGCGGCGAGCAAGGTAAGATTCAAAACCCGGCGGCAACAGTCTACGAAACTCGAGGGCGGTCATCCGCCCCATGGGTGTGGTCTTAGCAGACCCCACCCAGCGCATGTGATGCACCATGTAGAGGCCAAACTCGTCAAAAGCTTCGTCGATCAATTGGCAAATGAACGCCAGCCTCGGCTCCCGCGGAATCAAAGGGCTCGCCTGAGTCCCGAAGTCCTGATCCAGATGGTGTGCCATAGAAGATGAATCATAGTAAAACGTTTTGCCGTTGTGCGTATAAAACGGCACCGCAGGGTACTCGTCGAACTCAGCGGACATCACAGGAAAACGCTGGACTATGCCACGGTACTTTGCCACTTCCAGACGCAGCATCAAAGACAGAGCAGACCTGCGACCACCTTGTTGCGGCCAGCGCTCCCAATCATGTCCGGTAAAGTCGAGTAGAGACTGCATTTTTAACTGATAAGGTGACGCCGCCAGGCCCCAAAAAATAAACTTTTTCATACGTCAATATTCCCCCCCCGCTGCGGATGGGATACTGACACGGTGCAGGCGCCGATATTTATGTGGCAGCGCACGATGACATCCAGCGCTCACTGCGACATACGACGGCATCACAGACCGGGCTATCAGTCCAATGGTTGTTACGAGCAGGTGATAGGGTTGGGTTGGCTTAGCCCAAACTAAGTCCCTGCGGTTGCCCCGGCAAACGTCCCAATACGCGTGTCGTCGGCCTTGGTCTTTCATGCCCACTCAACCCGCTGTTGCGTCACTTACTGCTGCTTAATCGCCAACGTCACATTAACCGTCACCTTGTAGCTGTTTGTTCCAGCAGCAATGGGCACTGACTCCGCTGCGTCATACATCGCCACTCTGGCCATAGGCATTGGCCGTGGACTTTGATGCTGCTCAGAAATCTCTAGAACCCTGCCCACTCTCACACCGGCCGCCTTTGCCAGCGTCTGTGCCTTGGACAGTGCTTTTTTCATAGCCGTTGTTCGCGCCTCTGTTATCGCCGCAGAGGGGTCGTTGTTAGTAAACTCGATGCCACCACCGTCATTAACGCCAAGTGTCACCGACGTATCGAGCACCTCGCCAACACGGCTAATATCTCTCACTTGCACAGTCACCGCATTACGCACTGAATAACCCACTAGCTTGCGGGCCTCTGTGGCGCCGGACGTTTGTCTAGCAGGATTAGTGTAACGAGGCTGAATATTAAACGTAGACGTCTGCACATCCTGCTTAGCAATACCCAAAGCCATCATGGCATCCAGCACCTTGGCCATAGCCGCAGAATTAGCAGCCAGCGCTGCACGAGCCGTCGATGCTTGGCGCATAACACTTAAGTTCAGCACCGCCATATCAGGGGCGATTTCGACCTTACCCTCGCCCGCAACGAGAATACGCGGCGCAGGCTCTTCCCCGGCAAAGACCAGCTGCGCCCCACTTACGCAGCAGAATGTGATTGCCAGCAAAGCTGCACCCCGTAAAGTCCTCTTATTTCTCACGCTATTCTCCCGTTTGCTTCCTATTATTAATGCCATACTCGGCCGCCAGCGTAACGCTTTACACAGGCTCTAGGCCACTATAACTAGCGTCATCAAGACACCGGCAATGCTCGATACCACGAAACTGCGAGACAAGACGCGCCGATCAATCGTAGACATTTGTACCAGTGGATCGCGACTAATGCGGACACGCCGTATCACTGGCCACTCGATCACTGCAGCAAATACAACACTGGCGATTGCGCCGCCGTGCAGTGCGGCACGGCCCCAGCTATCAGCAGGCACCGACGTCCACAGTATCATCAAAGCCAGAATGCCACCGACGCTACCAGCCACACTCATTATAAGAAATTGGCGCACGCTATTGTGGGTAAAATCCCAATTGTAGAGAAACAGACCCTGCTTTTGTGGAACCTCATAGGCTGCGCCAGAATAGCGAGCACCCAAATAGTGGAACCACTCATGCACCAACGTTGTTATAATAATTCCCGCTAGTGCACCCGTCACAATGCAAAGCACTGTTGCAATACCCAGCCCCGTGATCGTAGTCCAGCTATCGGCGGCAGCGAATAACGAAAGTGCGACCACAAATATAAGACCATGCGTTAATGCCAGCTTTGCCAGACGCATACCACCTGCCTTGGCAGGGGACGGTGTTTTAGTGAGGTCTTCTGGCGTCGCCGTGTTATCCATTGTTCAATTGGCCTGCGCCTGTGATCCTAGGGAGATCCAACATCGTGACAACTCCGGGCCGCGCTGCGCATACCCCGGGCAGAGCGTTGACCACCCAGTTGGCCGCAGAGGCATTACCACCCCCAGCTACGCCAGGCTCATAGTGGTCCTCGCCATGCACACTGACATGCAAGTCAGGGTCACCACTAATGATCACCTGATGGCAGCCGCTCCCCTCCGGAGGATAGGGCCAATCGGGGGCACATTCGTCGTCTATCCGGGTCACGTGCTCAAGCGCGTAAAGTGGGTTTCCTCCATGATATCCCAGCACTTCGAATCGAAATGCGCCCTGAGTCCCGGACTCAAAAGTACCCATACCCGGCACCTCTATCGTGCGCTCTAGAGGCAAACGCTCCACCTTCACTTCCAGTGTTTCTACGGGCTTACCTAGTGCCTCACCGACTAGGCGTACCATCGGGCCCCACACCATCTCAATAGCAAAATCGTGCAGCATCATGGGCAGCACATCCATGGGGCCACCAAAACCGATCACCTCACGCACGACGTGTGGCTGATCATAAAGCGCATAGTTGAAAACTTCCCGCGTGCGAACCTCGCGAATACCCGACACCGCGCCACTTAATACCACAGGCAGCATATCCATGACCCAACCGGGATCGATCCCAGATACAAACAAGGAAGCGCCACTGCGACTGCAGACATCGGTGATCGGCTTAAGCGCCTCCTGCGGCGTCGACGCAGGATCAAGATACGAATAGAAAGCGGTGGAGACTACATTGATACCGGCCTCAAGACAGGACAGCAGATCATTCATAGCCTCCTCAGGCCGCGTATCCGCTGTGGCTGTGTAAACCACAGCATCGGCGCCCATGTCTATTATGCTGCGCCAATTGTCTGTGGCAATCACACCGGTTGCGCCGACGCCTGCGATCTGTCCGGCATCGAGGCCTACTTTACTCTCGCTGGCAACAATCACTCCCACCAAGTCGAGATCATGATGTGAAATAACCGCACGAATTGCTGGGCGCCCAACATTGCCCGTCCCCCAAACAATTACTTTTAACGCCATACCCAACTTCCTTTTCACTGTTGTTAAGGCAGTATATAGCATGCAATAGCATCAGCCGAGAACACCAGACAAATCTAAGCGCCTGGCATAATCAGTAATACTCTCCGGCGGCAACAGGGGCCCTGTGCCTGATGCGACGCCGAGCAGGGCGTGCAATGCGCGGTGCATAGAAGCGCTGGACTATTACTCTTTACTTGGCTGTTCACCCTCAGCCTCGGTCGGTTTCGCCGCCAATTCTTCTGCGGTCTTTGCAGACCCATTGCCTGTGGACACTTCTGCAGTAGGCCAGGGGCTAAGAGGCCATGGTTTATCGTTGCTACGAAACAGGACATAACGGAGTGTATCGTGAACTACCGTTATCAGTGCGTCGGAAAAATTAAAGATTCGCGCGTCTACGCTGCCTTTTACCAAGTAGCGGACGACACTGAGCAACACTAATAAAAATGTCGCATAAACGATCTCAAGATAGAGTGCTGCAGACAACAGCACAACGAATAAAAGCTTCTCCCAGTCTATCCCCTGAACCGTCTCGGATAAGCTCTCCTCCCCACCCGCCGCTATAGGTTTTTCTTCCTTTTCCTCAGTCATACCGGTCTGTCTCCTCTCTTTTAGCGGTTTTTGCACTCTTTAAAGCAATCTAATATCATCATAGTCTTAAATGTACCTGAAGTATAAAACATATTCAGAGCGTGTCGAAAGCCATTAATGTCTCCAAAAACAGCCTGCTACTCGACAATACTGCAGGCAATTGCCGCGCTGCCGACTTGCAGTCTAGGCGACCCAACGACCCAATTACGTCAGCAGCGCACAATGATGGACAAATGCGTCGGCGTTGATTCTGTTGCTGTGGCGCCTTCTTCGCAGTGGCTAGCGCAAGATCGCAAAAAAGTTGTTGAAGTCCTGTTCTTCAGCGGTGATTCCCTTATGATGACGCTTGGTCGAAAATCAAAAACGTCTGATAATTAAAGATAATGTCCTTTTGAATCAAAACGCCACACACACACCAATGATGCGACAGTTTCTGCGTATCAAGGCAAATCACCCTCGGGATCTGCTGTTCTATCGCATGGGTGATTTTTACGAGCTCTTTTTTGAGGACGCAAAGCAGGCGGCGGCGTTACTTGACATTACGCTCACAGCACGCGGCACATCTGGCGGCGAACCGATACCCATGTGTGGTGTTCCGTATCATGCGGCAGAGAACTACCTAGCGAAATTAGTAAAGGCGGGCATCTCGGTCGCAATCGTTGAACAAATCGGCGATCCCGCGACCAGTAAGGGGCCTGTTGATCGCCAGGTGGTGCGGGTAGTGACCCCAGGCACGTTGTCTGACGAAGCCCTACTGGATGACAAAGTCGACAACCTACTGCTAGCGATTGCTCAACGCCAAGAGCGTTATGGCATCGCCTTTCTCGACCTAAGTACCGGGCGATTTCGGGTATCGGAAATTAGTGGAGAGGAAGCCTTAACCGGAGAGTTGCAGCGGTTAGATCCCGCCGAGACGCTGTACCACGAGTCCATCAATCACCCCATCATTACCGAGCGCAGAGGCGCTCGAAGCCAGCCGGCGTGGGAGTTCGATGCACAGAGTGCGCAGCGCGCACTGAGCACCCAATTTCAAACCCATGATTTACAAGGATTCGGCTGCGATGGCCTCGAACTCGCGATTGGTGCAGCTGGCTGTTTGCTGCAATATGTGAAGGATACTCAGCGCAGCAACCTACCGCACATTCGCTCCATCCAGCAGGAAAGCCTCGCAGAGAGCGTCATCCTAGACGTCGCCACACGACGCAATCTTGAGATTGACCTGAACATGACTGGAGGGCATAGCAACACGCTGCTGTCGGTCATGGATAGTTGCGTAACCGCGATGGGAAGCCGGCTCTTAAGACGCTGGCTGCACCGACCGCTGACCGACATTGAAGTACTGCGGCAGCGTCATGGCGCAATTCATTCCTTATGCGAAAACGATATCTATGAGCCTGTGCGCAATGCTCTAAAGCCGGTGGGTGATATGGAGCGTATTCTCACACGGGTAGCCCTAAGGTCCGCGCGCCCCAGAGACTTGACCCGAATACTGAGTTCGCTGCAGGCGCTGCC
Source organism: Halioglobus sp. (assembly GCA_029246385.1). Lineage (GTDB taxonomy): Bacteria > Pseudomonadota > Gammaproteobacteria > Pseudomonadales > Halieaceae > Marimicrobium. The sequence continues at coordinate 374,054 of JAQWNG010000015.1, forward strand.
GCAGGTGCGCGCCGAACTCTTCTGCCTTAATGCAACCCTTCTTAACGCACTGAGTACACAAACCGGGGACTACCCAGCAATGTGTGACCTGCTGAGCAGTGCCATCATCGAGAACCCACCCGTTGTGATCCGCGATGGCGGGGTCATTGCCGATGGGTATGATCAAGAACTCGATAATCTGCGCCAAATCAGCACCAATGCCGGAGCATTTTTGCTAGATATCGAGAAACGCGAAAGACAGAGCACCGGCATCAGCACATTAAAGGTAGGCTATAACCGCGTGCATGGCTACTACATCGAAATCAGCAGAGCACAATCTGATCAAGCACCTCCAGACTATATTCGCCGCCAGACGCTAAAAAATGCCGAGCGCTTCATAACCCCAGAACTTAAAGAATTCGAAGATAAGGCGCTGTCCAGTAAAAGTCGCGCGCTCGCTCGCGAGAAAGGACTTTACGAAGAACTGCTCGAGCGCCTTAATGAACAATTACTGCCGTTACAAATGACCGCTGCGGCGGTAGCTCAAATTGATGTACTAGCGAACCTGGCAGAACGCGCTGACAATCTCAGCTTATGCCAACCACAGTTTTGTGATGAGCAGGTATTCGACGTCATCGCGGGACGGCATTTGGTGGTAGAACAGGTACTGCAAGAACCGTTTATCCCCAACGATACCTTGCTCAATGAGCAGCGGCGCATGTTGCTTATTACCGGACCCAATATGGGAGGGAAATCGACCTACATGCGCCAGAACGCAGTCATTGCCCTACTCGCACATATCGGCAGTTATGTTCCCGCCAGTGCGGCAAAACTGGGGCCATTAGACCGCATTTTTACGCGCATTGGCTCTTCCGATGACCTAGCCGGCGGCCGCTCTACGTTCATGGTTGAAATGACCGAAACCGCCAATATTCTGCACAATGCCAGCCCCCACAGCCTCGTACTGATGGACGAGGTGGGACGCGGAACCAGTACCTTTGACGGCCTTAGTCTAGCTTGGGCGGCCGCCGTGCAATTGGCGCGCTCCGTAAGGGCGTTTACATTATTTTCCACCCACTACTTCGAACTAACCAGCCTGCCAGAACAGTGCTCGACAATGGCCAATGTGCATCTCGATGCCACCGAGCATCAGGATCACGTGGTGTTTTTACACAACATCCAAGAGGGTCCTGCCAACCGCAGCTTTGGGCTGCAGGTCGCAAAGCTCGCTGGTATTCCCGCCCCAGTATTGCGGGCCGCGCAAGAAAAACTGCTGGAACTAGAGCGTGGCGCAGTATTAGAGCGACAGTCTTCCGCTGACTTACAATCCCAGGACGACCTGTTTAGCATGCCCCAGCCCCATCCAGTCGTCGACCTATTAAAAGCGGTAAATGTTGATGACCTTAGCCCCCGCGAGGCACTAAGCACCCTCTATGACCTGAAGACCCACCTAGACTGATCACTCCTCACAATCAATTGGGAGTCAGCCGCACGGCCGATTTTCGTCACCCGTATCGAGTCGCATTATATCATCCTACAGGACTTCATTTCTGCGCTTCCAGCGAGTAAACTATCGCCCCATAGTTTAGACACTATTGTTAAAGAGGCTAGCTAGGAATGACATTTGTTGTAGGCGAGGATTGCATCAACTGCAAGCACACAGACTGTGTTGAAGTCTGTCCGGTGGATTGCTTTTACGAAGGTCCAAATTTTCTGGTTATTCACCCAGACGAATGTATTGACTGCGCGTTGTGCGAGCCAGAGTGTCCGGTCGATGCGATATTCTCCGAAGACGAGTTGCCGGAAGATCAGGCAGTGTTTCTGGAACTCAATGCGGAACTGGCAGAGGTGTGGCCCTGCATCACCGAAATGAAAGACGCCCCATCCGACTCTGAAGAATGGGCAGGCAAACCTAATAAGCTGAGCTTACTGCAGCGATAACCCTTGCAAGGCGCCCTGCTGCTATCACGGGGTTTTTGTTTTAGCGTTAATCAAAATTTCTCTGTTGCCATGCTGAATAGGCTGCAGCACCCGTGCCTACGCCTAAAAAAACAGCTACCCACAAGGCCTCAAATAGAGGACAGGCTCATCCCGCGTGGTTTTCAAAAAACTCAAGCACCAACGGATCGTCCGATCGCTCCAAGTAAGCCACTGCCAACCCTTCACCCCAGCGCTTACCCCAGATTACCTCGTAGCCCAAAGCATCAGCAGCTTTAACCTGTTTATCTAGATCGTCCACGATAAATCGCAGGTGATGCATACCTTCCCTACCGGCATCTAAAAACTCCTTATGCGGGCAACCGCCAGACATCCATTGAATTAGTTCAATCTCCACGTCACCACTTTTACCAAACGCGAGGCGCAGCACGCACTCTTCCTGCTTTCCCCGATAGTCGTAACTCATCGACCCAGGATTCATCACAGAAAATGGCCCAAACAATGGCTCATATAAGGCGAGTGCCTGCGTCATATCACGCACCACAAAGCCTACTTGATTCAGGTCAGGCAGCGTCAGTTGCTTGCGGATATCTTCAGACATGGTTTATGCAGCCTCACTTTTGCCCGCGTAATAGCATACCCGCATGAAGCCGGTTTGCACGCTTTAGGTGCAACCTTGGTCGTTCATCAGGGGTTCTAGTTTAATTTCCTGAGTACAAAATTCTCAGGGGCGATACCCTAAGTCTTAGCCTATAAAATTGCAGCGGCCACGCAAGGTACGATACTTTACGATTCAGGTGAACATCGATTCGCCACTGAGACCGTGCGCTTCCATGATACTGCGCAATTGCTTCAGTGCTTCACCCTGAAGCTGTCGCACACGCTCACGGGACAATCCGGTTTCACGGCCTACTTCCTCTAGCGTGCTGGCTTCATAACCGCGTAAACCGAAGCGACGCGAAACAACCTCCCGACAATTCGCGGGTAGCTCTTCCAACCAAAGACTAATATGCTCTTTAATATCACTATGCTGCAATAGCTCCGAGGGGTCAGATATATGCGAGTCAACCATTGCATCGCTCAGAGGGCCCTCCGAACCGCTCCAAGACGGCTCATCAATTGAAACAACCCGCTCATTCAAACCCAACATCTTCTCCACGTCAGCAACCGAACAATGTAGCAGGCTCGCAACTTCCTCCGCAGAGGGTTCATGATCAAGCGTGTTTCTGAGTTCTCGCGCTGCGCGCAAATAGAAATTGAGCTTCTTCACAACGTGTATAGGCAGGCGTACAGTACGCGCCTGATTCATGATCGCCCGATCTATCGTCTGACGTATCCACCAAGTCGCATAGGTCGAAAAACGAAAACCCAGCTCTGGATCAAACTTTTCAACCGCTTTGATCAAGCCTAGGTTGCCCTCCTCAATCATATCTAAAAGAGTAAGCCCTCGATTTAAATAACGTCTAGAGATTTTTACCACCAGACGTAAATTGCTTTCGATCATGCGTTGACGACTTGCCTCATCACCACTGATTGCAAGACGGGCATAATGTTTTTCTTCATCTGCGGTAAGCAGCGGCGTATAGCCTATTTCATTCAAATATAGCTGTGTCGCATCATACGAGTCATCTAATTTTCTCGCCGGCTTTGCCTTTGCTGTCTCAAAATCCATGTCGGCTTCAGCAACCGATGATAGATCCCGCGCAATTTCACTGTCTGCGCTTACCGCCTTTGGATTGGATAAAGCAACTTGTTGCTGGCGACTGGGTTTTACTGACAGCGCAATGACTGAGCCCCCTTTTTCTAGAATAGGAGAATGCCTAGCGGTGGTGTCTGATGCTGGATCTCTTTTCGAGCCTTCATTCGCTCCATCTACACTCATCTTAATCACCCATTATTGCGTCTGTAGGGATCCCAGCATTTTTACACTAGATTTAAGATAAACCCAAGTTAATTGGAGATTGCTGCCGCGCTAAAACGTCAACCACGCCAGTTTAAACTCGATTTTTTTTGCATTGATGCGCCGCAGCTTTAAGCTTTGCGCCGATTTAACGCCTCGGTAATACTCTTTGCGGGTCGATTGGCTTGCCCTCCTTGCGTATCTCAAAATGCAGTTTTACCGTGTCGGTGCCAGAACTGCCCTTTTCGGCAATAATTTCGCCTGCGCTAACAGCTTGGCCTTCCTCCACTAGTACGCGATCATTATGTCCATAAGCACTGAGGTAAACATCGTTGTGCTTGATAATTAGCAACTCACCAAATCCCACAATACCGGTCCCCGCATAGACGACTTTACCCGCGGCTACCGCAACAATTGGCTCCCCACGATTTCCGTCAATATCTATTCCATTATGTGTATTTTTCGAGTACCGCCGGGTGACAGATCCAGAGGCAGGCCACAGCCAGGTGGTCACGGTGGCACCCACATATACCTTTGGTTTGGGCTGGGAGGCCGTCGGCACCGGTGAAGCTGTCGCGACAGGCTTTGCAACAGCGGACTTCGCTTGGGTCGCTGTTGATGGCGCGGGCATTACTGCCACGGACACGTCGGACGCCGGCACGAGCGAGAGCGCGGATTCGGAAGCAGGGGGTGTTTGGATTACAGGCGCGGATCCCTGCGCGGGCATCACAAGTGGGCCAGCGGCGACTTGAGGCGACGTCTGCTGGCCTAAATTAATTGTCTGACCGGGATAAATAACATACGGCGCAGTGATGCCATTAACCGCCGCGACACTGCGAAAATCCAAGCCGTAGCGGAAGGCGATAGAATAAAGTGTATCCCCCTTGTTCACGCTGTAAACCAAGTGCGGGGACTCTGCATTGCGATCTTCAATAGGCGCGCGCGTATGACCGCCACAGGCGACAAGGCCGAAAAACACCAAGCTCAGTAGAACCTTCGCAACCACACACGTCCCTCAGCATGGGCAGGGCCCAAGCTAATCCTGCCTCCAATAGGCATGTATCACCCAGACAATAGCAAATCCGGCGATCATCAATGACAAACAAAACCAAATCTGAGGGTCTTGCCCGGTATACACTTGGTAGTCTAGCGGCGACACCGGGAACTGCTGCGCAGGCTTTAGCTGACCGTGACTACCCTCGACCCACTCCAGCACACGCTTCCATGGCCACACCACCACCAAGGAACCAAATAGGAATCCTGTTAGTACAGCCATCGTCCGCTGGTGAAATCTCTGTAATAGCCAATGCAACAAACGTGAAAAACACAGCAGCCCACACCCGGCGCCAACAACAAAAACGAGGATAAACACCAGATCCAGAGATTTAAGCGCCACTAACGTGGTACTGTACATCCCTAACAATACCAAAATGAAACTGCCAGATATTCCCGGCAGTATCATCGCGCAGACGGCCACAAAGCCAGCAAAAAAAACACCCGCGAGGCCCACCTCCAAACTCATGACCGGCGACAACGCAATACACACAGCGACTGCACCCGCTAACAACAAGAAGAACCCGTTAGGCGCTGACCACCTGTCAACTTCACGCAACAGCACTAGCGCCGAAGCCAGAATCAAACCAAAAAAGAAGGCCCACAACGGCACCGGGTGATAGTCTAAAATCCACGACACAAGCTGTGCCAGCGAAAAAATACTGGTGGCAATACCCAGCAATAAAGCCAATAAAAACTTACCATTTATATGCTGCCAAGCGCCCACTACATCAAGCCGAGATAGCCTTGCTAAAAACTCTAGATCAACTGCCCGGATGCTAGCAAGCAACTCATCATAAATGCCGGTAATAAACGCGACGGTGCCTCCGGAAACTCCAGGCACAATGTCCGCTGCACCCATTAGCAATCCACGCAAGAAAATGCCGACGGATGAAAAGGCCATTACCTCTCCTTGCCAGAACATAAAGGCACAAAATAAACCGCCTCAACAATGTCAGTTTCATATCCTTGATGAACCCGAGTCACCACCTGCAGGTGCTGATATTCACCCCCTACGGGTATCACCATGCGGCCACCCACGGCCAACTGCACTAACAAGTCTTCGGGAATTTCCTCCGGGGCGGCGGTAACAAGAATACCGTCAAACGGGCCACATTCCTCCCATCCCATAGCGCCGTCAGCATGATTCATATGCACATTGCGCAATTTTAGTGTGCGCAAACGCTGACGCGCCTTTTGCTGCAGCGACTTGATGCGCTCCACGCTATACACTTGCTCTACCAATTGTGCGAGTATCGCAGTCTGATAGCCAGAGCCAGTGCCGACCTCCAATACCCGAGAACATGGCCCCGCGGCGAGCAGCAGTTCCGTCATTCGTGCCACGACATAGGGCTGCGACAATGTCTGCTGATAACCGATGGGCAACGCCACATCCTCATAGGCGCGATGCGCCATGGCCTCATCGAGGAATAAGTGACGCGGCGTGGTGCGCATAACATCCAATACCGCCATGTCGCTAACCCCCTGATCCACCAAGCGCTGTATCAAACGCTCTCGGGTTCTCCGAGAGGTCATTCCAATGCCGTGAAGATCAACCCTATTCACTCCCGATACCACCGTGTGTATGCCCCTCTTTATAGTGCACGAACTCGGCTAATAGCGCGGTCGCATAACTGCCGGCACCCAAAGCAAAATTCAATCGAAGACTACCATCATCACAAAACTGCCAGCAAAAGTCATCAGGCACCATGCGCGCCGGACGCCATGCAAGGTCTAGGCCGGATTCTTCCAGAAAGCCACAAATCTTGTGACACTCGGCAAGACACTCCATTTGCGAACCATCAAACACCACGTCTGCGCACCCCGGACTCAGGCTGGGACTCCGACCCCACAGCGGCAATCCCGGATGAATGTCACCCCGACTCGCTCGACTGCGAATATCATCATCAGGCTCATCGCAAGTGAAAAAACTGCGTGTCCCATTCAACACGCACACGTTGCCCGACTGAATTTTATTCCACCCACCATTTTCTACTCCATCCGCAAGCAACCGATTAAACACATAGGCGCGAAGAGCCGAGAAGTACAGGCTGCGTTTCTCGCGCGAGATCCTGCGCCCGCTATGCATCCAACGTTGTGCCTGCTCGAGCGTCGAACCATTACGTCCAAAACGCTGCTCACCAAAATAGTTCGGCACACCGTCATCGCGCAGAATCTGCAGCCGCCGCTCCAGGGCACATCTTTCTCCGCTCAATTCGCGCAATACCAGCGTGAAATGATTGGCGCGGTGAACGCCGCGTCTTAGCTTACGCAGGTGGCGCGAAACTTCTAACACCTGCACATCACCTTCGGACTCCAAAGACCTCCAGTAAGGCTCGGCGCGTCCTGCCATGCCAACGCTGAACCACTGTCGTGTCACCGCATTACGATCTTTGAGGCCACTGATACCAATATCGCGCTGCGCCGCGCCGCTTAAATCAGACACTCGCTGCAATAATTGCATACTATTTAACTGGCGTTTCTGGAGGTAGAGAAAACGGTGCTCACCAGTGCCCGACAATTCAAACCCCAGTTGTTCACTTACGCAAAAGTCTTCAGGACTGCAGCGAATGAGGGCGCTGCCGCAGGGCGAACCCCATGCCCTAGGCCATGCCGTGATCATCCAGCATAGGTCTGCAGAAGCACGACTGCGTGGACTGCAATACCCTCCTTGCGACCAGTAAAACCCAAACCTTCGGTGGTGGTAGCCTTGACATTCACCTGCCCGGCGGTCGCAATCATATCGGCAACCAAATTGTCACGCATGCCCTGAATATGGGGCGCCATGCGCGGCGATTGGGCAATAATAGTGACATCGACATTGCCCAGCACCCAGCCAGAATGATGGACTAACTGTATGACTCGGCGCAATAGAAGGCGACTATCAATATCGGCATTAACGGGGTCGGTATCAGGGAAATGGCGCCCGATATCACCCTGGCCGATCGCGCCCAACAGTGCATCGCAGACTGCATGAATCAGCACATCACCATCCGAGTGAGCCACCAAACCGTGATCATGTGTTATCTGCACACCACCAAGCACCAGTGTATCTCCGGGCCCAAAGCGGTGTGCATCGTAACCATGGCCTATGCGCATTCGCGACCGCTCCCCATTTTATGACTCACGTCTTAGCACTCCCTTGTGCCGTTGCAGATACCACTCGGCAAGCGGCAGATCAGATGGCACGGTAACCTTTAGATTGCCGGCTGACCCAGCGACTACTTGCACCGGATAGCCGGCCATCTCCATGGCAGAGGCTTCATCGGTCGCCACCATGCCCTGCGTCTGCTGCAGCGCCTCACGCAACTCACCGAGACGAAACATCTGTGGAGTCTGGGCCCGCCACAACGTGTCGCGATCCAACGTACGCAGCACCCGCGCATCTGCTGAGGCTTGTTTCACCGTATCGACCATTTTTTCCGCCAGTATCCCGCCCACCTCGTCCGCCGTCACTGCCGCTATCAATCTCATAACATCATGCACTTGCAGGCAGGGCCGCGCCGCATCGTGGACCAGCACCCAGTCGCACGGTGCTGCCTGCGACAACAGGGCTTCGACGCCCGCCAAAACAGAACCACTGCGTTGATCGGCACCGGCGACCACCTGTATTCTGGGATCGTCAAATATAGACATTTTGGACGCCCGTGTATCGTCAGCGTGCAGCGCTACAATGACGCCCAAAATTTGCTCACAGCTGAGCAAGGTACCCAAACTGTGTTCGAGCAGCGTGGCGCCGGCCACCGACATATATTGCTTTGGAAGCTCTCCTCCCATGCGGCTACCAACACCCGCAGCCGGCAGAATAGCCCAGCAACGCGACCCGGCTTTAGTCGTCATTTGTCATCCAAATTCGCCTTAGGGCTGTCCACCACTTGATAAAATCTCTCACCTTCACGTATCAACCCCAGTTGCTCTCTAGCGCGCTGCTCGACCCCCTTGTTACCGCTTTGCAGCTCTAAGACTTCACGGTCCAGCACTGAATTACGCGCCTGTAGTTCACTGTTAATCAGCGTCTGCTCATCGACCTGAAGTTCTAGTCGATGCTGCTCAGCCAGGCTGCCCTCGGCAAACCAAAGTCGGTACTGCAGGGCACCCAGCAACACCAGCAGACACAGCAGCAGCCAACGCAAGTCTAAGTCCTCACTGACGCAAAAATTCTACTAAACCGCGATAAGGTGCGCGGCCGGCCAGCTCCGCTTCGATACGCAACAGACGGTTGTACTTGGCCACCCGATCGGAACGACACAATGAGCCTGTCTTAATTTGGCCGGCGGCAGTGGCGACTGCAAGGTCGGCAATGGTCGTATCTTCAGTCTCACCACTGCGGTGAGAAATCACTACGGTGTACCCAGCGGCCTTCGCCATAGCAATAGCATCAAGTGTCTCAGACAGACTTCCAATCTGGTTAAACTTAATCAATATAGAGTTCGCAACACCTTTCTCGATACCCTCTTTGAGTATTTTCGTATTGGTGACGAACAGGTCGTCTCCTACCAATTGCACCTTATCACCGATCTTATCGGTCAGCAGCTTCCAGCCATCCCAGTCGGATTCGTCGAGGCCGTCCTCGATAGAAATAACAGGGTGACTATGGGCAAGGTCCGCCAAATAGTCGGTAAAGTCATCACTGTTAAACTGCTTACCCTCACCAGACAGATCATAGACGCCATCACGATAAAATTCTGAGGCTGCGCAGTCCAGCGCGAGGGTAATATCGGTGCCCAATTTATAGCCTGCCTTGCCCACCGCCTCTGCGATGACCTCAAGGGCCGCCTCATTCGATGCTAGATTGGGTGCGAATCCGCCCTCATCTCCCACCGCTGTATTCAGCCCACGCGCCGACAACACCTTTTTCAACTGGTGAAAAATTTCTGCACCCGCACGCAACCCCTCAGCAAAACTCGGGGCAGCCACTGGCTGCACCATAAATTCCTGTATATCTATATTGTTATCCGCATGCTCACCACCATTTAAGATGTTCATCATCGGCACCGGCATAGTAAAGCGGGAAGTTCCATTAATGTCGGCAATATGCTGATAAAGAGGAATCCTCCGAGACAATGCAGCAGCCTTCGCAGCAGCCAACGAAACCGCAAGAATTGCATTAGCACCAAACGTCGCTTTGTTGTCCGTACCATCCGCCTCAATCATGGCCGCGTCCAGCTCGCGCTGCGCGCCGGCATCACGCCCCAGCAACAGCGACCTGATAGTCCCATTCACATGGCCCACTGCATTAAGCACACCTTTACCGGCATATCGAGCCGCATCGCCGTCACGCAGCTCCAGCGCTTCGCGCGATCCAGTAGACGCACCGGAGGGCGCAAACGCAGCGCCCATCTCCCCAGATTCGAGCGTGACCTCCGCCATTACTGTAGGGTTTCCCCGCGAGTCCATGACCTCAAAGGCCTGAATGTTAGTGATCGATGTCATACCGTTGAACTCCGTAATTACTAGTCGATATACAGCAGAGGCAGTGATTTCACGAGGTCGTCTACCGCTTTCACTTGGGCCAGAAACGGCTCCAACTGCGCTAAAGGAAGCGCACTTGGGCCATCGCAACGCGCCCTATCTGGGTTGGGGTGAGCCTCGAGAAACAAGCCGGCCAGTCCTAGGGCCATGCCGGAACGCGCAAGCTCCACCACCTGCGCCCGACGACCGCCGGAGGCCGCCCCCCCCGACTCCCGACACTGCAATGCATGAGTGACGTCGAAAATCAGAGGGGCATTTCCACACGTCTGCTTCATGACACCAAAGCCCAGCATATCGACCACCAGGTTGTCATATCCAAAATTACTACCACGCTCGCACAACATGACGCGGTTATTGCCACACTCGGCAAATTTTTCCACGATATTGCCCATTTGCGCAGGGCTGAGAAACTGCGGTTTTTTGATATTGATCACCGCGCCCGTCGCCGCCATGGCGGCCACCAGATCGGTCTGACGCGCCAAGAAAGCGGGGAGCTGAATAATATCGCACACCTGCGCGGTTGGGGCCGCCTGCTCCGGCGTATGCACGTCGGTAATGACGGGCACGTTGAAGGCTGCTTTTACCTCAGCCAAAATTGACAACCCCTCCTCGAGACCCGGACCGCGAAATGAGTGGATAGAGGAACGGTTAGCCTTATCAAAAGACCCTTTAAAGATATAGGGAATGCCGAGCTTGTGGCACACTTCAACATAGTGCTCCGCCACTCGCAGAGCAAAGTCTCTGCTCTCTAATACATTGACGCCGCCCAGCAATGCAAACGGCGCGGCATTGTCGATACGCACTGTGCCAAGAGAAATGCTCTTATCAGTCACGGCCCACTCTCTCTATCAGTTTTGGTTGCCGGCCTTGACCCGAGAATGAGCAATGGCCGCTTCGATGAAACTTGTAAACAGTGGGTGCCCACCACGGGGCCGAGAAGTAAACTCAGGATGAAACTGGCAGGCAATAAACCAGGGGTGAGTAGGCAACTCGATTATTTCTACTAGAGCGCGGTCATCAGACCAACCGGCAACACGCATTCCAGCAGCATGAAGCTGGTCCAAATAATTATTATTCACTTCATACCGATGTCGATGGCGTTCCGAAATCAGCTCGGCACCATAAATTTCGCGCACCTTACTACCCTCTTCCAAATGGCAAGGCTGCGCACCCAAACGCATGGTGCCGCCGAGGTCTGAAGACGCATCGCGCTGCACTGCACTGCCATCGGCTGCCATCCACTCTGTAATCAGAGCCACAACGGGATGTGCCGTAGACGGGTTCATTTCAGAGGAATCAGCGCCCTCAAGGCCACACGCATTGCGCGCGTATTCTATTAACGCCACGTGCATGCCCAAACAAATACCTAGAAACGGAATATTGTTTTCCCGCGCATAGCGCACCGCAGTGATCTTGCCCCCTACACCGCGATCGCCGAAGCCGCCCGGCACCAAGATGGCGTCTATCCCATGCAGCGCATCGGTGCCATTACGCTCAATATCTTCGGCGTCAAAATACTCAATTTTTACATCCGTCAACGTCTGCAACCCAGCATGAGAGAGTGCTTCATTGAGCGATTTATAGGCGTCTTGCAAGTCAACGTACTTTCCGACCATGGCCACTCGCACGCGACCGCTGCTGCCGGCCATTTCGCGCTCGACAACGTCATCCCAATCGGACAAATCGGCGTCAGATTTAGCATCGATACCAAAACGTTCTACAACAAACTGATCCAAACCAAACTCTCGCAGCATACCAGGAATTTTGTAGATGGAGTCCATATCCCGCAGCGGAATAACGGCGCGTTCTTCCACATTAGTGAAAAGAGAAATCTTCTTGCGTGCGCTTTCCTCTATCTCAACAGAGCATCGACATAACAAAATATCCGGCTGCAAACCGATAGAGCGCAGCTCCTTCACCGAGTGTTGCGTGGGCTTGGTTTTAATTTCGCCGGCCGTAGCAATATACGGCACCAGAGTTAAGTGCATCAGCAATGCATGACTGGCGCCCATTTCCAGCTTAAGTTGCCTTGCAGCCTCCAGAAAAGGCAAGCCTTCAATGTCGCCCACAGTGCCACCAATTTCGACGACGGCGATATCGGCGTCGCCTGCGCCCAGCACGACACGCCGTTTGATCTCATCAGTAATATGGGGGATAACCTGCACAGTACCGCCCAGATAGTCTCCGCGACGCTCCGCACGTAGCACTGAATTGTAGACCCTACCCGTGGTGAAGTTATTGGTCCGCTGCATAACCGTATGAGTGAATCGTTCGTAATGGCCCAGATCTAAGTCAGTCTCTGCTCCATCCTCAGTAACAAACACCTCACCATGCTGGAACGGACTCATGGTACCTGGATCAACGTTAATGTAGGGATCGAGCTTAAGTAAAGTGACCTTAATACCCCGCGCCTCGAGCACTGCAGCGAGGGACGCAGCAGCGATGCCCTTGCCAAGAGATGATACCACTCCACCCGTGACGAAAATATAACGCGCCATAATGTGCCTATATTAATGGTGGATTTACGAACGTAAAACATCGCATTCGGTGCTCATTAAGAGCTCGATTACTGGCGCAAGTCCCGCAAAAGATGGTTAATGACAATACCAGAAAGGCGAGGCCAGCTCAATCAGAACCGGCGCTCGCGGCTCGTTTCCACTGTACCAACCACAGCGATTCACCGTCTTGTGCGACGTCCTGCCATCGGCCCGACTCGCACCTGGCCAAATCACCCACCGCCACCAAATCGTCACCCAAATAGACCAAAGGCACTCGCCCGCGCCACCAAGGAGGCACTTGCCACGCCTGCAGTAGATCCTTAAGCCTGCGACTGCCGACCTGATCCGGCAAGCAGCAGCGTTCGCCACCCTGGCGCCAGCGCAGTGTGAGAATCTCTTCAGGCATCAACCGCAGGCCACCGCTGTCTGCTCGCACCAGGCTGACTGTGCCTACTCCGGATACTTTTACACTCGCACTGGGCGCCAGTGCAACGGAAGACGCGGCCGGCGGGGCCAAGAGATCAGGCAATCGGTAAACCGCATCATGATAACGTTGCAGACCATAGGATCCACACATCATTCTCGGATTGCCATCTACAGCCGTCACCCGCAACTGGCGCAGAAACTCATCTAATGCAGCGCCGTCTGGCGCCTGATACCCCGCTTCCCTCAACCAAGCCCGCAGCCGCAGCGCAGCAATGTCCAGTGGCTCGTCAACCAACGGTGCAAGAGACAAACCTGCATCACCCATCTGACTGTAAATCGTTTCCGGCACTCCGAAGGTATGCATGAGCAAGGCAGATGCCGAAGCGATGTGCGCACTCGCGCGAATGACGGATCGTCGATACGCTGGCCAGCGTGTGGCTAGAAGCGGCAGCAACTCTTCGCGCAAAAAATTGCGGTCCATCGAGGTATCGTGATTGGAGGGATCTCGCACATAGCCAAGATCATGGTAGGCAGCATACTGTTCTATCTCGCTGCGATCATAGTCTAATAGAGGACGCTCCAGCTTAGCCTGCCCGAGGTTGCGCGTGCGAGGCATCCCAGCCAGCCCTTCTACCCCTGCTCCGCGCAGTAACCGCAAGAAAAAAGTTTCCACCTGATCATCAAGGTGATGGCCCAAAAACAGCACCGTATCTGCCGGCAGCAGATCCTCAAAGGCACAGTAGCGCGCCTCCCTGGCAGCTGCTTCAGTACTGCCACCCGATGACACCGTCACCGTGCGGCTGATCAATGGTATCGCAAGCTGGTGACATAAATTAGCACAATAAAGCTTCCAGTCTGGCGCCTCCGCCTGCATGCCATGATTAATATGAATAGCACTCAGCGTTGGAGCAGCAGGATTAGCCACACACCAACTGTGCAGTAAATGTAGGAGCACTGTAGAATCGGCACCGCCACTCAAACCAACATACCAGTGTGGGGCTGCGACTAACCCGCTTAGCTGGCTATCGAGTTCGGCGAAATGGAGCAATCCCGCCTACTTTCCGTAGGACATGAGTCGCTGATAGCGTTTGTCAAGCAACTCTTCTATCGGCATTTCGTTTAGGGCGTCCAATTGCGTCAGGATATGTTCCTTAATCCGCTCAGCCATCAGGTCAACATCCCGGTGTGCACCGCCAAGTGGCTCCGGGATCGTGGCATCCACAATGCCCAAATCCTGCAGGATCTTGGACGTAACGCCCATTGCTTCAGCCGCATCCGGCGCATTGGCCGTATTCTTCCAAATGATATTGGCACAGCCCTCTGGAGAAATAACGAAGTAGGTCGAATACTGCAGCATGGCCAAATTGTCACCGACACCAATTCCGAGGGCACCACCAGAGCTGCCCTCGCCGATCACAATGCAAATAATAGGTGTCGACAAACGGGACATCACTGCCAAATTTTGGGCGATAGATTCGCTGATACCACGTTCCTCAGAATCGATACCCGGGTATGCTCCAGGTGTATCTATTAGCGTAACAACGGGCACTTTATAACGCTCAGCCAGCTCCATCAAACGCAGGGCTTTGCGGTACCCCTCCGGTTTTGGCATGCCGAAATTGCGCCTCACCTTATCCTTAACCGCCCGCCCCTTCTCCTGGCCGATAACCATCACCGGGCGGCCATCGATGCGGGCAAGACCACCTACAATGGCGCTGTCATCGGCGAAATGACGATCACCGTGTAATTCATCGAATTCTGTAAAAATAAGCGGGATATAGTCCAGCGTATAGGGACGCTGCGGGTGACGCGCTACTTTGACGATATCCCAAGAACTGAGATTAGAGTAAATTTTCTCTGTGAGCTTGGTGCTTTTACCTCTCAGGTTCTCGATCTCGGAACCAATATTGATCTCGTTATCAGAGCCCACCAGTCGCAACTCTTCGATCTTAACTTCCAGCTCGGCGATAGGCTGTTCAAAGTCTAGGTAATTAGGGTTCATCCGCGGGCATTCTCGACTGGTTGACGTAACGCACAGTGTACAAAATTAATGCGCCTCAGACCAATGCGACATTCAATTTGGCCTCGAGAGGGCCACATTGTCCCAATAGCCATAGGCCCAATAACATAATGGAGGGCAATCAGTTCGTCGGGTGACCCCCAACGGACTGAGGGAATGCTTCATTACAGAGGTTACTGTAAACTGCCTATGTCAGACAGCTCAGGGACTTCGCTCTGTGAGCGATAGGTCGCTGCATAAGCGCCTGCGCTATGACCTCTCCGCCACGCTACGCCATTATATGAGACACAATGCAGGAACTACCGCCCTATCTTGTCCCGCACAGTAAAGAAGACATCGCCATTCTCTATGAAGACAGCGATCTTCTGCTGGTACGAAAACCCCATCTCCTACTCAGCATCCCGGGCCGCCATCCGCTGAACAAGGACTGCCTTGTCACGCGACTGCAAGAACATTACCCCAGCGCAAGTATTGTGCACCGGCTGGATCTGGACACATCAGGCATCATGGTAATACCCCTTAACAAGCCGGCTCATGTCCACATCAGCCGTCAATTTCAGGAGCGGGAAGTCAAAAAGGCCTACCACGCTGTGGTGTTCGATGTGGTGGAGCAGGATAAAGGCCACGTGAATCTGCCGATTACCAGCGACTGGGAGCGACGCCCGCTGCAAAAAATCTGCTACGAACGCGGCCGCTCTGCCCTCACCTACTATGAGGTGTTAGAGCGCGGCGGTGACCGCACCCGAATGTTACTGCGACCAGTGACCGGACGCTCACACCAGCTGCGTATCCATATGCGAGAGTTAGGGCACCCCATCCTGGGCTGCGATATGTACGCTCACGCCACGGCATTAAACATGGCTGACCGGCTGATGCTCAATGCCAGCGTACTGGAATTCACCCACCCTACCAGTGGCAAGTGGCTGCGCGGCGACTGCCCCCCCGACTTTTAAAGCCTTCACAGCACCAATGGGTGATCAGCGGGCAATTGCCTAGACATCCACAGCGCCAATTTATGCTTCATATTGGGTTGGTTGTCTTGGCCCTTGGCAAGGGGCTGAATCAGCTTGTCGTGTACCAGTAAGCGATAAAGGTAGGTGACTTTTTCTTTTGCTGAGTCCGTTTCCTCGAATTGGGCCACGCCACGGTTTTTAGCATACACCGCGCCGATATGCAGGGCTTTGACCACCAGTTCAGCTTCATGCTTTAACTTTTGCAAATTACTCTCCCGTATTCACTACAAATAGGTGCACCAGTCACTCCAACCGCCGGGGTACAAGGTGACATTGTTCCTTTCCACAAGCGCCAGCGAAAACAGGTTAACGCAAGCAGTGACACCAGAACCGCAGTAAACGACAAGCTCCTCTGCGTCTAGCGCCTCGCCCCAGTGTGCCCTCAGCCGCGCGTCATCTAACACGATTCCTCGACTATCGGTCACACACTGCCAGGGGCAATTAATAGCGCCCGGAATATGCCCAGCAATCGGATCAATGGGCTCTTCCCAGCCCTCGTAGCGTCGTGACTCCCGTGAGTCCACCAGCAATGCCCCGCGACCCTGAGCCTCGCGCAACCCTTCAATGTCGCAGTAACCACTAAAGTTTGCCTCTGCAGGGGACTCACAGGACGGCGACTCAGACAGCTGCGACGCGGGTAACCCACCTGCTTGAAGAAACCCGCAATATCCACCATTAATGAGGCGTGGCGGCTGATAGCCCAGTGCGCGCATCAACCACCACAGCCGAGCCGCAAAGGCAAAGCGGGCGTCATCGTAAGCAACAACCGCCGTGTTCGGCCCCACACCAAACCGAGCCAGTGTAGCCGCAAAAACAATGGGGTCGGGTAACGGATGTCTGCCGCCCTGTTTTGCCTGCGGACCGGCCAAATCTTCGTTGAGGTCCAAGTAATGCGCCCCAGCAATATGCCCCTGCTGGTAAAGGGACCGACCTTCAAGCGGATCTGCCAGAGAGAAACGACAGTCAAACACCACCGCTTTATAGCCTGACAACAGCTCGCTTGATTCGATCAACATCGCACTCACCCGGGCGTTCCTCATGCTGCTTCCGTTACATCAAAGCCTGAGTCAGACAATGACAGGCCTCAGTATAAGACAGATAAAAAGGCTATGGGAGACATTTCCTTCCAGCATCCCGATGCGCTACCGGGGCGTGGACAGGGCGGTAGCGTCAAGCTTGCTGAAACTGCGCTCGACCCATGCACTTGCAAAAAAGGCACACAGAGATTGTCGAGCTTAGTGCTAAACTGGACATTGATTGCCACCGATTGTCGAGCAGCGCGATACTATTAAGGATAAAAATATGACCTATAGAAAAGTCCTGACCGCAGGCTGCGCAATGCTTGCCTTAAGCGGCTGCTTCGATTCAGGAAGCTCGCTCAATGATATGCAAAAAGACGAGAGTAAAGGGCTGACTGGCGTAGCACGCGGTGCCAATGCGCTGCTACCGACTAACAATGATATTCTGACATTGCGCGCCGCGCCCAACCCGGATCGTAATGCCTACTTTGGCGACCTGCATGTGCACACGGCCTACTCGTTTGATGCCTATGTTTTTGGCACCGTCAGCACGCCTGATGACGCCTACCGCTATGCCAAGGGGCAAGCATTAGGCCACCCCAGCGGCTATCAGGTGCAACTGCAGCAGCCCCTAGACTTTTACGCCGTCACCGACCACGCGATGCTGATGGGTCTAGTAAAAGAAGCGGCCGATACCAGCAGCGAGTTCTCGCGCTATGCCGTTGCAGAACCCCTGCATGACATCAATGCACCGAGCAACATGAATGTTCTCAGCCTGCTCGCCCGCGGACAAGCCTTTGGCACCTTCATCCCCGGCGTGCTGAGCGGCCTGCTTGATGGCACGATCGACGCACCGATGGCGGAGGCCGTGACCAAGTCAGCGTGGCTTGACACCATTCGAGCGGCGAATGACGCTTATTCACCCGGCAGGTTTACCACTTTTGCCGCCTTCGAATATACGTCGTCTAGCGATGATCAGGGCAACCTGCATCGCAATGTGATCTTTCGCGACACAGAACGTTTACCCGCTGTTCCGTTTTCACGCTTCAACTCGCAAAATCCAGAGGGCCTATGGCAGTGGATGGACGGTCTGCGCGACCAAGGGGTAGAAAGCCTAGCAATTCCCCATAACTCCAACGGCTCCAACGGCCAGATGTTCAAGCTAACCAGCTGGGCAGGTAATCCCATCGACGACAATTACGCGGTACAACGCCAACGCAATGAACCGCTGGTAGAAATAACGCAGATCAAGGGCACGTCAGACACCCACCCTCTGCTGTCACCGAATGACGAGTGGGCAGATTTTGAGATCACACCGTTCCGCGTTGCCACCAAACTCTATAGCGAGCCCGCGGGCAGCTACGTGCGTAATGCCTATTTACGTGGCCTGCAGCTGCAGGCCGGTGGCGCGATCAACCCCTATACGTTTGGCCTCATCGGCTCCAGTGATACCCACGACGCCGCAAGCTCCGAAGATGAAGAAACCTTCTTCTCCAAGGCCGGCATGCTAGACGGTACGCCCGAACTGCGTGGCTCTATTCCCGCATCGTTCCTTTACGGTACCGCAATCAAATATATGGACCCCGGATTAGTCAAAGAGGTCGATGGCAGAGATTATCTCGCCAGCTCCGGCTTTGAATTCTGGTCGGCGTCAGGCTTGGCCGGTGTCTGGGCGGAGGAAAATACGCGCGAGTCGATTTATCAAGCGTTCCGCCGCAAGGAAACATTCGCCACCAGCGGTCCGCGCATCAAGGTGCGCTTCTTTTCCGGTTATGACTTTGATTTAGACCTAATGCAAAGCCCGCAACTCACTGCATTGGCCTATCAACAGGGCGTCACAATGGGCAGCGACCTGGCCGCTAATGGCGACAAAATACCGCAATTTCTGGTGTGGGCTGCGGCTGACCCTCTCGGTACCGCCTTGCAGCGCGTGCAAATCATTAAGGGCTACCTAGAGGACGGCCAGCACCAAGAACGCATCTACGATGTTGCCTGCTCCAACGGACTAGAGGTTGACCCAGACACTGCGCGTTGCCCCGACAATGGCGCGAGCGTTAATATGGAGGACTGCGCTACCACTGGCAACGCCGGCGCCAGCGAACTTAAAGCGTTGTGGCGCGACCCTGATTTCGATTCAAGCGAGGAGGCTTTTTATTACGTGCGGGTGCTAGAAAACCCGACCTGCCGCTGGTCCACGTGGGACGCCATACGCGCAGATGAACAACCGCGTTCAGACCTGCACAAAACGCTGCAGGAACGAGCGTGGTCCTCCCCCATCTGGTACCGCCCAAACACAGCAGATACGCTATAAAGAATGTGTGATTAACCCGATGTCAACTCCCGAGCCAAACTTACTAAAAGGAACAGATAATGATTGTCGTCAACGCCGTTATCAGCAGTAACCCGCAAGACATCGCCGCACTGCAGAGCGCAATCCATACAATGGAAGCCGCCAGCAGGGAAGAGTCCGGCTGCAGCGATTACACCTTCAGCGTGGAATTAAACAACCCCAATATGCTGCGAATAACTGAAAAATGGCATAGCGTTGAAGCACTCAAGGCACACATGGCAACCCCACATATGGCGGACTTTCAAGCGGCTATGGGGGCACATCCTCCGGCCTCGCTGGATGTTACGTTTTACGAAGTGACGGAAATTCAACCCTTTTGATGTTCTAGGAACCGGCACGGCATTACCCAAAAAGAAACACATGCGCTATGACAACGCATCAGTTCTGCGTCGGCTTCAAGACTCGGCACTGACTGTCTTTCGCGCAGTTTAGACTGAATATTCGGACCGCTTCGGGTATCATCTCGGCCAGTTCTCATTGACTTGCGTCTGGCGGAGGTTATCAACGCAGGGCAAGCAAACTGCAACCAGCAGCAAAATGACAGAATTGAGCAAACAATGACTGATGCAAGCAAAAAAAGTATAGGCTTTATTAGTTTAGGCTGCCCCAAAGCACTGGTCGACTCGGAACGGATTCTCACGCAACTGAAGATAGATGGCTACGATATTGTTCCCACCTTTGAGGGGGCAGACGTCGTAGTGGTCAATACCTGTGGATTCATCGACAGTGCGAAGCAGGAATCGCTAGACACTATCGGCGAGGCCATCAGTAGCAACGGCCGAGTCATCGTCACTGGCTGCATGGGTAAAGGCAGCGATGCACAATCCATTATGCAACAGCACCCCAAAGTACTCAGCGTCACCGGGCCAGCTGCCTATGAAGAGGTAGTTAGCGCGGTACATACCTTTTTGCCTCACACACCCGCGCATGATCCGTTCGCCGACCTAGTGCCACCTCAGGGGATTAAACTCACACCACGTCACTATGCCTACCTCAAGATCTCTGAAGGTTGCAATCATCGCTGCAGTTTTTGCATCATCCCCGACATGCGCGGTGATCTCGTTAGCCGACCCATTGGCGACGTCATGGAAGAGGCCGAGCGCCTGGTGCGCGCTGGCGTGCGGGAGCTGCTGGTCATCTCTCAGGATACAAGCGCCTATGGCGTCGACACCAAGTACCGCACAGGATTTTGGAACGGTCGCCCCCTAAAAACGTGCATGCAGACATTGTGCGAGGCGCTGGGTGAATTCGGCATCTGGGTGCGGTTGCATTACGTCTATCCTTACCCGCATGTGGACAAGATAATCCCTCTTATGGCGGAAGGCAAAATCCTGCCCTATCTTGACGTCCCTTTTCAGCATGGCAGTCCCGCAATACTCAAGCGTATGAAACGTCCTGCGGCGGCGGAAAAATCCTTAGAACGAATCAAGGTATGGCGCGATATATGTCCCGATATCACGCTTCGCAGCACCTTCATTGTTGGATTCCCCGGAGAAACCGAGGATGACTTCGATGTATTGCTCGACTTCATACGCGAGGCTCAACTTGATCGCGTCGGCTGTTTTCAGTACTCCCCCGTCAAGGGCGCAAGAGCCAACGACCTGCCCAACCACGTATCGGATGATTTAAAGCAGGAGCGCTGGGAACGTTTTATGACGTTGCAGCAGGCCATCAGTGCCGCAAAACTGCAGACAAAAATAGGCAAGACTATCGAAACCCTTATCGATGAAGTTAACGCGGACGGCGCCATAGGGCGCTCAAGTGCAGATGCCCCTGAAATTGATGGCAGGGTATTCCTCGAGGGAGCGACTGGGCTCAATCCAGGAGACTTCGTAGAGGGAGAGGTCACTGCGGCTGACGACTACGATTTGTGGGTCGGTTGATACCGTTGTTATGAACCTGATTCTGTTCACTGACAGCGATCGACTAGAGTCGAGCAAGATCGTGTTGCGTGGTCGTCGACTGCAGCACCTGCGGTTGGTGCATCATGCAAGCACTGGCGACCGTTTACGGGTCGGTGAAATTGATGGCTTGATAGGCGAAGGCGTAATCCTTGAGATCAATGACGAGTTTGCCTCCTTGGCTATTTCCCTCCATCAAGCACCGCCTGAAAAGCTGGCCCTGCGCCTCGTGCTGGCCCTGCCCCGCCCCAAAATGCTGCGGCGAATCCTGCGCACCATCGCTGAACTGGGCGTACCGGAGTTGCATCTGATTAATAGCTATCGCGTAGAAAAAAGCTATTGGCAAAGCCCGGTCCTTAAGCAGGACACGGTGCGGGACTATTTACTTCAGGGGCTGGAGCAAGCCCGAGACACTCAAGTGCCGCTAGTGTACCAGCATCGCGCATTCAAACCCTTTGTCGAGGATCACTTGCCAGCAATGATTAAGGGGCGACATGCCCTGCTGGCCCACCCGGGCGGACAGTCTGTATGCCCGCGCCACATCGATGGAAATACGTTGCTCATCATCGGGCCTGAGGGCGGCTTCATTCCTTATGAGCTAAACAAAGTTGAGAGTGCTGGCTGTGAGGTCGTGTCTCTCGGCCCGCGTATTCTGCGCGTGGAGACGGCAGTCACTAGCTTAATAGGACGGCTTTTTTAAGTGTTTCCGACGGAGTACTCCTCGCCGTCGTAGTCAAATATCTTTGCATCAGACTTCTGCAGTTGCCAAAAGGCTGAACCAGAGACCCATTTGGGTAATGCCGGCTTAGAAAGTCGGTCATAATCATGGATTTGAAGGTTTCTTGATGATAGATTGATGACATTACTAATAACAAGGAAGAGGTAGCGCAATGATTCTTCGTCAACGTGCCCTAGCAATTCAGCTGTCAACCACTTTAGCCATCACCTCCGTGGGGCTGGTCCCCACAATAGCTCTCGGGCAAGCCGTGCTCGAGGAAGTGGTGGTAACCGCCCGTAAACGCGAGGAGTCACTGCAGGAAACGCCGGTAGCCGTTTCCGCGTTTACCGGTCAAAGCTTACAAGAGCTAGGATTAACCAATATCGCAGACCTGACAAAGGTGGTGCCCAATGTCGACATGGGTATCGGCAACGGCACGACCGGAACAGGTAACGCCTTTATTCGTGGTATTGGCGCCCGCAATACGGGCGTGAACTATGACTCGGGCGTCGGTATATACGTTGATAACGTCTATGCGTCCCGCGCCGATGGCGCGATTGTAGATAATGTCGATGTACAAAGCGTTCAAGTATTGCGCGGCCCTCAGGGCACATTATTTGGCAAGAACACAACCGGTGGCGCGATTCTGTATGCGACGAATCGGCCCGAGGATGAGTTCGGCGGTAACGCTTTAGTGCGCGTCGGTAACTACAATAAAATCGACAGCACATTGACGGTCAATGTGCCGCTGATCGGTGACACGATACTGTCGCGCTTTTCACTGTATCAAACCAAAAATGACGGCTACGTGCAGAGCGAGATTCCAGACGACCTGCCGCCCCAAGCTTTGGGCAATTATCCTTTTTATGAAGGCGAATATAATGATATCAACCGTTACGGCGGGCAGGCGCAATTGCGCTGGTTGGCCGCCGACAATCTGACTCTGGACCTGAACTATAACTACGGCAAAACCGATCAAGCAGCGCGGGGGCAAAACTGCGAAGTCGTGACAGACATACCCGGCACGGGATGGCAAGGCGACCTGCAGGATCCCTTTATCGTTGAACCGTCCACCGGCGAGAAAATCACCGACTGGTGTCAACGCAACTACGATTTGGGCAAAGACAAAATTATGGCTAACCTGGAGCCTAACCAGTACAAGGCTGAAGTCAACACGCTTGCACTGACAGTGGACTGGGAAATCAATGACGTATTGAACTTCAAAAGCATCAGTGCCGCACGCAGTGCCGAGGGTGGCGAGGTCAATGAGCTTGATGCCATCGGTATCGCACTGTTAGGGCGCACCAATTTTGCCGGCAACGGTGCTGAGCAGCGCAACACTGATGCCTACAGTCAGGAATTTCAGTTACTGGGCAGCGCCTTTGACGATAAGCTCGATTATGTGGTCGGCGCGTTTGGTTTCACCGAAAAGACCGACAAAGGCGCTGCTACCTCGCCGTCCCTGTTCTTTGGCGCACTATTCGACCCAAATCTTGCTTTTTATCAAAGCAATCTGACCAAATTGGAGGCGAAAAACACGTCGGCCTCAATCTTTGGCCAAGCCGACTGGCATTTTGATGACTACTGGACCGTGACTTTGGGTGCACGCTATACATGGGAAGAGCGGGAAGTGACACGCAGGTTCCGTGTGCCGGATATCAGTGAGGTAGCAACCACCGGTGATGCATCGATATCTCCAATATCTGACACTTTTATTAATTTCCCCAGTGGTCCAGAGACGTTCAACCCTAACCATGGTTACGTCGTGGCCGTTCTTCCAGACGGTTCACTAGATCCTCTCGCTGACCAGACGCGGAAGCTTGACGATTCTAAAATTACGCCAATGATGAGTATTCAGCGCACGTTTGACGGCGTTGGCTTCATGGATTTCGGCAATGCCTACCTAACCATTGCCAACGGCTTTCTATCCGGCGGCATTACCGATACCGTCGATACGATCACCGGCCTAATTGGAGAGTACGACCCAGAGGAGGTTTGGAACTACGAAATCGGTTTTAAAATGGACGCATGGGAACGCAAATTACGTCTCAATACCGCCATATTTTATACCGACTATACAGATCGGCAGTTAACGACGATCCGCATCAGCCCAGAGGGCCGTATTGCCGGCGCACTCATTAATGCCAAGTCTTCGTATATCTCCGGTATTGAAATGGAAGCCATCATACTGCCCACCGACAATCTACAGCTAACGGCGAATGTCACATTCAACCATGGCGAAATCGAAGAGTATGATGATTTCCGTATCGAAAGCATACCGGCATCAGGTCTCCGGCCAGGCTGTGTTGCTATCGACACAGGAGCAGGCGACGTTGCCAACTGTCCGATCGATCGCTCCGATGAAGACCTACCTCGTCTTCCCGACAGCATTTTCTACCTAGCGGCGCAATATACCTTTGAGACAAACTATGGCTCAGTGGTGCCAATGATCTCTTGGTCCTACCGCACCAATCTGCAGAATTGTTTTGACGCATCCAGTTGTCTCTCTGGTGTCTACAAAGTTGACCAAGAAGATCTCTCCGCGCGCCTGACCTGGAACTCACCAGATATGAAATGGCGCGTAACAGGCTTTGGCGACAATCTCACAGATAACAGATATGTGACCGGCGGCACACCGCTGGTGGACGTTACTTCGACTGCAGGCACGACGTACAACCTACCACGCACTTATGGCATTGAAGCGGCCTATGACTGGTAGGTCTGCAAAGAAAACAAAGCCCGGGATGACCTGATCATTCCGGGCTTTTTTATAACGCTCTATTCAGGAATAACGGCACTGGCAGTACTTTTCAAAAAAGAAAGACCCGCGATTTACGTCATCGACACACCTGCCGGACAGGTCACTCCCGTGCCGCCTAAGCCGCAGTAGCCGTTAACATTCTTGGCCAGATACTGTTGATGATAGTCTTCCGCGTAGTAAAATTCTCGGATCGACTCAATCTCGGTGGTGATAGCCCCGTACCCCGCCGCCTCCAACGCCTGCTGAAAGACTACTTGGGACGAAACAGCCAACGCTTTCTGGGCGTCATCGGAAGGATAAATACCTGAGCGATACTGAGTGCCCATGTCGTTACCTTGGCGCATACCCTGAGTAGGATTGTGCCCTTCCCAGAATGCCTTGAGCAATTGTTCCACGCTCACTTGCACAGGATCGAAAACCACCAACACCACTTCGTTATGCCCGGTACGTCCGCTGCAGACCTCCTGATACGTCGGATTGGGTGTTGAGCCTGCGGCGTAGCCAACAGCCGTGGAAAACACCCCCTCCAACTGCCAAAATATGCGCTCAACGCCCCAGAAGCAGCCCATGCCAAACACGATCTGTTGCAAGTGCGCGGGAAACGGGCCCCGCAGTGGCTTACCGTTAACATAGTGGGCTTGTGGGACGGGCATTTCTTCGGCCCGACTGGGCAGTGCTGTTTCCGGCGTTGGCATACGGTGCTTCCTGCGAATATCGAAAAGTTTCATTGGGTCCAAGTATAACGGTAAATAGGGTAAAGTAGTGCCGTCTATCCCCAAAAGAACCGATCGTCATGCCTATTACACGCAGAACTATGCTGGGACTCATGTCCAGCAGCACATTTTTTTTAACCGTTGCCCCGGGTTCGGGCATATCGTCAGAACTGCCGTCAGATACCCCTAGGCTGACGTTTCCACAAGGCGTTGCTTCGGGCGACCCTCAGCCCGACGGGGTCATGCTGTGGACCCGCGCTGTGCCCGCAGAAGAAACCAACGCCCCAGTGCATCTGTTACTGCAAGTCAGCTCCAACCGCGACTTTTCCACACTTCTGCTGCAAGAAAATATCCAAACACTTGCCGACAGCGATTATACGGTGCGCACGTATATCGACGGGCTCGCGCCGGACACACACTACTACTACCGGTTTATCGGCGCCGACCAATCCTTGTCTCGCACTGGGCGCACGCGCACCGCGCCGGCCAAGGGGCAGCCTAGTAAGGTAAATCTGGCCTTCGTCAGCTGCCAGAGTTTTGAACAAGGCTATTACGGCAGTTGGGCGCGCATGTTAGAGGACGATCGCGCCGCTGACGCGACTGACCAGATTCAGTTTGTCTTGCATCTAGGCGATTTCATTTATGAGCGTTGCTGGAAAGAACGCCTAGACGGCACTGCGCTGTCTCGGATAGTGCCGCCATTTCCAAACGGTGTCACTACAGAAAAGAATCGGTATGCCGTCTCACTTGCAGACTATCGCCACCTCTATAAAACCTACTTGAGTGATCCTCATTTACAGGATGCACGCGCAAACTGGCCATTCATCTGCATCTGGGACGACCATGAGTTTGCCAATGATAACTTTCAAGGTTACTCAACTTATGATGACCCACCCATACTCGAAGCGCAGCGAAAAATCGACGCAAACCAAGCGTGGTTCGAATTTATTCCGGCGGTGTTGAATGAGCTCGAAACACAGCCTGCCCACGATTTCGAACCGCAAGTGTTGGGGGAGGATGAGGCCATTCAGAATCAGGCCGCTGTTGACAGCTTACGCATTTACCGAAAACTAAGCTGGGGCAAGTATGTCGACATCGTGCTTACCGATACCCGCAGCTACCGCACCCCGGCCTGCCTTCCACACGGCCTTTCGGCGTCGATGGAACTACCACTGGATCCTGTCGAGTTAGTCTCCATTGCCGATGCCGGCAGTGCCTACAATGAGGGCAACCCGCCTAAAACGCTTCCCTTTGGCAACGGTACGGTTCCCAATCCGGCACAGCACCGTGCACCCGGCAGTATGCTGGGACTTGAACAACGGGACTGGTTTTTGCAGACGATCAAGACCTCCACTGCTCCATGGAAACTTTGGGGTAACGCCATGCCGCTGCTGCCTATGCGCTTAGACATGTCTAACCTCCCCCTTGCCGGATATCACGATAGCGTCTTCAATATTGACGGCTGGGCAGGCTACCCTTTTGAGTTAAGCGTGTTGATGCGTTATCTCGAGGATGAAAATGTCTCCGGCCTAGTGTCGCTGTCAGGCGATCACCACATGCAGGGGGCTGGTACTATTCGTCGCTCAACCACGGCAAGTGATGCGCCACCCGTCGCGGTCGATTTCAACGTCGCCGGCATCAGTTCCTCGCCGCTTTTTAACGACTTAATTGCCGTGGCAAAGGCCGATCACGGTAGCTTTGGACCGCTGGTCTATCGCGAAACGGACGTCGGAACAGAGCCGGTGTGGAACGTCTCCATGCTATCGGGCGTGCTTGCCGCCTTCGCGTATGGTAAAACCGGGTTCGATACGTTGACGGGCTGGCTGGGGCCCAATAGCGCCAATCCGGGCCTGCAATATGTGGATACGACCGCCAATGGTTATGGCCTTGCCAGCTTCGACGCGAACGAAATGCAGGTACAGTTGATCACGATGGAGGATTGCCAGGTGAATTTTGTCGAGCCTCCAGATATACGGCATACTGCAAAATTCCACTTGCCCCACTGGAGTGCTGGTGACCCGCCGGTGTTAGATGGGCCCAATTTTGACGGAGTCGCACCCTTTCCCTTTAAGGCCCCCACAGTGTAGACTTGGCACAACTATGGTTGCGTCGTAGCCGTAATGCTACGTATCGCCTCAACAGCAGACTATAATCAGCCCCATACAACATTTTGAGCAATGTCCCAGGTTTGTTGAAGACGGGGCACAACGGTAAGTGACAATGAACACACATAAAATCAGTGCCCACCAGCTATCCAGCCGGAAGCTATGGCAGCTAGCGGAAACATCGTCCACCGATGGGCTTAGTAGTGCTGAGCTATCTGAGGTTATTGCTGAGTTGGCCAAGCGCTGTCAAGATCTTGATAAACTGGAGCAACTAGCCAATCTAGAAGCTGCCGCCAAGGACTGAAGTCCTGTCGTCGGGACTGCACTATGAGCAAACCACCCGCCCGCCGGTCCTCTTCGCAAGAAATCGCACAATTTTTGCATGAAAGCCGGACCATTACTCAGTTCGTTAATGAACAACCACGCCTACTGTTTGCCGTTGACGCTACCGCCAGCCGTCAGCCCACTTGGAATCGCGCTCGTCAATTGCAGCAACAAATGTTTCAAGTCAGCGGCAAGGTCACATCACTGGCCGTGCAGCTTTGCTATTTTCGAGGCTTTGGTGAGTTCCGCGCCAGCCCCTGGCTGACAGACAGTACTGAACTCGCAAGGTTAATGGGTCTGGTTCAGTGCGAGGGCGGTCGTACCCAGATAGAACGACTACTGAATCACGCTGTTAGTGAACACCGTAAGGCAGGGATGCGTGCTCTGGTTTTCATCGGCGACGCGATTGAGGAAAGCCCCGACATTCTATGCGATCTTGCGGGCCAGTGCGGCATTCTAAAACTGCCTCTGTTCTTTTTCCAGGAAGGCAGCGATCGCCAAGTAGAACAAACGCTGCGAACTATGGCTAAACTTAGCGGCGGCGCTTACGCCCGGTTCGACGGCAACAGCGCTGATTTGCTTGCGGGCTTGCTGTCTGCTGTGGCTAGCTTCGCCACCGGCGGACGGACTGCTCTTGAAGAGCACGGCAGCGACAGTGCTAAACTACTGCTACGCCAGTTGAAGCCCTGAGAGAAAACGTGCCCCGACTCATATTGCTGCTAGCAATTATTGCCGTCGCCTACATTCTTTTGCGTCGAGCACGAGCTATGCCTCCGCACAAGCGGCGCGCTGAGTATATCAAGTTGGGCTTGGGAGTTATCGTGGTTGCAACACTATTCCTGGCTGCAACCGGCCGCATGAACTGGATCGGCGCGGCCTTCGCTGGACTACTGGTCGTTGCGCGCCAGGGACTGCCACTGCTTTTGCGCGTGTTTCCAATGCTTGCGCATCTGCGCAATAAGGGTGCCCCCGCAACTGGCCAAAATTCAACCGTTGAGACCGCGCTGCTGCGGATGGATATGGATCACGATAGCGGCAAGTTGCAGGGCGAAATTCTCAAAGGCACTTTTAAAGGCTGGCACCTGAGAGACATGGACCGGCAGCAACTTCAGCAATTTTTCGCTTACTGTAGCAGCGAGGATGCAGACTCTCTCCAACTGCTGGACAGTTATTTACAGCAGCAATTTCCGGGTCAAAAATTTTGCTCAGAAGAACAGCAGTCGACCCCGGAAGGTAGTCATGCCATGGGACGCAGCGATGCATTGGCTATCCTGGGTCTGAGTGGCGAGGCGACCGAAGAAGACATTATCGCTGCACACCGTAAACTCATACAAAAACTGCACCCTGACCGCGGTGGCAACGACTACCTAGCGGCACAAATCAACCAAGCTAAAGACCTGCTATTGGGATGATACCAACGCTGGCAACATGCTTTGCAAATGCATACACTAGGTTAAATTTTTTTGAGGACATACGACTGCCATGACGGACATATTTGTTGTTCGAAACCAACTCGGACACTACTGGGGGAAATCCAAGACTTGGGTTGATGGATCAATTCCGCGCTCAGTAATGCGCACTCAGCATGAAGACGACGCTATTAATACCCTGTTTGAACTTAGCTCAAAAGACATTGAATTGCGCGGTGAAGTCATTGCGTCAGTACTGACAGAGCGCGGTGACCCGGTCATTGAGCCCAGCCAAATACCACTGCTAGAGGATCCAGAATTAGAGGAAGAGTACAAAAACTCGGAGTGTCAGAATGAAGCTCAGGCTTCAGTAAACTCCTAAAAAGTGTCTACGTTATAGCCTTATCGGCCGACACTAGTGCTTTGCTATTACGTTGTAATTCCGATTGACACGCACCGCTTTCACGCATTGACATCCTCCCGTTCAACTTACGCAACGGCCCTTATAGACCCACTCACGCCTTACTTTCAGTCGCAATAGCGCAACCTACTCAGTGACTAGGACTCGCGCCAAGGTCTCAGTGTCACCTTCGGTAATCGAGCTGTATCGCAGCCGTTCCCCGTAAAGTACCAGACCATATATTTAGCGGGTACCAATGAACAGTAAAGGCAGGAGAGTGCTACGATAACACTGTTAATTAACCGCAGGATAAAAAATGCAGACCGGTGCCTTTCTCTCCCTTACCGTTTACTTTATCGCCATGCTTTCGATTGGTGTTTACTCTTACTTTGCAACAAAAAGAGATGTCACGGGCTTCATGCTGGGTGGGCGAAATCTAAGCCCACAGGTCACCGCATTATCGGCGGGAGCTTCCGACATGAGTGGCTGGATGTTGCTGGGGTTACCCGGCGCAATGTACCTTTCAGGGCTCAGTAGTGCATGGATTGCAATGGGGTTGACTATTGGCGCCTACCTAAATTATTTATTGGTTGCGCCAAGGCTGCGGGTGTTTACCGAGCTACTCAACGATGCTGTTACAATTCCAGAATACTTTGAGCGCCGGTTTGATGACGAGGGTCATCTGATTAGAATATTAAGCTCTATCGTAATCATTATTTTCTTCGCCATTTATACCACCTCAGGCGTCGTCGCTGGTGGGAAATTATTCGAATCGTCGTTTGGCTTGAACTACGAACTAGGGCTGTTCATCACCGCGGGTGTCGTTGTAGCTTATTCTACGTTTGGCGGATTTCTGGCGGTGAGTGCAACTGATTTTGTTCAGGGCTGCATCATGTTTTTGGCCTTAATCTTGGTCCCAATTGTCACCTTCAATCAGATAGGCAGTGCAGCGCAGACAGAGCATTATCTAATGGAACTAAGCCCTGCGATGCTGACGCTCGGCGGAGGTTCTCTATTGGGAATACTTTCTGCCGCTAGCTGGGGCTTGGGTTACTTTGGGCAGCCCCATATTATTGTTCGTTTTATGGCAATACGGTCCGTTCGAGAGATAAAAATTGCCAGACGCATTGGTATGAGCTGGATGATTATTTCTTTGGCGGGAGCGATCGCCGTTGGACTGGTCGGTGCGGCCTATGTTAAATCCATCGGCGGAAATCTTAGTGACCCTGAAACCATATTTGTATTCCTTTCGAATACGCTATTTCATCCTCTAGTAAGTGGTTTTTTATTAGCGGCAATTCTCGCGGCGATCATGAGCACCATTTCATCTCAACTGTTAGTCACATCCTGTTCTCTCACTGAAGACATCTACCACACATTCTTACGCAAAAAAGCTAATGACACCGAGTTAGTGCTCGTCGGCCGCTTTTCTATTGTTGCAGTTGCTTTGCTCGCAATATTTTTAGCGCATAATCGAGACAGCAGCATTTTATCCTTAGTCAGCAACGCATGGGCCGGATTCGGCGCAGCATTTGGCCCCGTGGTGTTATTGAGTCTGTTCTGGGCAAGAATGACTAGGCAGGGCGCATTGGCTGGAATCGTAGTGGGCGCCTGTGCAGTCCTATTTTGGATCTACGGTGACTTCACAATTAACAATCAAACACCAAGTGATTACATTTATGAAATAGTGCCTGGATTTTTCGCTGGGTTTATCGCTATTTTAATCGTCAGCTTGTTAACAAGGCCGCAACAGGAAACGACTAACGCGTTTAATGACATGGAGAATGAGATGGCTCATAGGCTGAGCTAGAGAGTGCTGCCGCCGCGTAATTTGTTCTCTATCAATTGAGGTTCGAGACTATTTGGGGAACGATCGATGACTGTGCATGTCCCATGAGTATCTCTCACTCTTAAGTCTACACCATGCGGATGGCTGCTCCAGCCCGCCAAACGAGGAGATACAATGCGACCACTTGCTATTATCACTCTGGCATGCATGACAGGGTGCAGCCACCCACTAGAGATAGCCGGAGAAGGTGATATATTGTCTGCTAGTGGGGAACGCGACTGCAGTCTGGAACAGTACAATTCTGGTGCACCCATTTGCTCGGAAAATTATATCAGCGGTGCATATAACGAGATCTACCAAGCCCTGCCGCGCTCGGGATGGGAGTTCGAGGGCTGGGAAAACTGTCAGCACGCGAATCCGCTAACACAGTATTGCAGTTTTTCAGTGCCTGCGGAGACTGTGCAAGATTTTTGGGGTAATGCAGCGCCGCCGCTGATCGCGCACTTCACAAAGGATTCTTCACCTGTCGCGCCTATTACCAATCTATATGATGCGACAACGGCGCTGGAACCTGCTCAGCAGGTAGGCACTCCCTCTGCATTGATTACTCGCTTTGCCGACCGGGCACGCGACAGACATGCGCGTGAAGACGAATTTCATGCCTATGACCATTATCTGTCCTTCTACTGGGAGCATCGCACGGCAGCGATCGAGATAGTTGACACCATTGGCCGCGGCGGAAACAGGATTACCTTCAATGTCACCACGCAATGGAAGTTGAGTCCCAACGAAGCAGAACTGCGTTTTTTTTATCGCGGCATCAACACCGTAGCCGAGTACCATAACAATG
The DNA here is from genome assembly GCA_029246385.1 of Halioglobus sp. Taxonomy (GTDB): domain Bacteria; phylum Pseudomonadota; class Gammaproteobacteria; order Pseudomonadales; family Halieaceae; genus Marimicrobium. Next base: position 406,692 of record JAQWNG010000015.1, read on the forward strand.
GCGTCATGACTCGGATTGATGACACGCATTATACTCGCAGCGTCTCTCACAATACTAAAACCGGGGCCCCACTTCAGATCGGTGATCGGCTCGAATTTGAATTGAGTCAGTTTCTAGAGGCTGTGCCTAACGGGCGCAATAACTATTATGGAACGACCTTCTTGTACATTGTCGGGCAAGGGATCGTGCCTTGGGAGGCCCGCGGCGTATTCGGTGATTTTTCTACAGAGCGAGAAGATTCTTTCCCAATATCTGCAACGGGTTGGCTAGGCGGTCAGACTACCCTGCCCTACGAGTATTCCAAGGAGCCGGATAATCATTTCCTGCAGATGGCGACCAACCTGTCCAGCATCAACGGTCAGAATTTCGTTCTGGGGCGCAGGGTACACCACACCGACTTCGAGGATGGCGGGCACAATGAATCTCCGCAGAATCCGCCCTTCAATGCGCTGGCAGGACTGCTTGGTAATCACTACGTGAACCACTCCTGCGTCTCCTGCCACGCGCGCAACGGTCGCGCGCTGCCACCTGCGGTGGGACAACCACTGAAGCAGTATCTCGTCAAGGTCGGAGACGCGAACGGCAAACCCGACCCATCCATCGGCGCGGTACTCCAGCCGTCGTCCACCATGAATAATCCCGAGGCGGGGGTAACACTGGGGCCATGGCAAGAAAGCAACGGTCTGCGTCGCCCCAGTTTCGTATTCTCTGGAGTGCAGCCAGAGCATTTTTCAGCGCGTATTGCTCCGCAACTGGTGGGACTGGGCCTGCTGGAAGCGATCAAAGAAGACGATATCAAGGCGCTGGCGGATCCTAGTGATCTAGATGGAGACGGTATCTCCGGGCGCATCAGCCGTATAACTGATCCCGAAAGCGGGCACACCCGCCTTGGACGCTATGGCTGGAAGGCTGAACAGGCAACGGTTCGGCACCAGGTCGCATCCGCTCTGAATACAGATCTTGGCGTCATGACATCAACGTTTTCAAATCCAGACTGCGGTCAGGCGCAGACCGATTGTGGTGCCTCTGGTATTGAGTTACCTGACGAGCAGTTGAAGACGCTGACGACCTATCTCTCTTTGTTAGGCGTGCGAGCCAGGCGAGGGCTAGCAGAGCCGGTCGCATTGCGCGGAGAATCACTGTTTAGTAAGGCGGGATGCCTTGCCTGCCATGTCAATACGTTCGATACCACTGCGTATCATCCCCACGCGGAACTCAGAAATCAGACCATTCACCCCTACACTGATCTGCTGCTGCATGATATGGGTCCGGGCCTAGCGTCCACGCTGGACGAACCCCATGCCAACGGTCGTGAGTGGCGTACCGCGCCCCTGTGGGGCATTGGTCTTACCTCCGCTGTCAGTGGGGGTGAGGCGTATCTGCACGATGGGCGAGCCCGTACCCTTGAGGAAGCCATCCTTTGGCATGGTGGCGAGGCTGAGGGATCGAGGCAAGCTTATGCAGCAATGACTGCTGCAGAGCGATTAGCCCTCGTCACTTTTCTCAAAACATTGTGAGGGATTGCCCGGCTGCGGCCGTAATCAGCCGGTGGCAGGCGAAACCGGCCACTGCCATCGCTGACAATTATTACGTATACTAGCGACTGATTTTAGATCTGGATTTTTATGCTCAACATTCGCACACCTTTGTTGCTAATATTCCTCGTTTTGCTCGTTGCCTGTTCCGGTGACAGTGAATCCATGAGGCAGCCGTCGGGACCCACTACCCCCGCTGATGCCAGCGTGGCAGAACTATACAATCGTTCCTGCCGCAGCTGTCACGCGCAAGGCGCAGGCTGGGCGCCGAAGACCGGCGACATACAGGCGTGGGCCCCGCGCCTGCAAAAGGGTACTCCCGTACTGCTGGAACACACCATCAATGGGTTTAAGGGCATGCCGCCTATGGGCATGTGTTTCGATTGCAACAAGGAGGATTTCACCAAACTGATCTCCTTCATGAGCGGCGGCTAGCAATGCCAAATAGGCGTCAGTTACTGAAATATTTCGCGGCGTTAAGCGCAGCCAGTTTCGGTGGCGGGATGGTAAGCCAATCTGCAGCAGCCCGGGTTATCGCTTGGAAGAATTGGTCAGGATCACAATCCTGTGTTCCTAGCGCGCGCCTAGCGCCGGCGTCGCTGTCTGAACTGCAGCAGTTAGTGGCAAAGGATCCGGGTCCAATTCGTCCGGTTGGCGCTGGCCACTCTTTCACCGCTCTGGTTCCCACCGATGGGAAAATAGTGTCCCTCGCCAGACTCAGCGGCCTCGTTTCTCATGATCCGGATCGCTTGCGCGCGACGTTTCAGGCTGGTACTCAGCTGTCTGCCATAGGAGCGCCGCTGCATGATATAGGGCAAGCATTGATCAACATGCCAGACATCGACGAACAAGTACTTGCCGGAGCAATCGCAACCGGCACCCACGGTACCGGTGCGAATATAGGTGGATTGCCGAGCTTCGTCACCGGGTTGGAAATGGTTACCGCTACTGGAGACCTTGTGCAATGCGACGCTGATAATAATCCAGACGTGTTTCAGGCTGCCCGCCTGTCACTTGGCGCGCTAGGCGTTGTCACTAAAATTCAGATGCAAAATAGCCAGCCCTACCGATCACGGCGCGAGTCCTGGATCATGGATTGGGAAGACACGCTTGCGCAGGCAGATCAGCTTGCCGACCAACACCGCAATTTTGAGTTCTATTACGTCCCCTTTTCTGAGCGTTGTTTCCTGTCCACTCACGATATCACTGAAGAAAGTATATCTTCTACGCCGGTTAGCGATGGCAACGAGTCCGTGCAGGACCTGAAAATGATTCGCGACTACCTGTCCTGGTCTGACACCTTGCGTGGTTTACCCATCAAGGCCATTGCCGCAACACTAGATCGGGAGGTCGTAGTGGAAGCCTCATGGCTTAACTACGCCAGTGAGCGCAATGTGCGCTTTAACGAAATGGAGTATCACCTTCCTCGGGAACAGGGCTTGGCTGCCTTACGCGAGGTTCGACAGGTACTAGAACAAGACCACAAGGCGGTGTTCTTTCCGCTTGAAGTGCGCTACGTGAAGGGCGATGACGTTTGGCTGAGTCCCTTTTACCAGCGCGACAGCATGTCAATTGCCGTTCATCGCTTTTACGAAGAAGATTACCAACCTTTCTTCAACGCGGTCGAGCCAATCTTCCGGAAATATGGCGGCCGGCCCCACTGGGGCAAGATCAATAGCGTCAAGCGTGATGAGTTTACGCAGATGTATCCGCGCTGGGACGCGTTCGTTGACGTCCGTCAGCAACTGGATCCTAACGCGAAATTCCTCAACCCCTATCTGGCATCCCTCTTTAGCGGAGCAGCATGAGGCGCCGTCAACTACTGCTTGCTGCGGCCGCGGGCGGTGCTGGTATTCTGTGGGGCTTACGCGCCAAAAATACCGATAATGGTGGCGTCCACAGCGCCTATTTTCAGACCCTAAGCACCGCTCTGGATAAAGCCGGGCTGGCGCGACCGACACTCGTCATCGACAGGCAGAAGTTGCTGGCCAACGCCAATGTCCTACATCAACACCTAGCGAACCGTTACGACTATCGCGTGGTCGCAAAATCGCTTCCCTCGCTGCCACTATTGGAAACGGTAATGTCACATACAGATACTCGTCGGATGATGGTTTTTCACCAGCCCTTTCTCAATCTCATTGCTAACGAGCTTCCGGATACAGACGTACTACTGGGAAAACCAATGCCGGTTGCCGCCGCCGCGCGCTTTTACCAGCAGCACAAAACGGCACAATTTGACGCCCGTCATCAGCTGCAATGGTTAGTGGACTCACCGGCAAGACTGATGCAGTACGCGGAGCTGGGCCGGCAACGGCAAGAACTGATGTTGATTAACCTGGAGTTGGATGTCGGGTTACACCGAGGCGGTATTAAAGATGAAGCGCAACTGATAGCGGCACTGGATATTATCGAGCGGGAACCGTTTTTACAATTCAGCGGTTTTATGGGCTACGACCCACATGTGTCAAAAAATCCCAGATTACTCGGCGGGCCAGAGGGCGCTTTTTCTTCGGTGCAGACTGTCTATCATAACTTCGTGACTATCGCCGAAAGGCGATTGCAACGGTCCCTATCGGGACTGACACTCAATGCCGCCGGCAGTCCCACTTACCAGCGTTACAACGGCGCCCAGGTGGCAACAGAGCTGTCCGCCGGGTCCGCATTGGTCAAACCTACCGATTTTGATCTGGATACGCTGGCAGATCATCAGCCCGCCGCGTTTATCGCCACTCCGGTATTAAAAGCACTGCCTGTGGCTGAGGTTCCAGGCATTGAAAAACTGGCAGCACTGCAGAGCTGGTTTAATCCCAATAGCCAACAGGCGTTCTTTATCTACGGCGGCTTCTGGAAAGCCAAGCCGGAGTCACCCCCCGGCCTAAGTCTGCACCCGCTGTATGGGCGATCCACCAATCAGGAGATGCTCACTGGCTCCAGCCGTGTCACGTTGCAGCCCGACGACTGGGTCTTTTTACGACCTAGGCAGAGTGAGCAGGTGTTTCTACAGTTTGGTGATATAGCCGTATACGACGACGGCGCAATAGTGGACAGTTGGCCTGTCTTTACACACAGCTGACGCGCGCCGCGTAGTCGAAACGGCAGACCCATACGCGCAAAAAAATGAAGGGCTATACGTTATCCATAGAGCTCTTCACCTGTCGCCCACGTCGCATGAAAACCAACCGGCACACGGTGCGGCATAGCAACTGTTGCAACAGGTCCCTGCGCAATATCGGTAGCGTCAAACACTAAGCAGTGCGACGCAGCATCTTTGCTGTCGGTGACAAGCGTTACAACATAGCCGTCATCTTCAGCTGAACCTCTATCTGCACCGGGCTTCGGGGCAAATACGGCTTCGCTGCCGAACACGCCCTCGCCATAGTCCCACTGGGTGCTCTGCCCCGTGTCGTTGTTATATTTAACAAGGCCGGTGAAGCGCAGGGTATGTCCACCTTCGTGTAACAAAGGAATTCTTTGATGATAGGAATACTTACTTTTCACGCCATGAAAAATCGGGTTTGATTTATTGAATTCAGTATTAAGGTCATCGATCGCGCTCTCGCGTACTTCACCCGTCCTCAAATTAAACTGCCAACGATATGCACTTGCTTCGAGACGCATGTAGGCGAGCATAGATCCGAGCTCACCGTCACCGGCCTGAGCACAGGGCATAGGATTGATTGAACGACAACCATCCATCACCACCCAATCACCCTCTTCCCAACAGTTAGTGGTGTGCAAAATGTAGCAAGGCTCACACTCGAACCAGCGGACATCCTTACTCTGCCCACGACGAGGAATAATGCCGAAACGAGTGGGTATGCCTTTGTGAAAAGTCAGTGCGCGATACTTGTGTTTGCGCAATACATCCATGTCATGAAAAAAGGGCAGGTCATGAAGGACCGTGTAGTGAGTGGTGAAACCCAAATCATGTGGTAATCTGGGTCCCGGTAAATCAATAGCCACTTCGTGCACTAACCGACCGGAAGGGTCGGCAACGCCATATGTCATGAACGGCGCTTCATCGCCATAATCAAAGAACAGCAGCTCGCCCGTTGCCCAATCTACTTTGGAGTGTGCCGACATACGACGCTGTGTGCGGCCTTCCAGATCGTAGTGCGCTTTAGTTTCAAGGCTGAGACTATCAAGGCGATAGGGGTCGCCTGCGTTATACCACAGCGACATCAAGTCACCTGCGTACCATAACAAATCGGTGTTGGAAGTGTCTTTAATGCCAAATCGAGAAATATCGTAATCAAAGGGCCCCATAACACCCGGGGACATCGATTTTCCGAGGCTCAACTCCTGTGTAAGCGCCGCAGTCTGCACGTAGCGATTGCGGTAGCTAACCGCACCATCGTTGAAGTACACACCGTGAACCATGCCATCGCCATCAAAGGGATGATAGCGATTTTTGGGCTGATGTAAGGGGTTGGGGCCATTGCGGAAATAAGCGCCCGAAAGATCAGAGGGTAACTCTCCAGTGACGACTAAATGCTCTTCATTGAGTTCCTTCAACGTGGGCGCATAAACGCCGTGCAGGTAGGGGTTATCCAGCTCATAGATCCAGCTCGGTGTACCGGCAATCTCTCTAACCGGGCCAATACTCTTTTCTGTGGTCGGATATTCGCGCACTAAAGCCATAAACCTGTCTCCTGTTGCCCGCATTCAGCGACACGCGGACTGACCGCAAACATTAATGCCAAGAGTATCTTATGCTGCGACGTCAAAGTGTAGCACTATCAGACCCTCCGTGTTGCCCTTGCTCGGCGACTGACAGTCCCCTAGTATTCTGATAGTCAACAAGCACAGATTGATCTTTGTGATTGCCATGCGCAGCCCGATGTTCTGTCAGGAGAAACCCACATGAGCCAGCCAATCTACATTTTAGGTGGCGCGCAAACTGATTTCGCACGCAATTGGGCGAGAGAAGATCTGCAGATCTACGACATGTTCGCAGAGGCACTGCGAAGCGGCATAAATAATGTCGGCATCGATCCCGCTGAAATAGAAGTCGGCCACGTCGGTAACTTTGTCGGCGATCTGTTTGCTGGGCAAGGTCTGATCGGTGGTTTTTTCGGACAGCTTTATCCAGAGTTGGCTTCGCTGCCTACCTCGCGGCACGAAGCCGCCTGTGCATCAGGCTCTATTGCGATTTTATCTGCTATGCGCGATATCGAAGCAGGACACTACAATATTGCCTGCGTTCTCGGCCTTGAATTAATGCGCAACGTGAATGGCCAAACCGGCGCAGAATATTTAGGCGCAGCGCGCTGGATTGGCCATGAAGCAGACGACGTCGACTTCCCATGGCCACACATGTTTGATCGCATAACGAGAGAGTACGACAAGCGCTATGGCATTTGTGGCGATCACCTCAACACTATTGCAGAAATAAATTTTTGCAACGCCAAAAAAAATCCCTATGCACAAACACGCGGATGGAATTTCTCCGAAGGCTGCTTTAGCAATAACGACGCTTTGAATCCCGTCATCGACGGTACAGTGCGAAAAATGGATTGCGGGCAAATTACAGACGGCGCTGCTTGCATCATCATAGCAGGTGAAAGCGCCGCAAAGGATTACGCTGCTCGCAACGGGATGACATTGACTGACATTCCGCGCATTAAGGGTTGGGGTCATCATTCAGCACCTATTCTGTTGGACACTAAACTGCAGCTTTCGGCGGATCAGCCGTTACTCTTTCCGCATGCTAAAGCCACACTAGACGATGCGCGCCGGCGTGCAGGGGTTAAGACGCTGACGGATCTTGACGGCATGGAAACCCACGACTGCTTTACCGTTACCGAGTATATGGCGATCGACCACAGCGGTTTAACCGCTCCAGGGGAAAGCTGGAAAGCCATAGAAGAGGGTCGCATTGCCAAAGATGGCAGCTTCCCTATCAACGCCAGCGGCGGCCTGATTGGCCTGGGACACCCCGTGGGCGCTACCGGTGTGCGAATGGTACTGGACTGTGCCAACCAGGTGAGCGGGAAGGCGGGCGACTGTCAAATTGCCGGCGCCGAAAACATGATCACATTCAATGTCGGCGGCAGTACAACGACCTGCGCCAGTTTTGTGGTAGGGGTAGGCGCCTAGGCATAGCAGCGTGCAAGATGCCGCCATTGATCGCGCTTCTTGACCTGTTTGGGACCCGTGAGTCAGACCAATTTTGGCAGGCCGACTGCTGCACAATAAATAATAATAGCTTGACCGTGTCGCCCAGAGTTATTACGGTCATATGTATGAGAATAATGCTTTCCTTCCTACCAATGCTCTTCCTGCTGCTAGCGCTTCCAAATGCGTCTCGTGCCTCCCAGCCCCAAGAGTCTCTGGATCAGTGTAACGCCGCAGTGGGTATCGCTGCATCGAACTACGCGGGATGCCTCTCGAACCAGCTACCGGCTGCTCCTGATGCCGGCGAGTCAGTTTCAGACTCTAGGTGCGGCCCCAAGTTGGCTGAACAGGTCCGGCAGTTGCGTGCACAATTCGTCGACGAAATGCGCGTGGATGAAAAAACCTGTGGCTTGGATAGCGCTTCGATAAAGGGCATGGCAGCACGTATCCGGCAGGCAATGAAGCACAGTAATCGCCTGCAGGGGGCGGCGCTGTCCTCGTCGGAAACAGCATCGCTTGCCACCGCGGGCCCGGAAGTTTCGAATGCGGGCTATGTGTGTGCGCAGTTGGGCGGCATCTGGGCGTCCGAGACACAAACGTGCAGCGGCGCCGATACCCTTGGCTCAGACGGCACAGCCTTGATATGCGAAGGCCTAGGGGGCAGTTGGAGTGATGCCGGCAGTGTCTGCACCGGCGCGTCTCGCTGCCAAGTAATGGGCCTCTGCGGGCCCTGTGGCTTTGGCAGCACCAACATTCCCGATGTTCCATGCACTTCAACCACAATGAGTGATTTTTCATGTGACGTTTCTCCGCCGGAAACTGCGACGTGGCAGGCGGGAATTAGATGGTATGCGGGACTACAAAACGACCTAACGCTTTTTTGCGGGCCCGACGGGAATGAATTCTTTCGTGAGATCGCTTGCGCGGGCGCCGTAGTCGTAAACGCAGAAGCCGATGCACTATGTGCAATTTTAGTCCCCAACTATGATGTTCCCGTGCCCATCGCCCCCCCGACAGCACCACCGTCTGCGCCTCTGCCCCCAGGCAGCTGGTCTGCCTCCTGCGAGAGTGAGTCGTGGGACGGGTCGACGCTGTGTGCAAACTGTGCGACACCCGACATCACGAACGAAGATGTTTATAGCTGTCAGTCATGTCCCGCCGACTACGAAAATCTTCTGGGAATCCTGTCGTGTTCATCGGGTTAAACAGTCTGGTCAGCGCGTCCAGTTTATAATGACTCTATTGAAGCCTATACTTGGGTTCGCACTCGTCAACTGCCACGGTGGGCCAGTAATGAAGCAAAAAAGCAAACGTTTATGTTTACTAGCCACGGTGCTGGCCTGCGGTTTACTCGTCAGCAGCTGTGGAGGCTCAGACTCTGATTCAACACGGCTGGTGATCGGTAACACCGCAACGGGTGAGTCGACTTCCACAGAAGACTGCAGCGCCGCAGTGAGCGTGGCGGCATCAGATTACGCACAGTGTCTGTCAAACCAGCTCCAGACGGTACTTGATGCCGGCGACGCTGATTTGGGTGCTGCGTGCAGTCCGCAGCTGGCCAAGCAGGCTCTGCGCTTGCGTGCACAATTTGTCGACGACATGGGCGTGGACGAAAGGACCTGCGGCTTAAATAACGCTGCAATTACCGCAATGGCAGCGGGTATTCGGCAGGCAATGGGGTACACCCGTCGCCTGCAGAGGGGGCCCCAGCCCACGTTCGATATCGCCTCTCTTTCCGTCGCGACGCCACCAGGCAAGCGTGCGCCATTTTTGTGTACGACCGCGGGAGCCACTTGGGACCCTGACACACGAATATGCAGCGGCACCGATTTGGCTTCAGGCGCACTAGCCGCGAGATGCAATCTCACGGGCGGTAGCTGGAATGCTAGCGACAAGGTCTGCACCGACACTTCTCGCTGTCAGACGATGGGGTTCTGTGGACCGTGTGGCTATGGCTCACAGAACATTCCCGACGTTCCATGCACCGCATCGACAATGAGCGACTTCTCGTGCGACGCGTCTGCGCCAGAAATCTCAAAATGGCAGGCGGGCGTTGGGGACTTTACGAAGCAGCGAGACCAGAGTACCACTCAATGCGGGTGGATTTTGCGCGACAGTGCGATCTATATATCCCATTGGATTCCGTGTAAGATCACCGTGGCGATGGTGAATCAGAGCAAAGATCTATGCGAGACTCTGGTTCCCGACTATGGCGCTATCGTTCTGCCGCAGGCCCCTCCCCCAATGCCCAACTCTCTGCCTCCAGGCAACTGGTCTGCGTCTTGCCAGACTGCGTCATGGGACGAGTCGACGCTGTGTGCAAACTGCGCTACAGCGACAAGCCTAATACAAGATTCTTATAGCTGTGCTTCATGTCCCGCCGACTATGAAAATCTTCTGGGAATCCTGTCGTGCACGTCTGACCCCGAATTAGACGCCGCAGCGGCTGCCTCAACAATGTGAGCGTGCACGATGAAACCCGGGTATCGCGTTTAAACCCTTTCAGTCACTCACTTGTAACGGGCTTGACCAAGTACTCGCTCATGGGGATAACATCGATTTTTTGGAAATCGATGAATCGTGCGCAACTTTCGATCATCGCGCTCCTGTGTTTCTGCAGCAGAGCCTCATCGCCACCGGTTGCATAGAACGCATGGTCTGATGCCATCGCCTCTGGCGGGAAATTCTCTTCCACTACGGCAAAACAGACAGGCGCATCCTGACTCAATCGACGCACCACCAGGTTTTGCCGGTAACCAAAGGTTGACTGAGTGTCTATTGCCACTTGGGTATGGCTATCCTTCCAGATCGACAGCCACTCGTCCCGGTCCATGCCATCAGGCGGAGACATAAACACCACCTGGCACAGACCGTATAGGCGCTCTCCCGGCGCTGAGGGATGCGCCTGCTGGCTTACCAGAGGCTCTGCCTCGGCGACCAGATAAGCCGTCTTACTGGCCACATAGGTGTCGATCAGAGGCTCCCAGTGTTCTGCAGCGCCGGCGAAATTCACCCACAGGGACAACAGAGCATCAGGCGACGGCGCCTGACTTTCAATAGACCGCCCCGCCGCTGCAGACACGGCACTGTCCACCACGCAAATGCGTAACCCATGGACACCTTGAATTTGCGTCAAGTGCGGCGCTAGTTGAAGCAGCAGTTGGTCGCGAAAATCGTCACCGCTGAGGGATCCGACTTTCCAAAGCGGGTACAGTAGTTTTTCCACGAGACGCTCCTAACGTGTTGGCTAAATACCCACTGGCGGCGTGATTGTTGCGGCGTCGTCTATCAACATCTCTGCACCGTTGATAAAACGGGATTCCCCGGAGGCCAGAAATAGAACGAGATTAGCAATATCCTCGGGCTCGCACATGTTGCCAAATGCATTGAGCGCATCAATATCTTCCTGTGTCGCGGTCTCTTTTCCGGTCGCAACCTTAACCACCATTGGCGTTTTTACACCATCGGGGTGTATGGAGTTACAGCGGATACCGTTCTTTTGTTCTTTACAGTACATGGCGATATTTTTGGTAAGCGCACGCACCGCGCCCTTACTCGCCGTGTAAGCTGCAACAAAAGATTGGCCATGAATCGCCGCTACTGACGACATATTGATGATGGAGCCGCCACCAGAGGCGGTCATAGCCGGAATGGCGTGCTTACAACCCAAAAATACACCGTCACTATTCACGGAGTTGACCAAACGCCAAGACTCCAGTGTGGTGTCGACAATAGTCCCAAGTGCTATAATGCCCGCGTTATTGACCAAAATATCGAGCCGGCCAAACGCCTCGAGCGTCGCAGCAATGACCTGCTTCCAATTTTCCTCATCGGACACGTCTAGGCGCATGAACACAGCGTTCTTACCAATTTTTTCTGCGGCCGCCTGGCCATCGAGCTCATTTAGGTCTGCCAGCACAACACTGGCACCCTCTGCAGCAAGCAATATTGCGTCAGCCTGACCCATACCACTAGCAGCTCCGGTTACAATGGCGACTTTACCCGCTACTCTATCCATAGTTCTTCTCTCAATATCTATAACAGTAAATGTCATGGCGAACTGTCCACCGCGGTCAAGTCCCAGTTAATCAGATGCCTCGTCGCACCTCAAATTCCCGCTCCCTAAACTCGCCGCAGGGCTGCCCAATTGAACCATCGTAAAAAGTCTTTCAAATCTAAATCATTAGCGTCCTGCATAGGTTTCTGAAGACTTAAGCCGACGTTTATCGTGTGCAGGTTTTTTAAACACAGAGGACAACTCTGCACTTGAGTTGAGTTTTTTCAGTCCCGAAGACAGTCACTGTTGGTAGGGATGTATCAAGTTTGGCGAATTGAACTCACATCAGGACTCGCCAGTCGAAGGGCAACATAGTACTCTTACAATTCCATTGGTTGATGTTAGTGAGGAATATGTAATGAACGAAAAATCCAATCGACCGGCGGTTGTTAACTGGTTAGGTTATCTCGCTATTACTCTGTTGCTGGTACTGCCATTTTCTGTTTTGATGGTGCGTAATGGCGACTGGCAGCAAGGCTTGCTAATGTATGCCATCGCCTGCCTTGGCAGTACTCTTTTAATCATTTTAGCTATTGTCCTGCTGCTGCGCAGTCGTTTTAACCTGTGGCGTAAAGATATCCTTCAGCGTGCGCTTTTTGCTGTACCAGGCGCAGCGTTAATGCTAGCACTCACCAGTGGAGGAAGTTACCCCACTATTCACGACATCACCACCGATACGGCAGACCCCCCAAGGTTCACGTCGGCCGCATCGCAACGCGGGACAAATTCCAACAGTCTTGAAATCGATGAAGATGTGATTCAGCAACAGCAAGAGGCCTATCCAACTCTGCAGACGCTAGTAAGTCCCCTGCCTATTGAAGATGCCTACAGTCTTGCGCTAGAAGTGGCGACAGATATGGGTTGGGATATTTACCGGCAAGACAGCAACGCCATGGTTATCGAAGCAGTCGACACTACGGGAATCATGGCATTTAAGGACGATGTCGTTATTCGCGTGCGCAGCAGTGCCCGTGGAACGCTAGTAGATCTGCGTTCAGTATCAAGGGTGGGTGAGGGAGACCTTGGGGCGAATGCAGCGCGCATCAACGCCTTTGTCAACGCGTTCCAACAGCAGGAATAAATTGCACCGTAAATCGGTGTTACGACAGGGTGCCGCCGTCCACCCGAATATCCTCACCGGTGATATGCGCACCATCGTCTGACACTAACATAGCAATGACTCCGGCCACTACCTCAGGGCCTTTTGCACCGCTCAACGACATGATACGAGGCATAAGTTTGTAGTCCATAGTCTCTGGAAAAGTTAATTTATCTGTCATGCCGGTATTAATGTCGCCAGGGCAAATACAGTTCGCTCGAACCCCGCGTTTAGCAAACTCAACTGCAATACTCCGCGTCATTGCTAGCACCCCGCCCTTACTAGCAGAATAGGCTAATCCACAAGGAAGCCCAGAAAGGGCTGCTGTTGAAGCTGCATTGACGATGCTGCCTTTCGTCTCCAGTAGGTGCGGTAAAGCGGCGCGACACAAAAACATGGTTCCAGTGAGATTAACGTCAATGATATTCTGCCAGTGACCGGTCTGTAGGTCTTGGGTATCATCGAAACGCAAAATGCCTGCCATATTGACTAGGCCAAAAAGACTACCATAAGTGTCAATGCAAGCCTCAATAGCCGCACAGACACTGCTCTCATTGCCCACATCACAGACCCAAGCAGATGCACTTCCGCCCTGTCCAGCAATTTCAGCGACTGTTGATTCTGCTGCATCGCCGTCGAGATCGACACAAAACACTGCCCCCCCCTCAGCAGCTAAACGTAACGCACTGGCTCGGCCAATACCGCTGCCAGCGCCAGTCACCAGCACCACCTTGCCCTTAAATCGTTGCATCACATTTCTCCCAGAGTCACAAGGCACAATGCCTTGTGTTGCTCGTCTGGTCAAACCGCACAGTACGGAGCAATAAACCGGCACTCTCTGTTTACCCAAAGAGGCTTATGTGCCTTATTTAGTCACTTGGGACTGACTTTTTAAGCCATTGCCTTGTACTGCGTGTGCTGTACCTTTATCTGCACTGAATGCACCCGTATCATATGGCAACTGGAAGACGTTAGCGCCGCATAAGTTTCATAGAAGACCACCGTAAAAGTATCTAGCAGGAGAGAGATTTTGGAAGATCTGGATAAGTTTGGTTTAGAGGTACGCGATTGGCTGGAGACTAACTGTCCAGCCTCGCAGAGACAACCAATGGGACCTGAGGACCAATATTGGGGTGGCCGACGGGGGACCTTCCCCAGTGAGGATGCAAAAATATGGTTCGAACGGATGCGAGATAAAGGCTGGACTGTGCCTGAGTGGCCCACAAAATACGGGGGCGGCGGACTCAGTCCACAGCAGGCCAAGGTACTCAAGAGCGAAATGAAACGTATTCATGCACGCACCCCGCTCTACGGACTCGGCATCTGGATGCTCGGCCCAGCAGTGCTTGAATATGGAACAGACGAACAGAAGCAGCAACACATCCACGCAATCATAAATGCGCAGACGCGATGGGCTCAGGGTTACTCCGAACCAGGTGCTGGGTCTGACCTAGCCAGCCTGCAGTGTAAGGCTGAGGATATGGGCGATCATTTTTTAGTTAACGGCACCAAGATTTGGACTACTGCGGGCGACAAATGTGACTGGATATTTTGCCTAGTCCGTACTGATCCTAATGTCAAAAAACAGGAGGGCATCAGCTTCCTACTTATCGACATGGACGATGCAGGCGTTACGACAAGTCCAATCGCGCTGATCAGCGGTGAGTCTGAATTCTGCCAGACCTTTTTCGATAATGTGAAAGTACCCAAAGAAAATTTGCTTGGAGAATTAAACAAAGGATGGTCTGTTGCAAAGGCCCTATTAGTCCATGAGCGTAAGCTGATGGCAGAAATTGGTAGCGATAGCCCCCGTCATATTTTGCAGCCGAACGTAGCGGCTCGCGAATACTTAGAGTTCGAAAACGGTAAAATCATGGATGCCCGCCTGCGTGACGACCTAGTAGAATACGATATGCTGATGCAGGCAGTGGCCTTGACTCACTTTCGCACCTTTGAAGAGAAATCAAATGGTGTGCGCAGTGCAGCGCCCATGGTTATGAAGTATGTGGGCACGGAGGCGGAAAAAACCAAGAGTGAGCTGCTCTTAGCCATTATGGGGAGCCGCGGAATAGGCTGGGAAGGTGACGGTTTCACTCCTCAGGAAATCGATACTGCGCGCCTGTGGGCCACGTCTAAGGTGATGACAATCGCCGGCGGCAGCTCTGAAATACAGCTCAACTTGATTGCCCAAAAAGTCCTCGAACTACCACAGCGCTAGGAGCATACAACAATGGCACTGGTACTCAATGAAGAGCAACGCTCATTACAAGACACAGCAAAGGATTTCCTATCCAAGCAGGCCTCGATAGCATCTCTGCGCAAATTACGTGACGAACACGACCCCATCGGGTATGACCCTGACATATGGAAGCAGATGACTGAAATGGGCTGGGCGAGTGTCATACTACCTGAGGCCTATGGCGGATTGGAATTTGGCTTTCTTGGACTCGGGGTAGTGCTTGAAGAATCGGGACGCACGCTCACCGCGTCTCCGTTGTTTGCCTCTGCAGTAGTCGGTGCGTCCGCTGTATTACTCGGCGGTAGCGAGCAACAGAAGCAAGCGCTATTGCCTGAAATCGCTAGCGGGGATCTGACTCTGGCATTGGCACTGGAAGAGTCTCATCACCATAAGCCCAAACATATTCAGACTACCGCTAAAATGCAGAGCAACAATTTTGTGCTTAATGGCAGTAAAGTGTTTGTGCTCGATGGACACAGCGCCGACAAGCTGATCGTGGTAGCGCGGTCAAACGGCGCAGCATCTGACAGCGCTGGCTTAACCCTGCTGTTAGTTGACCGCAACTCAAAAGGAATAAGCTGCCACCGTACTATCATGGCGGACAGTCGTAACGCCGCCAACATTATCTTTGAGAATGTCATTGTGCCCAGTCGAGATATTCTCGGCGCAGTCGATGAAGGCTGGTCTGTTCTCGAGCCTGTGCTGGATCGAGGACGCGTGGCCATCGCTGCAGAAATGATGGGTTGTGCGCTGGAAGCCTTCGAACGCACCGTTGTGTATCTTAAAGACCGAGAGCAATTCGGCGTTAAAATTGGATCCTTTCAGGCGCTGCAACATCGGGCCGCGCATATGCAATCAGAATTAGAGCTTTGCCGCTCAGTATTAATGCAGGCGCTGTCCACAGTGGATGACGCACCGGAACAATTGCCTCTGCTGGCCAGCCTCGCTAAGGCTCGATTAAATACGCTGGTAAAGCTTGTCACTAATGAAGCGGTACAGATGCACGGTGGCATCGGTGTTACTGACGACCTAGAAATTGGTTTTTTCCTCAAGCGTGCTCGGGTTGCCATGCAGGTCTTTGGGGATACAGGCTTTCACAAAGACCGTTATGCCGCTCTGTGCGGCTACTAACTAAGAGGAGCAAGATATGGAAACTCAGGTAATGATCGCCATGGTCCACAAGTATGTCGAAGCATTCGAGAAACAAGATCTAGATATCATCAGAGAAATCTACTCCTCTGATGCCTTAGTTGAGGATCCGGTCGGTACCGACGCACACGTAGGAATTGGCGCTGTCTGCGCTTTTTATGAGGGTGCTTTGAAATCTGGTGCCAAATTGGCTCTGAGCGGCGAACCTCGCTGCAGTGGAAATACCATTGCGTTTCCCTTTCAAGTTCAAATGCCAGGCATCACTGTTGATATTATCGATGTGTTCGAATTTAATGCTGAAGGCAAAGTCAACAGTATGAAAGCATACTGGAGCGAAGAAAACATGAAGTCGGTGTGATGCTGGAGGTCGTCATCTGCACCCGGTATCTTTATTGTTTACTTACCGAGAGCATCATTATCGAATGTGGCTGCGTAGCGCTCGATCCATTCCAATGCCGCCTCGTCAGGGCTTAAGAGACGACCACATTCCTGCAGCATTTGCCGACGGTATTTATTGATCTGCAGACACTGGCTTTCCATACGCAATCGAAACTCATCCTGCCGTATTACACCATCATCTCTACTGAGCACAGATCCATTAGACACGCCGCTCTCCACTTACTAACCCGACGAATCATTAGTAACACCTGAAAGTAAAAAAAGCAGCGGTTTTAAAGGCAGGTTGTGAAGCAATGCACAGAATTAGTCAGTTCCAATGGGATTTTGCGTAATATTACCACGCGGTCTGGCCTCGTCATCAGCCGCTAAAGCACTTTCATAGATAGGCTCTGAATGAGAGGCTGCGCACCGAGCCTGAAGACGGCATCGTCGTATGCAGGAGGCCCGAATTTCGAGACCGCATTATTCGATAAGGCAATCGGTTCTTTGGGCATACCAATAAAATTTGTATTCAACTTGCCATCATCATCCTGATCATAAAATACAGACAGCGCATAATCACCTAAAGGCAATTGTAGTTCAGTCCGCACCAAGTCTCCCTCCAGGGCATCAGCAATTGCCACTTTTTGAGTGAGTACCATTTCATCACTCAACCAAGTTGAATCAGAGTCGTAAACCGCAATATAGACATTACCCGATGCCTCTTTCAAGCCCGAGATTTCGACCGTTAAAATACCCGTAAGGTCTTCCGCCACTGCGAAAGTGTGCCCCAATACTAATGTCAATAGTTGCAGCGTACAGATGGCTTTCATAAACCATGCAATCATAATAATTCCTCCTTACCAAAAGTCAGTATCAACAAAACTAGCAACGCATCCAGCCCTGTAAGATCCACTATAGGATAATGCCCCACACGACGTTGGCGGCAAAAAATGTCCCAGCGCACACAATAGAACCTTTCCGCCACGCGTAAAAATTCAGTACACTATAAGCCTGTTTTTGTTAAGGCGTAAATCTATGTCACTGGGTTCCTGGGATCCAAAGGTTGAACCACAGAGCACAGCGCTCATGTTAGAGCCCGACCTCCTGCGCCGCCTCATCGCTTATAGCATTGAGGAGAGGTTATCACAGCTCGAACAACTACTGAGTCCGAACAACAAGCAACGTTTAGCGGGACTGATGAGGGTAGACTCTCCTCGTTGGCAAGCCGCGGCTGAGTCCTTGAAAGACGATGACCTGTTGCATCTGATTCGCTTTTTCGCGGTGGCAGAGAACCTCCCCGGATGGGAGGCCGGAGCAACGTCCCCGGTAATCCCGCTGGCTAAAATTCTTCGCCAGCGGGGGGTGCGCCTAGACAAGTCAATGCTACAGTGGCTCCGCGAGGTCAACGCCAACCGCTATCTACCCTACGGCCCGCTTTAACCGTTCACTCTGATTTTGCTTTCTCAAACGCCGCCATGCTCTTGTCACTGGCGGCAGTCTGGTATTTCAGCTTCCACTGATCATATGGCATCCCATAAACACGCTCTCTGGCCGCGTCATAATCCACGTCCAGTCCCGCGTCGTCAGCTGCTGCCATATACCACTTGGACAGACAGTTACGACAAAAACCCGCAAGATTCATCAGGTCAATATTCTGCACATCTTTACGGCTGTCCAAATGGGCTAGCAGGCGGCGAAATACCGCAGCCTCAATTTTGTCTGAATTGTCCATTGTGCTTTTTCTCCCTTTAGGTGAATGCCGTTGACTAAACAGGCATATATTCGCCGCCGTTAACATCCAGTGCTGCCCCTGTCACCACGCTGGCGTAATCCGAACCGAAAAACATAGCGGCTTTGGCGCACTCGCCATCATCAGGAATAATCCCCAGCGGAATATTGCGCGTAACGTCCTTGATCAATACGTCCTGGCTCTCGCCCGTCGCCTTGGCCTGCCAGGAAAAATAACCCTCTACGCTGGGGCCCCACATCCACCCCATATGGCAACTGTTCACTCGAATATTGTACTTACCAAGTTCCAATGCTAAGTGCTTAGTAGCACAACGCAGTGCGGCTTTGGATGAGCCATAACCGGACTGAGTCGCCAGTGGCTTATGCTCCACCATAGTGGCAATCATCACTATGGCACCACCGTCACCGCTTTTCATATGCGGCACGCAGGCTTGCGTAAGATGCATTGTGCCGAAAAAATTGACGTCCATAGCGCGTCGCCAGCCATCCATGCTCGCCTCTTCGATTGGCTCAAAACTCCCGGGGTCATATGCACTGTTGAACAGCACATCAATGCGCCCATACTCCTTTGCGGCGCGGTCTGCTAATGCCAAGCACTGCGCCGGATCCGAAATATCAGTCGGCACTTTTAAGACAGCTGTTCCCAGACCAAGGTTAAGAATCTCCTGCTCTGCGACATCAAGCTTTGCTTGAGTGCGCGCTGCCAACACCACTGCCGAAGCTCCCTCTTTGGCGGCAAGTGTCGATAATTCTTGACCGAGCCCGGGGCCAATCCCGGACACAATCACCACTTTGTCTTTCATTAACATGCGGGGTTTCTCCTGTAGTTAAACGGTTAATAACAATCCATATAGCCGCTAGACACAGTCAATAAAAACAGCTTCAGGAATATCCTAGCGCAACGCCTTCACTGCCTAATACGTCACGCAATTCCTGCAGCAATTCATCACTGGGCACGACTTGCCAGCCCGCACCCAGCGCAATACGCGCCGAATTGTGCGGTTGTCGGTAAATGAGCGACACGGGACAGCTGCCGCCGCGGGCTCTCGCGAGTGTTTTTTCTAGCAGGTCGGCAAACTGCTCATTTATCCTATCGGCGCTAATCTCGATTGTCAGCCCTGAAATCTTACTCTGTCTGACCTCAGCAAGGCTGCGCAAGCTATTAGCGCGCATTGCCAGCTTTCCCGTTTTCTCATCAACTGATATCCGCCCTTCGGCTATCACTATGGTATCTTTTATCAGCAGATGTCGAAACTCAGAAAACGCCTCGGAAAACAGTGTCGCCTCAATCTGGGCACTACTGTCATCAAGAGTAATAACTCCCATGGTGCCACGTCGGCTATTCATAGAGCGGGTCGCCATAATGAGTCCAACGATAACCTGGTTACCCTGCTTGCCGCGGCTGTTGGTGCTAAGATCAGCAATTCGATCAGGTGCGAATTTCCGTACTTCTGTCTTGTATTCATCAATAGGGTGCCCCGTAATGTAGAGCCCCAATGTATCGCGCTCACCGCCCAAGCGTTCTTTATCCGACCACGCTCGCGCCGCTCGAAAATCCGCATAGACGTCATTGCTGCCATTAAGCTGACTTGGCACCACTTCGCCGAACAGGTCATTCATACAGTTATCACGATTGCTAGCGCTCTGCTCCGCCGCTTTCAGAGCATCGTCCAAGGCCGCCATCAGCGTCCAACGCTCCACTTTTAACGAATCGAAGGCACCCGCTCGAATCATCGCTTCGAGAGCGCGCCGGTTGACTCTACGCGGGTCCGTGCGGGCGCAAAAATCGAACAAATCAGCAAATGGACCACCCTCATTGCGTGCCTGCAAAATACAATCAACCGGCCCCGCTCCCAATCCCTTAATAGCACCGAGGCCATAGATAATATCGTCGTCCGTATTAACGGTAAACATAAACTGCCCCTCATTGAGGTCAGGCAGTTTTAATACCAGCTTCATACGTTTGCACTCGTCGACAAACACCACGATCTTGTCAGTGTTATCCATCTCCGAACTCATTACGGCCGCCATAAAGTGGGCAGAGTAATGCGTTTTTAACCATGCTGTTTGGTAGGACACAAGGGCATAGGCGGCCGAGTGACTCTTATTGAATCCATAACCCGCAAATTTTTCTACTAAATCAAAAATTTTAATTGCTAAACCACCGTTTATTCCCTTCGCTCTTGCACCCTCTTCAAATATCTCGCGTTGCCTTTCCATCTCTTTAGGGTCTTTCTTTCCCATGGCACGGCGCAACATATCGGCACCACCGAGCGTGTAACCAGCGAGCACTTGAGCGATCTGCATCACCTGCTCTTGATAGAGAATAACGCCGTAGGTAGGTTGCAGAATGGGCTGCAACCATTCGTGCTGATACTGCGCGTCTGGATAAGAAATTTTTTCACGGCCCTGTTTTCGATTGACGAAATTATCGACCATTCCAGACTGCAATGGGCCGGGTCTGAACAGCGCCAACAGCGCCACAATGTCTTCGAAACAATCGGGCTGCAGCCGTTCGATCAGCTCCTTCATGCCTCGAGACTCTAGCTGAAAAACGGCTGTGGTCTCTCCAGATCGAAGCAACTCAAAACTGTGGCGATCATCCAGGGGGATCTGCATAATATCCAGTGGCAACTCGCCTGCCTGCTCTCGAGCAGGGTTAATCATTTTTACCGCCCAATCGATAATGGTCAAGGTGCGCAGACCGAGGAAGTCGAACTTCACTAGACCCGCGTCTTCCACGTCTCCCTTGTCAAACTGTGTAACCAGCCCCGAACCACTCTCATCACAGTACAGTGCCGAGAAATCCGTGAGCTTCGAGGGTGCGATAACCACCCCGCCGGCGTGCTTACCTACATTTTTCACCACGCCTTCCAGTTGTTCGGCCATATCCCAGATTTCTTGAGCCTGCTCATCCTCCTGTAAAAAATCGCGCAAGGGTTCTTCTTGCTCTAGGGCTTTGGCTAAAGTAATACCCACTTCGAAAGGGATCATTTTGGACAATTTATCTGCCAGTCCATACGACTTACCCTGAACGCGGGCCACATCCCGCACAACGGCCTTGGCCGCCATGGTACCGAAAGTGATAATTTGAGATACCGACTCTCGTCCATACGTTTCGGCTACATATTCAATCACCCGATCACGTTTTTCCATGCAGAAATCTACGTCGAAATCTGGCATGGAAACCCGCTCGGGATTCAAAAACCGCTCAAACAGCAGCTCATACGCAAGAGGGTCGAGATCAGTGATTTCTAATGCATAAGCCACAAGTGACCCTGCGCCTGAGCCTCGACCCGGACCGACGGGGATATCGTTGTTCTTGGCCCATCGAATGAAGTCCATCACGATGAGGAAATAACCTGGAAAGCCCATCTGAACAATGGTCTCTAGCTCGAACTCAAGACGTTCGCGATAGGTTTTCTGCGTTTCTGAGAAATCAGCTGCGCTGACATCAAATAAAGCCTGCAGGCGCAAGTCCAGTCCCTTGTGAGACTGCTGTCGGAAAAACTCATCTATTGTGAGGCCGTCGGGCACAGGGTAATCAGGCAAGTAAGGCTTGCCGAGCTCCAATACTACGTTACAACGACGCGCGATCTCGACGCTGTTCGCCAGTGCTTCAGGAATATCCATGAACAATTCCACCATTTCCTGTGTGGAACGCAAATACTGCTGCTCGGTGTATTGACGTGGCCGCCGAGGATCATCCAGCGTGCGAGCATCGCGCACACAGACTCGGGTCTCGTGTGCTTCAAACTCTTGTGCATGAAGAAAACGAACATCGTTAGTTGCCACCACCGGACACTGCAGGTCTTGAGCCAGTTTTACCGCAGCGTGCAGGTGGGTCTCGTCACCCTCACGCCCAGTGCGGTGCAACTCCAGATAAAAACGTTGGGGATACAATCGCATCCAATAACGTGCTCGCTCTGCGGCGAGTTCTGCCCTGCCACCCAATAAGGCCTGTCCCACGTCGCCAGCCGCGCCAACTGATAGCGCAATGACACCCTCAGCCGCCTCTTCAAGCCAGTGCTTACTGACGTAAGGCAAACCCAGATGCTGACCCTCGGTATAGGCTCGTGAAATTAGCAAAGTGAGATTTTGATAGCCCGTTTGGCTCATAGCCAACAAGCACAGCGGATAGGCTCGGTCCGGATCGTCTACATCTTTGACCATTAGGTCTGCGCCAAAGATAGGCTGAATACCTGCAGCAAGGGCGGCTTTATGGAACTTAATCAGTCCGTAGAAGTTACAAACGTCGGTAACGGCCACCGCAGGCATAGCTAGCTCTGCAACTCTCCCTATCAGGGGTTTTATGCGGACTAATCCATCGACTAGGGAGTACTCAGTGTGCAGGCGTAAGTGAACAAACTCAGTCATCAAACGATCCTATACGGCTTGTTGCAAATGTTGTACAAAAGCTAGCATGCTGACAGTATTTTTTTTACCGGCGCAAAGCTGCGGCGATGAACCGGCGTCACGCCGAGGGTCTTGAGAGCCTGCAAATGCATTGCTGTAGGGTAGCCTTTGTGGGCAGCAAACCCATAGCCTGGATACACACTGTCCAGATCAACCAGCGCATTGTCTCTGTGTACTTTGGCCAAAATTGAGGCCGCCGCAATCTCCGGCACTCTGTCGTCTCCTCCGACGACTGCTTCTGCGGCATAGTGCCAATGGGGCAGCCGATTACCATCGACTAGAACATAGGCAGGCTGAGGCTGGAGCGCCTGAACTGCACGATGCATGGCTAAGAGAGAAGCCTGCAGGATATTCAACTCATCGATTTCGGCCACACTGGCACTAGCAACCGACCAAGCCAAAGCACGCGATCTGATCAACTGGGCCAACTCCTCCCTGCGTGCCGCGGTAAGTTTCTTTGAGTCACGCAGCCCCTCTATTGGCTGTTGCGGGTTCAGCATTACGGCAGCTGCGACCACGTCACCGGCCAGTGGCCCACGACCCACTTCGTCCACGCCAGCCATCGCGGTTCCTTTGTAAGTGCTTGCAAAAAAATCTTTCATCCCGACTCGCGCACGACCTGGCTACCTGTCATATCGCACTAGCGATCGGCGCAGAGTATGACGGCGCTAGCAGCCAGCTCACCCTCTACGTCGGAACTTACATCGAACTTCCAAACTCCCCGACGCTGTGAAATAACCGTAGCACGCAACATCACCCGATCTCCAGGAACACAGGGTCGTTTAAAGCGAAGCTTATCGGCGCCGGCAAAATAGTACATCGACCCGGCTTCGTTGGTCTTGCCTTGACTATAAAAGCCCAAGATTCCAGCCGCCTGGGCCATCGCCTCGAGCAATAATACACCGGGAAATATAGGATTCTCTGGAAAGTGCCCTTCAAAATAAGGCTCGTTGATACTGAGGTTCTTATAAGCAACGATAAATTCACCGGCTTTGAGCTCCGCTACACGATCCACCAACAAAAAAGGCGACCGATGCGGCAGATGCCTGCGAATATCTATAATATCCATCATGTTGAGTATAGCGCCGGTCACTATCGGATCTAATTGATGCCGCAGTGAATCCGGCGCGAGCGCCCGTTATTTCAAAGAGAGTTGGTTCAACTTATCTGTTAGCTGCGCAGTGATACTGTAGCTGGGCTCAGCATGAATGACTGCATTACGCTGCAGCAAAAGACCAATACCATCTTTCTCAATAATCTCGCGCAAGACTTCTTGCACCTTTGGCGCCATCTGTTCCAAAAGTGCCTGCCCAGCCGACTGTTCAGCCTGCTGTAACTTCCCCGTTACATGCTCAAGATCGTCTTGCATGCTGCTCAGCTGCTTCTGAGCCGCTACCTTCTGATCCTGGCTCATAACCGCCGCATCTTTTTGGAACTTCTTGAGCAACGCTTCACCCTCAGCTTGAAGTTTCTCATACTCTGCTTTGTTTTTCTTAAACTCTTCCCCGCTCCTTACTTCATCGACACGTTGCTGAGCAAAATCCGTTTGCAGAATAGCCCCTTGCACATCAACCACCGCTATCTTGCCTTGAGCCCAACCAAGAGACGCAATAGAAAACGTCAGCGCCGCAAGTGAAATCTTAAATAATCTAGACACATTCTTCTCCAAAAATTAACAACAAAAAATCAGAAACCGCGACCCAAGGTAAATTGAAATATCTCTTCTTCATCAAATTCGCCAGAGTTTATCGGCTTCGCGAGACTAAAAGACATGGGACCAAATCCTGTGACCCACGTCAAACCTATGCCAACCGAGTAACGCAGCTCACTAAAATCAACGTCATTGCAGCTCTGCTGCAATGGCCCACAATCGGTATCAAATACATTACCCGCATCCAGGAAAAAAGCAGTGCGCAACTGGCTTTGATCCTTGATAAACGGTAGCGGGAATAACAACTCGGCACCGCCCTCGATCAGCACATTGCCACCAAAGGGGTCATTGTCATTATCAACTTGTCCGTACAGTAACTGCCCGTCACTAGCGATATACCCGAATTCACTCCCGTTTGGGCCACCGATTTGCGTTGGATTACCTTCAGCATCCACCTCAGTAACCGGTTGCACCACTCGGTATTGCTCAGCAGGTGTACTGCGTGGTCCTAGCGTGTTGCTCTCATAACCTCTTACTGACCCAAAGCCGCCAGCAAAATAGTTTTCATAAAAGGGCAACCCAGTCGTATCACCATAACCATCACCATAACCCAACTGCGTGCGTAAGCGCAGCGTCCATGTATTGAGGAACGGCACTGGATAGAATACCTGCGCTTCATACGTTAGTTTGTAGAACTCTAGATCAGAAATTGCTGGTGCAGAAACTTCAATCGCCAAAGTCTGTGAGGTGCCCCGTGTCGCCATACGACCTCGATTCAATGTCGATTCAGTCCAGCTGGCGGTCATGGTCCAGTTTAGAAACTCATTACCGTTTTCATCGAGAAATCCTGGGCCAACCGGTGGGGGGACCTGATAGCTAGGTGGCAAATCACTCAGAGGGTCCAGCACTTCAACACCACTATAGGTACCATCACCATTGCTAGTACTTTGGAACCAGCTATAGCTGTCATCCAACCGGGGACTGGCTCGAATTTCCTGCACGGCATATTGCCCCGTAGTAATGTCTGTATTCGCTACGCCAAAACTGAATCCGAGACGAGCTGTTTCCTTTATAGGATATCCAAAATTAACGGCACCACCGAAAGTGTTAGTGCTGTAATTTGCAATATTAACTTCACTGAGATCGGTGGAGCGATAGAATATATTAAAACCGCGACTCACCCCATCCTCGGTATAGTAAGGGTTGGTATAACTTAAATTATAGACATCCTGATAACGGGAGGCGTTTAAGCCGATGCCGACCCGCTTGCCCGTTCCCATAAAGTTATCCTGCTGCAGATTCAGGCCATAAATAATACCCGCATCCTGAGCATAACCTACGCTTGCGCCAATACTGCCAGAGGACTGCTCCTCTACGGTATAAGTCACATCGATCAGATCGTCCTGTCCAGCCACTCCTGGCGTCTCTACCACGGCCCTACTGAAATAACCCAGACGCTGAAGGCGAACACGTGATTGCTCAATCTTGGCTGCGGAAGCAGGCGCGCTTTCCATCTGACGCATCTCGCGACGCAGCACATCATCTGCTGTTTTTAGGTTGCCCTTGAAATTAATTCTACGCACGTAGGTACGTTTACCGGGATCAACAAAAAACTTCATCGCTACTGTACTGTCTTCGTCGTTGATCTCAGGAATACCAGTGACTTTGGCGAAATTATAACCCTCATCACCTAAACGGCGAGTCAGATACTCCTCCGTAGAAGTCACCATCTGCTGAGAGAAGATCTGTCCATCAGAAATGAGTAAAAATCTACTCAGGTCAGATGCAGGCAGCACCAAATCTCCGGACAATTCTACAGAGCTAATAGTGAACTTCTCGCCCTCGGTAATATTGGCAGTAATGTAGACCTCTTTCTTATCCGGAGAGACTGACACCTGCGTGGAATCAATACGGAACTCAAGGTAACCTCTATCCATATAATAGGACGTTAAGCCTTCCAGGTCGCCGGTCAATTTTTCTTTTGAGTACTTATCGTCATTAGTGAAGAAAGAGAGCCATCCAGTAGTGCTTAGTTCGAACACATCACTCAATTGATCCTCGGTAAAAACCTCATTGCCGACAACGTTAATATGCTTGATAGATGCGACCGTGCCCTCGTCAACATCAATGCTAACGGCCACCCGGTTGCGCGGCTCAGGAATCACCTCGGTTTCAATAGTGGCATCATACCTTCCCTGAAGCACATACTGTCGCTGCAACTCCAACTGCATACCTTCCAGAGTGGAGCGCCGAAAAACCTGGCCCACTGAGAGACCGGCTCCTTTCAAACCCTCTAGAAGCGCTTCCGTTTCTATCGCTTTGTTCCCTTCAATATTGATCTCACTAATGCTGGGACGCTCGGTCACAATGATCACTAAAACAGTGCCGTCCTGACCAATATTAATATCGTCGAAATTGCCGGTGGCAAAAAGGCTGCGCGTTGCAGCCCGGATCATTGGCTCGTCAACAACGTCACCCACGCCTACTGGCAGTGCAGCGAATACGGTCCCTGCTGAAATACGTTGTAAGCCCTCCACTCGAATGTCTGAGATAACGAAAGTGTTTGCAGAAACAAAAGGTGCTATCAATACCAGCACCAAAATGAGCGCTTTAGCCGCTTGTTTATTCAAAATGCATCCCATCACCGAATGTATGCCCCAATTTGGAGAAACTCATAATTTGCTATTTTCTTGTTACTTACATAGCCCTTACTAAAGGCGCGTAACATCATTATACAATGCCAACAGCATTATCCCCAAGACCATAAATAGTCCAAGCTGATATGCCACGGCTTGTATCTTCTCAGGTACCGGTCGCCCCGCCAATAGCTCCACGGTATAAAACAACAAATGCCCCCCATCCAGAATTGGAATAGGCAGCAAATTCAATATCCCTAGGCTGATACTCAGCAGCGCGATGAAGCTGATGTAAGACTCCAGTCCAGATTTAGCCGAAGCGGTCGCCACTTTAGCAATGGTAATAGGCCCGCTCAAGTTTTTTGAAGAGATTAAGCCCGTCACCATCTTCTTGATCGATTTGAGAGTAAACGCCGACAGTTCACCCGTTCGGACAAGGCTAGCGCCGAGGGCTGTTAGAGGCCCCCGCGCATAACTTCTCACCATCTCTGGCGGCATATCTGGCATTGCGACCGCAACACCGACACGGCCAATATCGTCACCGTTTTCACCAGCCATACGCTGCGGGACTAGGGTGGCACGCAAAAGCTCACCATCACGCTCATAATCTAGCTCGATTGGCTGTTCGGGGCGCGCCCGAACATAATCAACCCAATCTCCCCAAAGCGGCATGGCCACACCATCTACCCGCAGCACCTTGTCTCCGGGCATCAAACCTATGGCCGCTGCCGGGCTCTCGGGGACCACGTCGCCGAGTATTGCAGGAACCTCTGGCGTATAGAGCTGGAGACCCAAGCTCGCATAAATATCCGGCTGCTCCTGATCCGATAGCCACCGATGAATAGTCACATCAGACTCATAGACCATATCAGAATTGGGATACTTCACTGCAAATTTGATACTGCCACTATCGCCTATCCGATCAAGCAAGCGAAGACTGAGCGCCTGCCAGGTTGGCGTCTCGCTGCCATCGACCGCCACAATTTCCTGATCAGGCTCGAGACCTGCCATGGCCGCCATTGACCCCTGCTCAACCTCGCCGATCACCGGCACATAGCCCGTTTCTCCGGACATAAACAAAAACCAGTAAGCCACGACCGCAAGCAGCAGATTGGCCAAGGGGCCTGCGACAACTACCGCAATGCGCTGCAACACTGGTTTGCGGTTAAACGCTCGATGCAGTTCCGAATCGGGCACTTCTCCTTCACGCTCATCCAACATTTTTACGTAGCCGCCCAAAGGAATCGCGGCAATGCTGTACTCAGTACCCTGAGTGTCGCGCCAGCTACAGAGAGACGTCCCAAATCCTATGGAGAAACGCAACACCTGCACCCCGCAGCGCCGCGCCACCCAGAAATGGCCAAACTCGTGAATCGCCACCAAAATAGCGAGAGTGCCAAGGGTTAAGAGGATTGTGTAGAGCAGTTCCATCAGACGCGTTTCGATGCAGTAGTGAGGCGTTGCATATCAGCCAAAGCAGCCGATGCACAGGCTCTTGCCTGTGCATCGGCCTCTTCGACCACAGATAAGGCAGTCACTTCAACAATACTCATGCGCTCCAACGTCAACTCAATTACCACAGCGATATCGGTAAAACGAATTTTCTTATCCAAAAACGCTGCAACGGCAACTTCATTGGCTGCATTGCAAGCCGCCATAGCCGTACCACCAGCGGCGACGGATTCCCGCGCAAGGCGCAGGCAAGGAAAATGTGTTTCATCTGGCGCCTCAAAATCCAGACGGGCCGTGGCAACAAGATCAAGCGGGCCTACTCCTGACGCTAGGCGCTCAGGCCAACCTAGGCCGTAGGCAATGGCGGTACGCATATCGGGATTACCCATCTGCGCCAACACCGAGCCATCCAAATATTGAACCATAGAGTGGATAATACTCTGAGGATGGACCACGACCTCCACTCGCTCAGGGCGCAAGTGAAAGATCCAACATGCCTCAATAAATTCCAGCCCCTTGTTCATCAAGGTCGCGGAATCAACAGAGATCTTACGTCCCATGGACCAATTTGGGTGAGCACAGGCTTGATCTGGTGTGGCCTGAGCCATTTGCTCATAACTCCACCGACGAAAGGGTCCACCTGAGGCCGTCAACAGTACTTTACTAACACCCTCTTGACCGGGCGTCGCCTGGTCGTCGACCGGCAAACACTGAAAAATTGCATTGTGCTCGCTGTCAATAGGCAGCAGCCTGGCGCCCGATTCCCGCACCGCCTGCATCAATAAGTGGCCCCCCATTACCAGCGACTCTTTATTTGCCAACAATAACGTTTTTCCCGCCCGCGCAGCCGCCAGAGTAGAAGGTAGCCCCGCCGCTCCCACAATAGCCGCCATCACCACGTCGACCTCTGGCGCAGTAACCACGTCCGCTAAGCCGCTTTCTCCGTGCTTTACTTCAGTGGCAGATTCCGCCGGCAACCGTTGCCGCAGCAAAGTCGCCGCCGCCTCATCCATCATCACCGCATAACGAGGTGCAAACGCCAGACACTGAGACAGCATGACCTCTACCGATGAATTAGCCGCCAATGCGTAAACCTCGTAACGTTCTGAATGTCGAGCTATCACATCAAGCGTATTGACTCCGATGGACCCGGTGGAGCCCAATACGGTGACCCTGCGTTTCACACTAGCCATCATTACCAATCCACCAAGAGCACGCCCAGTGCAAAGACCGGCGCTGCGCCACACAAGCTGTCTAAACGATCTAAGACCCCACCATGACCTGGCAGGAGACTGCCACTGTCCTTGACGCCGCTTTCACGCTTGACCATGCTAACCGTAAGATCACCGATCACCGAGGCTAATGCAGTCATGATCGTGATCAACAAGACGGACGCTAACGCGATATGTGCGACATGGCCTGGCAGCAGAATCCATAATATTAACGCGAGCAGGCCACAGGCAGCCAAACCTCCCCAGAAGCCCTCCCAAGTCTTAGATGGACTGACCGAGACGGCCAATTTGTGCTTGCCAAAACGCCTACCAGTAAAATAGGCGCCTATGTCTGCCGTCGCAGTCACCAGCACCATCGCCACCATTAATATTTCCCCGTCGGTAAAACTGAGTAAGTAAACAGAGGACATCCAGCCTGGCACAAGAATCAGCGCGCCCATCGCACTGCGCATGCCCATGCTGCGCCAAAAAACTGCGCTGTGAGGAAAACTTTTAACCCATAACAACGCAAATGCCCACCACAGACATGCAAGTCCAAGTAAAGGCTGCACCTCATCTCTCGGTGGAATACCTCCGAGCTGGCAGTAAACGTAAATGATGCCCAACGCTGCGAGTATCACCAGCACGTATAAAGCGCGCGCAAGCGTATGCTCCCAACCTGACAGTCTTGACCATTCCCATGCGCCTAAGCCGACAAGAATCGCAAGCAACACGGCCAGCAATGGCAGCGGGAAATAGGCGATGGCCGCACAGAATAGTGCCGCCATTATCAGAGCAGTAAAGACCCTCTGCCTAAGCATTATAAAGTCGGCCTGCGACCAGGTCATTAGACTCTCTGAGACCGAAACGACGTTCGCGCCGACTGTATTCATCGAGGGCAGAGGCAAATTCAAACGCAGTAAAATCGGGCCACAGAATATCGGTAAAATAGAGCTCGGTGTATGCAAACTGCCATAGCATAAAATTACTGATGCGAAAGTCACCACCGGTGCGAATACACAAATCCGGCCGCGGCAAATCACTAATCGATATATTACGATCAAAGAGCTCTGGCGTAATATCTTCAGCCTGCAAACTTCCGGCCTGTACCTGGCGAGCCAGCACCTGAGCGGCCTGAGCAATATCCCACTGGCCACCGTAATCCACGGCAATGACGATGCTCGCATCTGTATTATAGCGAGTCAGGGTCTCAGCTTCCTGCATAAGTTTCTGCTGGCGCTGACTAAAGCGCTGCCGCTGACCAATAAACCGTACGCGAATACCATCTTTATGCAGCACTTTGACTTCATTACGCAGGTAACGAGACAAAAGCGCCAGCAAAGCACGCACCTCAGGTAAAGGTCGACCCCAATTTTCACTACTGAACGCGAACAGTGTCAGCACTTCGACGCCATGACTCTTGCAGGCACGCATCACCTCTCGTACCGCCTCTACTCCTGCGCGATGACCTTTAGAACCGCTCATACCTCTGTGTTTTTCCCAGCGGTTATTGCCGTCCATAATAATAGCGACGTGACGCGGAACAACTGACGGCACACTGGCCTCTGAAACAGGGACGTTATAAGGGCTAGACAATGGGGGGCCTATATTTCCATTAGATCGGCTTCTTTAGCAACTAACCGCTTTTCAACCTTGGCGGTGAAGCTGTCAGTCAACTTTTGCACCTCTTCCTGACCTCTACGCTCGTCATCTTCACTAATGTCCTTCTCCTTGACCAGTTCCTTAAGCATGGCCATGGCGTCGCGCCTGGCATTACGTATCGAAACTCGCGCTGACTCCGCCTCTTGTTTGGCCTGCCGAAAAAAGGCCTTGCGGGTGTCCTCAGTCAACATCGGCATAGGGATACGAATCACTTCTCCCGCCGTAACAGGATTGAGACCTAGGTCAGATTTGTAGATGGCCTTTTCAACCGCGGGAATCATTGTCCTGTCCCACACTGTCAGTATCAGCGTGCGGGCGTCTTCCACATTAATATTAGCAACCTGATTGAGAGGCGTATCTGATCCATAGTAATCAAGCCTCAGGCCATCCAACAGACTAGGGTGAGCTCGCCCTGTGCGAATCTTATTAAATTGATTGGATAACGCCTCAAGACACTTTTCCATGCGACCTTTGGCTTCATCTTTTATATCATTAATCATATTGCTACTCCTACCTGAGCCGCACTACTCGATCAGTGTGCCTTCGTGGCCGCCCCTGACAATGTTGAGCAGTGCCCCGGGTTTTTCCATTTCAAATACTCGCACCGGCATTTTGTGATCCCGACATAAACAAATGGCGGTCAAATCCATAACCTCTAGCTTCTTTTCCAATACTTCATCGTAGCTAAGGCGCTCGTACTTTATCGCATCAGGCACCTTCATCGGATCGGCAGAATATACGCCGTCAACCTTTGTCGCCTTGAGCACGAGATCGGCATCCATCTCAATCGCGCGCAGGCATGCCGCAGAGTCCGTTGTAAAAAAGGGGTTGCCTGTTCCTGCGGAAAAGATCACAACATCGCCATTCATAAGCGCTCGGATGGCTTTGCGTCGATCATAATGGTCTACGACGCCCGTCATCGGGATAGCCGACATAGCCTGAGTAGCAATGTTAGAACGCTCCAACGCATCTCGCATCGCCAGCGCATTCATCACGGTGGCCAGCATGCCCATATGGTCACCTGTCACTCTGTCCAGCCCAGCCTTCTGCAGAGCGGCACCGCGAAAAAGATTGCCCCCTCCAACAACCAGCCCCACCTGCACTCCGATGCCTACTAGCTGCCCGATCGCCAACGCCATCGAATCTAGAACTTTCGGGTCTATCCCGAAACTTTCACTACCGGTAAGTGCCTCGCCACTGAGCTTGAGCAGTATCCGCTTATATTTTTTTTCAGCTGCCAACTGGGGCATAAAAATCCCTCCAAAAGCTGTACGTAATACTACAGGACATCAGGCCAAGTCCCTAGTGGCTGAGGTAATATTTCTGGCTCTTTTAGCGTTTACGTGCTTCTGCGCTAGTGGCGTAGGACGACCTCACACAGTGTGGTGCTCAGACAGTTCGCGAACACAAAAAAGGGGCCGAAGCCCCTTTATTCAACCTGATACATGCCTTCTCAACCGTTGAGCTGGGCCGCCACCTCGTCAGCAAAATCGACTTTTTCGACATGTATGCCCTCACCAACTTCAAAACGAGCGAAAGAAACAACCTCTGCTCCAGCGTCGGACACCAATTGACCCACTGTTACATCAGGATTCTTGACGAATGCCTGTTCTAGCAAACTATTTTCCGCCAGAAATTTTTTAACGCGACCACCGATCATTTTTTCAATGATTTCGTCGGACTTACCCGACTCCTGCGCTTGCGCCCTGAAAATTTCTTTTTCTTTTGCCATTAGCTCTTCAGGCATATCCTCTGCAGAAATGACCTGCGGGTTGACTGCCGCCACATGCATAGCCACATCTTTGGCGAGGTCTTGATCTCCACCCCGGACCTTCACCAGTACCGCGATACGATTGTTACTGTGCACATAAAAACCGACCACACCTGAATCAGCGTCGATCAACTCAATACGCCGCACACCAATATTTTCGCCGATCTTCTGCACCAATGCGGCTCGAGTCGTCTCCAGCTCCCCAGACATCAAAGCCGCAACATCCGCCTGCTTACCGTCAAAAGCCGCATCAACGACGGTTTTAACAAAGGCCAAGAAACCTTCATCTCGCGCCACAAAATCAGTCTCACTGTTCACTTCTACCAGTACGCCAAAGCTACCGTCTTCGCCCACGCGGGCGGCTACAACGCCATCAGCCGCAGTGCGGCCGGCTTTCTTAGCGGCCTTCATACCACTTGATTTACGCAGCTCCTCAATCGCCAACTCAACGTCGCCACCGACAGTAGCAAGCGCCCTTTTACATTCTAAAAGGCCTAGGCCGGTGCGCTCTCGTAGTTCTTTTACCAGTGCTGCTGACATTGGTACGTCTCCTCTTAAAAAGCCAAAAATCATGTCCCTTGAAACGAAAACCCCCGGCAATCTCGCCAGGGGAAACAAAACTCTCTGGCAAAAATTCCAGAGGCAATATTGATCGCTTACGCTGCGGGCTCGGAATTTTCTTTAACGACAGCATCTGCCTCGGCAACAACTTCCGCCTCAACGACAGCCTTCGCTTCAACCACCGACTCCACCGCCGGTTGCGCGACAACATCCGCCGCACCAGTATCGTCTTCTTCAACCAATTCGTTTGCAGCAGCTGCCGCCTCTCCAGACTCAATTTTGGCCTGAATGCAGGCATCTGCCACCGCGGTCACGTACAATTTGACGGCGCGAGTGGCGTCATCGTTTCCAGGAATAATGTAATCCACTCCGTCGGGGTTACTATTGGTATCAACGATACCAATAACCGGGATACCTAGCTTGTTAGCTTCAGTGATAGCAATGCGCTCGTGGTCTACGTCGACAACAAACAGCGCGTCGGGTAAACCCCCCATATCCTTGATACCACCGATACTGCGCTCAAGTTTTTCCATGTCTCGGGTTCGCATCAAGGCTTCTTTCTTAGTTAAGCTATCGAAAGTGCCATCACCCTGCTGAGCTTCAAGATCACGCAAGCGCTTAATGGAAGCGCGAATTGTTTTGTAATTGGTCAACATCCCACCCAACCAACGATGATTTACATAGGGCATCCCAGCGAGCTGCGCCTGCTCTTTTATTATTTTTCCCGCAGCGCGTTTGGTGCCGACGAACAAGATTTTGTTCTTATTCGCGACCAACCGCGCAACCATTTCCAGCGCTTCGTTAAAAGCGGGGACCGTATACTCGAGATTGATGATGTGGATCTTATTGCGAGCACCAAAAATATACTGGTCCATTTTAGGGTTCCAGTAACGCGTCTGGTGACCGAAGTGCGCACCTGCTTGAAGCAGTTCGCGCATGCTAACTTGCACTTGAGACATAATAATGACCTTGTATGGGTTAATCCTCCACATACCCCTGCAACCAAACCTACTGAGCCTTAATAGCCAGAGGGCACCCTGGTACAGGTGTCGATATGTGTGCGACGTTTAGGTTTCTATTTACTTTCTCTCATTTCACAGTGCTAAGCTTTTCAACACGACTTAAACCGCAGCACCCCAGAAACGAGCGGCGTTTTATACCATAATGGAGCCTCGGATAAAAGAACTTTGCCTTACGACGATACCGCGACATTACTCATTTATACTTCGAATAGGGTAGAATGTTGTCGCGCGAGCACTCCACTTACGTGCTGCCACACAATTTTTTAACTATATATCAATAGGTTACTGATGAGCGCATCGATTAAGACCGCGAGCGAGATAGATAAAATGCGCGTTGCGGGTCGTCTCACCGCAGAAACGCTAGAAATGATTTTGCCACACGTCCAAGTGGGCGTTACCACCGGCGAACTAGACCGCATTTGTCACGATCACATTACCCAGACACAACAAGCGATTCCAGCGCCGCTGAATTATCACGGATTTCCACGCTCCATCTGCACATCAATCAACGATGTTGTCTGTCACGGCATACCCTCTGACACAAAAAAATTAAAAAATGGCGATATTGTCAACATCGATGTCACTGTCATTAAAGATGAATACCACGGTGACTCCAGCATCATGGTACAGGTAGGCAACGTAGCCACTCATGCCAGCCGATTAATAGATGTCACGCAAGAATGCTTGTATCGGGCCATCGAGTTGGTTAAACCGGGCGCAACGTTGGGGGATATCGGCCATGTCATTCAGCAATACGCGGAAAAAAACTACTATTCGGTAGTTCGGGAATACTGCGGCCACGGTATCGGCAAGGTGTTCCATGAAGATCCGCAGGTGCTGCATTACGGGCGCAAGGGCACCGGACTAGTACTCGAACCGGGAATGACTTTTACTATCGAGCCCATGATCAATGCGGGGCGGCGGGACACTCGCTTGAACAAGGCCGATGGATGGACGGTTACTACGCTAGATGGCCGTTTGTCAGCCCAGTGGGAACATACCCTATATGTCACAGATGACGGTTGTGAGGTACTGACGCGTCGCAACAGCGAAGCGAGGCTGGGCGCATAGTGAACGTATCCATGCGACTGCCATCAGACATATTTGATGCGGCTCTTTTCACAACGCAACTCGATAACGAAAATGAAATCCAGTACTGTAAGGCCGCAATCGCTGGGACTACGCAATACCTGCACCAACAGTTCCTC
Source organism: Halioglobus sp. (assembly GCA_029246385.1). Classification (GTDB taxonomy): domain Bacteria; phylum Pseudomonadota; class Gammaproteobacteria; order Pseudomonadales; family Halieaceae; genus Marimicrobium. The sequence continues at coordinate 442,611 of JAQWNG010000015.1, forward strand.
TCGGGGGTCCATGCTAGAGACCTGATTCGCCACCGCGCTGTCTTCGTCGACACACTGCTGGGCATACTGTGGGACCGGCTCGAGTGGAAGCCATCGGAAGTCTCCATGGTCGCTGTGGGTGGCTACGGACGCGGCGAACTGCATCCACACTCTGATATCGACCTTCTGTTCCTTCTTGGGGACAGGGGCGAAGAATGCAAAGATGTACTCTCTGGCTTCCTGACTGTGCTGTGGGATATTGGCCTCAATATTGGACACAGCGTTCGCGACGTAGCCGATTGTGCCGAGCAGGCCGCGGGCGATATTACTATACTGACGAATCTGATGGAGGCTCGTATTCTCCGCGGACCTGACTATCTGATGCAACAGGTACGCGACCTAACCATACCCGACAAAATGTGGTCCAGTCAGGATTTTTTTCAAGCCAAGCTGCAAGAACAAACGACTCGACACACCAAGTTCGCAGATACCGAGTACAACCTGGAACCAAACGTTAAAAGTTCTCCGGGGGGGTTACGTGACTTGCAAATTATCGGCTGGATCGCCGAGCGTCACTTCGGCGTAGAGTCACTTGAAAAGCTTACAGTGGAAGAATTTCTAAACTCGGAAGAGATGGCTATTCTGACGACGGGACGAGATTTTATGTGGCAGGTTCGCTATGCCCTGCACATGATCACAGACCGCGAGGAAGACCGACTGTTGTTCGACCACCAGCGTGAAATTGCCGAGCTGTGGGGCTTTCAAGACGGTGACAAGCTGGCAGTTGAGCAATTCATGCAAACTTACTATCGCTGGGCTTTGGCGCTTGGGCAACTCAATGAGGTTTTGATTCAGAATTTTGATCAAGCCATTCTGCGCCAAGATATGGAAGATGACATAACCATCCTCAACCCGCGGTTCCATGTTCGCAATGGCTATATTGAGGCCAGCAGCAGCGATCTCTTCAGCAAACACCCCCAAGCCCTGCTGGAAGCATTCTTGCTGTGTGGCACGCACGAGGAAATTACTGGTATTGCTGCGCCTACTATTCGCTTGATACGTGACAGCCGATCATTGATCGATGACGCATTTAGAGCAGACACGCGCAACAAACAAACTTTTCTGCAAATTTTGCGCAGCCCTCATGAATTAACATCGCAACTGCGACGCATGACGCGCTATGGCATCCTAGGCGACTATCTGCCCGAATTTGGCCGCATCATGGGGCAGATGCAACACGATCTGTTTCACACTTATACGGTTGATGCGCATACTCTAGAAGTTATCAAAAACGCGCGACGCTTCCGGATTCCTGATGCTGAAGACAGGTTCCCAGTATCCAGTCGAGTGGCAAGCCGACTGCGCAAAATTGAGTTGCTGTATATCGCAGCCCTATATCACGATATTGGCAAAGGGCGCGGCGGCGATCACTCCACCTTGGGTGCAGTCGACGCCGAACGCTTCTGTCAGGAGCATGGACTGGATCGCAAGGATACTGAATTGGTCGTTTGGTTGGTACGCAACCACTTGCTTATGTCGGCGGTATCACAGCGCAAGGATATATCAGACCCGGAGATCATTCAGCAATTCGCCGAACATGTCGGTGACGAGGAGCATTTGGACTATCTCTTTACGCTGACGGTGGCTGATATTAATGGCACTAATCCGACCTTGTGGAACGCCTGGCGCGGCAGCCTGCTGCGTCAGTTGTTCACGGAGACAAGACGGGCCTTGCGCCGCGGCCTGGATAACCCCATCGAAAAAGAGGCCCTGGTTGCTAAGGCCCGCGAAGCGTCTGCGGAGATACTGGAAGGGCGTGGGTTTACCTTGGAGGAGCTTGCCGAGTTATGGCAAAGTCGCACGGAAGATTATTTCCTCAGAGAGCGTAGTGAGGATATCGCTTGGCATACCGAAGCCATCGCCGACCATCTGGATCGCGATGTCCCGCTGGTGCTAGCCCGCAGTGGCGTGGAATCCAGTGTCGCCAATACTACGCAGATTTTTATTCATGCGCGGAGTAACGCCAAGCTGTTTTCCAGCATCTGCGCAGCACTGGAACAACTCGATCTGAGCATACATGACGCAAGGATATATAATGCAAATGACGGCATGAGTCTTGACACGTTCTTCGTCCTCGATTCCGATGGCCAGCCTATCGCGGAGGATGGACCAAGATTGACTCACATTAGGGATTATCTCAGCGAAAATCTGGCCAATATTTCCGAAGAGTTAACGCACTCTAACCGGCACACCCCCAGAAAAATGAAATCCTTCGTCGTCCCCACCGAAACCAGCATGTTCCAAGACGAGATCAAAAACGTCTCCGTACTGGAGGTCTCCACCCCTGACAGACCTGGCTTACTGGCCCGCTTGGGCAAAATTTTTGTACTGTTTAATGTCGAAGTGCAAGCCGCTAAAATCCAAACCTTAGGAGAGCGAGTCGAAGACGTATTTTTCATTACCGACGACCAACAGCAAGCTCTCACAAATCCAAAGCTGTGCAACGCGCTACAACAAGCGATTTGCGATGAACTGGACGAACAGGCTGCAAACTGAAAAACTGATGAACACGTATTTAGATCACCTGCAGCCCTACCCTTTTGCAAAACTTGAACAGCTATTCAGGGATTTGACTCCAGCCGCGGCAAAGGCCCGCATTGCATTGTCCATTGGCGAGCCACAACATGAGTCGCCAGCTTTCGTTCTCAGGGCAATCTCGGACAACTTACACCGGATTGCTAACTACCCATCAACTGCAGGACTGCCTGAACTGCGCAGCACAATTGCCCTCTGGTTAAAGGGCCGCTATCGTTTACCTGATATTGACCCCGATACTCAGGTCCTGCCGGTAAGCGGGACCCGGGAAGCATTATTTTCTTTCGCTCAGACAGTCGTCGCCGCGAACTCGACAGCACTGGTCATGAGCCCCAACCCGTTCTACCAAATTTACGAAGGTGCGGCGTTACTAGCTGGGGCAACTCCGCACTTTATCAACTGCACCGAGGCGTCAGGACTGCTGCCCGATTTTAGCAGTGTGACGGAACAGCAGTGGCAGCAATGCCAGCTGCTTTACCTGTGTAATCCCGGAAACCCCACGGGCGCTCTGATGCCCATTGAGCAATTCCAGTCCATCATTCGACTGGCTCAAGAACACGACTTTGTCATTGCTAGCGATGAGTGCTACTCAGAAATTTATTTCGATGAAGAGTCTCCTCCGCCGGGCCTTCTGCAGGCCTGCGTCGCGATGGATAATCACGACTATCGCAACTGCGTCGTCTTTCATAGCTTGTCCAAACGCTCTAATCTACCTGGCCTCCGCTCGGGCTTTGTGGCCGGCGATGCGCAAATACTGCGTGGCTTCCTTCAGTATAGGACATATCACGGCTGCGCTATGCCACTGCATCATCAGCTTGGCAGCATCGCAGCTTGGAGCGATGAACACCATGTGATAGCCAACCGGCAACAATACCGCGACAAGTTTGCGGCGGTGATGACAGAACTTGAAGGCCACCTTCCCGTCGCTTTACCCGAGGCAGGCTTTTACTTATGGCCAAAAACACCTGTCAGCGACATCGAATTCGCCCGTCAACTCTACGCCGAAGAAAACGTCATCGTGCTACCCGGCCGTTTCCTCGCCAGGGAGTCGGGTGGTGTCAACCCCGGAGAGAACCGGGTGCGTATGGCTCTCGTCGCGAAAATTGAGGATTGCGTCGAAGCAGCCCGACGCATCGCTCAATATCTAGAGAAAGGCTAGGTTTGAAAACATGCTGAAGGCTGAACGCGTAAAGTACATTCTGCATTATCTGCAGGATTTGTACCCAGAAACACCGGCTCCATTGGATCATAGCGACCCCTTCACTCTCTTGATAGCAGTACTGCTGAGCGCGCAATGTACCGACAAACGCGTGAACACAATAACGCCTGCTCTGTTTAAGCTCGCCGACAATCCGGCAGATATGGCCGCCAAAAGTGCACAACAGATAAGAGAAATCATCCGCCCCTGTGGCTTATCACCACAAAAATCTAAAGCCATTCAACGACTCAGTGAAATACTCATTGAAGAACACTCCGGTGAAGTGCCCGCCCGTCTAGAAGCACTTGAGCGCCTGCCTGGCGTTGGCCACAAAACGGCCAGTGTCGTTATGTCTCAGGCCTTTGGCGTTCCGGCTTTTCCGGTGGACACCCACATACATCGACTGGGACAACGCTGGGGCCTGACCAGCGGCAAAAGTGTGGTGCAGACTGAGAGAGATTTGAAACGGTTATTCCCGCAAAGGTACTGGAATCGCCTTCATCTGCAGATCATTTTTTATGGACGTGAATATTGCTCAGCGCGCGGCTGCGATGGGCGAATATGCCAAATATGCAGAACCTGCTACCCATTGCGAAAGCACCCTAAAAAAACCCTCAAGGCTTGAATCCAGCACTGCTGTAAGGGCTCGCTCATCAAAACAACAGCCACCATCAGCATGCGACACGGCAGCTATAACTCAGCAACAGCCTTTGCTATGCTACGCGACCACTCAATACGCTACCCATCGGAGTATTACTGTGATTACACTCTATGGCATCAAAAATTGCGACACGGTGAAAAAAACGCAAAAATGGCTAGATACACATGGAATAGACTACCAGTACCATGATTTTCGCGAGGATGGGCTGGATTCAAAGGCACTAGCAGCATGGATTGAGGAGTTGGGCTGGCAAAATTTATTAAACAGGCGCAGTACAAGTTGGAAAGCGCTGGATGAAAGTGTCCGTACAGCGATGGACGAGGCGCTCGCTCATAAAACCATCCTGTCGCATCCCACGCTAATTAAGAGACCCCTCCTAGACACGGGGCAACAGCGCTTTGTAGGATTTTCTGCAGCCAACTATGCCAAAATATTTAATCTACGCACACTTTAAGCACGTACCTACTTTATGGTGGAACGACAATGACAGATACTACATTTGCCCTCGGACTTGGCGTCGGCACTCACAACAGCAATGACGAGTGGTTGGAAATATTTTTCCCGCTCCCAATTTTGTATCCCTCGCACACCTTGGCGGCTGCATTTGGACATTGCAATAGCAATCAGACACTGAGCTTTGAAGAACTAAAAGAGCTGCAGTTGGCACTCGAAACAGCGGGTGCGACCGATCATGCAAAACTTGCCTCACAGCTTCTCGACAATAACAGACCTGCGGTCGCCGTGATGCTCAAGGAAGATCTGCCACCGAGTAATGTGCCCGAGGCGTATCTCAAGTTACATCTGCTATCACACCGTTTGGTCTGTCCACACGGCACCAACCTAGAAGGCTTGTTTGGCGCGTTGCCCAACGTTGCGTGGACCAGTGAGGGCGCGATCGATATCGATGAATTGCCTGCGCGCCAGTTGTCGGCGAGATTGCGAGGAGAGGTGCTTGAAGTTAGCAGTGTCGACAAGTTTCCAAAGATGACAAATTATGTCGTTCCAAGCGGAGTCCGCATCGCTCACACTGCCCGCGTGCGCTTAGGGGCTTATTTGGGAGAAGGCACGACTATTATGCATGAGGGCTTTGTCAATTTTAATGCAGGCACCGAGGGTCCGGGCATGATCGAGGGGCGTATTTCAGCGGGCGTCATGGTGGGCACCGGGTCTGATTTAGGCGGAGGCTGCTCCACAATTGGAACCTTGTCTGGCGGCGGCAATATCGTCATATCCGTGGGAGACCAGTGCTTAATCGGCGCCAACGCAGGCATTGGCATTCCACTTGGAAATCGGTGCACTGTCGAAGCAGGACTATTTATCACTGCCGGCACCAAGGTCTCTATGCTGGACGTAAGTGGTATATCTGTGGAAACGGCAAAAGCGCGGGATCTAGCAGGAAAATCTGATCTGCTATTCCGCCGCAACTCCACTACCGGTGCCGTGGAGTGCTTAACCAATCGCAGTGCGGTGGAACTCAACAACGAACTCCACACTCACAACTAAGTCAAAGGATAGACGCGCAACATGGAAAAAACACTGGAACTTTGTTACGAGCTGATCCGCAAGCCCTCAGTAACCCCTGAGGACGCCGGCTGCCAAGCGTTAATGATTCAGCGACTGCAGGCGCTTGATTTCAAATGCACTGAACTTCCCTTCGGTGATGTCAGTAATTTTTGGGCCGAGCGCGGCGATCAAGGCCCTCTGCTGGTTTTTGCGGGGCACACTGATGTGGTCCCTCCGGGAGCGACCGAGCGGTGGAGCAGCCCTCCTTTTGAGCCAACCCTGTGCGATGGCATGCTTTTTGGCCGCGGCAGCGCAGATATGAAAGGCAGCCTCGCAGCCATGCTGATCGCGTGTGAAGAGTTTGTGGCTGAACGGCCAAACCATGGCGGGAGGATCGGCTTTCTAATCACCTCCGACGAAGAGGGTCCGGCGGTGAATGGCACTGTCAAAGTATTGGATTACCTGCGTGACCATGACGAGTCCATAGATTGGTGCGTAGTGGGTGAACCTGCGAGTTCCGTCACGTTAGGGGATGCTATTAAAAATGGCCGCAGAGGGTCGCTCGGTGGGGTACTGACGGTGCGAGGTGTGCAAGGGCATATCGCTTATCCACAGTTGGCAGACAATCCTATTCACCGGCTTCTTCCAGCCCTGCATGCGCTAACATCTGAAGTCTGGGATGAGGGCAATGCGTTCTTTCCGCCCACGTCAATGCAAGTTTCAAACATCAAGGGGGGCAACGGCGTCACCAATATCATTCCCGGGGAAGTAGAAGTTGTATTCAACTTCCGGTTTTCTACTGAGGTCAGCGATGACGAACTGCGTCAACGCACGGCGTCAATATTGCAGGCTCACGGGCTTGATTACGCTATACAATGGAGCTTAAGTGGGCAGCCATTTCTAACGCCCAATGGAAAATTGTTGGACGCCTGCATAGCAAGCGTAACTGAAGTTATCGGGGAAACACCTGAGCTTTCAACTGCTGGGGGCACATCTGACGGTCGCTTCATTGCACCTACCGGAGCGCAGGTCGTGGAAGTAGGTCCAGTCAATGCGACCATACACAAGATTGATGAACAGGTGCTAGCGACTGATCTACCACGACTGGCCGCGATCTACAAAGGCATTATGACGCGGCTGTTGCTATAAGTCATCTACTTGCTTTTGCAGGCTCGTCTTCGCAACACCGAGATTATACTCGCCGGGCACAACAAGCACCTGCCCATTGCCCATCGCGGCCAGACTGGCCGCGACCACTGCCTCCGCATTCATCCACATTTGATCTGGAATCTGAGTGTGGTCGAAGCCATCTACTAACATAGAATTGTGAAACTCTGTGTGCGTGAACCCTGGACACAGCGCTTGCACCTCAATGCCAGAGCCTGCGAGCTCTGCCTGTAAAGCCTGCGAGTAATAATTAAGGAAGGCCTTGGTAGCACCATAAACCGCCATCCCTCCACCAGGGACGAACACGCCCAATGAAGACACGTTAATAATCTGGCCGCCACCGAGCTCGCGCATGAATGGAATCGCTGCACGGCAAAGGGTGATGCACGCGTCAATGTGCAGATTCAGCATTTCCCGATGGCCATTAATCGGCAACTGATCGAAATGACCAACGGTGCCGAAACCCGCATTATTGATCAAATAGTCTACCGGGCCCTTCTGGCGTATGGCCTCCAAGGTTGCGGCCACCCCCTCGACCGCACTGAGATCAGCCTCCAGACAGTGCATTTCCACAGAACCGGCTAATTCACTGGCTAAGACCTCAAGTTTCTCTCGGCGCCGTGCCACTCCAATAATCACATCACAAAGCGGGGCCAACTGACGGCAAAACTCCGCACCCAATCCTGCAGAGGCACCGGTAACCAGTGCAGTAACTTTATGCTCAGACATCAAATCTCCCAATTTTTTGACAGGCGGGGACCTACGCAACCCTCGCTTCGGCTAAACCACAATAACACGATGAAAAACTACTCCGCACCACGCAGTTCAGTATAATTTACGGTGCACATAGACATCATAACGGACTGACTTTCCTGCAATACAGTGAGATGGTTTCAACGTCGCTAGGCTGGGCGCCTTAGAGGGCCGTTTGACCACCACTCTGGCAGTGTCCTGCGCCAATGCCCAGACTAATAACGCATCTGCATCCTGAGGGTTTGCAGAGCATTCCAGCAGCACCTGAAAAAGAGCCATCTCCTTTTTTACCGCAGCGCTTTTAGCGCGCTGTGGGAACATTGGATCTAGATAAATCACATCGACGCCCTGAAGCTTCTTCGCCGCTAAATGTTGCGCATCTCCTGAACACAGGCGCATGCGCTGGATAACGCCGGACAACCAGGCATCGCTATTGGCCGCTGCACTTTGCAAACCACAGCGCAACATTTCCAAAATGGCTGGATCGCGCTCACACATAACGACCTCGCAGCCAAGACCCGCTAGCACAAAAGCGTCTCGGCCTAGCCCAGCGGTTGCGTCCAAGACTCTCAAGGGTACTTTCTTACCATGCCCTACTGCCTTGCCTAGCAACTCACTGGTCCCCGAACGGCTGCGATAACGCATGCTTGGACTGCCAAAATCGACCACCACCGGACCTGGCGCACCCCTCCCGGTCTGCTGCAGAGACAGTGATTGGCCACTGACGATCAAGACGGCTCTTGCCCGGGTAACATGGATAAGATCAATGTCTGCCGTTAGCAACGGCAGGCCGAGCCGTTGCGCCAATTGGACAGCACAGCCTTCGTCTGCGGTCGTAGCGGCCTGCACTGCCAAAGCTTTATGTCCTGAATCGGTGGCATCATTTGTTATCGACATCTGAATACTCGTGCTTTAATGTCTCAAGTATAGTGAAGTGCATCACAACTACTGGCATTATAAAGGTCTGCTGCTGTTGGAGCTACGGTGAACTAGACGAATCAGCAGACTTTACCGACTCAGTTAACTCGCGGGAGTGCCAAGTATGTTGCAACGTTTAGTATATGGTTTAGTGGGAGTCGCATTGCTCATCCTTGGCGCCTGCCAAGAGTACGACTTCAAGGTAAACGATAAAATCATTTATGCGCCCACGCCGCTCTTTCGCGACTACACCATACCCGACCCAGGTTTAAGCGACTGCCTGAAGCAGGCGATTAATGATGGCACCGTCACGGCCGCGTCGCAGTTGATCGTACTCGACTGTAGTTTTGCAGGTATCGAGAGTCTTGAAGGTCTCTCTGTCTTCACCGGCCTAAAAGCACTTCGGCTATCAGCCAATCAAGTCCGTAATTTAGTTGAACTCAGTAACATAATGGCACTGGAAGCGCTCTATCTTGATAACAACAAAATCATTGATCCCGTGCCGCTTTATAGATTGGCCGAACTTCGCGAGCTCAACCTATCCGGCAATCCAAACCTACAGTGCCCAAAACCCGGAAATCTCGCACAGGTGACGTCCGTGGTAATGCCACAGCACTGTCCTTGAGCCATCTGATAAGTATTTTTCTAGGCAAGGCTTAGCCAATCAAAGCCATCAACCTGATCGGCAAAAACCACGCTATCGAGAGAATCAAGCAGCGACAGCAGTGCGTTTTCCGCTAATTGTCTGCTATTATTTTTTTCGCTGATATGCGCCACTACCAGATGCCGCAGTTCTTCATGGTTTATCTCAGCCAACAGATCAATGGCCTGCTGGTTATTCAGATGCCCCCAATCGCCGCCAACCCGCTGCTTCAAATGTGACGGATAAGCGCCCCCCATCAGCATGGCGAGATCGTGATTGAACTCCAGCAGCAAGCCATCGCAGTCACGAAAATTAGCAATCACATGGGGCGTAATGCTGCCTAGATCGGTGAGAATGCCCAACGTATAACCCTGCGAACTCAGACGATACTGACAGGGTTCCGCGGCATCATGGGGCACAGCAACCGCCTTAATTGATAGGCTGCCGATACTAAAGTCATCCTCGCAGTCAAACAAACGGGGATCAAAGCTGTCGTCGCAGCGGCCGGTGCTAAAAGTACCGTGAGTTAGGTATACCGGTATTCGGAATTTGCGCGATAGTGCCGCCACACCACTGCTATGATCGGAGTGCTCATGGGTAACCAAGATGGCATCGAGCTGACTGGGTTCAACGCACAAACGTGACATCCGTCGGACGGTTTCGCGCATAGAAAATCCACAATCGACCATGACCAGCGTATCGCTGACTCTAACCAGAGTCGCGTTGCCTTTACTCCCCGATCCGAGAGAGGCAAACTGCACCCGCTAGTTCCTCGCTCCAGACTGCACGTTTTAGTTTACATTGCCTTTTATGAGGGACAAAAGTTCCTGCGCTTTGCGCTTGTCGAACGGAACACTGATATCCTGAGGCTGAATAGTAATGCTCATCGCCGTTCCCGATGGCAGCGGTTTCATAAAAACAACTAACACCTCATCGAACAAAGTTTCATCGTCAGCGGTGCCCCAAAAATCGCCCCACCAGCCGTCTTCATCGTCTGCACCCCCCTCAAGAAATCGGATATAGTAGGTCCCATTACTACGGTCGCGGTCAGTAATTTCAAATGAAGACTTTTCCAATGCGCGACCGAGAGACGCCCAGGCCCGATTGAAGGGCAATTCAAGTCGCAAAAAAGCATAACCATTTGGCGCTTCCTGCATGGTAATTTTGCCACTGGCAGCAATCCCCTGCTCGGCAATCATTGATACCGGGGCAGAATCAGCACTGTCCGCTAGGAACTGAGCGATTGCTCTCAACATTTCAGCCGCTTGAACGGGATCATCAGATTTGGCAGGCCACGCCGTTGCAGTGCCAGTCTGTCGCATTTGCAGCACGTGCAGCTCGCTTGTCTCACGCTGCACACCCTGCTCCATCCGAAATTGGAAACGGCTTGCGAGAGGCTGTCCTTCCACTGTCAGCCAGTTAGATTCTATGACTCCGGCGCGCGCGTCAGCAAGGGCGATCTGCATTCCTGAGGCTGCCATAAAATTGCGCACCTGAGGCCACACTTGACCTGGCGCGCGACTAATCAGAGCCCAGCTCTCGTCGCCGAGCTTTTGTAAACGCACCACCTCCGTGCCACTGTCGACGGACAAAGGTACTGGCTTGGGCACCTCAAATTTTTCCTGTGACAGAAACTTATCATCGATCTTTGGAATCACATAAATGTCGCGCAGAGGGACGCTATCGATCCCCGCGGGCACAACAACTGCGGGGATTTCCATCGCCTTTTTATAATCCTCAGAACTATCCCGAAATATGCCTTGATCCCCAAATATTGACCCACAACCGGCAGTGGCAAGCAGCACAACGCTCACCAATACTGCTTTTACACTATCCGGACGCATAACCATTAAACTCTCGCTGTTTCTAGAGCCCTAAGAACCGGGGCATGATACTGGACATCCAAGGCTGTCAAAGGCAGACGGATGCCTTCCCCAATCAAACCACGCTGACACAACGCCCACTTGATGGGAATGGGATTAGGCTCCAAAAACAAAGCTTGGTTCAACGGCATTAAACAACGATTGATGACCTCGGCTTGCTCTCGCTGGCCAGCAGACGCAAGTGCACACAACTGCGACATCAGCGACGGTGCCACATTGGCCGTGACCGAAATATTCCCGTTGCCTCCCGCCAGCATCAGCTCCATCGCCGTGGCATCGTCTCCGGAATAAATTGCAATGGCATCACCACAGCGCTTTATCAGCGCCTTGCCCCGTGCAACGTCCCCGGTCGCATCCTTTATCCCCACAATATTGTCCAGTTCTGCCAATTGAGCCACCGTATCATTAGCCAGATCGACAGCAGTGCGCCCGGGTACATTATAGAGAATCTGAGGGATCTCCACTGCCTCTGCAATGGCCCTAAAATGTTCATAGAGTCCGCGTTGAGTGGGACGATTATAGTAAGGCGTGACTAGCAAACAGGCATCCGCGCCAGCCCCAGCGGCCGCCTCGGTAAAATAGATAGCCTCTCGTGTGGAATTAGACCCCGTTCCTGCCACTATAGGAATGCGACCGGCACTGTGCGTGACACAAAATTTAATCACCTCACAATGTTCTGAGGCATCAAGTGTGGAACTCTCGCCGGTGGTGCCTACCGCGCCAATGGCCGACGTGCCAGCCTCTAGGTGCACATCCATAAGCCGCGCCAAAGCGGACCAATCAACACTGCCATCAGCATGCATTGGGGTAACCAGGGCCACGATACTGCCGGTTATCATTTGCTGTCTCCGCTTTATGGTCTGTGGGGTAGGCCCAAGCACCTAAATTGACGCCCGCCATTATAAATGACGGCGGCAGGATGACAACCTTGTGGGTTAAAATGAATAGAAAAGTGCTACTGTCTCACCGTATCAAAGGGTTGACTACTGAAGGCCATTATATGAGGGCGCACAATATAATCAGACTCACGCTTTTGCTTTTGCTCTGTCGGGGTTCCGATGAGATTATGGCACAAGCGCCAGCGCATATGAGTGACCTGACGCCCATAGACCTGCAGTTCATGACTCAGCAGCGGACAGCGTTGCAAGACTTAGCCATGGCCAACCTAGGTCGACGTTTTAACGGCGACCTCAACCGCGATCTAGAACTACTGCAGGCACTGCTAGATAAGCAATTGGTGCGGCCAGACCAAGTCCGCGAACTGCAAGCTATGGGGGCCATTCTAGGCGACCTGTTCGCGGCCGAACTGGATATGCACTGGATAATCTATAAAGACGATATAGGTCGCAGTCGAGCCCTACGCTACCAGCAGAGCGAAGTCGTTCTTTTCCCAATCACTATGATTGCCAGGCGCAGGGAAGCGGGGAACAAGACGTCTGTAGCGGAAATTTACCAAAAGGCGTCCGCCAGCATTGCCAAACGCACACTCGCTTTGCCCTATCAATAGAGCATAGCAATTACCGTAAGCAGCTATTAAACTGGGAACCTATTATTGATAATCAGCCTTCCATGAATTCACCGCAGCCAGAATACACCCTTGCCCGTGAAGCATCGGGCACATCAACCTTGTCATTTTCTGGAAACTGGGCGCAAGGGCACAGTACGGCAAGTTTCAGCGGTTTACAGTCAGAGCTGCAAAGTAGCCGCCCTGAGCGCCTAACGATTGATGGAACCTCCCTAGGAGCCTGGGATTCAATCTTTATGGCATTTTTACTGCGATGTCACGACTACTGTCACACTGAGGGTATCGCACTCGAAAATCGAAATATGCCGGCGGGGGTGGTAAAACTGCTGGCTGTAGCAACAGCCGTACAACCCTTCCAACCTGGCTCAGACAACCAGCACTCTTGGCTATCAAACATCAATCTCGGGCAATTGCTAGGCAAAGTCACCCGAAATATGCGCGAGTCCCTGTCTTTCACCGGCGAAGTCACTATCGCTCTATCCCGGCTTATACGGGGCAAAGCCAATACACGCTTCACCGATTTTTGGAGTTTCTGCTGGCAGGCCGGTCCTAATGCTTTTGCTATCATCACCCTTACCAGCATCCTCGTCGGCATGATTCTGGGCTACCTTGGCGCAGTTCAATTAAAACAGTTCGGAGCGGAAATCTACGTTGCGAACCTAGTGGTGATTGGGATGCTGCGCGAAATGGGCGTTTTAATGACAGCGGTAGTTATGGCAGGTCGCACGGGCGCCGCCTATGCCGCACAATTGGGTACGATGCAGACTAATGAAGAAATCGATGCCATCACGACTATGGGTATATCCCCAATTGAGTTTCTAGTGCTGCCGAGAATGCTGGCACTCATTGTCATTATGCCTCTGCTGACGATCTATGCCGACTTACTCGGCATTGTCGGTGGTGGGATTGTGGCCGGCGGATTAGGCGTTTCACCGATCCAATATATGGTTCAAGGTGAGAGCGCGCTATCGTTCACACAAATCAGCGTGGGCCTTATAAAAGCCCTAGTCTTTGCCGTGCTCATTGCCGTAGCAGGCTGCCGCGCCGGCATTAACTCCGGCCGCAGTTCCGCAGCCGTTGGTCGCGCCGCTACGAATGCAGTCGTCACCGCTATTGTTTATCTTATCGTCGCGGACGCCGCGATCAACATCATATTTCAGCATTTAGGCATATGACGGTTTCAGCTCCAGTGCAGATTGAGGTGCGTGATCTGACCATGACTTACGGCCAGACAGTGATTCAGCGAGACCTCTCTTTTAACATTAACCACGGCGACATCTTCGTCATCATGGGTGGCAGCGGCTGTGGCAAAAGCACTTTACTTAAACACATGCTAGGCCTAATGGTGCCGAGTCGCGGCGATATTTTGTACAGCGGTGCCAGTTTTTTTCAAGCGAACGAAGCAGAGCAAGGCGCCATGCGACAGCGTTGGGGCATAACCTATCAGTCCGGCGGTCTATTCAGCGCTATGACCCTAGCAGAAAACATCACCCTACCACTGCAGCTCTACACGAATTATAGCGCAGCAGAGATTTCCGACATTGTTGCTTACAAGTTGGCGTTAGTAGGTCTCGCGGGATATCAGTCATACTATCCTGCTGAAATAAGCGGTGGCATGCAGAAAAGAGCTGCGCTGGCCCGTGCCATTGCGCTGGACCCACAAATCCTATTTTTTGACGAGCCATCTGCGGGGCTAGATCCGATTAGTTCGCGCCTGCTTGACGAGTTGATCTTGCAAATCAAGGAATCTACGGGCGCCACTGTAGTCATCGTGACCCACGAATTACCTAGCATTTTCGCCATCGCCAATAATTCGGTTTACTTGGATAATGTTAGCAAAACAATGATTGCCTACGGCGATCCAGCTCAGCTGCGCGATCGAGATCGCCCGGCTGTGGTGAAGCAATTTCTGACACGCAGTGCCGCTGCCGACGATGAGGATAGGCTATGAGTGAGAAACCCCATGCCGTTGCTATTGGTGCCTTCGTTTTAGGCGCAGGTCTAATAGCGCTTACGACTATTATATTTTTGCTCGGCTCCGGCCTCGGTAAAAAAGAAAAAGTGGTCATGGTATTTGGCGGGTCGGTAAAGGGGCTCAGCGTCGGCGCTCCCCTCGCCCTGCGCGGCGTAAAGGTTGGGGAGGTTACCGATATTGAATTAATTCTCGATACTGATACCGCTAGTG
Source organism: Halioglobus sp. (assembly GCA_029246385.1). Taxonomy (GTDB): domain Bacteria; phylum Pseudomonadota; class Gammaproteobacteria; order Pseudomonadales; family Halieaceae; genus Marimicrobium. Next base: position 457,621 of record JAQWNG010000015.1, read on the forward strand.
CAATCATGATCGTTGAAGCAAACTTCAATGAAAGCAATATTCGCCGCAAAGGAGATCCTGACGTTGAGCTAACTCAAGAGCTCGTCAACCGTGGCCTGCGCGCGCAGCTTAATAGTCAGAGTCTGCTTACCGGCCTGCTGTATATCGAACTTGATTTTGATCCAAAAAGTCCGCTCCGCTTGGTCAAGATTAACTCGCCTTATTTACAAATTCCCACGGTACCAACCAACCTAGAGCGTTTTGCCAAAACTTTGCAAAATATCGATTTTTCAAAACTGACCACACAGTTGGAAAACATCAGCGCTAGCATTGACTCTCTAGTTGGCAGCGAAGAGTTCCAGGCGCTGCCCGGCAACGCCAACAGTGCGCTAACATCGTTGCGTGAACTAAGTGCGGAACTGCAGGAACAACTCGCTACATCTGGGCCTAAGCTAGACACGCTGCTGGATGAAACGTCTGTGACTGTCAGTAATACAAACAAAGAACTGCCACAACTAGCGGCGCTAGTAGAAAAAAATCTAACCACTTTAAATGCGGCCATCATAACGTTTCAGCAGGGCATGACAGGTATCGACGAACTAGTATCTCCGGATTCAGCGATACTCTACCAGTTAGATAATACGTTAGCGGAAATGGCGCGCACTGGAAGATCACTGCAATCGCTGGCTAGCACATTACAAGAACAACCCGAATCGGTAATCATCGGTAAAAAAGGAGGTGACGAATGAGCAGAAAATTCCTACCGCTATTATGGCCAATGGTTATAGGGCTAATGCTTACCGGCTGCGGTAGCAGTCCGCCAAACAACTACTACGTGCTGTCGGCCGAGGAATTCCCCGCAACAAATGGCGACACACCCGCAGTGGGTGTTGGCCCCATTGTGGTGCCCGAATACTTGATACGCCAAAATCTTGTGTATAACCGCGATGAGAATACATTGCGTGTGGCGGGTTTGGACATGTGGGGTGAACCGCTTGAGGATGGAATACAGCGTGTGCTGGCGCTTAATCTCTCTGGACTCTTACGGACACAAAACGTGCGCTTTTTCCCTTGGAACCCGAACCGCGCACCCGACTATGGCGTCAAGGTTAATCTACTGCAGCTGGATGCAAACGAAGATAACGCCAGTCTAAAGGCAGAATGGTTAGTATATCGCCCGACTAATCATGAGTCCGTAAAACGCCGCATTAGCCAACTCAGACTGCCGTTATCCTCCGGGGATTCACAACCAGAAAAAATCGCAGAGGCCTATAGCAAACTGCTCTTTCAACTCAGCGACATCATCGCCACGGACATTCAAACAGACCATACCCAACGAAGAAACGCTGCGTCCCACTGAACCGCGATCGCCGCTTAGAAGTCGTCTGCGCGCATCATAGCGTCAGATCCACCGTCGACGAAAAAGACAGAGCCGCAAAGGTAATTGGCATCGTCGCTGAGCATGAAGCGCATGGTATTAGCTATATCAACTGGCTGAGCAGTTCGGCCTACCGGGACTGAATCACCAAACTCCTGCATCACTTGGCCCAGCTCAGGGTCTGCAAAAACTCGGTCGGTCAAGGGCGTCATCGTGATCCCCGGAGCCACCGCATTCATACGCACTCCCGCTGCGGCATATTCCACTGAGTGTCGGCGCATCCAGATAGTCGCCGCCCGTTTAGAACCGGCGTAAGCTGTGTGTCCGTCACGCCCATCAACCTCGGCGCAAGCTGCCTCCTCGTCACCCGCTAAACACGTTTGGACAAAGGGGTCATCGGCCGCAATCATAGGCGCAGAGTTTGAAGACACGAACAACACGCTACCCTTTTTCTTCTCCAACAATCCTCGCAGTCCTTCAACCGTGGCCACTACAGCAAAATAATTAACTTGCGCAATCAGTGATAGCGGTCTGGCCACTGGAGGCAGACCTGCACAAGGGATAAAGCCGTCCAAACCCTCCGCTGCCAGCCGCTTTATGCCATCCACGGCAGCTTCGCGACCCTCTATTGTGGACAGGTCAGCAATAATATCGCCCTCCTTAATATCCACGGAAATTACTTTGTGCCCTTCTGTCTGCAACTGTCGCTTCAACTCCGCACCAATACCTGTTGCACCACCTGTCATTGCATAAATACGCATAGTCACTCCTAATTTAATTATGCCCGCACAGCCTTTAACCGTTCGCGGTATAGTCAAATATAATCGTTATTGCATGTGCTGCGGTGAGGCAACGTTGCAGGGCTAAATCAATGCCATGGATGTGGCAGTTTTAGCACACCCTGACAAGACAAATGTAGCACCGACGAAATGACCCACACGGGTCTTTCCTCTTTAAAGAGTCAAAGGGAGACAGGACCCGAAGCTTTCGCATTTTGAACTGTACCGCGGAGGCGCTAATCCGCAGCAAGCGGACCTAACGCGCCCTGCGCGGGGAGCGATTAAAGTTTATCGCTGACCTTGTCTGCAGCTTTTGTTGTTGATTCGCCCGCAGCCTGAACATCTTTACCAACACCTGCGACAGTATTGCACCCACTAAGAACCGTCACTGCAGCGATAAATGTCGCAATGATTATAGGTTTCACATAAGTCTTTTTGTTATTCATCAGATCTGCCTCAAGTTTAATGAAATGACCACTTTAGGAACAAAGAATGTCTGAAGAAGAAGTATAGTAGAGGCGTCTGCCGCCTGTCTAGGCGCGATATCGAAACGCCTTTGAGCCATTTTTTTAGAAGCAGAGCACAAGCTTATGCATAACGCGCACCGGTAAGTCTGCTATGACAGACCCATTCGATCCGCTGCGGCCGTATACCAATGCGCCCTTGCCTGTGTCTGCCTGGCAGTAGTACCCTGTGCTACGTTTTTTTAGGGAGTTATAGTATGAGCTCGAAGCCTCTTGTCCCTGCCGTTGAAGGCTGGCACACCATGGACGCTAAACCGCACCTTATCGGCACCCAGTGCAAGGATTGTGGTACCTATTTTTTCCCGAAGCAGAGCGACTACTGCAGGAATCCTGACTGTGAAAGTACAGAGTTTCGTGAGGTAGAACTCAGTCGGACGGGTAAAATCTGGAGCTATACCAATGCCTGCTATAAGCCCCCTGAGCCATTTGTAGCGCAGGAGCCGTTTGTGCCCTATGCCATTGCCGCAGTGCAACTAGAAACAGAGCAGATGGTGATTCTGGGGCAGGTCGTCGAAGGACTCACCGTGAATGAGTTGAAAGTCGGCATGCCGATGGAGCTGGTCCTGGAGCCGCTGCATGAGACAGACAACGACATCAAAGTCACTTGGAAGTGGCAACCACTGGCACAGTAGTCGCCGACTGAATCTGGAGCACAATAACTATGTCTAATGAAATCGCAATTCTAGGCGCCGGTATGCACCCTTGGGGAAAATGGGGTCATAACTTCGTGCAGTACGGCGTGGCGGCCGCGCGTGAGGCGCTGGCAGACGCTGGCGTCCCGTGGCAGGACGTTCAGTTCGTTTCCGGTGGCGCAACAATACGCTGCGGCTATCCGGGCTTTGTGGCCGGCGCCACTTTTGCTCAAGCGCTAGGCTGGCAAGGCGCAGAAGTCAACACGTCCTATGCTGCCTGTGCATCGGGTTCTCAAGCGCTGGCGGCAGCGCGCAATAAAATCTTGGCTGGCGAGTGCGAAGTCGCTCTCGTCGTAGGTGCCGATACAACGCCAAAGGGGTTTCTTGCTCCGGCAGGGGGTTATCGACCGGAAGACCCAGACTGGCTGCGCTTCTATCTCGGCATCACCAATCCGACCTATTTTGCACTCTACGCCCGACGTCGCATGGATCTCTACGGTGATACACTTGAAGATTTTGCGGCGGTCAAGGTTAAGAACTCGCTAGTAGGCAGCAAAAATCCGCGGGCGCGCTACCGTAAATGCTTCACCGCCGAGGATGTCGCTGCATCAGCGATGGTTGCAGACCCCCTGCGGCTTATGGACATTTGTGCCACCAGCGACGGCGGCGCAGCCCTGATCGTTGCCAGCCTAGAATACGCGCGAAAAATGGGCAAGGGCGATGCGCCGCGTGTAGCGGCTATTTCCACCGTGACACCAACTTTTGCAAGTGGCGTGGTAGAAATGCCCGACATCGCCACTGACTCTGCCGCTGCTGCAGGCGTAGAACCACACGCCTACCGAGCCAGCCTTCCGATTAAGGCCTATGAAGAAGCCGGTATCGGCCCACAAGATATTAGCCTAGCCGAGGTCTACGACCTGTCTACCGCACTGGAACTGGACTGGATAGAAGATCTACAACTAGCCCCGCGAGGCGAGGCAGCAGCCCTATTACGAGCCGGTGATACGGCAATAGGCGGCAAAATCCCGGTCAACGTTTCTGGCGGCTTAGCCTGCTTCGGCGAGGCAGTGCCGGCTCAGGCCTTGTCTCAGGTCTGCGAACTAACCTGGCAATTGCGCGGACAGGCGGGTGATAGGCAAGTGCATGGCGCAAACGTTGGCATCACCGCCAATCAAGGGTTGTTTGGGCACGGAAGTTCAGTAATCGTCAAAAAATAAGTCTTTGCCGAATATTCGATGCAGGCTGGGCCGTTAGTTATTGTGGTCGAGAGCCGCTTCAGCATAGCAGGTGCGGCAGGTGCTAAACTCAACCCTACCCCTGACAGCATCGCCGGCGAGCGCCAACTCCTGCGCCGACGGCAGTAGCCGCCGTGGCCGCAAGACCTGTAAACACACGCCGTCGACTTGATTCCTAGTTTAGCACTAAACTTGTACCACGTGACTTTTCTCCGATGGACATCAGGATTGTCGAATATATTCCAATTGGTCATCCACCATATATAGACGATGGCGCGGACCTTTTATGTTTGGACTCGAGTCATGATGACCCGCGTCACCCGCATATAAAAAACAGATGCCGCCATCGACAGAAACCATACGCGGCTCATAGACCACGGCGTCACGGCCACTGATTCTCTGCCTAGCCTGCGCACAACTTTGACAGTCGGCAATATCAAAAAGACTCACAAAGCTCGGTGGCATCAAGCGCAGAGGATGCTCCGAGTCCGCCGACTCGGCCAGTGCCACAGAAGGCTTGACCCAGCGGTGACGGGCGATCTCACTGCCATCGACTTCAACTTCCTGCCCATCGCTCAATATGGCGACAAAAAACCAAGTGGAGAAACGTTTTTTTGCTCCCTCAGGCGTCGTCCAATGCGACAAGTACACCAACTGTTCCGCCGTGATATTGAGGCCCGCTTCTTCATGCGTCTCGCGAATAGCGGCGTTCACCGCCGCCTGATATTTATCCCGATCGCTTGAGTAATCAACTTCGTCCACCTTGCCGCCAGGAAATACCCACATGCCGCCCATGTGTTGCACCGCCGTATTGCGCTGGACGAGAAGAGCCTCGACGCCATCTCTACCATCACGCAGCAACACCACTGTGGCTGCCGGATAGATTGGCTCTATACCTTCAAATTGTTCCAACAAACGCATCTCCTGTGACCCAGTTGTCAGTAGGCTTGATTATCGGTATCAATAAAAATCGCAATGCCCGCTCAGGGAGAAAACCGGCTGATAGTGTCAAGCACACAAGCAGGTCTGTCGCCGCCATCAATCTCGATGGTCATGCGCACAACAACCTGCACGCCCCCCTTCACTTCCTCGGCACTAATAATTTCACCCCCACCCCGTATTCGACTACCCACCGGGACCGCAGCAGGAAAGCGCACCTTTTCGCACCCATAGTTAATTCCCATAGAGGTGTTGTCCACCTGCATAATCTGCGGTAAAAAAAGATTAGCCATGGAGAGTGTCAGATAGCCGTGGGCAATAGTCTTACCAAAAGGGCCTTGCGCCGCTTTTTCAGGGTTGACGTGAATCCACTGATAGTCGCCGGTGGCATCAGCAAACTGGTTGATACGCTGCTGAGTGATTGTTTCCCAATCGCTGAAACCTAGATGCTGTCCAACTGCAACCAACAACGCAGCCGGATTATGAAACACTGTTGTCATGGAGCGCTTTCCCTATCATCTAAGTCATAGGCACTATACCACCCATCAGCATTACTGTGCTCATGTCGGGGTAGATCTGCTTGAACGGTTTAATTACAAGTATTTCACACTAATGAATACCCAAAATATGATAAATTAGCCATATATTTAATGTAACGTCCGTCCCAGCGCGTTTTAGCGCCCTCTGTCAACGGACTCTAATTGGTAACTACAGAGTGGTCTCAAGAAACAAGCAGGTTTCCTTTTCGGTTGTTATGCTGGCGGGCTCAGTTCTGATCACGACGCTGCTTTACTTAAACCGCCCCCCAGCAAGTATTGAAGAACCCGTCAGACAGCGCGTTACCGTAGACGTGACGCAGATTGTGAAGCAGAACCTGCGCATTCCGGTTCAAGCGCAGGGCACAGTAACACCGCTGCAGGAGACTTTGCTCCTTTCAGAAGTTAACGGACGCATTATCGAAGTCTCTCCCGCGTTTATCGTCGGCGGGTTCGTATCCAAAGATGATGTCTTGCTGCGAATTGACCCTCGAGATTACGAAACGAATCTGTTGCGCGCGGAAGCTTCAGTGAAGTCTGCACAAAGCAATCTGGCGCAAGAAACAGGCCGCGCAAAAGTCGCTGAGCAGGAATGGAAGAAAACATCAAAGGGTAAGCAGCGCACTCAAGCATCAAAAGATCTCTACCTGCGCAAACCGCAGCTAGATCAAGCCCTTGCACAGATGCTGGCTGCACAGGCCGATCTCAACACCGCCGAAGATAATCTGGAGCGCACCATTATTAAAGCGCCTTACGATGCGCTGATCAGAACAAAACAAAGCGAGATAGGCCAATTCGTCGCCGCCGGAACGCCACTAGGGGAGCTCTTTTCTGTGGAATATGCAGAGGTACGCCTGCCAATACCGCAAAACAAATTAAAGTACCTAGATCTACCTGAACTCGGTACGATGGGAAATGGCTCACCCATCGACTTGTACACCGAGGTGGGCGGCAAGGTACAACATTGGAAGGCTTACTTGCATCACACTGAAGGTGTTTTCGATGCGCGTTCTCGCGTACTTTTTAGTGTTGCGCGCATCAAAGATCCTTACGGCCTGCAATCTCCTGATAACGAGCCACTGCGGATTGGCAGCTTTGTGAATGCTAGTATCGAGGGTAAGGAACTGATGGATATTGTCCGACTGCCCCGCTACATCATTCGGCCAGGCAACAATGTATGGATCATTGATGAGACAGGACATCTGCGGACTCGCAACGTGACCTTGTTGCGCACCGGCGACGACTTTGTTTATGTCAGTGCTGGTCTGAGCGATGGAAACCTTGTTTCGCTGACAACGTTAGATAACTCATACGAGGGCGCGCAAGTTCGCATAGAGTCGCAGATACCCAGTGACTTGCTTGACCCATCGGGCAGACTTCAGACGCAACCGGATCGAGAGGCCATTGAAACGACAGCCGCAGCAAAGCTTATAAACAACAACGGCTATGATAACTAATGCCGCCGCATCATAAAAAAGGGATCATCGCCTGGTTTGCGCAAAATCCGGTGGCAGCCAATCTTCTTATGTTGATCATCATGACCGTAGGCTTGGGATCGGCTTTTAATATCCAGCGCGCAATGTTCCCGGCCTTCGATATTGAAGCAATTTTTATCTCTGTAGCTTATCCTGGCTCAGCACCGGAAGAGGTTGAGCAGGGTGTCGTACTTAAAATCGAAGAATCAATTAACGATATCGACGGTATAAAGCGCATCGAGTCAGACTCATTTGAGTCGAGAGCCTTTATAATGATTGAGCCACAAGACGGCATTGATCTTCCTAAATTAATGGCTGACATCCAGAGCAGGGTTGATGGCATACAGAACTTTCCCGAACAGGCAGAAAAACCTGTTATCAGTCAGCCAGAGCTACTATTTCCAGCCCTCACTGTGCAACTGTCGGGCAACGTTAATGAACGCGGCATGAAGGCACTCGCCGATCAAGTCCGACGCGAACTATTGACCTACCCTGACATCTCCGCAGCCAGTGTGGTCGGCGCTCGAGATTATGAAATCGCCATCGAAGTGTCCGAGCAATTGCTGCGCGAATATCACCTCAACTTGGGGGATATCGCCAATATCATCTCTGCATCATCGCTGGATCTTCCCGCGGGTTCGGTACGCACTGATAATGGCGAAATCATGTTGCGAACGATGGGGCAGGCCTACGTCCAGCAGGATTTTGAGAGCATCGTAGTAAAGACCTGGCCAGACGGTACCCGCCTGATGCTGGGTGATATCGCTACGGTCAACGACGGTTTCGTCGACTCTGCCGGATTTGCAGCCTTCAACGGTGATTACTCACTCGGTGTTAGCGTTTTCTCAATGGGTAACCAAGACATCATCGAAACGGCAGATGCGGTCAAGGCTTATGCTGCAGAAAAAGTTGATAACCTACCTGAAGGGGTCAAGCTTGATATCTGGTATGACTCGACCTATTACCTGAAGGGCCGCCTCGGCATGATGGTAAAAAACCTAGCGATGGGTGCGCTACTCGTCTTCATCATTCTTGCCTTATTCTTGGAAATAAAATTAGCGTTTTGGGTCATGCTGGGAATACCCGTGTGTTTCCTTGGCGCCATGGCATTGATTAACACAAGCTTTATCGGTCAATCACTGAATATGATCAGCATATTTGGCTTCATACTGGTGCTAGGCATCGTGGTCGATGATGCAATTATTATGGGGGAAAGCGCATATTCCGAAACGGAAAAATTAGGCCACAGTGTCACAAATGTAATCAATGGTGTCTATCGGGTAGCCACCCCGGCCACCTTTGGCGTATTGACAACCATCATGGCTTTTCTACCTTCACTGTTCATAGACGGAATATTTGGAGCCTTTCCGGCAGCCTGTGGCTGGGTCGTAATTATGTGTCTGTGCTTTTCGCTGGTAGAGTCAAAGTGGATTCTGCCGGCTCACCTAGCGCAGTCTAAGCCCGCTTCTAATGCTGTCCTACTAAAAATTGACCATGTGCAAGAAGCCGTTAACAGAGCTTTAAGTAAATTTGTACAGCAGCGGTATAAGCCTTTTATGTTGCGTTGTGTCGACAATCGCTATTTGACGCTGGCTTTTTTCCTAATGTTGCTAATACTGTCTGCAGGGCTTTTAGCAGGCGGTTCCGTGCGCACGGTATTGTCACCCGATACGCCGGGAGAGTTTTTGCAAGTTGAATTGCGCATGTCTCCTGGCACACCGGAGGAGCGCACACTGCAGGCCATCACTCAAATCGCCGATGCGTTTACAGTAATAGAAGATCGATACCGCAGCGAGAAGGCTCCCGACGAACGCTTGCTTCGGCACATGGCTACTTATGGATTTGAGCGCATTAAGGGGCGCATTGATGTCGAGTTAACCAAGGAAGACAAACGAACTATTTCAACGCGTGAAGTGGAAGAACTCTGGCGCAAAGAAGTTGGAAAAATACATGGTGCAGAAGTATTCGCTATTACCAGCGCAGAGGGTCCAAGCTTCGGCCCATCCATTGCGTTTGACCTTATGCACAGTAATTTTAGCACGCTCAAAAATGCCGCCGCTGACTTTGAGGATGGATTAAGACGCTATATCGGGCTTTACGATATCCGCAACGGCGTTAGCGATACTTCTGATGAGTTTCATCTTGATATCCTGCCTGAGGCAGAGGCTCTGGGCATTACTCGCTATGACTTAGGCACGCAGGTTCGACACGCGTTTTATGGCGCAGAAGCTCAGCGTGTGCAGCGTGGCATCGACGAGGTCAAGGTTATGGTGCGCTACCCTAAGGAAGACCGCGAGAATGTCAGCAGTTTGAGCAATATGTTCATCCGAACACCAACCGGAGATGAGGTGCCCTTTGACACTGTGGCTGATCTGCAAGTTAAACAGGGCCTAGTAAAAGCAACACGCATCAACTATCAAAGAGCTGCAGAGCTGACGGCGGAGGCTAATAAGCAGGTCGTCGAACCCGACAAAGTCATCAAAGATATCGAAAATAATCTGATACCCGCACTGCAGAAAAAATATCCAGGACTGAGCTATGGTATCTCTGGTGCTGCCGGTGAAGAGGCCAAAATGGCTGTCAGCATGATCATAGGTTTCTCCTTAGCACTGTTTGGAATTTATGCCTTACTGGCGATCCCCACTAAGTCTTATCTGCAGCCTTTGATCATAATGGGTGTCATTCCCTTCGGCATGATCGGTGCAATATTCGGCCACTGGGTGATGGGTTATCCGATGAGCATGATGTCACTGATGGGTGTGATTGCGTTAAGTGGCGTAGTCGTCAACGACAGCCTCATACTGGTGGACTTCGTCAACAAGGCCGTGGCAAATGGCACAGAGCGCTATGCCGCCGTAGTAGAGGCCGGGGCAAGACGCTTTCGAGCAATCCTGCTGACGTCACTGACAACTTTTTTTGGTCTGTTACCAATGTTAACAGAACGCACAACGCAGGCAGAGCAGATGCTACCCATGGCGATATCTCTGGCATATGGGATTGTGTTTGCCACTGTGATTACGCTGCTTTTGATACCTTGCTTGTATATGATCTTGGAAGACCTCGCTAGCTGGCGTATTAACAAGAATATCGCGCATGACTCGCTTCTTGAGCATCAGGCGCCAGTCGCCTAGTGCGCCATAGAGCAAGCGACACAGCGCATGTAAAGATGTCTCGGATCCTGCATACTAGTAAGCTCTTTTGCGGCTTCCTGCATTGGACCCAGCAGACCCGACAACGCCGAGCTAGCAGCTGAGCGCGTGAATATATTCAGACTTCCGACGCTATTAGCCAGTTGCTTAAGCACCATATCTCTGGGCGACAGAGGCCTTTCCACATATTGCACCTCATAACTTTCCAAGCCGGCTATAGCTGCTGCAGATACGATCGCGTCATGCAAACTACCGAGATTATCGACCAAACCCGCCTTTAACGCATCGGCGGCACTCCATACCCGACCTTCAGCCAATGGCTCGACTTCTGCGGCACTCATATCTCGCCCTTGCGCCACAATCTCCACAAAACTTTTATAGGCAAACTGCACGCCGCTGGTAAGGGCGTCCACCAGCTGCGGATTCAAGGGTCTATCAGCCCGCATTGAGCCGGCTAAATCGGTGGTGCCTACACCATCTGTAGAGATACCCACGCGGTGCAGCAACTCTTCAAAGGTAGGGAACGCCGCAAATACGCCTATACTGCCGGTAATGGTGGACGAAGTCGCCCAAATCTCATCGGCGTTAGCGGCTATGTAATAGCCTCCAGAGGCAGCGACAGCGCCCATCGACACAACAACAGGCAAGCCCATATTCCGGGCATAGAGTACCTGCTCTCGAATAACCTCAGATGCAAACATGCTGCCACCACCACTGTTCACACGCAGCACTATTGCTCTGACCCCATCTGCTTCAACGGCACCACGAATCAACTGCGCCAAAGAATCACCGCCAATCGATCCAGGCGGCTGTTGTCCTGGCATTATAGTGCCCTCTGCCGTTATAACCGCAATGCGGTCGCTGTCAGAAGTCCCGAGCGACAGTGGGCGCTTGCGGGCTACATAACGCTCGAACACAACGGCCTCATAGCGGCCATCGTCATCGCTCGCGCCGATCAACTCAACAAGGAAATCATTACCCTCACTTCGAGTAAGCAACCGATCAACTAAGCCCGACCGAAGAGCCGTCTGTGCCGCATCTCCTCCGTGCGCTTCCAGTCGCTGCGCAAAGTTGTCTATGTATTCATCGACCGCTCCGGGTTCAAGTGCTCGTTGTGCTTCTACAGCATCCGTATACTGACCCCATAGCTGATTAAGCCAACGGCTGGTCAGCTTCTTCTGAGCGGGCGACATATCGTCGCGCATGAATGGCTCCACTGCTGACTTATGGTCACCGGCGCGAAAAACATGCACATTGACCGATATTTTCTTTAGCGCCTCCTGAAAATAATTTTGGTAGCTGCTGTATCCCTCTAAAGCGACTCCACCCAAGGGATGGGCAATTACAGTGTCAGCATGGCTCGCCAGTAAGTATTGATCCTGGGTATAGTAATCACCGATCGCTACTATGGGCTTTCCGCTTTCGCGAAAGTTTTGCAGCGCATCAACAATCTCTTGCGTTTTACTGATACCGAGACGCGCAAGGGAATCAAGTTCCATCACCAACGCATTAATCGCTGGATCTGTCGCGGCGTAATCAATCGCCTCTATGATGTCGCGCAACAAGACTTCATGGCTTTCGGGAGAAGGAGCCGTTAAAAGGGCCTGCACAGGATTGACCTCTGACTTCTGATCAACCACTGTGCCAGTTATATTCAGTAATAACGCCGCGTTTTTCGGCAGTGGCTCGGGTGCGCCGCCAATATACACAAAGTAAATAAACACGATTATTGCCAAAAATAATATGTTCGACATTGCCAGTCTTACGCGGGTGATACCCCGCCAAATCCCAGAGAAAAAACGCCGCACTAGGGATTTTTTACTCATATTTTAAGCTCCAATATCGCCTGCAGATTCGTCTATCGCACGCAGGTCTCTGGCACGCCAGCGCACGTACAGCATAGCGGCCGTAAATAATATCACAACGGCAACTAACCCCGTCGCGACCAGCAGGCTGCCCGACTGCGCGAACATAAGTTGCACCAGTATCATAAAGTACCCCAAGCAAACGAAACACAGCCAGATATAGCTGCGTAGATTATCCTTAAGCATGCCCGGCAAAAAAATCAACAACGGCAACAGTTTTAGTGTCCAAATAAACCACGGCGCCTGATGCGCCCATGAATCAACGGCCTGCTGCAACAACAGCGTCAACCAACTCAGCCATGTCAACCGCAACGCAAAAGAAGTGTTCATCGCCGTTCTCCGGCAATCAAACGCGCAACGCGCTGTCCTAGCGCGCGACATAGTCCAGCTTCAACCTCATCTACCGCTTGCATATTATCATTACCCGCCCAATGCGAAGCCCCGTAGGGTGTTCCTCCTGAGGTGGTGCCCATTAAACCTCTTTCACTGTAGGGAATGCCGGCAATAATCATGCCGTGGTGTAACAGCGGCAACAGCATGCTAAGCAAGGTCGACTCTTGGCCCCCGTGCAGACTTGAACTGGAAGTGAAAACAGCAGCCGGCTTATCAATCATGGCGCCGCTTAACCACAGCGTTGAAGTTTGATCGATAAAATACTTCAGCGGTGCAGCCATGTTGCCAAAGCGAGTGGGACTCCCCATGACGACTCCAGCACAGCCACGCAAATCTTCCAACTCGCAGTAGAGCGGGCCGTCTGACGGAATATCCTCTGCAGTTTGCTCGCAATCTGCAGAGACCTCAGGGACAGTGCGTATTCTCGCAGACACGCCTGTGACCAATTCAATACCACGCGCTATGTGTTGCGCCATCGTGGCCGTGGCACCTTTGCGTGAATAATAAAGCACCAGCACATAAGGCTCTTTGCTCATTTGATCAGTTCCAGAATATTCTCAGGAGGACGACCCAGCACTGCCGCTCTGCCTTTGACAACAATCGGACGTTCAATTAATTTGGGATATGTGGCCATGGCCGCTAAAATTTCTTCTTCATCGGAGTCTCTATTCAAACCCGACGCTTTGTATGCTTCCTCCCCGCGTCGCACCAATTGGGCTGCGGCCATGCCGAGCTTCTTTAACAGCGCTTTGAGCTCTTTGATGTCTGGCGGGCTATCTAAATACAGCACCACAGTCGGATTCACACCATTTTCCTTCAGTAGCGCAAGGGTAATACGCGACTTGGAGCACCTTGGATTATGATAGATGGTCGTTGCAGTCATGGTTGAGTCCCTCTGGCGACAATAAAATAGCCAAAGAGTATAGCAAAACATCTATAGATTTCGCTGAGAGGACGCACAAAATCGAGCATACTGGGTCGTGCAGCCACCCCTAGAGTCATGCAATAATGCCGCTATGACATCTTCGACACTAATTTTTTCCGAGCTTTTGAACCGGATCCGCTATTTCGCAGGTCGATTCGTAGCGGATCGTTGCTCTAAAAATGCAGCGGCGCTGACTTATATGAGCCTGTTTGCGCTGGTCCCACTGTTAACGGTCCTTTACACAATAGCGTCGGCTATCCCGGCTTTTCAGGGCGCCGAGGATCAGATGCAATCAATCCTGTTCAAGCACCTGCTACCTGAAAGTGGCGCCGGGGTGGAAAAGTACCTCAACGAGTTCTCACAGCAAGCGAAAAATCTTACTGGACCTGGCATCGTATTCCTGTTTATTACGGCTATTCTAATGCTGCGGAATATTGAACACGCGTTCAACATGATTTGGCATGCGCGAGAGAATCGTGGCGCCCTATCCAGCTTCCTGTTGTACTGGGCCGTATTGACACTGGCACCCATCACCATTGGTCTAGCGCTGGGCATAAGCGCCTATCTTTCATCCTTCACCAACGCTTTGGAAAATCTCGATATCTTTGGGGCTAAGGCTTTACTGCTAGAGAACACGCCACTATTACTGAGCACAGCCGGTTTCAGCCTGATTTACGCCGCTGTTCCCAACTGCAGAGTACCGTTCAAACATGCGTTAGCAGGGGGGGTTTTCGTCGCCTTGGCATTTCATGCTGCCCGCGCAGGCTTTACACAGGCGGTTGCGGGTTCCAGTTACACCTTCATTTACGGCGCGTTCGCCGCCGTTCCATTGTTCTTATTATGGATTTATCTGTCTTGGAATATTGTGCTGATGGGTGGTGTTCTCGTGCACAGTTTATCGGCCTATCAAAATCACGAGCAGGCACAACGACCAGCGACATTAAAGGCACTGGATGTACTGCATTTATTCTGGAAAAAACAACAGTCAGGGGATGCGGTGCGTGAGATTGAACTAATTGACGGTAGGCACGACATCATTCGGGGTCTGGACAGCGAAACTTGGAGTATGATTCGCGATATTCTAATTCAAAAAAAAGTGATCACCGAAAGCGACAAAGGCCATTTTCTGTTGAGCCGAGATCTGCACACCGTTCCCTTTTGGCAGTTGAAAGAATGGATCGACAATGAACACTCCCTATCCGAGCACGACTTCGCGACCCACACGGGCTGGCAGAGCAATGCTTTACGCCTACTCGTCAGTGAGCGCAAAGATCAACGTAATATTCTGAACATCAGTTTGGCGGATTTATTTAGCCAGTGAGATATTTGTGCATTTTCGCTGCAGCATTGTCGCTAGTGGGGTGCATCAAGAACGCTCCAGGCGTGACTGCGCCGAGCTTGGAACGACTGCAGGGGCAGTGGGTGGCGATCAACTACTGGGCGCAATGGTGCGCACCGTGCATCAAAGAAATTCCAGAATTGAACCGTCTTGACCAAGACTATGCTAGCGTGACCGTAGTTGGAGTGAACTACGACGGTGTAAGCGGAGAAGAACTGGCACTGCAGCGGCAGAAAGTGGGCGCAGCATTTGCCAGCCTGGAAGAAGATCCAGCAGCGCAACTAGGCGTGCCGAGGCCGGTGGTCTTGCCCACGACACTTATTCTCGATCCAACAGGGCGACTCGCTGCAACATTGGTTGGACCCCAGACGCTCGCCTCACTGGTGCAAGTGACCCAACAAGAATTAAACGAGGGATCACACTGAAATAAAAAAAGCCGGCCACAAGGCCGGCTAAAGCAGGCTCATAGCCTGCAAGGAGAGGAAGATCCGGACGGAATGGGGTATTACCGCAATAAGCCTATTGCCCTTTCGGTAACTACAATCACAACGTCATGGTTATTAAGACGGGGTTGCTGCGCAAAAGTTCCACCAAAACCGAAATAAATTTTTTTTGGGGACAATCGAGATTCTACAAAGGCATGCAATAGACAGCCACGTCTGGCAAGACTAGTCTTATACCAAAACAACGGCCTGAATCGGTTCAATAGAGGGTTCCAACATGCACAATGTCCATAAAAACAATGCTGACACCATTGGCGGCACGCCTTTGGTCAAAATCAACCACATCAGTGATGGCAATATTTATGTCAAACTGGAGAATCGTAATCCGGCCATGTCCGTCAAATGCCGTATAGGGGCCAATATGGTCGCCATGGCAGAACGTGATGGCAGCCTTAGGCCCGGGATGACTATCGTTGAACCAACGAGTGGCAATACGGGCGTCGCCCTAGCGTTCGTTGCTGCAGCCAAGGGCTACAGTTGTATATTAACTATGCCCAACACAATGAGCTTAGAACGCCGCATGTTAATGAAGGCAATGGGGGCAGAGGTGGTGCTTACCGACGGCGCCAAGGGTGTTTCTGGATCCATTCAGAAGGCAGAGGGCATCATCGCCGCTAATCCAAAAAAATACTGGGGGCCTCACCAGTTTGAAAATCCGGCCAACCCGGCTATTCATGAACAAACTACCGGGCCAGAAATTTGGAAAGACACCGAGGGTGAAGTCGAAATCCTGATTTCGGGGGTGGGGACCGGCGGCACGCTTACAGGTATTTCCCGTTATTTGAAAAAAAACCAAGGCAAAAACGTACTGACTGTCGCGGTTGAACCCGACTCTACCACTATAATCACGGCGGCTATGGCTGGAAAGGAGCCTACCCACGCTCCGCACAAAATACAGGGTATCGGTGCCGGTTTTTTGCCGAAAAATCTGGACTTAAGTATGGTTGATCAAGTTGAACAGGTATCCAATGACGAGGCGATTCAATGGGCCCACAAGCTTATGCAACAGGAGGGTATTTTGGCGGGCATCTCCTCGGGCGCAGCAATGGCCGTTGCACATCGAATCTCACAACAAAAAGAACACAGGGATAAACTGATCGTTGCGATCTTGCCTGACTCCGCGGAGCGTTACCTCACGTCTCCACTGTTTGCCGACAGCTTTTCAGAAAACGAAACTGTTCAGACCACTGTGAGCTGAACGAGCAAGAAATTAGGGCCGCTTCCCTAGTCTTTTGAGACGCTTCTTGATGTCTAACCATTCATCACTGATTACACTGAAATAGACTGAATCACGCACAAAGTCGTCCTGCACAATCATATGGTTACGCAGCACACCCTCCTTGATAGCACCGATTCTTTGCAGCGCGCGCTGCGAACGCTCGTTACGGGCGTCCGTTTTAAATTCCACACGCACACAACCCAATTTTTCAAATGCGTGGGTTAACAGAAGGAGCTTTGCCTCTGTGTTAATTGCTGTGCGCTGCCAATTTTGTCCAAGCCATGTCCAGCCAATCTCCAGCGAGCGATGTTGTGGCATGATGTTCAAATAACGCGTGCTGCCTATCACCCTGTCCTTCACTGTTTCTACGATAGCAAATGGCAGTTGTCCCTGCGCACCTAAAGCTTCATCTATCCAATGGCGGGTATCTGCCAAATCAACAAAGCATGAGCGCGGCAGGTGAGCCCAATCTTTTTCTACCCGACCACGGTTGTATAGCCCTTGTGCGTGGACGGGCCCCAACGGTTCCAAGCGAACTTCTTTGCCTAGTAATACGATCGGTGCGACGTGCAGTGACATGCCTTACTCTCCTGAATGATGAGCGCAGTATAACAGTGCAACACGATAGTGCTTTAGACCCCATGCCAACAAAACGGCTGATAGAGGACAAACCAGTACAGGTAGCAGGCTCAACGAGTAGGCTAAGTCGGCGTCATTAGCAAAGACAAAATCGGTCAATGCGGCAATCACGCTAGGCCCTAGTGCCAAACCTAATAGGTTGGTCATAAATAGCATCAGGGCAGACACTTGGGCACGCATGCGGTTAGGCGTGATGTTTTGCAATGCCGAAATTGCCAACGCAAAATAGCTGTTGAGAAAAAATACAATAGGCACCGCTGCCCATAACGCTAGGCTGCTATTGGAGGCCAGTGGGCCCAGTGCAGCGGGCAAAAACCACAACAGAGCAATCCAAACAATTAAGCGCATACTGGCATCCTCAAAACCACGCTCACGCAAAGGCTTCGCACTGAAGCCACCCAGCAATGTTCCGACGCTGCCTGCAACAATAAAGATAAGACCAAACTGCGACCCTGCTTCCGCTCGATCCATACCGTGACTGCGCACCAGAAACTCCGGATACCACGCCATCGTGCCATAGCCTAGCACCGCAAGCAGCGATACGCCCACAATCAAACTACCATAGGCCTGCCAATGCAGCCGCAGGTGCGTCTTCACCTCGGCGACACTGTAGTCCGTCGCTCTCTCAGCCGAAGCGCCTCTGCGCGGCGGTTCCACCATAAGCGACAACATCAGCACGAGCAAAAAGCCTGGCATACCGACAATCAAAAATGTGCTCTGCCAAGGACGTAGATTTCCTAAAAATGGCAGCGACAGCTCACCGTACTCGGTGAAATATTCATAGACACCACCGCCAATGAGATAGGCTAATCCGCCGCCAATAGTAATTCCAAGAGTGTAAACCGCCATTGCCTTGGGTAAATTGCCCTCGCTAAAATAATCACTTAACAAGCTATAAGCGGGCGGCGACAGCGCAGCTTCTCCTATGCCCACACCGGCGCGGGCAACAAAAAGAGTAGCAAAACTCCGCGTTATCCCACATAGACAAGTCATCAGGCTCCAAAAAAGAACTCCTACAGTGACAACCCATTTTCGACTCCCCCTGTCTGCCAATCGCGCGATGGGCAACCCGAGAAAAATATAAAACATGGAAAAAGCAAACCCATGTAACAGACTGTACTGAAAATCGCTGATTGCAAAATCAGCTCGAATAGGACCGACTAAAACCGCCATCACATTGCGATCGACGAAAGACAATATATACGCCATCAATAATACGATCAGCGCATAGACCGCACTGCTCCGACGGACAACCGGATGACTCGCAACCGAAGAACGCGTCATACCCTGTCTCCGTTGCCCTTAATCAAGGCCGTTATCATCACATGGATATAGCAAAACACTCTCTTTTTCTACCTGCGTTATCTGATAATCATTTAATATGTCAGCAGAGCGCTCCAGACGCGACTCGGTCAAAGCTGACCACTTCTACCCCACGAAGCCAATCATTTGCCTCTAAATATAGAAAACTATACGTTGTCTATGGCGGCATATCGCATCGCTTTTCTGCGCATTAACATCAAGGCAACAGGATACTTGAACCCGTGGTGTTCCTGCTTTCCAGATCACGGTGTGCCTGTTGTATATCGACCAACGGGTAACGCTGGTTAATTGCGACACGCACATCACCGCTCAGCACACGAGCGAACAGATCGTCAGCAGACTGCTGCAACTCCTGACTTGACAGCGTGTAGGTGACCATCGTGGGGCGCGTAATATACAAAGAGCCTTTATTCGCCAACGTCTGCACATCCAGAGGAGCAGGTGGCCCCGAGGCGTTTCCAAAACTCACCATCAGTCCGCGAGGCTGCAGACAATCTAATGACCTCTCAAAGGTATCCAAACCCACACCGTCGTAAACCACCGGCACCTTTTGGCCCTGAGTAATGTCAAGCACCCGCTGCACCACGTCTTCCGTACGGTAATTGATGACATAGGCGAAACCATGGGCTAGAGCCAGCTCGGCTTTTTGCTTGGAACTTACGGTGCCAATCACCGTCGCCCCAATGCTTTTAGCCCATTGGCCGAAGAGTAGTCCGACGCCGCCCGCCGCGGCGTGAAACAAACAGGTCTCACCGGAAGACAAGGGATACGTCCGCTGCAGCAGGTATTCCGTGGTCTGTCCCTTTAATAGGCATGCCGCTGCCTGTTCGAAGCTAATCCCGTCAGGCATTTTTATCAAACGTGCAGCCGGCAGATTCAATGACTGCGCGCAGGCGCCAATGCCTGCCGAGCAATAGGCCACCCTATCGCCCACGCAAAGCCTCACGCCCTCACCCACCGCTTGCACTACCCCGGCGCCCTCAAGGCCTATTCCTGCTGGCAAGGCCAGTGGATACTGTCCACTACGGTGGTATGTGTCGATGTAGTTAAGACCAATTGCCCTGTTCTCAACGGTGACCATGCCTGAGCCGGGCGCATCCAGCCGCACCTCTTCTAAGACCATCACCTCGGGGCCGCCGGTCTCAGAAATTCTTATCGCCTGCACCATTGAGCCTTTCTCCCTGTTCAACCTGTTACAACTCGTCTAAAGTATCATCCGTTCCTGTCACAATGGAACTCCCCAAACCCCTACAGATTATCCGTGGAGCGCAAAAACGTGTTCGAAGAACTACAGCTTGACCGTCACCTACGTCTGGGTATCGATGCCCTCGCGTTAGCGGAAGCCACTGAGGTTCAGAAACTGACGGTTCCCACGGCACTGGATGGCAAAGATCTGCTGGTCAGCGCAGAGACCGGCAGCGGCAAGACACTGGCTTATCTGATTCCCTTGTCACAAAAAATTCTGGCGGTGAATTCGATACGGCAGACAGGCACACTGGCGCTAATCCTCGTTCCTACCCGCGAGCTCGCTAGGCAGGTGCTTAAGCAGTGCCGTCAATTGTTAGTCATGTCGCCAATACGAGCACAAGCGATCACCGGTGGAGCCGACTTCAAATATCAAAAAGCACAGTTACGTAAGGATCCAGAAATTGTTGTGGCGACACCTGGTCGCTTTCTGGAGCACTGTCAGAAACGCAGTGCTGATCTTAGCGGGCTTCAAACCTTGGTGCTCGATGAAGCCGATCGCATGCTGGACATGGGCTTTCGTGAAGACGTACTCAAAATCGCCGGGTTCAGTGCAGCCAATAAACAGGTGTTGCTGCTGTCGGCCACACTGTCACACCGAGGCGTAGGTGACATCGCGGAAACATTACTGCATAAGCCAGAGCAGATTGCAGTAGGACAAGTACGCCAGCCTCACAGCAGTATTACCCACCAGTTGATACTGGCGGATAGCCAAGAACACAAGGATAAGTTGCTGACCGCGTTGACAAAGGGGGGCGGCTTTTATCGCGCACTGGTCTTTAGCAACAAACGCTCCACGGCGGTGCGACTGTCTAACCTGCTCCGACATGAAGATCTGCGCTGTGGGTGTCTGCACGGTGAAATGAGTACGGAAGAGCGTAAACACGTCATGCATCAATTCCATGATGGTAAAGTGCATATCGTTTGCGCCAGCGATTTAGCCGCCAGAGGACTTGACGTCAGTGGTATCGACTTGGTGGTCAATTACGACATACCCTATAGCGGAGACAATTACCTGCACCGCACCGGCCGTACCGGCCGGGCAGGCGCGAAGGGCCTAGCCGTCTCACTCACGAGTTCATCCGAGTGGAATATGGTGATCGGCATTGAGCGTTACCTTGCGCTTCGTTTTGAGCGACGCACCCTGACCGGTCTGAAAGCAACGTACAGCGGACCAAAAAAAGTGAAATCGTCTGGCAAAGCGTCGGGCGTAAAGAAAAAGAAGGAAAAATCCAACATCGAGAAAAGAAAAATACGCACACGCAATCAGAAAAATATTGGTAAGCGTCGGACAAAAGCAACAGACGCACCCGATGTCGTCAATGACGGATATACGCCGTTGAAAAAAAAGAAACCGCGCGAGTGATTTCTGATTTAGTTTAGACTCATGTACTGAACATCAACTGGAAGATAACACGATGGCCAACCCCCTACTTGAACCGCATCTACTACCGCCTTTTTCACGCATTAAACCCGAGCATGTGGAACCCGCCATCAGAGAACTGATCGAGGCCAACAAACTTGGCATTGAAAGATTATTGGAGAACGATGAGGGTTACACATGGGACAATCTGCTGCAGCCGATAGAAGAACTTGAGGACCAATTAGCTAAAGCTTGGTCGCCGGTGTCACATCTCAATGGCGTGTGCAACAGTGAAGCATTGCGCGCTGCCTACAATGCCTGCCTGCCACTGCTATCTGAATACAGCACTTGGATGGGACAGCATAGTGACCTGTGTGCCGCCTACCAGCAAATAGCAGACGGAAAGACATTCGTAGCCCTCGAAACAGCACAGCAAAAAGCCATCAATCAAGCACTGCGAGATTTCCGACTCGCTGGCGTTGCCCTGCCATCAGACGAAAAAATGCAATATGGCGAGCTACGACAGCGCTTGTCTAAGCTGGGCAGTGCATTCGCAGAGAACGTGCTCGATGCGACAAATGCTTGGTCTAAACAGGTGACGGCAGAGCAACTGCGCGGTTTGCCTGAGACAGCATTGGCTAGCGCAAAACAGGCGGCGACTGCAGCGGGGCAGCAGGACTATCTGATCAACCTCGAGTTTCCATCGTTATCACCGGTACTGAACTATTGCGATGACCGAGAACTGCGAGAAGAAGTGTACACCGCACACTGCACTCGGGCTTCAGAGTTAGGCCCTCACGGTGATAAGTGGGACAACACGGCGCTCATCACGGATACGCTGCAACTGCGCAACGAACTTTCACAACTACTGGAGTTTGAAAACTATGCAGAACTGTCTCTAGCAACCAAGATGGCCGAATCTCCAGCCAGCGTTATGGATTTTCTGCAGCAGTTGGCAGACCAGTCCCTGCCCCAGGCGAAGGAGGAATGGCGACAGCTAGTAGCGTTTGCGCGTGACGACGGCGGCCCCACTGACCTGCAATCTTGGGACGTTGGCTACTACAGTGAAAAATTGCGTCAAAACCTTTATCAAGTATCGCAGCAAGACATACGGCCTTACCTGCCGATTGATCGGGTTCTACCCGGTCTATTCGAGGTGTTGCGGCGCCTTTATGAGGTCGATGTTAACGAAGTAGAGTACTTTGACTCTTATCACCCTGACGTCAAGCTGTTTGAGTTGTTGCGTGATGGCGAAGTCATCGCCCGCTTCTTTCTCGATCTATATGCCCGGGCACACAAACGCGGGGGGGCCTGGATGGACGACTGTCGGGTGCGCCGTCAGACTGCCGACAGCCTGCAAATGCCAGTGGCCTATCTGGTGTGTAACTTCACCGCCCCGGTGGGCGACAGTCCTGCCTTGCTCACCCACAATGAGCTTACCACACTGTTTCATGAGTTCGGCCATGGTTTGCATCACATGCTGACGCGCCAGACAGTAGCAGCCGTATCTGGCATTAATGGCGTGGCGTGGGATGCAGTTGAACTGCCCAGTCAATTTCTAGAAAATTGGTGTTGGGAACGTGAGGCTCTAGCGTTTATTTCGGGCCATCATGAGACAGGAGAATCACTGCCAGCAACGCTGCTGGATAAATTATTAGCGGCACGAAATTTTCAATCAGGCATGACGATGATGCGACAGTTGGAGTTCTCCCTGTTCGACTTCCGCCTGCATCTTGAATGGGGAAGTGGCACTTTTGATTCAGTACAGGACCTTTTGGACCAGATACGGCAGCAAGTAGCGGTCACCTCACCGCCCATATTTAACCGTTTTCAAAATGCGTTTTCCCACATCTTCGCCGGTGGCTATGCAGCAGGATACTACAGTTACAAGTGGGCAGAGGTGCTATCAGCGGATGCGTTTTCGCGGTTTGAAGAAGACGGCATCTTCAACGCCGAGACCGGTGCCGCCTTCAGAACGAACATCCTTGAAGCCGGCGGGTCAAAAGAGCCGATGGAACTGTTTATTGCCTTCAGAGGCCGCGAGCCGAGTATTAAGCCATTGCTTCGCCATTGCGGTATTAGCGACTACTTGTAGTGCACGTATCAGTCACTACACCAGTGGGTACAGCCCTTCTGCCCGGGCCCAGAAGCTACGCACAGTTCCACCTCACGCAAATCATCGCCCACACTCTCTTCGAGTAATTTGGCCAGCAGATAACGGGAAAACTCTTCCACGGTGGCATTACGAATGGGCAACACTTGGGTGTCACTTTTCAGAAAAAGTATCTCTTGGCCGTCATATCGCACGCAATAACAGGCGCCAGACTCAACAACCTCCTGATAAGGAGACTCGCCAGCCAGCAGCGTATACTCATCCAACTCATCACACAGCGCTGCAAGGCGATTCTTATAAACGTTATAATCTGCAGAGAATCCGTTGTAACCCATCGGAGCCACAATTTTTGCCGAGACTGAATAATTATGCCCGTGCAGACGCTCGCGCTCTGTCGCAGAAAAAATAGTATAGTGGGCAGCCGAAAACTTATGGCTTTCCTTATCGATGTATAACGTAGTTAATTCTTCCATGCGTTTAGTTTAACGGAGCCACCGCTTGACGTCACGGTAGAAATCACGGAGCCTCGCTCTTTTTAGAATAAAGCTTGACAGTGCAACACCGCGTCAGGCGCTAAGGATTGTAGACAATGAAAGTAGCAATAATCACCGGTGCCAGCGTTGGCATAGGGAACTCAACAGCTCAAACGTTCCTCGATGAGGGCTTTACCGTATTCAATCTCGCTCGTCGCCAGTGTGCGATACGCGGGGTTACCAGCATCATCTGCGATCTTAGCAGCGAAGCATCTATTGATATTGCCTGCGAGACACTAAAAACCGCCTTGGCAGAGTGCTCTGAAGCAACCTTAATCCACAATGCCAGTCAGATGAAAAAGGACAGCGTCGATAACTGCAACAGCGACAGTCTGACCCAAGTAATGGCAACTAACGTGATTGCCATCAACAGCCTTAATCAGCACCTCCTACCTCTCATGCCGGCATCATCAAGCGTGTTATATGTGGGCTCTACACTGTCAGAGAAAGCCGTGCCCGGCTCTTTCAGCTATGTCATCAGCAAACATGCCCAACTTGGAATGATGCGCGCTACCTGCCAAGACCTCATGGGTAGAGGTCTTCACACCGCTATGGTCTGCCCCGGCTTCACCGACACCGAAATGTTACGCACCCATCTGGGCACTGACCCTGCTAATGAGGCTGGCGTTGCCGCAATGAACAGCTTTAACCGACTCATCGAACCAGAGGAAATCGCCGAGCTGATCCGTTGGGCCCACCACAACCCTGTCATCAATGGCGCTGTGCTGCACGCCAACCTAGGTCAAAAGGAAAGCTGAGCTTTGAGGTGTCACCTGCCAATCTTGACGCATGCCCTGCGCTAGTTCTTATCAACACAGCCGGCGCAGCGGTGCCAAAGGCCCTCGTGCCGGCTCAGACCTTTGGAGTTTCACTGGGCGGTATGGCGCCACACTTCTCACCTTAGTGTCAGCCTATTCGAAAGAGCTGTATCGCCCACTAGATGAAGCAGCGTTATCTATCGAGGGCAAGGTGAGACAGGTCATCGGTAGGGCCGCTTACTGTGGTTGGATTATTCTCGCCAGCGGCGTTTAAGGCGCTGCACACCCCACCGCTTTTTCAATTCGGGAGTGCTCTACCAACCCAATGCGTCTTTGACAAAGGGAATAGACAACCCCCTCTTCTCGGCGAGCGAGGCCTTGTCCAATGTTTCTAACACTTGTAGTAACTGATCCATGGCGCGCGGTGCGCGGCTAACAATATAAGCCGCGACACCCGAAGTCAGACACAAACCTCTGCGGCTGGCTCGAAATTGCAAGATAGCCTCTTTTTCCTCGTCGTCCGGCGGCGTCAATTGATAGACAATACCCCATGACAAACGCGAACGCAGATCTTCCAGATTGACAGCCAGCGCGCGAGGAGCTGCATCCCCTGCTACTGTCAATCGACACCCTCGCTGGCGAGCATCGTTGTAGAGATTGAATAAAGCCTGCTCCCAGTTCGCATCACCCAGCACCGCATGAATATCATCGATACAGATCCGGTTCAGGTTTTCCACCCCCTGCAACACGTCTTTTGCTTCATACCCGCGCAGATCCGATAGAGGCAGGTAAATCGCTTCAACTCCGGGTTCATGACAACTTGCCTGCAGCAGATGAGACTTGCCCACACCGGCTGGACCATATAAGTAAATAACCGACTCACCAGCGGAATCCATCTGGGCCTGCAGCCCCGCCACCAGCGGCTGCATCTTTGGCAGCGCCAAAAAATTATCCAGTGTGGCGTCGTCGCGTAGGCGTACCTCAAGTGATAATTGATGCTCGAGCGAATGCTCTGCCGCATTAAAGGGGGGGCCTACCTCTGCCATCGGTAACTCAACACCGGATTCAATTCAGTGGCTGGCACCCGCACGAGATGTTCATTGAGCTCTATAATTGATGCCAGTTGCTCGGCATCTGTCTGTGCTTGCAGACGAAAGCGAACCCTATCTCCCTGCACCTGCTCGATAATCACGTCTTCTATCAACTCCAGATTGTCTAACCAGCTTGCGATGGCGGCGTATTCTGGATAGGTAAAAACACCGATGACCGCCATCTGCATAGCCCCGTCTTCGCCGGTGGTGGGCGCCACAGCGTATCTGGCGGACAGTTCGCTGGCAGCAATATTGGCACCCTCCCGCATGAATGCCTTGAGGTCATCAACGCTGACGGATCGATTGACGCGATCGTCCCGATAAAAATACCGCCAATCGCCCGCGGATTCTCCCTCAACCACTGTCGCCAGGCGGCCTGCGATGATGTCTTGCGCGTTGTAACGTGCTGAGGCCGCTTGGATAGCGGCTGAATTTAGGCGCCAAACATCATTTGCGCTCAACGCTGACATATCTTCTAGGTCAAATACGGGGAGCTGCACCGGGACACCACGACGGGAAAACGCATCGATTAATATTTGCGCCTGCTCAGGCCAATTATCCCTATCGACGAAATGCCGACCGTTTTCATTCTCAACCACCACCCACGCCAGCACCGACGGACGGCTCGCCGTCCACAACGGCGCACCCGCCTGTTTCACTAGTTCAGTCACGTACTTCCGGTCAAATTCGAATCTTACCGAAAATCCCAGTGCCGGCGGCTCATTGCGGGTATAGACATACTGCTGCACGTGTGTCTCGGAATTTGACAGCGCCTTAACGATTATGGGGTCGGCTAGCAACAGGCGAGAACCTGACACCTTTACCAACACTTCAGCTAGCGCCTCACTTGCGGCAGCCTTCCGCGCCTTAGAGCCTTGGTTTGCCGCAGGCACACTGGCCGAGTGCAGGTCCCGCACCATTTCCGCCCAAGCATTCCCTGCAAATAGCAGAGCCAGCAGTAAATACATCAATGTTACCCGTGTTGCTCTCACTGTATCCTCCAAGTGCCACTACCTACATTCCATTGTAACAGTACTTGCGTGCGCCAGGCATATTCTGCCTGCACAGAGTCAGCCGGAGATGAGGTGGCTAGTGCTTGGCAAACATAAATATGACAAAAATCGGCACGACTGACCCATGAATACCAATTCATGAGTGCGCTCGGGTATCATGCGCGATAAAATACGCTACTCCACCTATCAGGCACCATATTACTGGACTCGACGTCATGACCGATGAGAACGCAAAAAACGCTCTAAATTACAAGGACGCGGGAGTCAATATTGACGCCGGTAGCGCACTGGTAGAACGGATTAAAGGCGTATCGGGCCGCACCATGCGACCGGAAGTCATGGGCGGCCTTGGGGGGTTTGCCGCTCTATGTGAAATTCCTGCCGGCTATCAACAACCGGTACTCGTGTCAGGTACGGATGGCGTAGGCACCAAGCTTCGCTTAGCGATGGAAATGGGGATTCACGATACGATAGGCATAGACCTCGTCGCCATGTGCGTCAACGACCTCGTGGTGGCGGGCGCAGAGCCTCTTTTTTTCCTTGATTACTATGCCACCGGCGCACTCAATATAGATACCGCGGCTGATGTCGTAACGGGCATTGGTGCAGGCTGTGAGCTGGCAGGTTGCGCGCTAGTCGGCGGCGAGACAGCAGAAATGCCCGGCATGTATGAGGGCGACGACTATGATTTGGCTGGGTTTTGCGTGGGTGTGGTCGAAAAATCAAAGATTATCGACGGCAGTACAGTGGCCGCAAGCGATGTATTACTTGGCATTGAAAGCAGCGGGCCACACTCCAATGGGTACTCATTGATTCGAAAAATACTGGAGGTGAGCGGCGCAGATTTGCAACAGACGCTGGGCAAGGCCACGTTGGGGCAGGCCCTACTGAGTCCCACCACAATCTACGTCAAAGCCTTGCTGGCATTGTTTGCAGAAGTTCCGGTAAAAGCGCTGTCTCATATCACCGGCGGTGGACTGCTAGAAAATCTGCCGCGTGTTCTGCCCAAAAGCTGCAATGCGATTATCGAAACGAATAGCTGGCAGTGGCCTGAGATATTCCAATGGCTGCAGAGTCAGGGCAATGTGGAAACGACTGAAATGTATCGCACCTTTAACTGCGGCGTTGGCATGGTGCTGTGTATCGCGCCTGAACATGCGGACAAGACCCTCTCACTCCTGAACTCAGCAGGACACAATGCGTGGGAGATTGGCCGTATTGCCCCCGGAGATAATCAGGTAGAACTGCTGCCGTGAATTCACAGGTACTGCCTCGCCTCGCTATTCTCATTTCTGGACATGGAACGAATTTGCAGGCTTTTATCGATGCTTGCGCTCGTCGTGAACTGGTCGCTCACATCGGCATTGTTATCAGTAACAACCCTAAGGCTGTTGGCCTGCAGCGCGCACACAATGCCGGACTTGCCACGCATACTATCGACCACCGCGACTTTGCAACCCGCGAAGAATTTGATCAAGCATTGGTCAATGAACTTCACTCGGCTTCAATTGATTTGGTCGTACTGGCGGGTTTTATGCGGATTTTGACGCCAGTGCTGGTGCAGCCGTTTGTCGGGCGTCTATTGAACATTCACCCCTCTCTATTACCTAAATACCCAGGAATGCGAACGCATCAGCGTGCTCTAGATTCAGGCGACGCTGAAGCCGGAGCAACGGTACATTTTGTGACGCAGGAACTTGATGGTGGACCGCCTATACTGCAGGGGCGGTTGCCGACTTTACCCGATGATACCGCCGAGAGTCTGGCTGCTCGGGTGTCAATACTGGAACACGCGATGTACCCTTTAGCAGTGCGCTGGTATTTACAGGGCAGGCTGCAGCTGACTGATAACGGAGCAGTGCTGGACGGGAAAATGATTGCAGCGACAGGCGTTCAGTACAGGGCTGACGCGCGCTAGCGGCCGTGGTGTCGTGTAACCGCTCACGCCTTGGGCAGCGTCACGCCGCGCTGGCCTTGGTACTTACCTCCGCGGTCCTTATAACTCACTTCGCAAGCTTCATCGGACTCAAAAAATAGCATTTGAGCAACTCCCTCATTGGCGTAAATCTTCGCCGGCAAAGTGGTCGTATTGGAGAACTCCAAAGTCACATGGCCCTCCCACTCCGGCTCCAGTGGCGTGACATTCACGATGATGCCACAACGAGCATAAGTCGACTTTCCCAAACAAATGGTCAGCACATTGCGCGGGATACGGAAATACTCCACAGTACTCGCGAGTGCAAAAGAGTTCGGCGGAATGACACAAACATCGCCTACGACATCGACAAAGCTGCCCTCGTCAAAACTTTTCGGGTCCACTGTCGCCGAATTAATGTTAGTAAACACTTTAAACTCAGGAGAGCACCTTACATCATAGCCATAGCTCGACGTACCATAAGAGATCAGCCGTCTGCCACCATCAGCACGCACTTGGCCCGGCTCGAACGGCTCAATCATGCCCCGCTGGGTAGCCATTTCACGAATCCACCTGTCTGCCTTTATACTCATGTGTAATTCACCTGCTCAATTAGTCGTCAGAAATAGTTATTTCGGGAAAGTGACGCACGCCGGTGTCCTCTTGGGCCGCTAAAGCCTCCCGCACCGCAGCCGCAGCATTCAGGTACAGTTTAGCCTCAGGCGATTGCGGGGCAGCCGCCACTGTGGGACGCCCGGCATCCGTCTGTTCTCTAATAGAAAGCGTCAGCGGCAAACTGGCCAACAATCGCACACCGTAATCTTGTGAGATGCGATCCCCACCCTGCTGGCCAAAAATATGCTCATGATGCCCACATTCACTACAAATATGCACCGACATATTCTCTATAACCCCCAACACTGGAACATCTACTTTGCGGAACATCTCGATACCTTTGCGCGCGTCTAGCAAAGCTATATCCTGCGGCGTAGTCACGATTACCGCACCGGCCACCTTTGCTTTCTGCGATAGAGTCAGCTGAATATCGCCTGTCCCGGGCGGCATATCAATTATTAGGTAATCCAGCTCACCCCACAAAGTCTGTTCCAGCATTTGTGCCAGAGCCCCGCCCGCCATTGGCCCACGCCACACCATCGGGGTCCGGGCATCCACTAAGTATCCCATAGACATAGTCTTTAAACCGTAAGCCTCCACCGGCAGCAGGTGCTGATCACCCTGCTGTTCGGGCCGATGGCCCGAAGGGATACCGAGCATCAGTTGTTGACTGGGACCGTAAATATCGGCATCCAATAGACCCACCCGCAAGCCCATGGCACTGAGAGCCAATGCCAAATTGACCGCCGTAGTGGATTTGCCCACGCCTCCCTTACCCGACGCAATTGCGACAATGTGTTTAATCTGATTCATCACTACCTTTGTAAACGCTATAAAATTGGATGGAGGCCGCTGAGCCTGCTTTTTCCGGCACGCCAGTATAGAGACATGCTGTGCGTTCAACAATGCCACACTCATAACTGCAACGGGTGAAACCCCGCAGTAAAAACGCTATAATGTTGTCCGTTTTCCGAAACAGATAATCCCCATGGCGGCACCGACTCCTCGTAAAATTCTAGTCACCAGCGCATTGCCTTATGCCAATGGCTCTTTGCATTTGGGACATCTGCTGGAGCAGGTGCAGACCGACATCTGGGTGCGGTTTCAAAAGTCCCGTGGGCACCATTGCGTTTACATCTGTGCCGACGACGCCCACGGCACCGCCATCATGCTAACCGCAGAAAGACTGGGGATAAGTGCGCAACAGCAGATTGACAACATCAAGCAGGAACATGTGCGTGACAGCACCGGCTTCCTAATTGGATTTGACAACTTTCACACCACCCACAGTGAAGAAAACCGTTTCTGGTGCGAGACGATCTACCAACGATTGAAAGAAAATAACCATATTGCCACTCGGACGATTACGCAGGCGTTCGATCCAGAGAAACAACTCTTCCTCGCCGACCGTTTCATTAAAGGCGCATGCCCACGCTGCAAAGCCGAAGATCAGTACGGGGATAACTGTGAAGCCTGCGGAGCCACCTATAGCCCGATGGAACTGATCAACCCGGTGTCAGCTTTATCGGGGGCAAAGCCAGTAGAAAAAGAGTCTACCCACCTATTTTTCAAGCTTCCAGACTTTGAGGCAATGCTTACGGCATGGCTTAACGCCGATGCGTTGCAGCCGCAGGTCGCAAACAAGCTCCGAGAGTGGACCGAGGCGGGCCTGCAAGATTGGGACATTAGCCGAGACGCCCCCTATTTCGGTTTTGAGATTCCCGACGAACCGGGTAAATATTTCTATGTTTGGCTCGATGCCCCCATCGGCTACATTGCCAGCTTCCAACATTACTGCGATCGCACCGGACATGACTTTGAGTCCTACTGGACACGCGGCGATGACACCGAGTTGTATCACTTCATCGGCAAAGACATTATCAACTTCCACGGCTTATTTTGGCCAGCCATGTTGCAATCAGCCGGCCTGCGCGCACCCACTGCCGTTTATGCACACGGCTTCCTCACGGTTAACGGCAACAAAATGTCAAAAAGTCGCGGCACTTTTATCAAAGCCAGCACATATCTTGAGCACCTTGATGCCGAGTATTTGCGCTATTATTTTGCCGCCAAACTATCGGCCTCTGTGGACGACATCGATCTTAATCTGGAGGATTTTATTCAACGGGTCAACTCCGACATTGTCGGCAAGGTCGTGAATATCGCCAGTCGTTGCGCGGGCTTTTTGCGCAACTCTTTTGATAGCCAGCTTGCTCCCAGCTGCTCAGAACAGGCGCTAGTGCAGGAATTCATTATCAAAGGGAGCGCCATCGCCGAATTGTATGAACAACGTGAATTCAACAAGGCAATGCGTGAAATTCTGGCGCTAGCGGACAGGGCGAATCAATACATCGATGAAAAAAAACCTTGGATACTGGCCAAGCAGGAGGGGACGGAGCAGCAAGTGCATGACATATGCAGCGTTGGTATCAACCTATTTCGTGTGCTGATGACCTATCTGAAGCCCGTGTTGCCTGCTATGGCCGAAAAGGCTGAAGCCTTTTTGAACTGCTCGCTGGATTGGACGGCTCTGGAATCACCCCTGACGGGGCATCAGTTGGCAACATTCGTGCCACTCCTCACGCGCATCGACAGCAAAAAAGTGGACGCCATGGTGGAAGCCAGCAAAGATTCGCCAGTGGCGGACGCGTCGATATCAAACGACATTGACCGCGCACCCGCCAAGGACAGCACGATCGAGTTTGACGACTTCGCCAAAATTGACTTAAGAATTGCTGAAATCATCGCAGCCGAGCACGTTGACGGCGCAGACAAATTACTGCGCCTGACGCTCAGGCTTGATACGGAAGGAACATCCGCAGGCCGCAGGCAAGTGCTTGCTGGCATCAAACCAGCCTACCAACCTGAAGACCTGGTGGGCAAACTGACAGTGGTGGTCGCCAATCTGGCACCGCGAAAAATGCGCTTTGGCATATCGGAGGGGATGGTCCTCGCCGCGGGGCCTGGCGGCGAGGATATCTTCCTCTTAGAGCCTCACGCCGGAGCTAGGCCGGGGATGCGAGTCAAATAATCCCCAAAACTATTTTTACCTAATGGTCGTTAGCCTGTAAAATTAAGCCCCCATTTGTCCGATGTAAACGCTAAAATGGGGTTTTAGAGCACCAAGCGCAAACTTGTTGCTAACGAGGGACAGTGAAAACCTAACCATGCTCGCAGACTACTCAATATTGTTGATCGGCGCCATTTTGGTCAACAACTTCGTGTTGGTACAGTTCTTAGGATTGTGCCCATTTATGGGCGTGTCAAATAAGCTCGAAGCGGCGATGGGCATGTCTATGGCCACTACCTTCGTGCTGACTCTCGCAGCGGCATGCAGCAATCTGACCTATCAGTTCTTACTCGTCCCACTAGGCCTAGGCTACCTAAAGACGATCGCATTCATTCTGGTGATCGCTGTGGTCGTGCAATTTACTGAGATGGTCATGCGTAAGACCAGCCCACTACTGCACCGAGTACTGGGAGTTTATCTGCCATTGATTACCACCAACTGCGCTGTACTTGGTGTTGCGTTGCTGAATATTTCAAAGGATCACACTTTTTTGGAGTCACTGTTCTACGGTTTCGGAGCGGGCGCGGGCTTCTCTCTAGTATTGGTGCTGTTCGCCGCCATGCGTGAGCGATTAACCGTAGCGGATGTGCCTGCGCCCTTTAAGGGCGCAGCAGTGGGTATGATAACCGCCGGACTGATGTCTTTGGCCTTTATGGGATTCGCCGGACTGGTATAGACACAAGTGATTGACCTCCTGACACAATACCCGCTGCTTGCTGCCCTGACCGCCTTGGTAGCACTTGCGGCGACGTTTGGCGCTCTTCTGGGGTTTGCTGCGGAGAAATTTAAAACCGAAGGCAACCCCATTGCAGACGAGATCAACAATATCTTACCCCAGACTCAATGTGGCCAATGTGGGTACCCTGGCTGTCGACCCTATGCGGAAGCGATCGCCAACGGCGAAGCTATCAACAAGTGTCCGCCCGGCGGAGAAGCCGGCGTCCAGGCTTTGGCTGACCTACTCGATGTGGAGCCGCTGCCCTTGGATGAGGAACACGGCGAGGCGAAGAAAGTCACAACAGTAGCCTTCATCCGTGAGGATGAGTGTATTGGCTGCACGAAATGTATACAAGCTTGTCCTGTCGATGCGATTCTGGGAGCGGCCAAACAGATGCATACAGTCATCACCGCCGAATGCACCGGCTGTGATCTGTGTGTTGAGCCCTGCCCCGTTGACTGTATCGACATGATTGCGCAGGAAGAATCACTAAAGACTTGGCACTGGCAGCTCCCTGACCCCGTCAGCCGAAGGGTGGACATTATTGCCACCGATGTTGTTCTTCGCGTTCCAACCGAGGACCGCGTTGCATGAGAAAAGTTTTTGACTTCCACGGTGGTATTCATCCGACTGAAAATAAGCATCAGTCTGTGCGCACACCGATTGCCAACGCAGGCATACCCCCTGAGCTGATCATTCCACTGTCGCAGCACATAGGTGCACCGGCCCGCCCAGTGGTATCTATCGGTGAGCATGTACTCAAGGGACAGATGATCGCCGAAGCGATCGGTTTTGTCAGCGTGCCGGTGCATGCGCCGACCTCCGGTACGATTCACGCCATTGAAGATCGTCTGATTGCGCACCCATCTGGCCATCTAGCACCCTGTATCGTGATCACCACAGACGGCCAAGATGAGTGGGAAAAACACGGCGGCGTATCGGATTATCAGACGCTGAAGACGGCTGACCTGATTCGTATAATCCGTAATGCCGGCATTGCAGGCATGGGCGGCGCTGGCTTCCCAAGCGCGGTCAAACTGTCAGTTAAGGCTGACACTCAAATTCATACACTAATTATCAACGGTACAGAATGCGAACCTTATATCACTGCTGACGATATCCTGATGCGCGAGCAGGCCTCTGCGATCATCGAGGGCACGAAAATTCTGCAGCAAATGATTGCGCCAAAAAATACCTTGATCGGTGTCGAGGACAACAAGCCAGAGGGCATTGCTGCCCTGCGCGCCGCAGCACAAGGCACCGGCATAGAAATCGTCACATTTCCTACTAAATACCCATCCGGCGGCGAAAAACAACTTATTGAGATCCTGACTGGACAGCAAGTCCCCAGCGGTGGATTACCCTCTGAAGTTGGCGTTGTGTGCCAGAATATCGGCAGCACTGTGGCTATCTTTAACGCTGTTGTGCACGGACAGCCGCTCATCTCTAGAATCACCACTGTCACTGGAGAAAGCATCCGTGAGCCGCAAAACTTTGAGGTATTGATCGGCACCCCGGTGCAATACCTGATAGAAAAAGCCGGTTACCAGTATGAGAAAAACAACCGCCTTATCATGGGTGGACCGATGATGGGTTTCACGATACCAGACACTGGCGTGCCTATTGTTAAAACGACTAACTGTGTCCTTGCGCCCACTGAAAAAGAATTATCTACACCACCTCCGGCGCAGGCTTGCATCCGGTGCGGCATGTGTGCTGAGGTCTGTCCCGCCAGTCTGTTACCACAACAAATGTTCTGGTTCGCACAAGGCAAAGAATTCGAAAAGCTGGAGGAACACAATCTATTTGATTGTATAGAATGCGGCGCTTGCTCCTTTGCCTGCCCCAGCAATATCCCATTGGTGCAGTACTACCGCGCCTCTAAGTCTGAGATTTTACAGTTGCGGCATGACCACGAAATAGCGGAGCAGTCGCGCATTCGGTTTGAGTCTCGCCAGCAGCGCCTGGAACAGGCAGAGCAAGACAAGGAGGCTAAACGCGCTGCACGCAAAATCGCTGCTCAACAGCGCGCCGAAGCAGCGCAGGAAAGTGGCGCAGAGGACCCTATTCAGGCCGCCATAGATCGAGCAAAAACGAAAAAAGCTGCGCAGCAGCAGACCAGCATGGGCGAAGAAAGTGAACGGGAAAAACGGGAGAAAGCCGTTGTATCCATAGCTAAACGATTGGCCACTGCAACCTCAAAATTGGAGCAGGCTGAGGCAGAAAACAGTGATCTTGTAGACGCACTGCAGACCGGTGTCGACAAGACCCGTGAGAAACTGGCGGCGGCGGAACAGGCTCTAAAGGACTGCGAGCAATGTCTCGACACTGATTCTGCAGAGCAGCACCCTTCTGACGCAGCGCAGGTGGCAATAGAGAGAGCGATGGAAGCCCGTACAATAGAAGCGTCGTTAAGCCCGCAGGAAAAAGCACGCGTCGACCTAGAAAAACTGCAGAAGCGCCTGGAAAAGTCACAAGCCGTGCTAATTCAGAGCCAAGAAAATGCCGCGGAAGAGAAAGTCATTGAGGCTCTGGAGTCAACAGTCGCCCGCCTAACTGCAAAGATCAATGCTTTGCAACAGCAGTTGAGCGCAGCTGAGGAAGCATGATATGGCTCTAATGCGTCTCACGTCTCCCCACGCACACGGTCCCATGAGTACTCAGCGGGTCATGCAAAGTGTGCTGCTCGCAACAATTCCCGGAGTTATTGTACTGACCCATTTTTTTGGCTTCGGCACTCTTATCAATATTCTTTGGGGGAGCATCGTGGCGTTGGCGTGCGAAGCGCTAGCACTGAAACTGCGACGACGCCCTCTTAGTTTTTATCTAAAAGACTATAGCGCCGTGGTAACGGCGGTTTTGCTGTGTATCGCCTTGCCGCCTTATGCACCGTGGTGGCTCATTGCGGTGGGTATCGCAAGCTCTATTTTGCTGGCAAAGCACTTATACGGTGGACTGGGCTACAACCCTTTTAACCCTGCCATGGTGGGCTACGTCATTCTCCTCATTTCTTTTCCCATACAAATGACTGCGTGGGCGCCACCGCGCGGTCTCGGAGAGTTGCCGGGATTCATGGAAGCGTTGCAAGCTTGTTTCACTCCTGCGGCATATGACGGCGTCACGATGGCGACACCAATGGATCTTTTAAAGCAGAACAACAGTCTGCTGATCAACGATCTCTGGTATCAGTATCCTCAGTTTGGACGCTGGTCCGGCCGGGGTTGGGAGTGGGCTAACATTGCCTTTTTAGCCGGGGGCATTTGGCTGCTGTATCAGCGCATATTTACCTGGCATGCGCCGGTGGCAATGCTGGTGACACTTGGCCTACTTGCGGCCATTTTTTATGACGGCGGCAGTTCCGCAAGTGGGGGTTCGCCGCTGTTCCATCTGCTGGGCGGCGCGACTATGTTTGGCGCATTCTTTATTGTGACTGACCCTGTCAGTTCTGCAGTATCTTTGCGCGGCCGCTTAATTTTTGGCGCTCTAATCGGTGTGCTGATATATACTATTAGGGTAAAGGGAAATTATCCGGACTCGGTAGCTTTTGCCGTGCTGATTATGAATTTTGCTGCGCCATTCATTGATTACTATACCCAGCCTCGTACGTATGGCCACCGCAACAAGCGCGCAGGAGAATAGAATGCTTGGCCGATCCATTACACGCAACAGCATTCTACTTGCAGTCTTTGCTGCGTGCACGACTGCGCTCATCGCCGGCACGCACTTGCTAACAAAAGATGATATTGCAGAGCAAAAACGCCGGGCAGAAGAGCGAGCGCTACTACAAATTATACCCAAAAGCCGACACAACAATTCAATGCTAGATGACACGATAGCCGTGGGCCCACAGGACGCGGAGCTGGGCTTAAGAAAGGACAAGCAGATTTATGTTGCGCGCGAAAATGGAGACGTCGTCGCGGTGATAATCCCAGCCGTCGCACGCGATGGCTACAGTGGAGACATTGAACTGATTGTGGGCGTGAATCGAGATGGAACGATTGCAGGTGTGCGCGCACTCGCACAGCGGGAAACGCCGGGCCTAGGCGACAAAGTGGACCTCAAAAAGTCTAACTGGATGCTGAGCTTCAATGGGCGCTCACTGCAAAATCCGACGTTAGCCGGCTGGGCTGTAAAAAAAGACGACGGCATCTTTGACCAATTTACGGGCGCCACAATTACGCCTAGAGCTGTCGTTGCGGCAATTCTAAGAGTATTACAATTTGCCGCTACCAACAGAGACAGCCTATTCGACATAAGCGGCACTAACGTTGTCCCCACGGGAGATAACACCTAATGGCGGATGTCAGTTACAAAGATCTATCCATTAATGGCTTGTGGAAAAACAACCCAGCCATTGTTCAGTTGTTAGGGCTATGTCCGCTGCTTGCGGTCACTGGCAGCGTGGTTAATGCGCTCGGACTAGGGCTTGCAACAACGATGGTACTGATTATTTCCAATACCTCCGTATCATTGATTCGCAATCTGGTTTCTGACGCTGTGCGCCTGCCTACATTCGTAATGATTATTGCCGCAGCTGTCACCTGTATTGAGCTATTAATGCAAGCATTTACCTATGAATTATTCCAAATTCTAGGTATTTTTCTGCCCTTAATCACTACCAATTGTGTCATATTAGGACGAGCCGATGGATTTGCTGCACGAAATTCACTTGGGCCATCCTTCTACGATGGGCTGATTATGGGATTAGGCTTCGCTTGTGTCCTGGCGGTGCTTGGTGGTCTGCGCGAATTGAGTGGCACCGGTGCACTTTTCGCCAATATGGATCTGCTGTTCGGTTCAAGCGCGGCCAACTGGAAAGTCGTAATGTATTCGGACTACCAACCTTTTTTACTGGCAATCCTGCCGCCCGGAGCCTTTATTTTTACCGGTCTGATTATCGCGGTTAAAAATCTCATCGACGATCGTATAAAAAAACGTCAGGACGCGTTAAAGGCCCGTCCGGTAAAAGGCGCCAAGCGTGTGCGCGTAACAGGAGCTGTATCCTAGGCTAACTTACTCGCCCGCCAACATTAGCGTATCGAGTATTTCATCGACTGCGGCATCATCCATGCCGCCGTTTTCTTCATTGCAGCTATAGGTGATAAATAACAACAGCGCGCCGCATGACACATACCATTCGCGCACCGCTATCTCCTCTTCTACATAGCGGCTGCTGACGCCAGAAAATTCACCCAGCGTCGCGGGCTGCCACTGCAGCGCTTGCTCGGATTCTTGTTGCGCTATTGCGTTCACGGAATCTCGATCAAAGTCTCCCGCCTCTTTGTGCAGCGTGCTTATCTCGATGCAGCCTACATCGTCGCGATCGCCGACTAAAATACTGTCTTCGTCTGTATCTGCCCACCACTCAGGTGGAAGCGCTAAGGTCCACCAGTCGGTTTCCAGAACGTTCATTGCCTATTCCTTTGTAAGCATAGGGACATTAACAGGGCATCCTCTCGTCCGTCTTCTGTGGGGTAATAGCGTTTACGTATCCCATCCAACTCAAATCCATTGCCTGCATAAAGTCGTCGGGCAGCGGCGTTGGATTGACGCACCTCTAAAAAACAGCGGGTGGCGCCGTCATTCTTCATTTTTAGCAACGCAGATTCTAGCAGCAAGCACCCTAGACCCTTTCTCTGCTGTGCGGAATGAACACCAATATTGTAGATAGAGGCCTCGTCCAGCACCTGAGCAAACACCACAAAGCCGTCTGTTCGTCCATCCTCTTCGATCACCATTGCACATTGTTTGTCGGTACTAGCGCCGCTGCACGCAGCAGCGAACTGCAGTTCATTCCAAGGATGAATGTTAACGCTGGCATCAATCGCCGCCAGCGCGCCGGCGTCGACCGCACAGGCAGGCCTAACCTTGTGCAGCACTGCCGCAGACAATTTGAACAGCCGCTAAGATGCTATCGTGCCTCATGCCTTGCGCACCAGGGGCAACAAATCACACCACACTTGTCGCTTGAGCGCGGGTTGTGCCAATATTTCTGCACTGCTCACCGTATTCACAATGGCAACACTGATCTGCTGTCGAGGCACACGCTGCACACAGGCATCACCGAGCAGCACCAGACCGCGGCATCTATGCTCTCCCAGCCTTCTATCAACAAAGCCCCCGACACTGGCTCTTGCCGCTTCTTCGCCCAGATCGAGTTGCTGGTTGGTGTGGATGGGCCAATCAAACTGGGCCACTTGTGGTTCATGGGCAGGTTTTAGCGCATCCCCTTGTGACCGACGGCACAGCAACAAAGCTTGAGCCATTGATTGCACCAACCTGACCTGATCCGTGGTAAGTGGCCCAGATAACTCCTCAAGCCATAGCCAATCACCAGCGATAATCGCGGTCAAACTGAAACGAGATAAGGATTCGCTGCGCTGCAACGGAGCACTGGCATCCACTGTCCCCTCTGCCGTATGGCTAGGTTGCGCGACGAGCGCCGGTTCTGAATTCTGAGCAACGTGCAAGGACTCGGGTGCCGTTGCAACGGCCAACTGTTGAGTTTTTGACGCTGTCACTATTGCAAGCCGTCGCGTTGCGGCTGCGCCGGGCAACTGGGCACGCGACACATAACTGTCAACCCCCATTACGTCAAGGTAGGCCATGCGCCTCAATTCATGCATTTTTGCTTCCATTAAAACCTAATCATTTAATGTCAAGTCTAACAGTTTTTAACGGCTGACTATATCCAGCGCCACCCATGACGTTGAAAAAACTTAATTCCCGATGCAACAAAATACCGCAGATGGCGTGGACCCTTGTTCGCCGCATAACCTCCATGGTGAATAATTCGTATGTCTGAATCAAAGACGAGGCGGCCCACCTTGCCCAGCCGCAGCGACAGATCGAAATCCTCAAAGTACAAGAAAAAATCCTCATTAAAGCCGCTGGTTGCTCGCAGATCAGGTGTGCGAACCAGCATGAAGCATCCAGTCGCTATTGCCACATCGACTTGTCCCTGGCCCTCACCCTGACACAAATCGCGCATTTCATAGGCCGCTAACTGCTGACGAAATAGACGACGTAGAAGCCGCGGGGCGAAGCCACGCAATAACAATATAAGAACCGAGGGATAGCGTTTACACAGAAATTCTTGCTCGCCGCCGCCGCTAAACACTCGAGGGCTGGCCAACGCAACATCCTGATTGTCTAGCAGCAACGTCAAGCCCCTGCGAAGCGTATCTTCCTGCAACTCTACATCGGGATTTAGAATCAAATGGAAATCACTCGCCAGCCGCTGGAGGACTTCATTATGCCCAGCACCGAAGCCCCGATTGCTCGCTAATGGAAGGTATTGAATATCGAAAAATTCACTTTGCGGCCAGCCCGCGATTTGCTGAATCAACTCGGCGCGGTACAACTTTTGCGATAAATTGTCAATCAAATACACCGTCACTCGAGCCAAACAATTAGCTTGAAAAGCGGCTTGAGCTGACCGCTGCAAACTCTGCATGGCGCTGTTCAATAGGGCCAACGGGCTATTGTGCAGCACTACTGACACAGACAGATGACTTTGAGCTTTTGAAGACAGATTCATAGGGTTGATGGTATCAGTTGGCAAGCACGACGTAACGTGCCAGGTGGCGTTAAGGCGCAACTGCGAATGAGAACAGACACGACTCTAAACCATTCAAACCCACCCAGAAAAAGGGGCTTATGTAAAAAGTAACAAACACGACTAGCATTCTGTTATTTTTCGAATTTTCACGGGAGGTCGTGCTAACCTAAGACTACGAGTGAACACCTCAAAAATAATCCACGGTATGCTAGGGCTGAAAAATACCTACTTCTGTGAACTACAGGGGATAACCAATGATCAATCGGAACGCTGCCCTTATCAGCCGTTTGACTGTTTTATGTATGTTATTGTTCGCCGTCACCGCTTGCGGGGGCGGCGGTGGGGATTCAGGATTTCTTCCTCCAGACGACCCAGACGTTACTGTCGATCTCGCAATTACTACCACGGCCCTACCCAATGCGGTCGATGGCAGCGCATATACCGCGCTGGTGGAGGCCGATGGAGGAGCAAAACCATATGCATGGTCGGTGATTGACAATGGCGGCACTGAGTTAGCCATCAATAATCAAGGGATTCTTGCCGGCACGGCGCCACCAACTGGGGATTATGGCCTATCCCTGCGCGTAACCGACAGCACGAATACGCAAGTCATCAACTCCTTCATCTTAACTGTGACAGGTGATACGCCCGAGCCTCTGGCTATTGCCACGCCATCGCCACTGACGGGAGCCGAACAGGGTAAACCTTATAATGCAATTCTAGAGGCTGTCGGTGGGCAAGGTGACTATCTGTGGACTCTGCTAGACAGTGGCAACAGTGGATTGGAACTCGGACCTGATGGCATACTCAGCGGGATTGCTCCGGCGGAGGGTCAATATGCTGTAAAGGTCTCCGTGATGGATGATTCGCGTACAGTGTCAGAAGCGCTGATATTGAACGTGTCAGCATTTTCCTCTCCACTGACCATTACTACATCGACTTTACCTAACGGCACCGTAGGGGTCAGCTATGCGGCTGTGCTAAGCGCGTCGGGTGGGGATAAACGCGACTACATGTGGACACTAGTGTCTAATGGCGGCCTCTCCGGACTTAGCGTTAGCAAAGCCGGCATTTTGGCAGGTATTCCCAACCAAGCAGGAACGTTTGGACTCGTGTATCAAGTCAGCGACGGCAACAATACAGACCAGTTAGCTGCGACGTTAGTTATTGCCTCGGGGCCCGACATCCCGCCATCCACATTGACCATCACGACAGCAATGTTACGCGATGCAGTTCAAAATATGCCTTATGCTGAAGCTATGGCAGCGGAGGGTGGAACACCACCTTACAACTGGCTCGGTGTGGGTAGCGATAACTTTACCGGTTTTACGATGTCACCAGTCGGCGGCATCATAAGCGGTGAAACAAGTGTAGCGCCAGGACCTTATGGCTACAGCGTCACCCTAACAGACAGTATGGGCGTCAGTGTTGTTCGGTCATACATCATCGACGTTTTATAACGCTGGCGTAAAGACGAGAAGGCGGGCCTAAACAGGCGTGGGGCTATAATCAAAGGGGCATCAAAAGCAGGTGCCACAAAAATACTGCAGGCGGTATACCCCCTCCAGCGCATTCTTTTCATCGCCCATAAAAAAATCCCGCGGCACGCAGTGCTGCGGGATTCATAATTAAAGCCTGGCAATGACCTACTCTCACATGGGGAAACCCCACACTACCATCGGCGATACATCGTTTCACTTC
>JAQWNG010000012.1 GCA_029246385.1 Halioglobus sp.
GAAGTGAAACGATGTATCGCCGATGGTAGTGTGGGGTTTCCCCATGTGAGAGTAGGTCATTGCCAGGCTTTAATTATGAATCCCGCAGCACTGCGTGCCGCGGGATTTTTTTATGGGCGATGAAAAGAATGCGCTGGAGGGCGAGGCTTGAAGACGACAAGCCTAGATCACCCTATCGTTACCTCCATCGATCGGTATTTGAGCTCCCGTCGTTGCAGTAAAAACATCGCTTGCCATTGTAGAAAGTAAGCGTCCGACATTGGCGGCTGTGATTGTTTTGCCAAGCAAATTTTTAGTTTTGTATTCCTCAACACTGATGTCATAGCGCGCG
Organism: Halioglobus sp.; assembly: GCA_029246385.1. Lineage (GTDB taxonomy): Bacteria > Pseudomonadota > Gammaproteobacteria > Pseudomonadales > Halieaceae > Marimicrobium. Next base: position 332 of record JAQWNG010000012.1, read on the forward strand.
GCAGAGCGAGCTAGTGTCTCCTCTGTCCATAGGGCGGTATCGAACACAGCGTCTGGGTGCACGATATTAACCCTGATGCCATCAGCCGCAAGTTCTAGTGCGGCGACGCGTGCTAGCTGCGTAATACCTGCTTTGCTTACCGAATATGCTGCGGCTCCGGGACCAGGGGCGACATAGTTGCGCGAGCCGACGATAAGAATAGAGGGGGCTATGCCCCACTTTAAATAGGGAATCGTTGCGGTCATAAGCCGCTGCGTGGCGGTGAGGTTGATGTCTAATATTTGGTTCCATGTAAGTTCTGTGTGTTCTTCGATTCGCTCTCCGGCCTTAAAAATACCCGCATTGCAGACAACAATATCGAGACCGCCGTACAGTGAGATAACATGGTCCACAGCGACTGCAATGGCCTTGCTGTTAGTCAAGTCACATTCTAGCCCTAGCGTGCCGTCGCAACCCAGCTGACTCACCACCTCTGGATTGATGTCGAGCCCAACGACAACCGCCCCTTCGGCAGCAAGCGCTTCACAGGTCGCGTTGCCTATTCCACTACATGCGCCGCTAACAATCGCCACTTTGCCTTGATGCTGCTTTTTACGCGCAGTGCTCTTTCCAAGTTTTGCTTGTTCAAGAACCCAATACTCTAGCGCAAAGATGTCTTCTGCCGGCAGCGCCTGCCAGCCACCTATAGACTCCCCAATCTGCACAGCGTGTCGTGTGTGCCTGGCGATATCAGAAATGATACTGCACTCTCTGAGGCTGCTGCCGAACGCTATGGACCCTGCGCTGCGCCAGATCCCCACCCGGGGTGCCGGATCAAGCATCTGCAGTTGCGCAGTCTGATTTTCTTCGAAGTATTGCTTATAGCCAGTCACATATCGATCTATTTCGGGAACGCCTTTAGCGGGCCTAGTGTCAATGATGACTGGAATTCTCTTGGTGCGGATCACGTGGTCTGGCGTTATTGGCCCCCTAGACGAAATATCGGCAACAGTCTCTAACATTGAATACCCTTGCGCATCTGGTGATCGATCTAGAACGCCCAGCTGCGCTTCACCGCGGGCGAGTGATACTGCATTGCGAATGCGCGCAAGGTCTAGTAGATCAACGTCATGTTCGGCTGTGGCGGCTAATGTGCTCCCATATTCGGTAATGTAGGCCTCAGCTCGGGAGACCAGTTCAATCATGCTTTCATAGGCGACTTTCGCCTCGTCGCTATAGGTGAACACTCCGTGATGCATCAGGATGATGCCTTTGTAGTCCTTTGGATCATCTCTCTTAATCGCGTCACTCACTTGCTTTGAAAGAATGAAACCCGGCATTACATAGGGAAGTATCAGGCAGTCGGGGAACACTTCTTTGAGTATGCGCGCTGCCTGTGGGTTATTGCTCAGCGTGACAATGGCGTCAGTGTGGGTATGGTCAATGAACTTTGACGGTAAAGTGGCGTGCAATATCGCTTCAACGGAAGGGGATGGCGCTGATGGGTCGAGCAATAGAGCGCGCAATTGTTGGGTCATATCAGGGTCTGATAGTGTCGCGCATTCTGCGAGCATCTGCGTATCCTGCAGCTTAAGGGCCGAGAATCCGGCTTTTTCAATGGTCTTCAAGTCCCAGCCGCTGCCTTTTACGTACAGCACCTCAACGGTTCGGCCGAAAAAGTCCTCTGTCGTTGCCTTGACCGAAGTGTTTCCCCCACCATGCATGACGAGATTTTCATCGAAGCCTAGTAGCTTGGACGAGTATACGCGCATGCCAAGTTCATCATCATTAAACGCCGCCGCGGCCTCGTCGCTCCAAAGGCTCTTCATGTTTTGTACTCCAGATAAAAACTTGAATTATGGCCGACAACCCTGGCAGCTAGGACAGGACATGTTCCTTAGTCAGGACGTCTTCGACAGACATGCAAAAAAATTCAGCCGGGCAAGCGCCGATGAAGACACCCATAAAAACATGGATACGCATACCGCTTTTCTAAACGCTGCCCTGTTCAGTAAGTGACAAGAAGCGAGATTAGATCTACCCAAGGCTGCTGGCATCATAGAGTAGGTGGGCTGATAAATCGCCGACCAAATCAACAATCATTTCTCTGCTTGTAAATTGCCATTGATTTTCGATTTTGCGAAAGCGGTCTCTGTACCGTCCGCTGATAATGGGCTGTAATGGAAGTGATTCACTTGCCTGCATCACTGTATAATAAGACCGCGCGCTCGCTTCCATACCGCCCTTATCAATTTCAACAATCACGTTGGTCGTCAGATGTTTGGTTTGGGGCGTGCCGCTGGCCTCATAGAGCCGAGTTGACTTTTGGTACATCTCTAATACCTCATCAAAACCTGTTCGCCGGACCTCATGCGCCGCTGAAAAAATCTCGGCATCACGGAAAAGGGCGGCCACACCTTCTAGGTCGCCCGTGTCAATTCGTTCAGCATAGCTGTAAATTAAGTTCTCTATTTGGCGGCTATCTTCCATCGTTGTGTACCCATATTGAATGAGGTGAAGTCGTGCAGCACGGCGGTGAGACTGTGCCATCGTAATATGGCTAAAATCATCAGCAGGCGATAACGAGTAGCATCCTATCCATCGGTTAGATGCCTTCTAAGTACCCCCTTCCGAGCGGACTCTGACCGCCAAACAGACTCTCAACGCCGTCAGTCGTTGCCGCGATGCCGCTGCTGAAAAGTCTGGGTGTTTTAAGGAGACCCAGTGTCTAAAAGACGCAGCGATAACAGGTCTTGGCTCTCAGCGCTGGCTGATGAGCCCGGATAGAGGCTTATCGCTCGGGTCATAACGTGGTCTTCTCCTTCGCAACACACAAATGAAATTAGCATTATTTTTGTCTTTAGTGAAGTCAGAGTACGTCACCACGCGGGCGAAATCGACGGTAACGCAAGGACTTACTAGCAGCGTTTATTGCCGGTACTTACCTTGTAAGGCCATGTCTCTAGCCAAGGTATTGGATTGCCTGTTCAATGCTGCTTTAATCCTGCAAGCTAATGCGGAGTCAGACGCTCACGGTTTTCGGCGGCAGGAGTAGTGCGTTCAAAGTAACTAATAGACTGCCACCGTCAATAATTACAGCTTTTCATTTTCGATAGCTTAGGTGAAGACATTGTGCATGAACATCGCTCGCACTGCGCTGATTGATACAAGGCTGAGCCTTTTCGTTGCCTGCACAGCGTGGCTATGCCTGTTGGGGACAATTCACAGCCCTATTGTCATAGCGCAAATACTGGCTGACACTGGTGGCAGCCAGTCCCGCTTTTACCGAACGGTACACTATCTGCAAGACGCTTCACCTCAGCTGCGTGGCCAATTTGCTACAATCGCGCTAACTCAGCTAATTGATGGTTACCTCGAGGAGGCGCGATTGGTCAATGAGGAGTCAAGGACGGCTGGCGCACAGGCCAACGCTAGAAGTTGGTCTTTAGCCGTCAGTCATTATGCCAACCAGATTCCTTTATTGCTTGACGATATAGCGTTGGGACTACCCGTGCGTCTAACGGAGGTTGAAGATAAATCGCTAGCAATAACAGTGACTGACAGAACGATCATACTCAACCACCCTCGCTTTGATCAGCAACATGCTCTTGAGCACGGGATCCTCTTAGAATTCTGTGCTCTTTACCCCTGTGCGCAGTTTATGCGGCGCGATACAGAGCCTGTGGCGATAGCGGCTTCACGTGTTCACGTGAGACCTCACTGGACGTTCACGGCACGTGGCGCAGTGTGCGCTTATCAGGGCATAGAGGTGCAGTTTAAAAACGGAAAAAATCTGGCGGCATCACGTGCCATCTGCAATCAATTTTTGCAGGAGGCCATCAGTTTGGCTAACGAAATTTCTTGGCATCAGGCGCTGGCCGTACCGATACAATGGAGTGAGTTTGAAATACAGGCCACTGCCGGTGGGGCAGAGCATCTAGTGCGATTGAATGGGTTGGGGGATGTTGCCGCAGTGACAGTTCCTCTGCTTTACGCGAACCAGCGCCTGTTTGAGCACATTCTACCTTGGGCAAGGCAGTGGCTGGCGCACCGGCAAGAGGCTAGTATCCAACTGAAAGCCCATCATTACGACTGGGGAGAGCCTTAAGTTGTGTGCTTTAGAATGCTGTTTATTGTTTGAATTTGACGACGGCAATGAGCAATTGACGGCAGGTTATCTGCCCAATCAACTTGCCATTTTCCACCACGGGTCGGCGTCGCTTGTTTTTTTTGAGCATATCCTGAGCCACGTCTACAATATCTTCATTAGGATGCGCCACTACTAAATTATCCTTGGCCATGTAATCACGAACAACGCCGGTGGCGCTATCGTTATAAACGGCGCCTAATATAGCCCGCAAACAATCCATCTCCGATAAAATGCCAACCAGATTCGCATCGTCATCTACCACGCAGACGCCAGAAATCCTGCCGTCAGTGATAACTTTCATGGCATCCATGATGTTGTCTTCAGAGTGTACCTTGGCAGGATTAGGCAACATATAATCGCGGAGATTGACTGACTGCAGCATGCGTTGCTCCGTGAGCTTGAATACTTTAATGGTTAAAGTATAGCGCTTACCGATGTTAATGGTAGGCTCTGGGCGGTCGTTCTGCAAAAAAATAAGAGCAATCAGGGCAAATTCTGCTTAAATCACCTAAAATATAGGAGGGTTAATGATAGCCTAGAACCCGCTTACGGGACATGTCGCCAAGCTTTGAAAGCGCATGCTTTGGAGATTTAATATGCCACGTCTTTTTGTCGTTATACTCGCAGGGTTGCTGCTCGGCACCTCAATGACTTACGCCGGTGTGACGCCTGCTGAGCGCCTAAGTGAGTCCATTCAGTTCAGGACAGTGAGTTATCAGGATCGCAGCCATATCGACCTTAATGAGTTTGAGCGTTTTCACACCTTTTTAAGAGCGGCCTATCCGAAGGTGTTTGCTCAGCTAGAGGTGGAGGTCATCAATAATTATAGTCTGCTCATCCGTTGGCCGGGAAAGGATGGCGAACTTGCCCCCATTTTGTTTACGGCGCATATGGATGTGGTGCCGATTGAATCGGGTACTGAAGGCGATTGGGAGTTTCCGCCTTTTGACGGGGTAGTTGCAAATGGGCGAATCTACGGTCGAGGTTCACTGGATAATAAACAGGGGGTGTTAAGTCTCTTGGAAGCCGCTGAGTCATTACTGGCGGAAGATTTTTCGCCCTCACGCCAGTTAGTTTTTGCGTTTGGTCATGATGAAGAGATCAGCGGCAAACAGGGCGCCAGAAAAATCGCCGACCGCATGCGGGAGCAAGGGTTGCATTTTGCTTGGATGGTCGATGAAGGGGGTATGCTCGTTTCCGATAATCCGATGGTTCCCGATCAACAATTGGCGATTATAAATGTTGCGGAAAAAGGTTATCTCACATTGACACTGGTGGCGACAGGCGAAGGAGGGCACTCCTCAATGCCGCCAAGAGTCAGTACTATTGGACGCTTGTCTGCCGCGTTAGAACGTATAGAAAATAACCCTTTCCCAACACGCCTGGTTGTGCCAGTGAAGGTCATGTTGGAGTCAATGGCACCTCACTTGGAGCAACCGGAGCGATTGATTCTTGGCAATCTCTGGTTAACAGAGAGGCTTGTAACTAACAGATTGAGTCAGGATCCACTGATGAATTCGTTTGTGCGTACGACTACGGCGCTAACGATGTTTAATGCGGGGTTGAAAGAAAATGTGGTGCCCCAACGCGCCGAGGCCAAGGTCAATTTCCGTCTTCTTCCCGGAGATACGCCCGAGATGGTGGTGAACTATATTTCCGACGTTGTAAATGATCCTGAAATCGAGATTAGTTATGATGAATGGGATTATGTGCCGGGCTTATCGGATCACGAGGGCACGGGTTATGCGGTCATTGCAGGCGCGGTGTCAGCGGTCTATCCCGAGGCTTTGGTGGTGCCATCTTTGATGTTTGCAACGACTGACACACGCCATTATATGGAGTTGACTGACAATCAGTACCGCTTTCAAGGAATGATAATTGAGACCAGTCAGGCGAAATCCATTCATGGGACCAACGAGTATATCGGGGTAAAAAGTTACGAGGATTCTATTGAGATTGCGCGTCAGATGATGAAATTAGGTTCGCGTTAGGATTTAGAGCGCAGGTTGGGCGTGCGCACTTGGTATCACAGTGTTACGCTTCTTTTTGATGATGTATTGCAGCTTGTCTGGAGAAAATAATGCGAATTGTTTTTGTTTGTGCCGCCCTCAGCATTATTCTGTCTGCATGTGTGAGTACGCCTGAGCCTGCCAACTTTTGTACTGACCCCCGCCCGTCGGTGTGTACTAGGGTGTATGCCCCGACCTGCGCCGTTCTTAATGGCGGTGGGCGCAAGGAATTCTCTTCACCGTGTACGGCCTGTTCGAGCGATGCGGTGTCTGGGTTTGATGCGGGGCCTTGTCCACAATGAGCCTTACAAACCGTATTTTAATCGCGATGGCGGCGGGCATCATCGTGGGATGCCTGTTCAACGTCGCATTGCACAGCGCGATGTTGCCGGAGTCTGTGCGCTCAGCATTGGATACTTATATCGTAGCGGGGTTGTTAGATGCGGTCGGTCGAATTTTTGTGGCTTCGCTGAAACTCTTGGTGGTGCCCCTGGTGTTCGTGTCTTTAATCTGCGGTTCTAGTTCTCTGGCAAACAGTTCACGTATGGGCCCTATCGCGGGTAAAACGGTCGCTTTTTACCTGATCACTACTGCCGTGGCGGTCACCGTAGCCTTATCATTTGCTGTTTTTGTGGGCCCTGGCAACGGGGTTGTGATGGAGGGTGTTGCAAATTATCAGCCGTCAGTGCCCCCGCCATTAGTAGATGTGCTAGTGAACATTTTTCCCACTAATCCGGTGCGGGCTATGGCGGAGGGGAAAATGCTGCAAATAATCGTATTCGCTCTCTTGTTTGGTTTTGCAATTGCCAATGCGGGTGAGCCTGGACGACGCATCGCTGGTTTTTTTCGAGATATGGAAGCCGTGGTAATGAACATGGTCGATATACTGATGAGACTTGCCCCCTATGGCGTTTTTGCGCTGCTCGCCAAACTGTTTGCAGCGATGGGTGTCGACGTGATTGTGCATCTGGCGGGTTATTTTTTTACGGTGCTTGTCGTCTTACTGTTTCACGCACTAGTCACCTATAGCCTGTTACTCAAAGGATTGACGGGGCTGTCTCCGCGCATACTGTTGACCAAAATGCGGCCAGTGTGGGCGTTTGCATTTAGCACGGCCTCCTCCGGCGCGACCCTGCCTGTTACATTGCGCACGGTGGAGCGGCGGATGGGCGTGCATAACTCTGTTGCAGGTTTCACCATTCCGCTCGGTGCGACCATTAATATGGATGGTACCGCTATCATGCAAGGTGTGGCGACTGTCTTCATCGCTCAGGTATATGGTGTCGACTTATCGATGACGGCCTTTCTGACCGTTATCTTAACGGCGACTCTGGCGTCAATCGGTACCGCTGCCGTGCCCGGAGTTGGTTTGATTACACTGGCAATGGTGCTGGGACAGGTCGGTCTTCCGGTAGAGGGCATTGCGCTGATCATCGGTGTCGATAGACTGTTGGATATGGTGCGAACCGCCGTCAATGTTACTGGTGATTCCGTTGCTTCATTGGTAGTGGCTCACAGTGAAAAACAGTTTGATGAAAGCGTTTTTCTTGATCCTGATGCGGATCAAGGCCGTAGTAACGAGGGTGACCTCTTGCGACCTAGGGGCTGAATAAGTATATCGCTAGTCTAGTGTCTGAGATGACTTGCGGTGAACGGTTCAACCAAGCCGTTGACGCAGTCCGTTAGTTTTTTTCAGGGTTGCAGCAATATGATTGGCGCTAACTTCGCACTTATATAGCCGCCTCTGATATGCGGTAGAGGATAGGTCCTCGATGCTACGCTCGATATTCCGAATGCAATTATTACAATGAGACCTAATACTTTTTATGCCTATTCAATGCACTATCGTCCCAGTAACACCCTACCAACAGAATTGCTCCATTATCAAATGTGAGACTACCGGCAAGGCTGCGATTGTTGATCCTGGGGGTGATGAGGAACGCATTCTAGTGGCGGTTGAACAGATGGAGGCTAGTGTAGAAAAAATTATCCTGACTCATGCCCATCTGGACCACTGTGCCGCCTCAGATGTACTGCGAAGGCAGTTGCTGGTGCCAATTGAGGGGCCACATTGTGACGATGAGTTCTGGCTGCAGGGTCTTCCCAAGGCCTGCGAAATGTCGGGCTTCCCGCCGGCATCTTCCTTTACCCCTGATCGTTGGCTGGTGCAAGGTGACCGAGTCACGGTGGGTGAGCAGACGCTGCAGGTAATTCACTGCCCTGGGCATACGCCGGGTCATATCGTATTTCTTTATGAACCGCAAAAAGTCGCCTGGGTAGGTGACGTACTGTTTCAGGGTTCTATTGGGCGCACCGATTTTCCCAGAGGCAACCAGGAAGACTTGATCGCCAGTATTCGAGAGAAGCTGTTCCCTCTGGGCGATGACATTACGTTCATACCGGGCCACGGTCCGACGTCTACTTTTGGGCATGAGCGCGAAACGAATCCTTTCGTTGCGGACTCCCGTTATGGATGAAGATGTCACCGAGCGAGAACATTTGCTGCGTCGGGACTATCATCAGCAGACTGCGCGTATTCACTGGCATGAGCTGCAAACGTATTATGCTGGCGGTAGCGTAATTAGAGTGGTGTCCGGATTGAATCTGGTGGAGGTTGCGGTGCAACTGGGTCTCGATAATACGGCCTGCTTTCAGCGCTGGATAGAAAACGGTGACGTGGCGGCCGTTAGCGACGAGCAGGCATTGATCTGGTATGAAGGCAACGCAGAACTGTGGGCGGTGGTGGCAGCCCCTTGGGTGCTAGTGCAGCAGCCCGGCGACGCTAACCTTACTGAATAACCTTGACCCAATCTCCAATGCGCAGCTCGCCCCGTGGATAAAGTCCATTAAGCAGTCGAAGCTGAGCATCTGCATTAGGTATGCGCATGCTTGCCGCAAGACTGGATATGGTGGCGCCGCGTGGCACCTGAATATAGTGCACATAATAGCCCGATGAACCTTGTTGCTCCGCCATTAGCGTGGGTCGAAAACTCTCGATAATAGACAGCAGAACGCCATCTTCCCGCGCAAAGCTTTGTGCCTTGCCGTCAAAAAGATAACTGAGATTATTGAAATCGACGACACCAAGTCGACGCGATTTCTCAGCGCTACTGGCAACCGCTGTGTAGCCTTTCAATCCGAATTGACGCAACGCAATACCGGCACTTAGGGTCCCGGTAGCATTTTTTTCCAGTACTGATCGAGGCGTTAGCCCAGGGTCTCGACGTCTTATACTGATAGACAGCTCTGCACTGCCATCCGGTGCACGGGCGACGATGCTCGTTGAGCCCGCTCTGACTGTCCATCCCAATGGTTGTTCAAACGTGAAGCCGAGTTTTTTGTGGTAATAGCGATTCTCTGCACGTTCGCTCTGCACGCTTTCGCCCCACACCAATCCTTCTATGTGCCGCTGAAATTCGCCGGGCACAGACGGGTCATCAATTTGAGTTTCGCCACCGAGTTGCCCTGCGGTCTTAACCACTGTCTTCAGACGTTGATCGTTGCGCGGATGAGTGGCGTATAAGCCATGATAAGACGCGATTGGTTTGCCGCCGTCTTTGGATTTTACGCGTTGGAACTGTTCTTGATCCTTAAGTACGCCAATGACCTCCAGCAATGAATCAGTATCATAGCCGGACTGATGCATGTACTGAGCGCCCAGTCCATCGGCTTCCAGTTCCATATCTCGACCGTAGCCGCTGATTAATTCGCTACCGTACATATTGGAGGCGCTTGCAAGGTCGCCGCTACCGGTAAGGACATAGGCGGTGGTCGCCACGACTGAATTTGTCAAGGACGCAGCTTGCTGGCGGTTGTGGTGACTGGCGGTAATGTGGCCTATTTCATGGGCCAATACTGCGGCTAACTCCGCCTCGTTTTCCAGATAGGCCAGCAGTCCGCGGTTGACATAGATATACCCTCCCGGCGCGGCAAAGGCGTTAATGTCTGGGCTGTCGATGACCGTAAAGGTGAAGGTACTGTTGGGTTTGCCACTGTTGGCCACCAGACGTTGACCGATGCGATTGACATAGGCTTGTAGCGCCGGGTCCTTATAGATTGCGCCCTGAGTGAGCATTTTCGCATGCTGATTTTTACCGACAGAGGCGTTGCCCGCGCAGCCAGACAAAGATATGAGTGCCGCTGCCACAACGCCGAAGGAAAACGCTCGAGAGAATTGGTTGCTCACGTCTACCTCCTAGTACTCACTGGAGAGGAATTCCAGTAACTGATCACCTATGCCATCGCAGGCGGCACCCTGCACCGGCGCGATAATGGGTATCGGGATAATTACAGCTGGCATATAGGACTGGCCTGAGGCACTGGTATTAACCTGACCCACTTCAGCTTGGTCTGTAAAGTCCCATATAGCCGCCTCATAATTGGCATCATGGCCCCAGGTTCCAAAGCCAAAGCAGCCATTGAGAGAGCAGGCCATGGACCCAGCGCCTTCAGTGCGCACTGTTGAGCCGTCTAGCCAAATGAGATACTCGAGCTTCAGTGCCAGCATTTTTTCCGCCACCGGTTTTTGCTGCAGTAGTTGCTCAATATTCTTGGGGTACAGGGGCGCAGTGCGCGGCTCAAACCAGGGATAAAGCGCGTTGAGAAATTCTAGTTCGTCAATTATCCTGATCGACTCGTCGTGCGAGGTAATATGGTCGCCCACGCAGGCAACGAAGTCCGGTTCGGTTTCATAGTCGCTGCTGTGGCGCCGTCCCAAAATTACCACGCTAGAATCGCCAATGCCTTCGGTCGGCTCGTTAAATGTCATTTCATCTACGGTGGACGTCACACATGCGGTGGTAAGTGATAGACCCGCGCACACAGCGAGTGTTCGAAAAAACGGCATATTCATGGGTCGATTGCATCCGTCAGCGCGCCGCTATCAAGCAGCAAACCTCGCACGGTGGGAATTTGGCTGAACCGGCCCACAAAATTTGCCCCAGCATCCCGCAGCGCCATCACCGCAGCGAGGTTAACGGCCTCCTGATCGCTCTGTAAAAAGGCGGTGGGTGTTTTTCCGTAACTGCTCATAGCCCACTCAGCAATCGGCTGTCCGCCTATCGTGACTAACTCAAAGCGATACCGCATCCAGATTTCATACACTTTAATTTGCGTATGTGCGGGTATAGCGTACTGCAGTTCCTCGACATGGGGAATCAATACGGCGTCTACAATTGGGCTTGATCGTCCCGCTTTAGGTGGACTGTCGAGTACGACGATCTGCTCGAACATGCCGGCCAGCAGGTTATTCCACATTTGTACCTGAGCCGCGCCGGTGTTAACTACCCAACTGGATTCGTTGCGACTTTTGGTGCCATCAAAGAACTCGTGTTGCCTGAAGTCGTCCCCAAACCACACACCTAAAGTGAGCGGCAGCGGCTCGATCAGCGGAGGTGGGAAGTTACCTTGAACTATAACCTTATTTGGCCCGCAGCCAGCCAATATACACAACAGCAGTGCCGTAAGTAGGATGCGCCAGTGATGATAGTTAACGGAAGTCATTGAGTGCGACAAACGTGCCGCCATTCCGATCAGTAAGTTCACGCATTAGCGTGGCAAATCGAATGCCCGTCGTCTGTAGATGAGGTGCACGAGTGAATTGCACCGGAAACCCCACAGCGTGAATGCGCACCAGCCGATCGCCATTAGCATCGACTCGATTGATTCGGTCTACGGTATCAATGACCTGAGAGATAGAGTTGCCGGTGAATTCATCTCCGAATACGTAGATACTAATTTTTTTATCCGGCGCCGCGAATGCGCGAATAGCAGTTTCAATACCTTCCACCGGGCTGGAGTTACTAAAAACATTCCAGCTGCGCAGATTTTTTATGATCACTTCGCGCCTTCCGGGGGTATCGGGTATCCATCTGCCGCGGTAGCTAGGAAACATGTACTTCCCCATGTCGTTCATGACTTGTATGCCTTTGACTTTAGGGTAGATGCTTAGCGTCGCTTGTACCTCTTTAAGTACCCGGTCCCAAGCATAGGAATACATAGAGCCAGATGTATCAATTACAAAAATGATGTACTCGCTGTCAACCGGGATGCCACCGATCAATTGATTTTTCGAGCGGTACTGTGTGCCCAAAAGGCGCTCCATTTCTTCGGTCAGCGTCTGCTTTGCAACAGCTAACTGCCCTGAAATGGCTGAATTGCTGCTGGTTTCCACCTGCAAGCTATCGTGGCGGGACTTGACGCTGGCCATCTGACCACGCAGGATTGCGATACGCTCTTCGTGTTCAGACAGCTGTTCCTGTTTTGCGTTCAGGTCCCGGTTGAGAATATTTGTTTCGCCTCGGATCTCAAAAACCTGTTGTTGCAGCTCCACCAGCGTGCCTTCGAGGTTTACAGTGGAGGCCTCGATGATTTGCGGTTCTGCCGTTTTGGTGATCATGAGTAGCAGAATGATGGCACCGAAGCCGCAACAGATGACATCAAGAAACGACAGTGAAAACTCTTCCGGAGCCCTTCCTCTCCCTCTGCGCCGTGCCATCAGGGCCAGTCCCTTGAGGGACTCAGCAGTGAGCCTCGGGTGGACTGTGCGAGTTGCCACAGCTCTGATACTGCCATGGGGTCACCCTCCATCGGGAGCAGTATGATGTTGACCGGCACGTTGGCGGGTAGTTGGCGGATCGCTTGAGCATACAGTTGCTGACGGGCTTGGCCGCTGACTTTACTGCCGCGTGGGCGAGTCGTTCCCTGCGTTGGAAGGCCGTCAGTAATCAGGAAAATATTATCGGGCAGTGGCGATAGTTTTTGTAGCGCAATAAAGGCATTTTCTAGACTGGTTCCGCCACTGGGCGTTATTTTACGCAGCACGGCTGATAATGTTGTCAGCTGTGGCTGATCCGCGACCTTTAGCCACTTATTGTCGGTGTTGGGTAACGCGGATGTTGCTGCGGTGTTAAAGGCAATGACTTGGTAGTGACTGGAGACCGGCAGCTGCGCTGTCAGCCAATCTACCGTGTTAAGACTCTGGGTCCACTTGTCGGACTTGCGTTGAATTGACTCGCTCATATTTCGCAGACGGATGATTTGCACCACCTTCTCCGCCAGCATACTGGCAGATACGTCGAGCAGTATGGCAATGTGACTTCCTCCAAGGTTCAAGCCTGTTAAATATTGACGGTCTCCTTGTCCGATGAAGTCGCGGGCATTATTGCCACCACTGTCTTGGCTTGCCCGTCGCAATGCTTCTACCTCCGCTTCGAGCGACAGCAGTTCAGCCTTTAAGCGCTCAATATCGCTGCTGTCAGTATAGCCATCAAGTTTGCGCGCTTCTATTTGCGCTTCATAGTTTGCCATATCCTGAGCGATGCGAGTCGCCAGGCCTTGTGCTTCTGCACTTTTCAGGTCTATCTCTGACAATGTATTACGCAATCGTACTAAGCCTTCTTTGCCTTCAGTGATATCCTCATTGAGTAAATTAACCTCCGACAAGAGGTCTTCGTTGAGCTCTGTTTTCTGTTCTACGATACCGTGATTCATAATGAGGAATACGAGAATGACCGCGCCAAAGCCGCAGGACATGATGTCCAGAAAACTGAGGTTAAAGGTGGTAAATTCTCGTTTCTTTTTGGCCATGACAGCTAGGTCACCACTTCAATTAACAGCGCCACATCGCTGCCATCCGGACTGATACTAATTGCGTCGCCACAGAACAAAATTTGGTCAGATCGGTACGTGACGCCATTCACTGTTGCCGCCGTGGTGCTGTCACGAAGTTGCCAGCCTGCGGCACTGCGATATATATTCCAGCCCGATTCTAGTGGCGTTCCTGATGCAATTAAGGGTCGTGCCTTATGCTGATAAAGAACGTGTGTAGGTTGCGCTGCCGACACGTGTGCTTCAGTGGCGCGGCGCGATGGTGTTGCCTGCGACACTTTATTTGATGAGTCAGATGAAACCCCCTCTACAGAGAGACACGGCAGGGCCGTTACGAAGCTGAGAGCTTGTTCACGTTGAACTAAACGGTCCTGATGCGATTGCAGCGCACGACGGACGTCGTCTTCTTGCAAAACCTCTATTTGCTCAAATTGGTTGGTCAGTCCCGGCAGTAATGTCGCCAGTGGGTCGATAATGACATGATCTTCGGGACGTAGAATCCCTATGGTGTTGCGAGCGCTGTCGAATAGTCGTTTGCCTGCTGCCTGCAGTTCATGCGCGCTGACGCGCGCCTGATAACCGTTGATCTCCAGATTGGTTTCGGAGGCATTCTGCAGCGTATGCAAAGCGGCGGGCAGAGCATCGTATAACTGCTGCTCGCTGTCCCCCTTCCGGCGGGGATCGAAACGAGTCTGGCGCACGAACGCGGCGGCAATCAGTTCCACTAGTTGCTCCTGCAGTTGCAATAAGCCACAACCGGGTAAAGGTGTAGTGCACTGCAGTTCGGTTTGGTGGTCCTGTCTGATGAGCTCTGAAATCACGGCCTGATGGAGCTGAATCTCCAAATGAAAAAGGCGGTCGCCGTGGCGATGAAGACTGGCCAGTGCCACGCTGCGATTGACTAACCCCACGGCGTCAAACGGACACTGCTCTATGATTCCCAGCAGCAGGGCGAGTTGCTCATGCTGCATGCTTCCCGACACGGCCAGTAATACTTCAGTGGGCCCCTTCGCTTCTTTATGCAGCTGCTGCAAGTGTGCGTGAGCAAGGTCCCCGTTGTGCCGCGCATGGCCTAGCGAGGGCTGCAATAGTTCGGTGCTCAGTTGCCACCAATAGCGGGTGTTAATATCCCTTGGCTGCAATCTGGCCGCGGCCCGCGCTGGTGAGCCAAACAGGTACTCTTTTTCATGCAACAGCACATAGCCGGGGCTTTGCACTGTTGTGCCCTCATGCCATAGCTGCAGGTTGCAGTCGTTGAGATCCAGTACACCAATACTCATTAGTGCGCCACCAGAAAGCGCAACAGACGCTTGTCAGCATAACGTTGGTTGTCGAGTACCAAGCGCTCCTGCGACAGTTGTAATTGGTGTAGGCAGAACATAATGATAATGCTTAGCACCAACGCAACGAAGGTGCTGTTGAATGCGACTCCTAGACTCGCAGTGACGCCCGAAATATCGCCGGCTACTGCCTTATAGGCCTGTCCCAGTGCATCGCCGATGCCGCGCACGGTGCCGATAAATCCGATGGAGGGTATGGCCCATGCGATGTAGCGCACCATCGACATTTCAGAATCGAGTCTATCGGATTCGATTTCACAGTTTTCTTTTATTGTGTCAGAGACCGCCTGAATGCTGCCGGTGGTGGCAAATCGTTGCAGCGCTGAGAGTAGCGTGCGCGGCAGCAGATATTCTTGGTCAGCAACCGGCAGTGATTCTATGGCGCGACTGTATTCGCGAGCATCTTCTGGCAGCACCGTGGTGCCCTCTGGAATATCGAGCAGATGGCGGTCAAGCATATTGCGTTCTCGCATTCCTAGGCGAGCCTTGTAGCCCATAATCGCCAACGCCCAGATTAGCAGGATAAAGCAAGACTCTTGCTCATAATTGCCGATTACCACCGCCAGACTGCGTGTGCTGACCACGTCTTGGCCAGCCGCCTGCTGCGCCGCTTCAAGTTCCAGGTGCGCTTTTGCACTGGGACGTATCACCCCAACGTACAGCGCATGTACGACGATAATAGCGATCAGCAGTGCGAACAACTGATAGATAAATTCGGATGACATTTTCTGCTTCATTAGGGTGTCCTATATATCGACCGGAAAGGAGACGGGTACGTCCTCGGAAATTTTTTCTGAGGAGCGGTAATCAAAGGGTGAATTATTGTCTGCGGTTGAGGCGGCTTTTTTTTGTGGTGACCTTTCGGATGCGGTTGCTTGTTGTGCCACATCGCTTTTATTACTGCTGTCAATAGTGGGTTCTTGCGGGGCTTGTGGCGTATCGGTCGGCACAGACTGGGCAGCCACGGGTGCGCCTAACGGAGACAGAGCGAGCAACAGGGGAAGTATTAGTCGTGGTTTGATCATCGGTTACTCCGCATAGCGTGCCACGCGGAACCCTACGTCATCTCGGCCCGCTTGCCCATAATCTCGGTACGATAGGCGTAACTCCCGCAACTTAGACTGGTCCCAGCTGGCACCTCGGATGACATAATTGTCGCCCGTCTGCTTACCTAATGGGTCTCTTTGCGTTGCACCGTTAGCAGAGGGTATACCGTAGACGTCGTGCACCCACTCCGAGGTGTTGCTGCCCAAATCGTAGAGACCGTGTTGGTTCGGCTTAAAAGAGGCTACTGGTGCGCTGACGACGTAGCCATCTGTGTAGCCTGTCAGTGACGATCCGGTGACATAGGCCGAACCGGCATCGGCATAGTTTCCCACAACCTGCGTCGGCGGAAAAGTGTCACCCCATGGAAACTGCAGGAGAGTTTGGCCGCTGGCACGCGCAGCCCAGGCCCATTCGGCTTCCGACGGCAGGCGATACCCAGTAGAGCGGGCGTTATAACCTGTGACAATACCGTTCTTTTCCTGATAGAACGCTGGCAACCCTTCCTTCGCGCTGAGCCAGTTGCAGAAGCTGGCGGCTTGTTGCCAGCTCACCTGCACGGCGGGTTGGTGTTGCTGATTGAGGCTATTGCCCTCGATCTGCCCTGACTTATGGCCGGGCTGGAATTGACGGAATTGTGCGTTCGTGACCTCCGTCGTTTGCAGATAGAACATGCGTCTTAAGGCGACCGGATGCAGCACTTCGTTGGCTCGGCGCCCGGGCTGACGACGGGACGCCCCCATCGTAAAGTCTGCCATCGCAGATTCGCCGGGTTTGAACAGCAGCAACGTCTGTCCTAATGCCGTGGTTATTTCCGGTTTGATACGGGCCAGTTTTGCCGCCTGCTGTGTCTGCAGTCGCACGTCTACCAGCTGCATCAGCCCGGGGCGCGGGGTGACGCTGCGTCGGACAGTGGCGTAACCGTCTAAGCTGATCTCTACGGCGTGCTCCACCGCTGGGAGCGATACTGTCTGATTGCTGTTGCGAGAGCGCTGGCCATTGATGCGCACCGTCGCGTTGGCCGGACTGATACTGAAGCGCACCTCACCCAATTCCGCTTGCAGCGTCACAGTCTGTGTGTCGCTGCCCGCGGCCGGTAGTTGCACAGAGCGGTCGTAGCGTTTATAGCCAGGCTTGAATACCGCCAGGCGGTGAGCTCGGTCGGGAATCAGTATCAGCGTCAGTGGGGTTTGACCTTGAAACTCGCCATCAAGGGTCACGTTGGCGCTACTCGGGACGCTGCTCAAGGTCAGCTCTCCCGCGGCCGGCTGCAGTGTCACCTCGCCTAGATCAAGATTCTCACTGGCGTTAATCTGCAGCGTTTTTTGCCAGTCGGCATAGCCCTGCAACTGCAACAGCAGCTGATGCTCACCCTGCAGTATTTCTACCGTGGCTGGTGTTTGTCCTGCCACCTCACCGTCCAACAGAATCGTTGCGCCCGAGGGTAGGCTTTTCATCGTGACATCTGCCCACGCTGGCGCCAGTTGCAGCTGCAATTGTTGGCGCACGTTACGCCCGGTGATCTGAAGTGTTTGCTCTGCCGGCAGGTGTCGGGACTCCTCGATCCGAAGCTGGTGCTCCCCTTCTGTCAGTGGGAGGTCGTTCAGCGGCGTCTTCCCAGCGACTTCACCGTCGACGATGACAGTGGCGCCTGCGGGTTCGCTGGCCACGGATAATAAGCCTGGCAGAGCCTGCAGCTGCAACTCGATAGACTGGCTGTCGCGGTGATCCACCGTGACGGTGGTGGCAAGCGGATAATAGCCCTCCGCCGTTACGTGAACAGCATAATCGCCAGGCCGCAGTAAATAGCGTTTACCGAACGGCAACGCCAGCCCGGAAACAGAGACTTGCGCCGAGGTCTGCGCCTTTACCTCTATCATCAGTGAGCGGGCACTGAGCAGGAATAGCATGACCAACACGAACACCCCGAGACAAAAAATCAGTACCATGCGTCCGGTCTTGCGAGGGACTGGCGCTTTCGGCGTAGCCTGACTCAACGGAATAAAGTCGCTGGGTGAAATAGTGATGGGTTCAGTTGCCATGGGTTGCGCCATTTTAGATAGGGTCTGTGCAGATAATAGTCACCGGGGCAGGGGTGTTGTCGTGTGTAATGTTGAAGCTTTGGCGCACATCGCGATACCCATTTCGGGTTCCAGTGGCGGTATAGGTGCCTGGCCGCAGTGTTAACTCTCGCTGTGCAAAGCGCCCCAGCCTCGCAACTTTGTAAACCATTACCTCGGTTTCTTCATCCGAGCGCAGGGTTATGGCAACAGTGGCGTTGGCCTGGTCCAGCAGTGTTTCCAGTTGGTTGATTTGTTGCTCCAGTACTGGCCCTCGCGGCGTGATCTGTTTGGCCTGCTGTAATAATTCTGTGGCCGTGCCAGCGACTGCAGCATCTGACAGGCGTTGTGATTGGTGAATGGCCTTATCGAATTGCTGGTCGAGTTGTGCCCGCGCCCGACTGCGTTTCAGTCCCTCGCTGGCAAACACGATGCTGCTGTCCAGCTTCTGCGCCTGCTCATAGGCATTAACGGCTTGTTGCCATTGTTCTTGTTGCTCATCTTTTTGCCCTTGCTGATTCAAGGTGCTAAGCCGCTGTGCAGTTTGGGCTGTCGCTACTTGCTCTAGTGCACTAGCCGCCTCTGTGGAGTCCTGCTGTAATGCAGCGGCGGTAAGGAAGGCTTCCTTAGCGGTGTCAAATCGGCCTTCATTGAGGGCTGCATAGCCTTCACTCATGGCGTGGTTGAAACTCTGACTCTGTGCCTTCGCTGTGATCCGCTGCAGCTCACTGCGGGCGCGCTGATGCAGCGGATCGAGCGCTGTTGCCTGTTCAAGTAGTTGCTGCGCCAGCGACAGGTCGCCGTCGGTCTCGGCTGCCGCAGACTGTTCCAGTAAAGGCAGCAACTGCGGCAGCAACTCGGCGCGCTGCTGCAGTGCTATCGCATCGCTGCTGTTGGGCTCAATGAGGGCCGCTACTGCCAATTCAGTAAGTGCAGCGCCTGCGTCGCCTTGCTCTATTGCCTGCTGTGCAATCTCAAGCCGCCGCTTTAGCTCGCCCGGCATGTCATCTCGCAGTGCTTGCAGGGCTGTGAGTGCCTGTTGATAGTTTGCAGTGGCCGCTTCGTATTGCCGGGTTTTATAAAGCGCATCGCCCTCTATGGCTAGGGCGGTCACGCCGGCAAATGCTGCAGGTGCCCATTGTTCCACTCCGCGCGCCTGCAGTGTGTCCTGCAGATCCAGTAACTGCGCTAGCATTTCTTGAGCCTCTTTGCGCAATCGGGCCGCTTGCGCATCGGACCAAGGCGAGGCGTCGGCGCCGGCGGGGGCGGATTTTCCTACAAAAGTGTCAGCTTGCCCTGCTGTTGCTATGCTTTTTACAGACGTAGCCGGCGCCGCCACGGTGTTGACTGATTCCAGACTTGTGGGAAGCCAGAAAATCACCAATGCGGCCAACAATACTAATCCACCCAATGCTGGCAGCACCCAGGCCGGTGTACCCTGCTGAATGGTGGTCTCTGCGCTGCGCTCGGGTGATGTCGAGGAGGGGGCCGGTTGGCCTATGTCAAACGGGGTAGGTTTTACTGGGTCGTTGTGGGAAGACATACTATGGTCGTACCTTGTGCACCAATGAAATAAATCAGAGTGTATCAGCAGTGCTTGCAGATTCCTCAGGTAATTCTAGTGCGCCAATTTCAGCGCGATAAATATCACCTAGGAATAGTCGCCACTGGGTGTATTGTGCTTCGACATTGCCCGTCAGCATGACGGTTTGATCGTCTAGTTCAATGATCTGCGGGGTGATTTCCGCCTCCAGTGACATGCCCAGCTCTTCCAGTGCCTGCACATGAATCTGCGCTTCATTACGCTTGTCTAACCCGCTTTTGACCAAATAGCCCCCACCCAACACGGCGACCTGGCCCGCGGTTCTGGCAGCGCTGCTATCGCCTGAGCTGGCGGCCGCAATACCGGCTAAAACGGCAATACCACCTACGATCAATCGGCGCGTGCTCTCGGCACGCAACTCTTGCAGCGCTACAGATTCTTCAAAGCTCGCTCTGCGCCACTCCTGATAAGGCTCCAGCATCTGAGCGTCAAAATTGCTGTAATAAACCTGCAGCGCATCCACATAAAGGCGGTCCCTTTCGCGAATGTCGCGCACGCGCTCCAGCATGGGGTCATTTTCTGCAGGTAGCCGTTTGATTTCATATTCACCGTTGCGCGTCTTTCCTAGGTAACCGCCAAACGCGTCCGGAGAGAAGTCGCGCGCAAATCGCAGTTCAGTGACTATACGCAGATCGCTGCGATCTCTGGGCGCCAGCTTTTCAAGCTGTTCTAGCAAATCGTTGGCAATGGTGTTGTAAACAGCTTGAAAAGGGTCATAAGGGTTACGAGTCGCGGGCTGATAGGCATAGCGGCTGGCTTTACCGGTATACGTTTTGTCTAGCCAGACATCACCTCTAGCATCAGTCGCGGTGATGTCCAGCTGTAATTCCTCGCCGTCAGAATGCAGAATTTCGCCGCGCACAATTAAGTCGGTGATCTGAGTGTCATCGGGCACCACCCGCACAGCGCCCCAAGCGCCGCTGTCCTGTATTGACTCGGACAGGACTAGCGGCATGAATCGAGCTTCGGCGTTGCGTACCTCCGGGTAAACTTGTTTATCTTCGTCATAGTTGTCTAGGCCCGGATCAAACACCACTACTGATACATCAAGTAACAATGCTTCTGGCACGACCGAGGATGGTGTTTCGATGCTGGGTACGGAAGTGCTCTTGATCGTTTGACTTACGCAGCCGCCTAACAAAAAGCAGACTGCTATTGCCGCCGGCAGGCGCAAGATGCTCATTGTTTGATGCCCGTATAGTTGCGATATTCATCCCACAGCCTTTCCCTGACAGCGGGATCAGGCTCCCGCATCGCGGCCTCGCGCAGTTGCCTCGCCACGACGTCGTCGTTGTTACCATTGGGAATATCTGCCGGAACAGGGTATTTCGCTGTGTTTTGCGGCACGCTGCCGCCCGTCGGTGCGCCGCCCATGCCACCGCCGGTGCTGTAGCCGCCCGCGTCTGCGGTGTCGCTTGCATAGGGACTGTCACCTTGTCCAGCGCCACCTGCAGTGGCTATCGTCGTGGGTGGCCGCTTAGCAGTCTGCGCGCGCGCAGCGGTCCGCTGTCGCGCCTGAGTTTCCATGATTATGGTGTCAAATTCTCCCGCGCCTTGTTCCAATTGCGCGTCGAGTATCGCCACCTGCTCGGCGGAGGTCAGCGGTCCGCTGCCGCCTGTGGGCATCCCCGTTGGTGAGCCGTAACCGCCGCTGCTTTCTGGCCTACTCGCGTGGACACCATAAAGGCCGCTGCCGTTATAATGGTTAGGGCGCCCGCTGTCCGCTGTCCCACTGTTTGGTTGACCGGTATTTTCAGCGGCACTCGCGACAACTGCAGCGTCACCGGATTCGCTAGCCTTTCGTGGCGCTGATGGCAGGCTGGGTTCATCGCGCAAGTCCGGCAGGTTGTCATCGCTGGCGACTCCGTCACCAAAACCGGGTTCCATGCTGTCTCCGTCACTGCTGTTTGGTTCTGAGCCACTGTGGGCGATCTGATTGTCACTCTTGTCGCTGGACGTTTGAGCATCATCTCCCGGTGGCTCATTGGTGTCGCCGCTGGCAGCAGTTCTCTGGCTCTGGTTATCACCGGATTGCTTGCTACCCTCGCTCGCGGCTGCGGAAGAAGGTCTCGACGGTTGGCTGGCGCTGCTGGCGGATGAGCTACTGCTGGTACTTCCGGCAGAACTACTGGAACTGCTGATCGGCGGCGGGCTGGGTGCGGATGTCTGCGGTGGTGTCTGCGGCTGTGTTGGATTGCTGGCAGTAGGGCAGCCGGATAGAAAAAGGCAGAGACAGACGGCAGCGCCGATGCGGTAAAGTTGCAGGGATGGAGGATTATTGAACATTGAATGCCTTCACAATTTTTTCTGTCTCTAGTGGTTGCCCGTCGACGAAACGCGGCCGAAAAACGGTCTTACGAATCTGCTTTATCAGCTGCTTAGCTTGCTTAACAGACTCTTCATTATCACCTAAACGGTCCAAATCTTGAACTCTGCCTTGTTCATCGACAGTGAATTCTACCAAGACGTCGGCCTCTTTTGGGTCTATCGAGGGCGGCAGCGGTGCAAGGCCGGCAATGTCCGGCAATGCTATCGGTTGACCAAATACCCGCTGCAGCTTAACTTGGGCATCGCCTTCCCCCGCAAGTTCCGTTTCTGCCCTTTGATAGGCTTGCCATGCGGCGGCTGTTCGACCATTCCATAGATTCCAGTCCCCCAGCATTATCTGAGTCCGAACGATATTTGGCTCAATGCGCGCAATGGCTTCAATAATATTATTGCCTTGACGATAACTGTCGGCGCGGTAGGCTTTAAATTGCAGCAGGGGTTTAGGGGGGCGCTCGTCTTCACTGAATGCTCGGTCGGATTCTTGCCAGACATAGCCCGCAATAAGATATTGTGTTGCTAATAGGCCTCTTAGAGGGGCTAGCAGTTTTACGGATGTCTCTTCTTTTTCTCCTGCCGCCACATTACTCAGTGCCTGCCGGTAGAGCTCCGTCATATTGACCAGCCGCAGATATCCGTGTTCACCTAGTCCCAATTGATACGCATCATATTGCCATTGTGCTTGCTGCATTAAAGCCGCAGTTAACGCATCGCCAGCTTCTAGACTGCGGGTTTGTACACGGTAGAGGTAGTTTTGCCGCTCGTCTGCCATGGTGTAGTCTTGTATTGCGAGATTGCTGGCGATTTCGCCCTGCAGTAACGGTATCTGCTGCGCGCAGTAAAGCCCTTCGTTGACACGCGCAAGGTGTATGCCGCGCCTAAATACCGCAATTGCTTGTCTGTGCCGCCCTTGCGATTGCAGTTCCAGCGCAAAACCGAGTAGTAGCTCCGATAATTCTGCGGCATAAGCGCCATCCTCAGATTCAGTAGCCGCTATGGCACGGGCATAGGCTTGTTCTTCCTGCGACTTAGCATTCGGTACTGGGTCATTGGCTGTCGTTTCTTGGGCG
This sequence comes from Halioglobus sp., assembly GCA_029246385.1. Lineage (GTDB taxonomy): Bacteria > Pseudomonadota > Gammaproteobacteria > Pseudomonadales > Halieaceae > Marimicrobium. The sequence continues at coordinate 23,520 of JAQWNG010000012.1, forward strand.
CACAAGGGCAGACTGTAAAGCGCGAACACGGCGAATAGGATGGACAGGAGCGGGGTAGCAATCGATGGTTTGTTCATTTCCCGCCTCTTGTGTGGCGCGTTTAAGCTGCTTTAATGTATGGATCAACTCTTAACAGGACTATACATCACCGCAGGAGACGGACAAAATAGCCGCCCATTACGACGCCGGCGGAACGCCACTATTGCAGGACAATTTATGAGTCAGTTTGAGCGGGAAACTGCAGTTCAACAGGTCAAGGACAATCTCTTTAGAGGAGAGTTGCACGAGGGCTGGCGTATTGGCGCCGTTCCCAACGGTGGTTATGTGCTGGCATTGGCCGGGCGGGCGTTGCGCGCCGTATTGCCGCATAAGGACCCGCTGACCGTAAGCGCCTTTTATTTGGCGCCCACTGTGCTGGGGTCGATTGAGTGTCGCGTGGACATTCTTGGCGGCGGGCGCAGTACCAGCTTTGCCGAGGTTAAGATGTACCAGCAGGGGCAGCTGAAGGTCAAGGTAACGGCCGCCTATACTGATTTGGACAGGCTTAACGGTGAAACCTGGTCAGCGAGCGATAGGCCGCATTACCCTGCTTGGGACGAGTGCGAGCCAGCGAAGGACAAAAAGGGTGTTGAATTTAGAGAACGCGTAGAAATCCGCATGGTCTCTGGCCATGAGGTGTTCAGCGAACGTAAGACCAATGGCAGTGGTGAGTTTTGCGGCTGGGCGAGTCATCGTGATGGCAGTGATCCTGATGTAATCGCTATGCTGATGTTTGCCGATGCCTTCCCGCCGCCAATATTTACCGTATTTGGCCTCGTGGGCTGGGTGCCTACTATTGAGCTGACAGTGCAGGTCCGCGCGCACCCTGCGCCCGGCCCGTTGCAGGTTCGCCTGAAGTCACGCTATATGACCCGCGGCATCGTTGAGGAGGACGGCGAGTACTGGGACAGTGCCGGCCAGTTAGTAGCACTCAGTCGTCAAACGGCCAAGCTTCGACTGCAACAGCGTTAAAACGCTCAAGCGCCTCCTTTAGTAGCTAGCCACCCAGCCGCCTGGACGGCGCGTGTCCGAAGCCCCAAATAGCCATCCCTCGTCCAGCATAATGGAATTCGTGCGTCCCGTGGTGCGGTTCGCCATATCTACGTTTTGTCCCATGGCCTGCAGCAGCCTTATCGTGTCTAATGAAAAGCCTTCTTCCATCCTGAGTTCGTCAGGCATCCATTGGTGATGTATTCTTGGCTCAGCCGCAGCGGTGGCGATGTTCATGTCAAACACCATTGCATTAAGCGTCGTTTGTAACACGGTGCTGATGATGACGCTGCCCCCCGGGCTGCCGGTTGCCAGCCACGGTTCGCCAGCGCGAAAGACAATCGTTGGGCTCATGGAGGAAAGCGGTCGTTTGCCGGGCTCAATTTTATTGGCCTCACCCTGAACCAAACCATAGGCGTTCGCGCTGCCCGGACTGCTGGCGAAATCTGCCATTTCGTTATTCAGTAGCATGCCGGTGCCGGGTACAACGATGCCGGAGCCAAAGCTGAAATTAAGCGTGTACGTGTTGCTAACGACGTTGCCAAAGCGGTCGGCGACGCTGTAGTGGGTCGTCTCGGTACTTTCGCTGCCCAATAATTTGCCCGGCGCTATGTCTTCTGACGGGGTCGCTAGGCCGCTATCGATGCGGCTCCGTTGCTGCTGAGCATAGCCTTTGTCGATGAGTTCAGTGACCGGCACATCAATGAAGTCTGGATCTGCCAGGTACACGCTGCGATCTGCATAGGCGAGTTTCATGCTTTCTGTTAGATGATGGAGGTAGTCCGCAGAGTTATGGCCCATGGCTTGCAGGTCGTAGCCCTCGAGGATGTTAAGCATCTGGACGATATGCACGCCGCCAGAGGAGGGCGGCGGCGTGGAAACAATTTCAAAGTCTTTGTAGGTGCCACGCACGGGCTGTCGCTCCACCACGCGGTAGTCGGCGAGGTCCTGGGCCGTTATCAGGCCTCCTCCGGATTCCATTTCGGTGGTGATGAGCTGCGCCACCTCGCCACCGTAAAAGCCATTGAGACCCTCTTCGCTGATCTCACTGAGTGTCCAGGCCAGATCAGGCTGTCGCCAGATTTCGCCAATCGCGTAAGAGGATCCGTCCGGTTGAAAGAATTGACGCTTCGCGGCGCCGTTCTTATGCAAATTTCGTGCGCTGGCGCTGATCTCAAAAAATAGGCTGTAAGAGACACGAATGCCATCCCTGGCTAGCGCTATTGCGGGCGCGAGCGCCTGCTCGCGAGTGAGGGTGCCGTATTTTTCCAACGCGTAAAGCATGCCCGCCACGGTGCCAGGTACTCCCGCCGACTGCAGACTGAAGTATTCCCGTTGCCTGTCGAGGTTGCCCGCGTCGTCCAAAAACATATCGCGGCTGGCAGCTGCGGGCGCCGTTTCTCGGTAGTCGATTAAGGTTTCTCGATCATCATCGGCAAGGTGGATCAGCATAAACCCGCCCCCCGCAAGGTTTCCTGCGCGGGGATACGTTACCGCTAACGCGAAACCGGTAGCCACCGCGGCGTCGATCGCGTTGCCGCCGTTGCGTAAGATGTTTGCCCCCACCTCTGCCGCCAGTTGCTCAGGGCCGACCACCATGCCATTGCGCGCGATAACGGGTAAAAAACGCTCTTTATAATCGATAATGGGCATAAGCTCGGCAATATCGACAGTGCTTGCCGGCGGCGTTGGGTTGGTGTCGGACATTAATGCGTTTTGTTGTTGTGGGCTGGCACAAGACGTAATGGTTAAGCTCAGCAGGCCAAGGATCAGTCGGGAGTATGGCGAAAGGTTCACAGGAAGGGCTCCAAGTTTTAATCAAGCGAAGACTTTAACTGTTTTGCATTGCCACGCATACTCAAAGCCTGCTGGGTCGCTGTGCCGACCCAAGTCATACTGTCGGAGTGGGAGAGTCAAGCGGTGAACGCATTGCAAGCCGAAATCGAACAACGCTGGGCCACCATGTTCGCTGCATTAGCGGCCGGGGACGATGTGCCGCCGTCTCAGCGCTTACGCGCCGAGGGAATGATGGAAGCTGCCGTCGTGCTGGGCATTGCCACGCCTGACGAGCTGGTTGAGGCTATGGAGTATTGTTATCGCGCTATTGTTGGCTGCGGACTCGATGAGGCGTGTGGCGACGACTGGCAGGCGTTTTTCCCGTTCCCACAGATTCCTGCAATGTCGAAGCGGGCGCCCGTCTATCCCAGCACCCGCGACTAGCGCAACGCGCCCTAAAATCGACACCATTGCGCGCATTGTCGTGAATATTTGACGCGCTTTGCGTTGCCCGAGCTTTGCCTCTGATGGCCCCTGCAGCTACTATGAGTGGTGTTTGATAGACAGGATCTGAGTGTGAAATACGACACCTTTCGACGCGAATATACTGCCGGCGGGCTGACGCGAGCAATGCTTGACGCCTGTCCCATTCGGCAGGTTGAAATCTGGCTAGAGCAGGCGATACACGCTGATTTGATCGATCCCACAGGCATGGTGCTGGCGACGGTGGATGCGGGGGGTGAACCGCGGCAGCGCATCGTATTGTTGAAAGGGTTGTCCGAAGCCGGTTTTGCCTTCTACACCAATCACGGGAGTGACAAGGCCCATGCTATTAATCACGAGCCAAGGGTGTCGTTGTTGTTTCCTTGGAACGCACTGGAAAGACAGATCATTGTAGGCGGCACGGCGGAGAAAATGAGTGATGCTGAGTCTACCAAGTATTTCATGACACGCCCTCGGCAAAGCCAGATAGCGGCGTGGGCCTCACACCAGAGCCGGCCCATTGCTGACCGTGCGACTCTGGAGCAGCAAGCGGAAGATATTCGTCTTAAATTTGGTGACGGAGAAATTCCTATGCCGACGTTCTGGGGCGGCTATCGGGTTGTGCCGCAGCGTATAGAATTCTGGCAGGGTGGCGAACACCGCTTACACGACCGTTTTGTGTATCGAAAATGTGCCGAGGGCAGGTGGCAGATCGAGCAATTACAGCCCTAGGTCGTTGGTTTAATCTCGCGGGCTTGGCGCTGGGCAAAATAGCGTGGCTCCGCGTCTATTTCCAGCAAGCAGCGGCGCATCATGTCTAGGCCTGCGGCGGCCAGCATAGTCTGGAACAAAATGCGGTCTACCGGCCAGACCAGACAGCGAGTACGAAGGTTGTGTCGATCCCCCCAGGCTAGCCAAACCGTGCCTACGGGTTTATCTTTTGTGCCGCCATCGGGCCCTGCAATCCCAGACACCGCGATAGCATAATCGGCACCAGAGCGCTGCAGGGCACCAAAGGCCATCTCTCGCACGACGTCCTCACTGACAGCACCATTACCGGCTAAAGTTTGGGCGTTCACGCCCAATATCGATTGCTTGATCGCATTGGAGTAGGTCACGAAGCCAGCCTGAAAACTCTGCGAGGAGCCCGGTATGCGGGTGAGCATGGAGGCGATAAGTCCGCCGGTGCAAGACTCCGCAGTTGTGAGTCTGGCCCCGCGTTCACGCAGAAGCTCTAACACTCGTTCTGCCAGTACAGTATCGCCTTCGCCAATGATGTGGTCGCCAAACAGACGCTCCAGTGTTTCTCGGCAGCGACGCTGTGCATCGCTGTCTGCTGCGCTGGCGATGCTAAGTTTGATCTCCATTTGCGGTGCGCCGGCGCGAAATCCCAGTTCTACCTCGGACGGCCAGTCGGGCACCGCGTCGCTGATCATTTGCTGTGCGGTAGATTCGCCCAGACCGAATGTCTGTAGGCGCACAATGTTCCGACCAAGGCCTTGTGCCATATGCTCACCAAGTTCAGCCACGATGGGGTCCAGCATGACTGCCAGTTCAGTGGGTACGCCGGGGGTGCAAATAACGCGGCAGCGACCCAATGTCATCTCGAAACCCACGGCGCTGCCAATCGGGTTATCAACAATTTTGGCTCCTTGCGGCAGCATAGACTGCTTTAGGTTGGCGGCATCGAGCTGCAGATTACGTCTAGCACACCACTGCTCCAGATGCGCGACTGCCTGCGGGTGCTGTTGCAGCGTCACGCCGGCAACTGCCGCTAAAGTTTCAGCAGTAAGATCATCAATTGTAGGGCCTAATCCGCCGTTGACGATAATGAGATCGGCCCTGCTTGCCATATCGGCGAGCTCTGTGCGCAGCAGCGCGACATCGTCTCCGACAGTGACTTTGCGATAGATGCCAAGCCCCGCTTCGCCAAAACGCTGCGCGATAAGTGCGGAATTAGAGTCGACCGTGTCGCCGCTCATGATTTCGTTACCGGTAAGTAGGAGTTGTATGTTCAACGGGGCGTCTTTCATAGAAATGTTATCCAAGGGTCAGTGTGGTAAGCATAGCGCCAATGCTTTCGCGAAGCCAAAGTGCTATCGTCTCTGCAAGAGGAGTGTGACATTGCCTGATATGAATTTCTGTCCCGAGTGCGGCGGCCCCCTGCTGCGACATACAGTAGGAGAGGAGTCGCGTAATCATTGGTATTGCTATCGATGCCTGACACCGCAATATCTCTGTCCACGTATTATTGTGACCGCTTTTGTCGCTAGTGGTGATCGCCTGTTGTGGGCGCAGCGGGGACTGGAGCCACAGCGTGGCAAATGGGGCATACCGGGCGGGTTTCTAGAGTTAGGTGAGACGCTGGCCGAAGGTGCTGCGAGAGAGCTTTATGAGGAGACCGGTATTGCTGTGCCACCAGATCAATTGCAGTTGTATATGACGGGGAGTATCACCTTTATCAACCAGGTCTACATGGGCTTTCGGGCAACGGTTGATGCAGATGTTTGCGCCCCAGGCGTTGAATCGATGGACTGTGGGTTTTTCACCCGCGCTGAGTGTCCCTGGGATGAGGTCGCCTATCCGCAGGTCAATGACTCTATTAGACAGGCCTATGATGACCTTGACAGCGGAAGCTTTGATGTGTGGCAGGCTGAGATGACCGAAAATTACTACGTGTTGCGTTCGGTGGCCCGTTCTAAGGTTGACCCATCGGGCCGTGGGCCATAGAAGTGTCCATAATTAAGCCTACCCAAGACCCTATCGGGTTATTCAATATGGTAAGGTGCGCCCCTCTCTTTAAAACAGCGGAAACGTATTATGGCATTGATGCCTGAAGTGCAATTAGACAGTGATGAACAAAAAGCCAGCTATGGTTTTGGGCTACAATTTGGCGAGCAACTGCGCCGCAATGGTTTTGATGGATTAAAGCTGGAGGCCGTTTTAGCGGGTGTGCAGCACTGGTATCACCATCAGCAAGCAGCGTTGTCCGATGCCGAAATTAATCCAAGCTACCAAATAATCCACGAGCGCCAAGAAGCCAAAGCTGCTGAGCTATCGAAAAAGCGCGAGGCGTTAGCTGAACAATTTCTGTTGGCCAATGGCGCGCGGGCGGACGTGTCAACCACCGCAAGCGGGCTGCAGTATGAGGTGCTGGAGTCTGGCGACGCTGCCGGCAAAAGCCCTAATGCGCAATCTTTGGTTGTCGTCCACTACCATGGAACACTCGTGGACGGGACGATCTTTGATAGTTCTGTCGACCGAGGCGAGCCCGCCGAGTTTGGTGTGCACCAAGTCATCCCTGCTTGGACCGAAGCGCTGCAGATGATGTCGACAGGGGATAAGTGGCGTATCGTGTGTCCACCAAAGCTGGCTTATGGTGAGCAAGGTGCCGGCGATGCCATTCCCCCCAATACTCCCCTGGTATTTGAAGTTCACCTGATCGCCATTAAAGACTGACGTCCGATGATTGCGAATATTAATCTGCCGCGTATTCTTCGAGTTGGTGCTGGCGTCAGCGGGCAACTGGTTACCAGTTTGAATGAGTTAGGTCTTGCGCGGCCTTTGCTGGTGACTGATTCTTTTATGCTGGAGTGTGGTTACTGCGAGCGACTCGAGACGCCGTTGCGTGCGGCGGGCATACCGTATGGCTTGTTCAGTGCCTGCGTGCCTGATCCGACGACAGACAGCGTTTATGCTGCCCTAGCCCAGCTGCGCGAAGGCGATTACGACTGTGTGGTTGCCCTCGGTGGTGGTAGTTCGCTGGATACCGCTAAGGCGGTAGCGGTGTTGGCCAAGCATGGTGGCGTTATGCGGGACTACAAGGCACCTCGCCAGATCGATTCAGGCCTGCCTATTATAGCGATCCCTACCACGGCGGGAACAGGCTCTGAAGCCACTCGAGTTGCGGTGATTACGGACACCCAAACGCAGGAAAAAATGCTGTGTATGGGCCTAGGCCTGATGCCGTTGGCGGCGCTGGTTGATTTTGAGTTGACGCTGACAATGCCTTACCGCCTCACAGCAGATACGGGTATTGATAGCCTGTGTCATGCGCTTGAGGCTTATGTCAGTCGCAAGGCTAACGCCTTCACTGACAGTATTGCCCTTACCGCCATGAGTACGATTTATCAAAATATCCGCACAGCCTGCGCCGAGCCGGACAATCGTTTTGCCAAAGAGGCGATGATGTTGGCTGCAACCCAAGGGGGTATCGCTTTTGCCAATGCCTCGGTCACACTGATTCATGGGATGAGCAGACCAATAGGGGCGAAGTTTCACGTGCCACACGGGCTTAGCAACGCAATGTTATTGGCAGCGGTGACCGCCTGGTCCGTTGACCATGCGCCAGAGCGGTATGCGCATTGCGCGCGTTATATGGGTATAGCGAACGCGGCGGATAATGATCAACTGGCATGTGCCGCGCTAGTAGAGGCGCTGCGGCAATTAACAGTAGATTTACAGGTTCCTGGACCGAAAGCATTTGGTATCAGTCGGGGAGATTGGTTTAATGCCATTGCGTTAATGGCAGATCAGGCCTTGGCATCAGGCTCGCCGGCCAACAATCCGCGCGTGCCGCAGGCGCAAGATATTATTCGAATTTATGAACAGATTTGGTAGCGGCGCGCCAATCTAGTCGCTTTCAGAGAGGGGGTGAAAGTTATCGCAGCAGCCAGTAGTGGTTACATTGGGTGATTTTATTGTTTACAGTTGTTTTACGTTTTTGCTTCAATGGTGGATTATTAGCGTATGAAACGCGTCATTTTTAACCAAAAAGGTGGTGTCGGAAAGACCAGTATTGCCTGTAACTTAGCCGCGATCAGTGCGGCCATGGGGTATCGCACCCTAGTCGTTGACCTCGACGTTCAGGGCAACACCACGCACTATCTGGTGGGTGCAATCGATGGTGACGCTTTTCCGGCAGAGGCGCAGGGTGTCGCCGGCCTTTATCGACAGACGGTAGGCCCGCGTAAGATGGGTCGTAATCCGGATGCCTTTGTCTGGGAAACCCCCTATGAAAATTTATTCCTGCTGCCCTCTAGTCCAATACTCACGTCGATGGAAAAAGAGCTGGAGTCGCGCTATAAAATCTACAAGCTGCGCGACGCCCTAGAGAAGCTCAATAGCGAATATGATCGGGTGTATATCGATACGCCACCGAGCTTCAACTTCTACTCCAGATCGGCACTGATAGCCGCAGATTATGTTTTGATACCTTTCGATTGCGACAGCTTTGCTCGCGAGAGCCTTTATGCCTTGCTGGATAATATTGGCGAATTGCAAGAGGATCACAACCCAGACCTCGCGGTAGAAGGCATTATTGTCAACCAGTTCAATGCCCAGGCGCGACTACCGGGCGAGCTGGTGGCCGAATTGGAAGAGGAGGGACTTCCTGTCTTCAGCGCCTTTCTCAGTAGTTCCGTGAAAATGAAAGAATCCCATCGGGCGCATCGGCCTCTAATAGACTTGGCGCCAAGCCACAAGCTCACCGGTCAGTTTCTGGAGTTGCATGCAGAACTGGAGAAGACAGCGGCAACTGCAACACGCTGATTGTTTCGCGGTCGTCACACAAAAGTCGTTATCAGTGACATCTGGGAATATCGATAGACTCTGTGGTTATTGGCAACTTCGTTTTCGATTCTGTAAAGTGCGCCGTTTTAATGCTCATACGTGTTTTGGTAGATGCTCTGTGGAATTGGATCTCGATACTGTTAATGATACGCTGCGCAGCGCCAGTGCGGCCGAGGTCGTGCGGTGGGCACTCGCTCAGGGGCGCAGGGCGATCGCAACTACCAGTATGGGGCGCAATGCAGCGGTAATGTTGCACCTTGTCAGACAGGTCGATGCAAACGTACCCACTATCTGGGTTGATACCGGATATAACCTACGCGATACTTATGTAGTGGCGGAGCGCTTGATTCGCGATTTAAAGGTCAATATACAGGTCTACTCGCCCCAAATGACCTCCGAGCGTCGCAACGCCATCATGGGAGGCATACCTGCCGTGGATGAGGAAGAGCGGCATCAGGCGTTTACGCAGGACGTTAAGTTAGAGCCTTTTGCCCGCGCGCTGGACGAACTCCAACCTGAAATTTGGCTAACCGGTATTCGCCAAGAGGAAACAGACCACCGTAAAACGTTGGATATTGTGTCCTTAGATGGTCGCGGCATTATTAAGGTTGCGCCCATTTTTTACTGGTCAGACGACGATGTAGAAAATTACATGGAGCGACTGGCACTGCCTACCTGTAAACATTATTTTGATCCCACCAAGGCGCATGACGGACGCGAATGCGGATTGCACACGCAAGCCTAGACCAAGCGCACTGCACAACTAGGGGTCGATACGAATGTAGACGCGGCGCTTCATTTTTCCGGTAAGGTTGGAAAAAAAATCCGCCACCAGCATCTGCCAGCCATACTTCCGCCTCAGAGCTGCAAGGGCGATGATCTCTTCTTCCGGTTTATCGAGCACATAGGTACAGGCATCGTGAAGCTCGCCGGTTAGTGTCCCCGTCACGGTGCAGGCAGCGATACGTGAATCACTGTAATTGCGTAACCGCTTTACTTTGCCTGCATCTCCTGCCGAGAATACATAGTAGCTTCCTGTATCAGGTGCGAACCAGACAGGCGTAGCCACCCAATCACCGGATCGCTTGCGGGTGGCTAAACTGATGTAGTTGCCGGCTTCAATAAAATCTGTTTCATTAGTGTCCATACGATACCCTGTAGCGCGAAGTCAGTAGCCTGTAACCGTTGATGCTATTAGAGCTGCAATCGGTGGGCGCTTCAATACAATTAATAGGAGAATATTTGAAATGAATCGTTTTGACGCAGGGTCAACGACCGACCAGGTTATTGCGGGTATCTCGCTACAGGGAAAATGCGTTGTAGTGACAGGGGCTTCTTCTGGACTCGGGCAGGAGACCTGCCGGGTACTGGCTGCCGCGGGCGCGACTGTTCTTATGGTGGCACGTAATAAGGAGTCACTGGAGGGCGCTGCACTTGAAATTCGGCAGCAGCAACCGGAAGCGCAGTTGCTGACTCAAATCATGGACCTGGCAGACTTGGATAGCGTGCGCAGTGCGGCGGCGGCGATACTGCAGCAGGCGGATAAAATCCAGCTGCTGATTAATAATGCAGGTGTGATGGCCTGTCCGTTGATGCGAACTGCGCAGGGTTTTGAGATGCAATTTGGCACTAATCATCTGGGTCACTTTCTGTTGACTGCGCTGCTGTCCCCCGCGCTGATTAGAGGCGCTCCGTGCAGGGTGATAAACCTTAGTTCTGCAGGCCATAAGTTTGGCCCCTTCAATTTCGACGACCCGGATTATCGCCAGCGCGAGTATGACAAGTGGCAGGCCTATGGAGAATCCAAGACGGCCAATATTTTGTTCTCTGTCGAATTGGATCGGCGCATGCGTGAGCGCGGCGTTCGTGCCTTCGCCGTCCATCCCGGTATGATTATGACCAATCTGGCCCGTCATTTGGAGCCAGCGGATATCACCGCGCTGATGGATCGATCTCCGTCAAGCGAGCCGCCAGCGTTTAAAACAGTAGAACAGGGCGCAGCGACGTCAGTGTGGGCGGCCGCAGCGGCCGGGCTTGCTGCCGAAGGTGGCCTCTATCTAGAGGACTGCCAAATTGCAACAGCAGCTGCGGGCGATGGTGTTAGAGGTTTCGAGCATTACGCTATCGATTCCGCTGCAGCTGAGCAGTTGTGGCTGTTGTCCGAGAATTTAGTGGGGCAGCCTTTCGCATCCACCTGAATTGAGGGCTGTCTCTTGGCTGTTGCTGCGAAGGCCTCTGGCGTTGGCACAGCGTAAAGGCCCAATGAAACGACTGGTAGCAGATAACCGCTTTAGGTACTCTACGTCATGCTCTTCATTCTTTAGGACAACACGCGGTACTATGGCAAATCACAGTTCTATCAGCGAAGTTTTCGATGGCCACGTCATGCTTGGTGAGCAGGTGACGGTCAAAGGTTGGCTGCGCAGCAAGCGCGATTCTAAAGCGGGAATCTCATTTTTAGCCGTACATGATGGCTCGTCCGTTGATGCTATTCAGGCGGTAGTGCCTGATACACTGAACAATTACCAGTCACAGATCCTGTCTTTGTCGACGGGTTGCGCGGTAATTATCGCCGGCGAGTTGGTGCAGTCGCAGGGTAAAGGTCAGAGCGTAGAGATTCAGGCTACTGAGGTGGAGGTCGTGGGCCTAGTGGATGAGCCAGAGACATATCCTATCGCCAAAAAACGCCACACGTTTGAATATTTGCGCGGTCAGGCACATCTGCGTCCGCGCACCAACACGTTTGGTGCAATCACGCGTGTGCGTGGCACGCTAGCCAACGCGATACACAACTATTTTTACGGCAAGAACTTCCACTGGATTAATACCCCAATCATCACCGGCAGCGACTGTGAGGGGGCTGGGGAACTGTTTCGTGTCAGCACTCTGGATTTTGCTAACCTGCCGCGCACAGCAGATGGGGGCGTAAATTTCAATCAAGATTTTTTTGCCAGTGAGTCCTTTCTCACAGTGTCAGGTCAGTTGGAGCTCGAAGCTTATTGTTTGGCCATGAGTAAGGTATATACGTTTGGCCCTACGTTTCGCGCTGAAAATTCAAATACTAGTCGCCACTTAGCGGAGTTCTGGATGGTGGAGCCTGAGGTTGCTTTTGCTGATCTGGCTGACAACGCTGCGCTTGCCGAAGATCTGTTAAAGCACGCTATCACCATGGTGCTTGAAGAGCGAGAGGATGACATTGCCTTTTTTGGACAGCATATAGACGCTGGCGTAATCGCGCGTTTGAGGGGTCTGATTGATGACGAGTTTGAGCGCATGGACTACTCTGACGCCATCGATATCCTCAAACGCAGTCAGGAAGCCTTTGAGTTTCCTGTGGCATGGGGTTTAGATCTTGCGTCAGAGCATGAGCGTTACCTGACTGAAAAGCACGTGGGCAGGCCGGTTGTGGTGATGAATTATCCGAAGGACATTAAAGCATTCTATATGCGCCTTAACGATGATGATAAAACGGTCGCAGCGATGGATGTCTTGGTGCCGGGGGTGGGGGAGCTAGTAGGTGGCAGTCAGCGAGAAGAGCGTCTGAGCATTTTGGATTCGCGCATGGACGAATCCTTGCGCGAGGGATTATGGTGGTATCGCGATCTGCGCCGCTACGGCACCGTGCCACATGCCGGTTTTGGTCTGGGCTTCGAGCGCCTGCTCAACTATGTTACCGGGATGGAAAATGTTCGCGATGCGATTCCGTTTCCTAGGACGCCGGGTCACACGGTTTTTTAATGCGAATGGGTTCGAGCTCGGCTAGAGCATCGCAGTGCGCGGCCTCTAGTGCTTGGCCGCAGAGCACACACAACACACGACGGCCGCGCACAACCGCGCGCGAGTCCCTCTCTGCGTGACCCGGCGAGTGTAAATAAGAGGTTTGGTAAAGTGAAGGACAACGACCTCAGCCTAAGGGAAGTGACAATGCCCCAAAACCGTTTTTTGTCCTATGAGATTAATTCGCAGTCAGTAGCTACCGTTGCGTTCCGGTACTGCGGTCATGTTACGGTTGTGCTGCGCCAGGCTATAGTAATAGGTCGTGATTTCGGCAAGTACAGCACGATTATTTAGCTGTTTTCGATCGGTGTCTTCAATCCGCAACCGGTGATCGGTTTGAACAGGGTCTGGTAAATAATGTCTTCACTGACACCCGCAAAGTGGAGATCTACTGTTTGATCTAACTGAAATCGCCGGGTTGTGCTGGTGAGGCTGGCCGTCCATTTATCATAGCTAAACTTTTCCGGATCCTTGCGCAAATCGACAAAGCCGGTGAGTCCATTACTACTTAGTCGCACATTAAAGCCACTACTGGTCACATGGGTGACTGTTGCCTTGAAATTATCGCCATTATTCTTAGCTATTCTGCTCACGTAGTTGCTTGCCAGCCAGCGCTCCGCTTCTTGGGTGGCAGAGCGACTCATGGCAAGCCGTTGCGTTAATTCTGCCAATGTTTTGACATCGACGACTTGAGCCTTGTCACCGTTGAGGGCGGACTTAATTTGCAAATGCACTAAAAAGTCCGAGTACTTGCGCAAAGGGGAAGTGCAATTAGTGTAGCTAGGCAGCGCCATACCCATATGCGGGGACGGCTTGGTGGTCAGCACGGCACGCGTTAATAAGCGGTTGACCATAGTGCGCAGTGGCAGTGTCGACGCCGGTGCAGCAAGACCTCGCATGATGTCGCGATAGCCCGTCACGGTGTCGGTATCCAGCGCCGCCAATTCAGGCGCATGCATCGTGAGGAATTTCTTGACCTCATCCCTGCGGTCGTCACGAAAGCCAGGATGTGAGACAAAGGGTCCGCTAGCATTGTGCTCCGTTAGGAAGCGCGCTGCACACTGATTAGCGGCCACCATGCATTCTTCTACGAGCTTTTGCGACAGGAGTTTTTCCGTAGGCTCGATGGTTTCAATTTGCTTGTCTTCGTTCAAAATCCAGCGGAAATCCTGCCGATCCTCTATGACTAGGCCGTGTTCTTCTCGCCGTGACCGCAGTGCTCGGTATACCTGATACAGCGTCTCCAGTGGCGTCGAATGGCTCATTAGCTCGTCGTACCGGCCACTGATGTAGCGATCGACTGCATAATAAGACAGCTTGCCTCGAGAGCGGACTGTGGCTTCTATAAACTCGAAATCTCCCACTTCGCCGCTGTCAGTAACCGCAATTTTGCAAACTAGCGCGGCACGGTTTGCCCCCTCCGATAATGCGCAGGTATGCTGAGCAAGCTCTTCAGGCAGCATTGGCAGTACATTGCCGTGGAAATAGATGGATGTGCCACGGTCCGCCACATCACGGCGCAACTTGGAGTCGGCGTCAATGTAGGCGGTAGGGTCTGCGATAGCCACAAATAGCGTCCAGCCGTCATCGCTGATTTCAGCATACAGCGCATCATCTATATCTTGGGTTTTTGCTGAGTCTATAGAGACAAACTCGAGGTCGGTGAGATCCCTGCGCCTTTCTGTTTCCATCGGCTTGCAGTCGGATAATGTGTTTTTCAGTTCTTCTTTGCTTGCGCTGCTCCACTGTGGAGCCAACCGATATTTGGCAATTGTATAGAGATTTTCAATGCCGGCCGTCGTGTCGTTGCCAATGACCGATAGCACTTTGGCTTGAGGCTTGCCGTCACGAATGGGATGGCGGTGAATGGCGCAGCGCAAGTAGTCGCCCTCATTTGCGCCATTAATGGCCGGCGGCGGGATAAAAAGCCAGCGGCTTAGATGGGATAGATCGGGCTCCACAAATATAGCTTTACCCTTACGAACGCAGCGTCCGGTAAAGTCTGCCAGTGGGCTGCTCACCAGCTTTTCAATGTCGGCGATCGTTTTGTTGTCTTTGGTGGGCCGAATGCAGATCCTAACTCGGTCGCCAGGGAACACCTTGAGCATTTCCTGTGGCGGGATAAAAACTTCTCGGCCATCATCTAGAACGGCGAAGCCATATCGCGCTTGGGTACCTTTAACGATGGCTTCTGCGTACTCTTTTTCGGCCTCCATTTTAGACTTAAGGCCTTGCAGCTGTGAGAGAGTATCCTGATTGAGCATTTACGGGGCTACTTATACAACGTCTAGATTTGTATCCTAGCCGAAATCACAACTCCTGTCAGTGAGTTATAGTTGAATCTGCCAATCTGTGTCCAATTTTCCGCAACCCCATTGACAGTCGTGTGCGTCGCGCTTAATACTCAATACAACGCTAGTGCAATTGACCGAGGCGTGACTTTGATGATATCCCGAAGGCTAGGTAATCTGACTGTTGCAGATTATCGAGCGTGTCGTGACAGGTACCAAAACGCCGCCAGTAATTCTTTGCAGCTGGGGTTTGTTACGCCCCCTAACGCCGCCCCACTATTATCGTTACTCTCCTTTCACTGTAGTACCCGACCGGACGCATCGGGCATACGGCAACACTTAGTCCGCCCAACCTTTTATACCATTATTATGAGGATTCTTTTATGAGCTCAGGTTCTTCGCTGCGTTTAGAGAGCGCCACATCCCTTAAACCCGCTATTAGGAGAACGTATGTACTGGATACGAATGTCTTACTTCATGACCCCATGGCTGTCACGGCCTTTAAGCAACATCACTTAGTCATTCCCATGACCGTATTGGAGGAGCTCGATCACATCAAAGACCGGCATGAAAAAACGGTAAGTCGTGAGGCGCGTATCGCCATAAAGATGATTGATAAAGTTGTGGAGTCCGCTTCGCCACAGGAAATCCAGTCCGGGGTGACGATCCCTGGGTCTGCTCTGGAGGGATACCCTGCGGGCACATTAGCCATTTATCCGGATCAGCGGTTAAGTCCGAGTAACGATGTGCCCTATCTCGACGGGACGCAGGATCAAGCTAATGATAACCGGATAATTAACGTCGCGTTAAAGCTACAGGCGGAAAATCCTAGGGAATTTGTCTGTCTCGTAACCAAAGATATTAATATGCGTATCAAGGCAAAGGGCTCCGGGCTTATGGAGGTAGAGGACTACCGGCGTGATCGCGTACTGGATGATATAGACTTGTTGGCAAGCGGTTATGAGCGCATAAAGGGCGACTTTTGGTCAACTATTAGTGAGGTGGACACATTGCGTGAGGGTGACTGCACGCTCCATCGTATTCCCTTGAAATCTTTGCCTCAGGCCTACCCTAATATGTTTCTCTATGATGATCGGGAATTCATGGCGTTTGTGAAACGGGTAGATACGAACTATATTTACCTGCGGTGTGATAGCCGCGATAATTTAATGAATAGGCGTTTTTGGGGACTGGCGCCGCGCAACCTAGAGCAGGCCATGGCGATGTCTCTGTTGCATGACGATGGTGTCGATATGACGGTGATGACGGGCCCTGCAGGTTCTGGCAAGACTCTCCTAGCGCTTGCGTATGGTCTGCATGCAATCCTAGAGCAAGGCAAATTCAGTAAATTGATCGTGGCCCGATCGACGCCACCTATTGCGGAAGAAATCGGTTTTTTGCCTGGTACGGAAGAAGAGAAGATGGCCCCTTGGTTGGCCGCCTTCGACGATAATCTCGAGATATTGCACGGGTCAGACGAGTCTTGCCATGGCAGCATCAACTACGTGAAAGAGCGTGCGCATATTCAGTTTAAATCGCTAAACTTTATGCGCGGACGTTCTTTTAATAACGCCTATATTATTATCGATGAAGCTCAAGGTTTGACCCAATTTCAGCTCAAGTCCGTGATCAGCCGAGTGGGTGCAGATTCAAAAATAGTGGTACTGGGCAACTTGGCCCAAATTGACAACAAGTATATTTCGCCGCTCACATCTGGCCTGACATATCTTGTTGAGAAGAGCAAAGCCTTCCCCCATGCAGGCATAATGCACGTCAACGGTATTGTCCGCTCTCGATTGGCGGCGTTTGCGGAGGAAAATTTGTAGGATAGAGCGGGCGGTTCCAATGTAACAGGGCCGCCAATCAAGCTATACTAGCATATGGATAAATTTTTCATTTTGTTTCAAAACATCGTGCCGCAGCACCTGTTGTCACGGTGCACGGGTATTCTCGCTGAGCTGCGTTATCCTGTATGGTTAAAGAATTGGTTGATTAGGCAATTCGTTCAGGTCTTTGCCGTCGATATGTCAGAGGCGGCGGAGCCCGACTACACCCGCTATGTCTGTTTCAATGAATTTTTCACTAGGCCTCTAATCAACGGAGCGCGCCCACTTGCAAAAGCAGATATTCTCTGTCCCGCTGACGGCGCGATCAGTCAATTGGGTAAGATCTCTAATGATATGTTGTTTCAGGCGAAGGGCCGCTACTTTTCGACCGAGGACTTATTGGGCGGCGATGAAATCCGAGCGGCGCAATTTAACGGCGGTCAGTTTGCCACGCTGTATCTTTCACCGAAGGATTATCATCGTGTGCACATGCCAGTGGCAGGCCGGTTGACTGCGACTCGCTACATTCCAGGCCAATTATTTTCTGTTAATGGCGTCACGGCTGAAAACGTGGACCGACTCTTTGCTCGCAATGAACGTCTGGTTTGTCACTTCGATACCGAGTTCGGCCCCATGGCGATGGTATTGGTGGGCGCAATGGTGGTTGCTGGTATTGAGACGGTATGGTCAAAACGTGTGGCGCCGCCGTCAAAGCGCCCTGTGTCAGTGGATTATGTTGATTTGCCTGCGTCGGTGGAGCTAGCGCAGGGCGATGAGATGGGTCGATTCATGTTGGGGTCTACCGTCATTTTGTTGTTTCCTAGCGATGTTGTAACCTTTGGCGAGCACTATGAAGCTGGAACGTTGACTCGTATGGGAGAATCATTGGGTTCACTCCAGTAGCGCTGGCGCTAGCGTATTTGAGTGCTATAACAGTCGCGAATGCGTACCTTACAAGCATCAGACCCGTTGCGAGTTCATTTTTACAGTGCTCTTTAAGCCTCCTCTAAACTGGTCACAATACTGCGGTAACTAGTTAGGCGTCGTGCGCTTATTGCGCCTGACTCTGCGGCTTTAAGTATCGCGCATCCGGGTTCATGGTCATGCTGACAATCGCGAAACTTACAGTTGCCCAGCAGCGGAAGAAATTCTCGAAAACCTTGTTCTACCTGCTCCTTACTCATATGCCACAAACCAAACTCACGAATGCCTGGTGAATCGATGAGCGTGCCACCGCAGGTTAAGTGTAGTAATTGCGCAGTGGTCGTGGTGTGAGTGCCCTTTTGTGTGGCTTCCGACAGTGCACCCACCCGGATATCGGCGTCTGGCAGCAAGACATTGACCAGCGAGGACTTTCCAACCCCCGATTGACCCACAAATACGCTAGTGCGTTCGCGCAGGGCGCTGTGTAATTCCGTCAGCTCACTGTCCTCGATTGACGTGCGCAGTACCCGATACCCAAGGGAGGGGTAAATCGCTAGCAGTTCAGCTAGTGATTGCTTCAGGTCCGGATCTGAATCCAGTAAATCCATCTTGTTCAGCAGAATGACGGGTTCGATCCCTACAGCCTCGGCCGCCACGAGATAGCGATCGATGAGATTGGCATAGGGCTGTGGAGCGGGGGCAACCACCAGCACAATTTGATCGATATTGGCTGCGACAGGTTTCAGTCTGCCATAGGGGTCGGGTCGCGAGAGCACACTGTGGCGTTCATGCTGCGCCACCACGACGCCCATCGGATCGCCATTGCACCACACAACCCTGTCTCCGGTGACCAGACCTTGCAGATTTGCGCGGAGATGGCAGCGCTGACTTTCGCCCGGTGCGGACTCGACCGCAACCTGAGTGCCGTAGTGAGCAACAACCAGCCCTTCCTGTTCTGGACCCAATTCACCACCGGTGAGCGCTTCGCGCGCGTCAGTATCCCGACGGGCGGAACGTTTTGCACGCTCGTCCTGAATCTTTTCGATGCGCCATGCCTGTTGCCGACTGAGTTTGCGTTTACTCATGGCGCCATTATTGGGTGACAGGCTTGGTCTGTCGAGACAATTTGTTACACTATGTATCTTAGGAACGGGTTCGGACAAACAGGCCATGCGCAGCGCCAGCAATCTCATCTGGGTAGATTTGGAAATGACCGGTCTAAAACCGCAACAGGATGTGGTGATTGAGATCGCAACGATCGTGACTGATTCCGAGCTTAATACGTTAGCCGAGGGGCCGGTGATCGCAATTTATCAGAGTGATGCCATTCTCAATGGTATGGACGACTGGAACACGATGCACCACAATCGCTCGGGTCTGGTGGATAGGGTGAAGGCTAGTAAATACGATGCAGAGCGAACCGAACAAGAAACCATTGAGTTTCTCAACTTATGGGTTCCCTCGGGAGCGTCTCCCATGTGCGGCAATACGATCTGCCAGGATCGGCGGTTTATGGCGCGTCTACTGCCGCAGTTGGAAGCCTATTTTCACTACCGTAATCTGGATGTAAGTACCCTCAAAATACTCATGCAACGCTGGCGGCCGGAGCTAGCATCGGGTTTCGTCAAGACTGGCACGCATCAGGCGCTGGAAGATATTCGCGAGTCCATCAATGAGTTGCGCTATTACAGAGAGCATTTTCTTAGACTGGAATAACGCCCTGCTGCTGCAGTGCCCAGACGACATGCTCTCGTACCAGAGGGGATGAATGGCTGCGTCGTAGCAGCAGGGCATCGATCACCGCGGCCGACTTTGGTGCATTCCCCAGTGCGACTGCTAGATTGCGCAGCCAGCGTTCATGGCCGATTCGACGGATTGCCGACCCTTCGGTTTTTGCCAGAAATGTCGCCTCATCCCACAACATTAGTTCTATTAGATCGGCATCCGCTAACCCATGTCTGGGCTGGAAGTCGCGCTCGTCTGTCGCCTGCGCGAACTTGTTCCATGGGCAGCACAACTGACAGTCGTCGCAGCCGAAGATACGATTACCCATCAAGGGTCGCAATGCAGTATCGATGCTACCGCGATGCTCGATAGTCAAATAGGAAATACATTTACGAGCATCCAGTTGAAATGCTCCTGTGAAGGCGTCCGTTGGACAAATGTCCAGACATGTTGTGCAGGTGCCGCAATGTTTGCTGCCCTGCGGTGTATCGACTGGTAGTGGCAGGTTGGTGTAGATTTCCCCTAAAAAAAACCATGACCCCGCTTCGGCATTAATTAGCATCGCATTTTTGGCGATCCAGCCCAATCCTGCCTGCTCGGCAATTGCGCGCTCCAGCACTGGAGCACTGTCGACGAAGGCACGATAATCACCCCCTCCGACCTCTTTTTCAATACGACTTGCAAGCTGTGACAGGCGTTTGCGAATCAATTTGTGGTAATCACGCCCCAATGCGTAGCGGGAGATATAGCCTTTTTGCGGTGAGGCTAGCACCTCAACTGCCTGGGTGTCTGTTTCAAGGTAGTCCATGCGCAGCGCAATAACACGCAGTGTTCCCGGTACCAGGTCCTGTGGCCGGGAGCGCTTGCTGCCGTGGCGCGCCATATAATCCATGCTGCCGTGATAGCCTGCTTCTAGCCATTTTTCCAAGTAGGCTTCATGTTCGCCTAGGTCAATGCCAGTAACGCCGAGTTGCTGAAATCCGAGTTCGGTGGCCCATTGCCGAATTTTTTGCGACAGCGCCTCCAGTTCCTGCGATGTAAGTTGTTGGGGCAATTTACTACGACCATTGATTAGCATCTAGGTATAATTCTGCCAGAACTGGGTGTCGTATGTGCTTCTTTTTATTGCTTTGTTACAGCGGCGAGCGGTAGGAAGAAAACGCACGGCAAGTACGATCAAAAAGTTGGGTGATTTGGGCGATAAAGATGTTAGGCACTGAAAATCTGTACACCGCAGCACAGACCCTCGCACTGGATCAGTGCGCCATTTATGAGCATAGTATTCCGGGCACCGTATTGATGGCACGGGCTGCTGCTGTTGCACTTGCGTATTTACTTGAAGCCTGGCCAGAGCCGGAGCGGTTGCAGGTGATCTGCGGCACCGGCAATAATGGCGGTGATGGCTTTTTGATCGCTGATTTAGCACATAAACGGGGCATCAAGGTCACGGTCTTCCAGTTGGGTGACCGCAGAAAAATTTCTGGGGATGCCGCATTGGCGATGCACCAAGCCCAGGCCAACGGCGTAGAAATAGTCTCTTTTGAAGTCGGTTTACTGCTGCCCGAGGGGGTTATCGTCGATGCCATGCTGGGTACGGGTCTGGGAGGCGAGGTGCGGGGCGTTTATGTCGATGCTATCGCGGCGATTAACGCCTGCGCTGCGCCTGTGTTGGCGGTGGATATGCCGTCGGGGCTCTGCGCCGATACCGGAACCGTTCTGGGGTCTGCGGTGGTGGCTGATCTTACGGTTAGCTTTATCGGGTTGAAGCGTGGTCTATTTACGCTCCAGGGGCCTGAGTGCAGCGGTGCTGTGCAATTCTCCGATCTGGCAATCCCCCCTGAGGTCTACGCTGCGGTGCCTGCTCCTTGTGTCCGGCTTGCACTGGGACGGCTGCTGGAATGCTTGTCACCGAGGCCTGTCAGCGCCCACAAAGGATTGTTCGGTAACGTGCTGGTCATTGGGGGCGACTACGGCTTTGCTGGCGCTGCGGCTATGGCGGCCGAGTCTGCCCTGCGCTGTGGAGCCGGCCTAGTGCAAGTTGCGACGCGCCCAGAGCATGTGGCGGCGGTGTTAACCCGGACGCCGGAGGTCATGCCCAGAGGTGTCGCCGCTGGCGACGAATTTGTGGCGATGGTGGAGGCTGCCGATGTGCTGGTAGCAGGCCCCGGCTTGGGCCAGTCCTCTTGGTCACTGGATCTATTGCGTCTGTCTGTAGGCAGCGGCAAGCCCTTGGTGCTAGATGCTGACGCACTTAATCTATTGGCCGCGGGAGTTCTGGATACAATGGGTCTGGCCGGCAATTGGGTGCTAACGCCACATCCGGGTGAAGCTGCCCGCCTGCTGGGTTGCAGCACTGGGCAGGTGCAGGCAGACCGGTTTGCGGCCGTCAACGCTGTGCAGCAGCGTTACGGTGGTGTTGTGATTCTCAAGGGCAATGGGACCTTGGTCACCGACGGACAAGATATGTTACTCAGTGACTATGGCAATCCTGGCATGGCAAGCGGTGGTATGGGGGATGTGCTTAGTGGTGTGATCGGCGCGTTACTGGCGCAGCATCTCCCGCCTTTGAAAGCAGCAGCTTTGGGCGTCTGCCTACATGGTGCGGCTGCGGATATAGCGGCTCAAGAGGGTCAACGTGGTTTAGTGGCCACCGATTTAATCCCCGAGATGCGGTCAATGCTCGGATGACGGGGGAGCTATTCACCGTAACAGCACCTGATGAGGACGCAATGGTAGCCTTGGGCGCAAGGCTGGCTGCAGTGTGCGAGCCAGGTCTGGTGGTATTTTTGGACGGCGATTTGGGCATGGGGAAAACCACATTCAGTCGTGGTTTTATTCGTTCGTTGGGTCACAATGGTGCCGTAAAAAGCCCCACCTATACGCTAGTCGAGCCTTATCAGCTGGAGGCGCTACAGGTGTTTCATTTCGACCTGTATCGTTTGGTGGACCCCGAAGAGTTGGAATTTATGGGAATCCGCGATTATTTTGGTGATATGTCGGTTTGTCTAGTGGAATGGCCTAAGCGGGGCTTGGGCGCTTTGCCCTTGGGAGACTTAGTGATTACCATAGGTATCGGAACTGTGGGGCGTCGTTTGGAGTTTGAAGCTACGACTGGCCGCGGTAAGCGGGTGCTGAGGAGGATGTTGGCAACTCCCGCAGTATAGATACAAGCCCTGTGGCACCAGATAAAGAGTGTTTGCGGTATTAGTGAGCGAGAGTGGTATGAGCAGGGCGTGTTGGATCTTGGGGGTCTTGTCTTTTCTCGGTTCATCCTCGGTATGGGCTGCGGACGTGCACGATGTGCGTCTTTGGCGCGCGCCAGACCACACACGCATCGTGTTTGATCTCACCGGACCTGCGGAACATTCGCTATTCGTACTGTCCAACCCCCGCCGCATTGTTCTGGATATACGGGACACTAATCTAAGCACTCCTTTGACTGATCTGACGTTGACGAATACGCCGCTGTCAATGCTGCGCTCTGGTGTGCGTGACGGCGATGATCTGCGCATTGTTATGGAGGTCAGCGCTGAGGTTGATCCCCGAAGTTTTCCACTGCAAGCGAACGAACAAGCGGGATTTAGACTGGTCGTTGATCTATACGATAATGCGAAACAGCAGTCAGCGCCCGCCATCAAGAAGAGCGTCAATGAATCGACTAAACGGGACGTTGTTATCGCTATTGATGCGGGGCATGGTGGAGAAGATCCTGGCGCTATTGGCCCAAACCGTTTACGAGAAAAAGATGTGGTGCTGGCGATCGCCAAGCAGTTAAAAGCGCTGTTTAACGCTGATGTGGGGTTTCAGCCCGTGATGGTTCGCTCGGGGGATTACTATGTCAGTTTAAAGGGGCGTCGCGATTTGGCCCGTAAGCACAAGGCAGATTTGCTCGTCTCCATTCATGCTGACGCCTTCAAGCGTAAGCAGGCACACGGCGCTTCGGTGTATGCACTCTCTTATGGGGGCGCAACCAGTACGTCAGCGGCTTTTTTGGCGCAGCGAGAAAATGGCTCAGATCTGCTGGGTGGCGCTAGTTTGGCAGACAGGGATGATGTGCTAGCGGGGGTGTTGACGGATATGTCCATGAATTCAATGATGGACACCAGTCTGCGGCTAGGTAATCAGGTACTTCGGAATGTGGATGACGTCGCTCGTTTGCATAAAAAGCAAGTTGAACAAGCTGGGTTTGCCGTATTGAAATCTCCGGATATTCCTTCAATTCTGGTGGAGACAGGGTTTATCTCAAACCCTAAGGAATCCAGCTTGCTTGGCACCAGCGCCTACCAAAAGAAAATGGCCAGAGCCATCCATCGCGGCATCAAGGGGTGGTTTTCGACCCACCCGCCGGCGGGCACTTTGTTGGCGTGGCAAAAACGACAGGGCGGTCAGCAATATGTTGTCGCTCGAGGTGATACACTATCCCAAATTGCCGATCGATTTAGTGTGTCCCTTGCCGACCTCAAAAGCTATAACAGTATGAGTAGCTCAAAAATATTGGCAGGGCAGAAGTTAAACATTCCCAAGAGCTGATAGTACTTTCTCATGTCCCGAATTTTTTTGCTAAGTTCTAGGCTGGCTAATCAGATAGCAGCTGGTGAGGTTGTTGAGCGTCCAGCGTCTGTCGCGAAGGAAGTGCTGGAAAACAGTCTCGATGCAGGTGCGGGTCGGATTGATATAGAGGTTGAATCGGGCGGCACCAAGCTAATTCGTATTCGCGACGACGGCAGCGGTATCCCGTCAGAGGATATGTCTTTAGCGCTGGCCCGCCATGCCACCAGTAAAATTGCGTCACTGGAAGATCTTGAGCAGGTCAGCAGTCTCGGCTTTCGCGGAGAGGCGTTGGCGAGTATCGGTTCAGTATCCCGTCTGACACTCACCAGTAATGCCGACGAACAGGGCAGCGAGGGCACCAGTGCGGCTTGCGAAGGGCGCGAGATGGACGTGCAGCTTAGGCCGGCTCCTCATCCACAGGGCACAACGGTGGAAGTGCGCGATCTATTTTTTAATACACCTGCCCGTCGAAAATTTCTGCGTAAAGAGAAGACCGAGTTCAATCACTTAGAGGAGGTCGTGAAGCGGCTGGCACTGTCGCGTTTCGATGTTACATTCTCGCTGCGCCATAACGGCAAGGTCGTGCACAACTTGAAGGCTGCCCCGCAACAGTCTGAGCGCCAGCGTCGCGTTGCCGCGATCTGCGGCCCGGCCTTTATGGAGCAGGCTATTTCTGTTGAGTCGGAGGCTCCGCCTTATCGTCTGTCAGGCTGGGTCGGGCTGCCGACTTTTTCACGCAGTCAGACTGATCTACAGTACTTTTTTGTTAACGGGCGGGTCATCCGTGATCGGCTGATCGCCCATGCCGTAAAGCAGGCTTACCGAGACGTACTGTATCACGGGCGCCATCCCGCGTTTGTGCTTTACCTTGAGCTGGATGCAGCGCAGGTCGATGTTAATGTTCACCCTACTAAGCATGAGGTGCGTTTTCGAGACAGCCGTGCAGTCCATAACTTCATCTTCTCCAGTTTGCACCGAGCCCTCGCAGACGTGCGTCCGGCACAGGGTCAACATCGAGATCCGCTTACTGATCGCATGCTCTCCACCGGTGATGGCGTGGCAATTAATACGGCCACGGGAGAAATCACTGATCAGAGCGCACTGGCCTGGGGCGCGCCTCGTGCGGATCCCCTGAGAGGCGCAGGTGGTTCTGCTGGGCACTACTCGCCCACGGCGGGGCAGGTGGGGGAACAAATGAGTGGCTATGCGCGCTTGCATGGCCTGCCTGTGTCGGGTTCTGACGAGGAGGCCCCGCCACTGGGCTATGCTTTGGCGCAACTAAAGGGTGTCTATATTCTGTCCGAAAATACACACGGTCTGGTGTTGGTCGATATGCACGCTGCGCATGAACGCATCACCTATGAGCGTCTAAAGTCGGCCCGCGATGAGGCGGGGATTCGCAGCCAGCCGCTGTTGGTCCCCCAATCTGTCGCGGTCAGCCAGCGCGAGGTGCAGATGGCGCAACAGCATAGCGAATTATTTCAGCGTTTGGGTTTGTCGGTTGAAGCTGGCGGAGAGGAGGTGCTGATGATTCGGCAAATTCCGGTGGCATTGAGAGACTCCAATGTGGAGCAGTTATTGCGCGATGTGCTGGCAGACCTCATTGAATTTGGTGGTTCAGAGCGTATCGAGGCACATATGGATGAAATTCTCTCTACGATGGCTTGTCACGGTTCGGTGCGCGCAAACCGTCGCCTGACTATTCTAGAGATGAATGCGTTGCTGCGGGATATGGAAGACACCGAGCGATCCGGTCAATGTAATCACGGTCGACCTACTTGGATTCAAATGGGCCTAGAGGAATTGGATAAACTGTTTTTACGTGGTCGCTGAGGCAGCGGTGGCTTCAGAACTCCCCCTACTGATTTGTCTGATGGGCCCTACCGCTTCGGGCAAGACCGATTTGGCCATCGAACTGGCCCAGCGGTTGGACTGCGAATTGGTTAGCGTCGATTCCGCGCTGGTCTATCGCGGTCTGGATATCGGCAGCGCAAAACCCGATTACCCTCATCATCTGGTAAATATTCGTGATCCAGCCCAGATTTACTCTGCAGCAGACTTTGTGGCGGATGCCGAGCGATTGGCGGCAGATATAATCGCTAGGGGTAAAACACCTCTCCTTGTGGGCGGCACCATGCTCTATTTTAAGGCTTTTTTGGAGGGGCTGGATGACATGCCGGGTACAGAGCCGTCCATTCGCACTGAGATAGCCGCGCAAGCCGCGTTGCATGGGTGGGCCAAAATCCATGAAGAGCTGGCACAAGTGGATCCGGTGTCTGCGACACGAATTCATCCCAACCACTCCCAGCGTCTCAGTCGAGCACTAGAGGTCTATCGCGTCAGCGGAATGACTATGACGCAGTGGCAGCGTAAAAGTCGCACGGGTTTGGGGCTTGTCAAAGGCAAAACGGCCGTTTTTGACCGCTACCGCGTTGTGCAATTGGCGATTTGTCCGGCTGAACGAAACATTCTGCATCAGCGGATAGCCCTGCGGTTTGAGTTGATGATGGCGGCAGGTTTGCTGGATGAGGTTCGCGGTCTCTGGCAGCGCCAAGATTTGAACGATAAGCTGCCGGCCATGCGTGCGGTGGGGTATCGTCAGCTCTGGCAGCACCTAGAGGGGGAGTGCACGCTAGATCAGGGGGTAAACAATGCGCTAGCTGCGACCCGTCAGCTGGCCAAGCGACAACTTACTTGGTTGCGAAAGTGGGTGGATCTTAACTGGATCTATACCGATTATGCGGGCAAATTCGCCCAAAATAGCCTATCTGAGGGATTACAAGTATCGCCTAAAAAGAAACCGTTGGAGGTGGCCTTGAACTATCTTGCTCAGGCCCCACTATAATTATGATGGTAATACATTATACTGTCTGCGGTTAAACCTAAGACCCGTTATCCGCCACCAAAGCCGGTAGGCTCAGGTTTTTCAAGGCGGGAAGAGGTTGTTTTTTTATAACATTTTGGCTCTATTTGAGCCTTATCAGGAGTAAGTTATGTCGAAAGGGCATACGCTACAAGACCCTTATCTAAATATTTTACGTAAGGAACGCGTCCCAGTTTCAATTTATTTGGTCAACGGCATCAAGTTGCAGGGGCAAATTGAGTCTTTCGATCAGTTTGTGGTGCTGCTTAAGAACACCGTTAGCCAGATGGTCTACAAGCATGCGATTTCGACTGTTGTGCCCTCTCGTGTGGTGCGCATACCATTGCAGCATCCCGAGGAAGAAGGCGAAGAAGCCAGTTAAATGCTTTTTCGTCCGCCGTTTAAAGCGCTCTCGCCGCCGGCTTATTGTGGTTTGACGAGGTAGCCTTGTTTTTTGAGCGTCCTGACTCCGGAGAGAGTGCTGTCCTGGTTCATTTGAAGCTTGGTAGCGAATCTCAGTGCGAGGATCCTCGTGAATTTGAGGAGTTAGTCCTGTCTGCAGGCGGCGACCCCGTTGCCTACGTCATGGGTAGTCGGGACGTGCCTCATGCCCGCACGTTTGTGGGCAGCGGAAAGCTTTTGGAAATTAAGGCGCAGGTGCATGAGCAGTGTGCTGAGGTGGTAATGTTCAATCATGCGCTCAGCCCCAGCCAAGAGCGGAATTTAGAACAAGAGTTGGAGTGCCGTGTATTGGATCGTACGGGCTTGATTCTGGATATTTTTGCTCAGCGCGCGCGAACCCATGAAGGCAAGTTGCAGGTTGAACTGGCGTTGTTGCAGCACATATCAACACGGCTGGTGCGAGGTTGGACGCACCTAGAGCGTCAAAAAGGTGGCATCGGTCTGCGTGGGCCGGGTGAAACCCAGTTGGAGACAGATCGTCGCCTGTTGCGCGCACGCATCAAATCAATTACCGCGCGGCTGGAAAAAGTGCGCAAACAACGCGATCAGGGTCGTCGGTCTCGTAAAAGAGCAGAGATACCGACCGTCTCGCTCGTGGGATATACCAATGCGGGCAAGTCCACGTTATTTAATTATATGACTAAATCCACGGTATACGTGGCCGATCAACTGTTTGCGACGCTAGACCCCACACTGCGGCGTCTTGAGGTCGAAAACGTCGGCCCTGTGGTGCTTGCGGACACGGTAGGTTTTATCGCGCACTTGCCGCACAAGTTGGTCGACGCGTTCAAGGCAACACTCGAAGAAACGCTGAGTGCCGACCTACTGCTCCATGTGGTCGATGGTGCCAGCGATGAGCGGGACGCGAATATATCTGAGGTACAGGATGTGCTGACCGAGATTGGCGCAGAGGAAATTCCTCAGTTGCAGGTTTTTAATAAGCTGGACTTGCTAGAGCAGTCGCCGCGCTTAGAGCGCAATGCCGAAGGGCGCCCCGCGCGGGTCTGGATGAGTGCAGCGACAGGCGCTGGCATTGATCTGTTACTGCAGGCCATTGCTGAGCTGGTCGGCCAAGATATGGTGGACGAAGAGTTATACCTTGATCCGAATCAGGGGGGATTGCGTGCGGCGTTTTACAGTCTTGGTGCGGTAGAACGCGAAGACTATGATGCCGCCGGTGTGGCATGCCTGCGCGTGCATCTGCCGCGTGCGGACTGGAATCGCTTAATGAAGAAAGGGCCTGAGCCGCTGTTTTAGTTGTCGGCAAAGTGACGCGACTGCGTACCCTGAGCAAAAAATTTGGTAGACTGTTTTTATTGTTTAAATTAGGAGTGAATTATGGCCTGGAATGAACCAACGGGCGGTGGCAACAAGCCCAATGATCCTTGGGGAGGCAATAATAGTAATCAAGGACCGCCTGATCTAGATGAAGCATTAAAAAAGCTGCAAGCCAAGCTGCAAGGACTGTTTGGCGGTGGCAGTGGGGGTGGCTCATCGCGCGGTGCGAGTAGCCCTGCTTTCTCAGGCGTGGTGATTGTGATTTTGGTGGTCGTGGCGTTGTTAGTGTGGGCGGTGATGGGTGTCTATCAGGTCGATCAGCAAGAACGTGGTGTAGTACTGCGCTTTGGACGTTATTACGATACCGTGCAGCCAGGATTGCACTGGAACCCACCTATCATCGATAGCGTAACCTTGTTGAATGTTACCAAGGTTCGCTCCATAAGCCTGCGCGAAATCATGCTTACCCAAGATGAAAATATTGTTGAAGTAGAGCTGTCTGTTCAGTATGTCATCGACAACCCGGTTGATTTTGTATTGAAGGTGCGGGACCCTGAACGCTCTCTGCAACAGGCCGCACAAAGCGCGCTGCGCCATGTAGTGGGCGGGATCAGTATGAACATGGTACTGACAGAAGGGCGTGTGCAGATCGCAGTCGATGTCCAGCGGCGGCTTCAGGATTACATCAATCTTTACAACACGGGCATACTCGTTAGTAAGGTGACCGTTGACGAGTCTAAACCCCCGACACAGGTCCAAGCCGCATTTGATGACGTGATTAAAGCCCGTGAAGACGAGGAGCGTGTGCAGAACGAAGCGCAAGCCTATGCGAATGGCATAGTGCCTGAGGCTCGCGGCAGCGCGCAGCGCCAGATTGAGGAAGCTAACGCCTACAAGCAGCAGGTGACTGCGAATGCAGAGGGTGAAGCAGAGCGTTTCATCAAGCTTCTAACCGAGTACCAGAAATCACCTGCGGTAACGCGTGAGCGTCTGTACTTAGACGCGGTGCAGAAGGTGTATTCGGAGACTAGCAAGGTGATGGTCGATGTCGATGGCGGTAGCAACATGATGTATCTGCCACTGGACAAACTGGCCGAGCGCACCCAGCGCAGCACCTCTGGCGGTGGGGTTGAATTGAACAGCTCCAATATCCGAGAATTGACTAACGCTGTCACCGAGCAACTGCGCAATGATGCCGCAGTATCCGATGGCCGCAGGGGAGGGCGTTGAACATGTCTGGACGTAATGTAGTATTTATTTTTATTGCGCTGTCTGTGTTGCTAGTTGCCAGCAAGTCGCTGTATGTAATCAAAGAAACAGAGCGCGGTGTCCTGCTGCGGTTTGGCGAGGTGGTTAATCCTAGTATCGAGCCCGGTCTGCATGTAAAGGTTCCTTTCGTCAATAACGTGCGAAAATTTGATGGCCGAGTTTTGACGGTAGATTCGACGCCTGAGCGCTTTTTTACGCAGGAGAAGAAAGCGTTGATCGTGGATTCCTATGCAAAGTTTAAGGTATCTGACACGGAGAAATTTTACACTGCCACCAACGGGGAGGAATCCAGAGCAATGGCGCTGTTGGCGCAGCGAATTAACAACGGATTACGTAATCAGGTCGCCATCCGCACGATTCAGGAGGTGGTGTCCGGCGAGCGCGATGAGTTAATGCAAACGCTTACCGCTGAAATGACGATTGTGGCTCAGCAAGAGCTGGGTGTAGAAGTTGTTGACGTGCGGGTTAAAAAAATCGATCTCCCGCCTGATGTCTCAGAATCTGTTTATAGGCGCATGAATGCCGAGCGCGAGAAAGAGGCGCGCGAACATCGATCTCAGGGTCGAGAGCTAGGGGAGGGTATCCGCGCCGCTGCTGACCGTGAGGTTACCGTACTAAAGGCCAATGCATATCGAGATTCGGAACTGATACGTGGTGAGGGCGATGCCACCGCCACGGCTACTTATGCGGCCGCATTTACTCAAGATCCGGAGTTTTACGCCTTTACCCGCAGTTTGAGAGCTTACCAGGATGCCTTTCAGGGCAACGGCGACATAATGTTGCTGCAGCCCGACAGTGAATTTTTCCGGTATTTGAAAGACCCTAAAGGCGGCAAGTAGCTAGTTTGGCTAGGAGTGACTGTGGACTTCTGGAAGGTACTTCCGGTCGCGATTGCTTTGGTATTTATTATCGAGGGGTTGTGCCCGTTTGTTAGTCCAAGCCGCTGGCGCACCATGCTTGTAATCGTGGAGCGTACGGATGACCGAGTGATCCGCAATGTTGGTCTAGTCAGTATGCTTTTGGGTGTTCTCATATTGTATTTGGTACATTAGGGTTTGTTACATAAAATGACAAGGGTAGATCACTGGCAGCTTCCTGACGGGATGGAAGAGATTCTTCCAGAGCAGGCTGAGGCTGTTGAAAACCTGCGTCGCGCTCTACTCGACGTGTATCATAGCTGGGGATATCGCTTGGTAATTCCGCCTCTCATGGAGTTTACCGAATCGCTATTGGTGGGTTTGGGCGAGGATCTTGATCTGCTTACCTTCAAGTTCACAGACCAGTTCAGCGGTCGTGCTCTGGGTATTCGTGCGGACATAACGACCCAGGTTGCCCGAATTGATGCCCACAGCCTAGCAGAGGCCGGAGTGACTCGTTTATGCTATGCCGGGTCTACGCTACATACACGCCCCAAGTCTCTGATGGCATCGCGGTCGCCAATCCAATTAGGCGCTGAACTTTACGGTGACGACAGTCTGGCGGCCGATGTTGAAATTGTATGCCTCATGTTGGCGACATTGGAGACAGCGGGTCTTTTTGAAGTCACTCTAGACCTTGGGCATGTGGGTATCTATGAGGCTGTGCTGGCAACTGCTGGTCTCAGCCCTGAGCATGAAGCCATTGTATTTGACGCATTGCAGCGCAAGTCAGTGCCTGACCTAACCCTTGCGCTTGTCGGTGTGGTGCCTGAGGTCGCCGCACTGATTATTGCCTTGGTAGACTTGCATGGAGATGAGACCGTTCTCGACGCCGCGCGGTCCCTGTTCGCTGATGCCGTGCCGGACGCCCTGATAGGGATCGATGCCCTGCAGGAGATCGCTGCTAATCTTCGTCGGCAGACGCCCGCGTTGGATATATACTTCGATTTGTCTGAATTGCGAGGCTATCACTATCACACGGGATTGGTGTTTGCCGCTTATGTTCCCGGCTGTGGCCAGGCGCTGGCGAATGGTGGCCGATACAATGACGTGGGCGCTGTGTTTGGCAGAGCTAGACCTGCGACCGGTTTTGCCACCGATTTGAAATCTTTAATGGCAATGTCACCAACGACTGTCGCGCAGCAGCGGGCTATCAGTATGCCGAGTGCAGACGATCCCGCGCTGACTTTGCGGGTACGAGAACTGCGAGCGCAGGGAGAGGTAGTGATCAACTGTCTTTCTGGTTCTGCGGATCCGCAATGCGATCGCTATCTTGTTAAATGCAATGGCCATTGGCAGGTCAAGCCCCTGAGTGTAAAAGACAACGAGTAGGGTTGTATCTGCGCAGCAACACAATCGAACATAAGAGCGTATCAATGAGTAAAAATGTAGTAGTCCTAGGCACCCAGTGGGGTGATGAAGGCAAGGGTAAAATTGTGGACTTGCTGACCGACCAGGCCGGGGCGGTGGTGCGGTTCCAAGGCGGACATAACGCAGGTCACACGCTAGTCATTGACGGTGAGACCACTATATTACACCTAATACCGTCAGGTATTCTGCGAGAAAACGTAGCATGCCTGATCGGCAATGGCGTGGTTCTCTCTCCGGAGGCCGCTCTTAAGGAGATCCGTGAGTTAGAGGCCAAGGGCGTGCCGGTGCGTGATCGCTTGAAAATATCACCCGCCTGCCCGTTAATTCTTCCCTATCATGTCGCCCTTGATCAGGCTCGCGAGTCTAAGCGCGGCAATGAAAAAATTGGCACTACCGGTCGCGGTATTGGACCTGCCTATGAAGACAAGGCTGGCCGACGAGGGCTGCGCTTGGGCGACCTGCAAGATGAACAGCGTTTTACGCGAAAATTGCGCGACGTGATGGAATATCACAATTTTTTTCTAGAGAAGTATTATCAGGTGGAAGCGCTTAATGTCGACAAAGTACTGAGCGAATCTTTAGAGATGGGTAGAGAATTACTGCCGATGATGCATGATGTGACGTCCCTTCTTCATGCCTACCGTGCAGCTGGCACTAATATAATGTTTGAAGGGGCGCAGGGCTCGCTGCTTGATATCGACCACGGCACTTACCCCTTCGTCACAAGCTCAAACACGACTGCAGGTGGAACTGCAACGGGTTCTGGTTTTGGTCCGCTCTACCTGGACTATGTACTCGGAATTACGAAGGCCTATACTACACGCGTGGGGTCAGGCCCATTTCCCACTGAATTATTTGACGCTACTGGCGAGTATCTCGCTAAGCGGGGACACGAGTTTGGTGCAACTACTGGCCGCCCACGCCGTTGCGGTTGGTTTGATGCTGTGGCTTTGCGCACAGCTGTTAACATCAACTCCATCAGCGGTTTGTGTCTCACCAAACTGGATGTGCTGGACGGGCTTGAGACGATCAGTATCTGTGTAGGCTATACCAGCAAGGACGGCGATCCCGTCACAAATCCAATGGATTCAGATGATTACGAGGGCCTTGTGCCCGTCTATGAGGAGGTCCCTGGATGGGCTGAGTCAACGCTGGGAGCGAAAACGTTAGACCAGCTTCCCGAGGCCGCGCGCAGCTATATTCGCAAAATCGAGCAGGTCGTGGGGGCACCTATTGATATTATTTCCACGGGCCCTGATCGAGTAGAGACCGTTATACTGCGGCACCCATTTGAGGTGTAGGACGCCCTACACAGCATTAAAAGTCCAGCGAATAGATGTCAGCCTTGCGCAAGCGTCGGGCGCTGCTAGCATACAGTTTCCTTTTTTAAATCGCCTGCTGATAACGAAAACCTAATTCTTTAATCAAAGTTTCGGCCTATGGGTAGGCAAGTTAGTACCGAAATAGTAAAAACACCGCTAATTTGGTACAAGAAAGCTTCCCCGCTCACAGCAATTTCACTACTATCGAGAACCGGACTTAATCAAAGTAACAAACATATCATGCATTCTAAAAAGCGAATACTCGTTACAGGCGGCGCCGGTTTTTTGGGTTCGCATTTATGCGGTCGACTGGTGGCTCAAGGGCATGACGTCATTTGTGTCGATAACTTTTTCACCGGCAGTAAGGAGAATATTGCCGGCCTATCGGATAAAAATAATTTTGAATTGATGCGGCATGATGTCACTTTTCCGCTATATGTTGAAGTGGACGAAATTTACAACCTCGCCTGCCCCGCGTCGCCAATACACTATCAACACGACCCGGTACAAACGACAAAAACGAGCGTGCATGGTGCGATCAATATGCTTGGTCTAGCGAAGCGTACAGGTGCCAAAATATTTCAAGCCTCCACCAGTGAAGTGTATGGTGACCCGCAAGTGCATCCCCAGACTGAAGACTATTGGGGGCACGTAAACCCCATAGGCCAGCGCTCCTGCTATGACGAGGGTAAGCGTTGCGCTGAAACACTATTCTTTGATTATCACAGGCAGCATCAGCTACGTATAAAAGTGGCCCGTATTTTTAATACCTATGGCCCCAACATGCACCCCAATGATGGCAGGGTGGTGTCAAACTTTATTATGCAGGCACTGCGCAATGAGCCGATTACGATATTTGGCGATGGTTCGCAGACGCGGTCTTTTTGCTACGTTGATGATCTCATTGACGGTATCGTGATGCTGATGGATACGGATGATGAGGTGACCGGACCGATAAATCTGGGTAACCCACACGAGTTTACAATCAGAGAACTTGCCGAGAAAGTGATTGAACTTACTCAATCGAGTTCCAGTCTGGTACTGCACCCACTGCCCAGTGACGACCCCGTGCAGCGTCAGCCCAATATCGGTTACGCAAAATCCAAATTGCATTGGGAGCCAAAAATTCAGCTCGAAGAGGGCTTGTATAAAGCCATTCAATACTTTAAAAAAATGCTCTAGGGGTCGCGCTTTGGTAGATCTGAGTGAGGTCTTGCAACATGCTATGTGAGGCCTAGTCGCGATATGACCATTTCTTGAGTTAGTCGATCAGTGTACCGCACGGCGTTAACATCTTGCAGGTAGCTCAGCGGCCTACGCAGCTATATTTGAATCCGCAGGCTGACATCTGCTGTGCCTCATAAACATTTCGAAGGTCAACGAAAACATCGCCCCTCATCAGGGTCTTTAATTTTTTCAGGTCCAACCCTCGGTATTCATTCCACTCTGTCATCAAAACAATGGCATCGGCAGATTTTACGACGTCTTCGATCGTCTCTTTGTAGTCTACGGCCTCTGGAAGTTCCTTGCGGGCTTCATCCATTCCTTCGGGATCATGAGCCGCGATGCGCGCGCCGTGTTCAAGCAGCGCAGGCAGGATAGTGAGAGAGGGGGCATCGCGCATATCGTCAGTTTCGGGTTTAAAGGTAAGTCCCAGAACCGCGATAGTTTTATTTTTGAGACTGCCGCCCAAAGCCTCCTCAATTTTTTTCACCATGCGCAATTTCTGCGCAGCATTTACTGCGACCACCGCCTCCACAATACTGCTAGAAGCGCCTGCTTCTTCTGACATTCGGATCATCGCCAGTGTGTCTTTGGGGAAGCATGATCCGCCATAGCCAGGGCCAGCATGCAAAAACTTTTTACCAATGCGCCCGTCTAGCCCTATACCCTTCGCCACGGCATGTACGTCGGCACCCGTTTTTTCGCACAATTCCGCAACTTCATTGATAAAACTTATTTTCGTGGCAAGGAAGGCGTTTGCCGCGTATTTAGTGATTTCTGCACTTTCAAGGTCGGTGACAAGGATGGGAGCCTCGATCAGATTTAGTGGACGGTACAGTTCGCGTAATAGGTTTGCTGCACGTTCATTCTCGACGCCTAACACCACCCTGTCAGGACGCATGAAGTCGTTGATGGCTGATCCTTCCCGTAAAAATTCGGGGTTGGACGCGACGTCAAAGTCTGCGGTCGGATTGGCTTTGTGAAGTACACGTTTAACTTCTCGGGCGGTGCCGACCGGCACCGTAGACTTATCCACGATGACGGTATATCCCTGCAGATGCGTGGCGACTTCTGCGGCGGCCGCGTAAACATATTTCAAGTCAGCGTGGCCGTCTCCTCTGCGTGATGGTGTGCCGACTGCGATAAACACCAGGTCGGCATCGCCAATCGAATCTCGAAAGTGGGTAGAAAACTGTAGTCGCTCCGCCTTGACGTTGCGCAGCACGAGGTCATCTAGGCCGGGCTCATAGATCGGTATTTTGCCGTCTTTTAACGCCTCGATCCTTCCTTCATCGACATCAAGGCAGGTGACATTTGCGCCGAACTCAGCGAAACAGGCTCCGGAGACCAAGCCTACGTAGCCTGCACCAATCATTACTACGTTCATGACTTTTCCTTATGCATATGCTCTAAATACCAGGCAATGAAATTGTCGATGCCACTCTGCACTGGTGTCTGCGGGTGGTAGTCCACGGATTCAATCAGCGCCTCAATATTCGCATAGGTCGCTGCCACGTCGCCAGGCTGCATAGGCAAAAACTCTTTCTCTGCCGTTTTACCAAGGGCCTTTTCAATGGCGCCAATGAAGTCCATCAGCGATACTGGATTATTGTTGCCAATATTGTAGAGTCTGTAAGGGGCGCTGCTGGTGCCAGGATCGGGTGATGCCGCATCCCAGTTTGGGTTAGGAGTGGCTGGCTTATCGGTGACCCGCATGATGCCTTCGACGATGTCGTCGATATAGGTGAAATCTCGCTGCATCTTGCCGTTGTTAAACACTTTGATTGGCTCCCCAGTGAGTATGGCTTTGGTAAATAGAAACAGTGCCATATCGGGTCGCCCCCAGGGGCCGTAGACGGTAAAAAATCGCAGACCCGTGGTGGGGAGTTTATAGAGGTGTGAGTATGTGTGGGCCATCAACTCATTAGCCTTTTTGGTCGCGGCGTAAAGTGAAATTGGGTGGTCTACGTTGTCATGCACGGAGAACGGCATTGAAGCGTTCATGCCATACACAGAGCTACTGCTTGCGTAAACGAGGTGGCCTATTTTGTGGTGACGGCAACATTCCAAAATATTGGTAAATCCCACAACGTTACTCTCGATATAGGCGTGAGGATTTTCCAACGAATAGCGCACCCCCGCTTGTGCAGCGAGATTGATAACGGCATCAAAATTATTCTCAGTAAATAGAGCCTCCAAAGCTGGCCTATCCTGAAGGTCAGCGCGAATGAAAGTGAAGCCGGACTGAGTCTTCAGCCGGTCCAAGCGCGCTTCCTTAAGGCTGACGTCGTAATAATCGTTGAGATTGTCTAAGCCTGTAATGGCGTCACCTCGCGCCAGTAACTTTTCGCTGAGGTGATAGCCGATAAAGCCGGCGGCGCCGGTCACGAGGATATGCATTGCAATGTTCTACCGTATGACTATTGTCAGCGCATCATAGAGGGTTTTGTGGCGTATTTCATGTAATCATTGGGCATTTGCGAGCTCTTCTATGCGCGCGGGTTTCGCTAAGCCCGCAAACAATGATACTTTTGTTGCTCGATTTAGATCAAGCTTTAGGATCAACGCTATGACTCGCACGGTATTGGTGACAGGTGGCGCAGGCTATATTGGAAGCCACGCCTGTGTCGCGCTGACAGAGGCGGGTTATGACGTCGTGGTATTGGATAATCTTTGTAATAGTGATGCGCTCGCAATGGAGCGATTGCTAGAGATCTGTGCCAAGAAACCGACCTTTATACACGGAGATATTAGGGACGGTGATGATCTGGACCGCCTCTTTCAGGCGCATAATATTGTTGCCGTGCTGCACTTCGCTGGTCTCAAAGCGGTCGCTGAGTCGGTTGACCAGCCGCTGGAGTATTACGATAACAATGTAGCGGGCTCACTCATTTTACTGGCGGCGATGCAACGCGCAGGGGTTGAGAATATAGTTTTTTCCTCCTCTGCAACGGTGTATGGAGACCCTGCTTCAGTGCCTATTCGGGAGAGCTTCCCGCTAGCGCCGACTAATCCCTATGGCCGGACTAAGCTTATGGTCGAGCATATTCTGGCGGACTGGCAGGCCGCAAACCCTCGGCGCAGTATTGGCCGTTTGCGTTATTTTAATCCGGTAGGGGCGCATCCAAGCGGTCTTATCGGCGAGAACCCTCTAGGTTTCCCCAACAACTTGATGCCTTTCATCGCGCAGGTCGCAGTGGGGCAGCGTGACAAATTACATATTTTTGGCGGCGACTATGCGACCCCAGACGGCACTGGTGTTCGAGACTATATTCATGTGATGGACTTGGTGGAAGGGCATGTGTCAGCCTTGGATTATGTTTGTGAAAGACCCGGTTTGCATACCATCAACCTTGGAACGGGTAATGGGGTGTCGGTGCTGGAGATGGTTGGCGCTTTTGAGCGTGCGAGTGGACGGGCTATACCCTATGAAATCGTGGACCGGCGACCGGGTGATATCGCCGCGTATTGGGCAGACCCCGAGTTAGCACAGGTATTGTTGCACTGGAAGGCGTATCGTGATCTGGCGCAAATGTGTGAGGATGCCTGGCGCTGGCAGCAAAAAAACCCTCGTGGATACTTCTGATTTTAAACAGGGTATTTGCAGCCGGGCTATTCGTCCCGGCGTATTTTGCCTCGGCAAAGCCCGCGGCTAAGATGAGAAAGCGTAATCTCCGCAGCAGCCCTACAGGGTGTATCGTATCTTGTATTCGCTGTAGCTGAGCCCGGTCCAGCGGCGGAAGGCACGGTAAAAGCTGTTGACTTCAAGGTAGCCCAGTTCCTTCGCTAGACACTTACCGGGCCGCCACATAACCCGCAGAACCTGCTCGCAGCGATATTGTCGAGCGTGATCGAGTAGAAATTGATAGCAGGTATGATCGGCTCGCAGGCGGCGGCGCAGGGTGGTGCTGCTCATCCCCAGTGATTCCGCTACAGAATCTGCCCTTAATCGGGTCAGGTCTCCACTGAGTAAAATGTGTAACACTTTGTCCGTCGTGCGAGAGAGCGCGAGGTAACCGACCTTTTCTGGTGGTGGGACGATCTCATCTCGGCGCGCGTGTGATAAAGAGGTTTGTTCCATGTCCATAACATCCGTGTTTTGGTTTTTAGGAGAATGCGTCAGATCGAATTCTTATTCAGCGTATCTTTTACGCTGAACTAGCGATCACTATAAATTTAGCACAACCTCACCAATGCGAACGGTTTATCCCCAGCGTGGCTGTATTTGGTGAATTTTTTCCAACGGCAGGGCGACTAAGACACTCGGCTAGCGTGGCATGTTGCGGCTGAAAGCATCGTAGCAGCGGTTCACCCACTATCGCCTCAACCGGACCCATCTCAGGCGCACTTCCGTTCTATCCTTGGGTGACGGCGACTCTTGTCGTAAACTAGTAAGAGACGATGTGCGTATCTATAAGGAGAATTAAGGATCAGCCTATGCCAGAGTTAAATACGCCAGTTCATCTCCTAGTCTACGGCGGCAACGGTTTTGTCGGCACTAAGGTGCTGGAGCTTGCCGCGATTCGCGGCGCAACCTGCACCAGTGTGTCGCGTAGTGGTGAGATTCCGTCGCACTTAAAACGTCTTCGGCCGGCATGGTCGCGGCAAGTCACTTGGGTTGCTGGCAATGCATTGCATCCCGATCCGTCGTTGGTGGCGTCGGCAGATGGCATTGTATGTCTGGTTGGGTCTCCTCCGCTGCCCACCTTTAACCAGCGTGGCTTCGAGCAACAGGTGATGACTAACGGTCGCGCTAATAGTGCCGTCATTGCTGAAGCGCAGCGCCAACGGGTTAAGCGGTTGGTGTTGCTCAGCGCGCATATTCCAGCCGTGATGCGCTCCAGTCGTTTTGGGTACTACGTAGGTAAACAGCAGGCTAGCGAGGCGGCAGCGGTTTATGCAAAGGCATCAGAACATAATGCAGCAACGGTAATATATCCCTCGGCGATTTACGGCAAACGCTATACAGGCGGGGGGACTGCCATTCCACTGGGATTGCTTATGTCACCCGTTGCGTGGATGATGCGCTGCTTGCCAGAGTTGGTATCCCAGTTTCTTCCTGAAAGCCCGGTTGCAGTGCAGGAAGTGGCGGCTTTCGCAGTGGATGCGGCAATGGCCACAGAACGTCGTGGGCTGATGGTTGTCGAGAATCAGGATATGCTAGCGAGATAGGGCTAGCATGGGGGTCCATGAAAATACTTCGCATCAGTGAAGCGTCGGTCATTCTTGTATTGTGGGGTGAGGGCCCCTTTTTTTGGGTGCGCGAGTAATCAAGTGCTACCCTAGAAAGCCACTGGTTGATACAGTGAGTCCCGTGCTCTCTACGCATTTGCTTAGAGATTTATAGCCTTAAGGAGAATGAAATGGCAGCAGTGACCATCGTAATTGCATTAGCTTTGATTGAATACTCGATCTTCGGCATGTTGGTTGGAAAAGCGCGGGGAACCTATGATGTTGCCGCGCCTGCAGTGTCAGGCGATCCGATCTTTGAAAGGTATTATCGGGTTCAGCAAAATACGCTTGAGATGTTAGTTTTATTTATCCCAGGAATATTTATGTTCGGTCACTATGTCAGCGCCGATGTGGCTGCAGGTCTGGGCTTGATTTTCGTGGTTGGGCGCTTTCTTTACTTTAGAGGTTATGTAGCTGATCCAAAATCTCGAACCCTGGGATTTATCTTAAGTTTTCTTCCGGCCCAAATTTTAGTTATTGGCGGGCTCGTTGGTGCGGCATTAGCACTCGTTTAGCCGCAAACGAACCCAGCCGAAATATGTCGAGCGCGACTCCAGTATGGAGCGGCTCATCACAATAAAATCAGGAGCGTAAAGATGTTCAGTCATATCATGGTTGGGGCGAGCGACATTAACGAGTCGAAAATTTTTTATGACGCTATTCTAGGCGCTCTTGGTTATGAGCCGGGCGTCATAGATGAAAAGGGGCGTTGCTTTTATTTTACCAAGGTAGGCATATTTTCAGTCAGCATACCCATTGATGGCGAACCGGTTAGCCATGGCAATGGCAGCACTATAGGTTTCGCAGCGGAGAGTGGAGAAATGGCTGACGCCTGGCATGCCGCTGGCCTAGCTAATGGAGGCACCGCGATTGAAGAGCCACCTGGCCCACGTGAGAGCGGCATCGGAAAAATCTATCTGGCTTATTTGCGTGACCCTGCCGGCAATAAGGTCTGTGCACTTCATCGCATGGCATAACGCTATTGGGTCGTGGCAGCTCCGCGGGGTTCAGGGCTCAAGCTTAAAAATTAGAACAAGACGGGGATCGTATGGCGCGGTCCGGCTGCCTTTTAGAGCGGGAAGCCTCGCCCTGCTTGCAATTAAAATAGAATTTGTACGCGTGCAGAAATCGCATGTCCGCCGTTGTTATCGCTAGTGACGTCTCCGGCGATGTCGGGGTAAAGATAGGCTAGCATTATCTTGATGTCTTCTCTGTAGTAGTAGTTTAGGCCTACGGTGGTAATAGAAGCCTCCGCCCCCAAGCCTCTATCGCGAAGATTAATATAGCTGTACCTGCTCTCTACTTCCCAGGCTCCGTTGCTACCCTTCGGTTTGACCATGCCGAGCTTGCCTTTGCTAAGTTTGCGATGCTCACCAGTAAGGATGTAACTCGCCGTAAAATAATAGCCGTCATAGTCCCAGTCCGGCCCATCCACTTCTTCAACGCGTGTGGCCATATACTCAGACTGTATTAGTAGGCTATTGCGGCTCCAGGCGGCCTCCAATCCAATGACTGTCTGGCTGTCTGCGGCAAACTCTGCGCTTCGCACTACATTGTCGGCACTAAAAACTTCCGCTCGGTTTCTGATTTGGAAAGTATTTTCATTCCAGTCCCGCCATGATCCTGAGACGCCAAATTGAAGCGTCTGTTCCTTCCCATGGATTGGAGCAAGCGTGAACCGACCTGTTAGCGCAATGGGTTCGTTTTCTTTGTAACCCTGATCATCGTTGTCATTGTTGTCGTCTGCCGTTGCAGCTAGTGACCAAGTTCTGCGCTTTGTTGCGTTAGTTAGACGGATACCCCAGTTCTTTCGAGAGGTAAAAGATGTCGTCATCATAGAGTCTTCGATTGTCACAGATCGAGCGCTGCGTGTGTTGCGCTCCATGCCCAGTGGCTCCTTCATTCTGCCTAAGGTAATCTCTGCTATGCTCCAATTGGTATAGCGGAGATAAGCCGAGCCGAGGCCGACATCGCTGCCATCGGAGTCGGCCTCAGCATTGACCTGCAACTTTGCCTCCCAGCCAGCAGGGAAATCATAAGTGAGCTGAATGC
This sequence comes from Halioglobus sp., assembly GCA_029246385.1. Classification (GTDB taxonomy): domain Bacteria; phylum Pseudomonadota; class Gammaproteobacteria; order Pseudomonadales; family Halieaceae; genus Marimicrobium. Next base: position 65,463 of record JAQWNG010000012.1, read on the forward strand.
GACCGTTACGCAGTTCTAAATTAGTATTGGAGCTATCACCGCTTTTGTCCCAGAAGGATTCATAATAATCGATGTCCATCAGCACTTGACCGCTGATCCCAAGTCGTTCCTTCTCTGCAAGAGCAGATGCGCTTAACAGCAATGCGATAAAGGCCCAAGCACTGATAGCTCTCGAATTAATCATCAGACGTTCTAGGTACATATTGAACCTTCAGTTGGGCTGTATCTTTGAGAAAGTTGATTTCGTTAATTTCTACGCTACGGATATCTAGTCCCATACGAGTGCGGAGATCCTCTAATAATTCAGCTCTTCTTTCCGGCCGAATATTTTCGATTTTTTCATATTGGACCACTTGTTCCTCCAGTGCTGGCAGGATCAAGCTTGTTTCAGTGATATAAGCCATCACACAGACCAAGGCGAGCAGCAACACAAGCCCCAGATGGCTCATGTCGCCGACGGCAGATAGAAGAGACATTGCAATCACTAAGAACAGATAGGTCATTTCCTTAATTGTTATGGATTCTGTGCGATAACGTAGCATAGAAAAGATAGCAAACAATCCGAAGGCAAAGCCGAGCGAAATATCGACAGTTGACAGCTGACTAGTGACAAGGAACACACCCATGCCAAACAAAATAAATGAGCTGGCATAGGCTCGGTGCTTAGAAGCTCGAAAATAAATAAGCCTGATCAATATCAGAACTGCCGCCATATTAATGAGCAGCCTTATTAAAAAATCAGGGTCTTGGCTTAAACTCATACAGTAATTGCTCCTATAGCGCGCTGGCTTTTTTTATCTCAGTAAGTGTTGATTTAAAGCGATTGTTCTTCAGTGAGCCATTATCCGTTAGGCAGACACCGGTACAATATTTGCTGAATTTTTTCGGTGAAAAGCCGTAGTGTTTGGCGGCTTTTACAAAAGGTGAGTCACTTGCATTTCCGTGCCTTTTAAGCTCTGCGATTAGCAAGCCATCAAGCCCTGTCATCTTGGTTTTTTCTGGCCGTTGATAACGCAGATCGTAGTCTAGGGTTAGCCGTTCGTTGGCTGCGTGATTCCAAAGCGTAACACGTCGATAATTAACGTAGAGACTGGGTTTGACAATATCCTCTGCAACAACAACGCTGTTGGACTGAGCGTCAGCACAGTTGACTCGCTCCTTTACCGTGCGGTCTTTATTAGTTTTGAACTTTTTTTCAAAATAGGAAATATTAGTCTCATGATAACGTCGCAAACGAAACTTGTGGCGGTTCAATTTGCCATTTTGATGTTGCAAATAGAAATCCCACGCGGGAGTATCAAAATAGGTATTTTCATATGTAAATATACGATGACCGGATTCTTCGAGGATAGTGTAGTCGGAATTCAAGGCGCCAAGGAAGCGAGGTAGCACTCGCACGGGCAATAGAAACTTGGAATCGGTGCGATCGGCCAGCGTGATTGCTGATTGCTCTTTGAGGTTATGTGCTGAAAATTTTGCGATTATAGCGGCACACGACTTTTCTATATCGTGACTCTGGCCTCTCAGCTCACCGTGATCACTACGATATCGTGCTTGCTCGAGACTAAGCTGCATGGGTCAGAGGTTACCCAAAATACCGCTGCTGTCTACGAACTCAGCCTCGAAACTCATAGTTACCGCGTTGCCGAGTGTCGGTGCCTCGTCAAAGCGAATCACACCGGCGCCCGTCACACCATCAATTTGGAAGCCGGTGTTACCTGAGCCCCCAAGGTTGCCGCGCAGAATCATCGTTGTTGTACCCTGCAGAGCAACCTCCAGCTGGCCAAACTCGCCTCTCTCTATCAGAACAGGGAAAATAACTAGCCGACCGTCTAGAAGGCCTGTCATGTTGATGAAGACACTGTCAGAGGGGAGGCCGCCTCCAACGTTCGCCGCTGGTGCAGCGGCGTCAACCTGCACGGTGATTAACTCGCCGCTCAGGTCGACCCATTCAACGATGCCTTTACCATCAACAATATTCCCGGTGAGCGTCATATAGCCGCTTCGATCACACACAAGCGGTACATCGTCAATGGTGCGCTCTCTTTGCTGCGTCTCGCCTGCCACTGCTGCCCTCAGCTTGCCTTCATACTCGCGAATAAACCTGCGGACTTGTCTCATATTTTCTTCGGGTGTTTCAGTCAGATCCCTGATGCGATCAACTTCTGCATTGAGAGAGTCCACGTTCCATAGTTGTTCCAGCAGCTCCAACACCTGCGCATCATATTTTTGCTTAAACTCTGGGATTTTGTATAGGCGTGATGGAATATTCGTCGAACGGTATAGCGGGCCTGTGCCTGGATCTAACAGGCTGTCCTGCTCTAAAGCTGCGTCCGTGCCCCAAGGGATATAATAAAAAAGACCGTTACCAGGATTATTATAGATCCAATAGTTGTTGGCATTCGATGTGCCGCCATCCCAATGCCCGAGAACGGCCTCTGCCGCCCAAAACAATGTGAAGGCGTCCAAGTCAACCACTTGAGACAGCAGACTGACTAGATTCTCATCAGTAGCCTTCAGTGCTGAAACCACTGCACTGAGGTCTGATCGATCGTTTATATCTTTATTCGTCTTAAGCTGAAAATTTTCTTGCAGATTTTCGCCGAAATCCGCAATCTGGGCCTCGTATAAATTACCAGTATCGTTGCCGAAGTTACGCCGCAGAAAAAGTTTTTTGATGCTATCTATATGTGAATAAATACCCAAATCCTCGCCATTGACGCTGACCCTAGCAAAATTGCATCTTGGCGCTGGCACACCTGCCTCCCGGAAGAGTTCGTAAGCCATGCATGTATGCGTGTTACTAGGATCTTGAAGATTATTATTCAGCGTCATACGCCGCGTTCCGTAGAAACGCCTATCGGGTCTCAACTCGTCAAAGTCCAGTTTAAAGGAGGGGCGGCTCGCTGATAGAGAGCCCAGAAAGCCTTTTTTTCGAATATCGACGTCTTCCAGCACCTCTCCATTAATAGTGACAGTGGCACTAAAATTGTTATATTCAAACTCGCTTGCACACCCAGTAGCAATCGTCGCGAAGTTGCGACCTTCGCTACGCAGTTCATCGTAATCATTGGGGTCCATTTCGATGTTAACTTGGACAATTTCATTTGGTTTGAACAGTTGATCGCTCAAATCAGGCTGTTGAGGGCGTAAGTCGCCGTTACTGGCGACTGTGGTGCCGCCGTCAACGCCGCAAGCAGCGAGCAATGAAAGAGTGAATGCTATGGCAATGCGTGAGTGTCTGGACATAAGAAATCCCAGTAAAAATATGTTGCAAATTATTTTTTAAGCAGCAGAAAAGTATAGCAGTGTGGGCAGTCCGACACAATAATCCAGGATTCCCATCGGTCTAATGGCGCCAGTTACAGACCCAAGGCGCGGTCGTGTCGGCGATATACAAATGCAGTGCTGCCGCCTTTTTACTCGTTTACGTTGTTATTAGTGCCTAATGGCCCTTCAAAGTTCCTAACATTAAACATTATTTAACATTTGCCCAATTTTCTGTTTTTAGCGGCGATTCCCTCTGGTGCGCCGCATTTTGGCGGAAGGCGGCGACAAGTTGGTCATCAAGGTCATGGATATGATTAGTTGAAAAATACAAGATCAGGGTGTCGGTATAAAAAACTTCTGAAGTGGCGCTGCCTTAGATCAGTTATTTTTTTACAGGCTGACCCTTCGATCTCGCTGCTGCCATCGTCGGATAACAGCAGAACTTGACCGCCTTGATTATCAGGGAAAACAGTAATGGCCTCGGGGTTAAAGTGTGCAAAATTCAAGCTTTCGATCTTCTCGACGGTTTGACCTTCGCCATCCCAGAGGTAAAATGAGGATTGACCAGCCTCAGCATCTTGTTCGTTGCCTATGATTATGTAGTGACTGCCTTCGGATGCCATGGCGCGGATGCCGCCATCTAATTCAATCAATCTCGGTTGACCGAACGTCGCCGTCTCGCCTTCAATGATGCCAGCCGGATTTTCTAGTTCAATAATTAACGACCTACCTGCAATAGTGGGGCTGCGAAAACCAATGAGTAGATGCCCGTTGGGCATGTCGGCCATCGCTTCGATGTTTAAGCCTCCCGGTGCCTTGGGAGGCAGCGCCGCAGCGGTTTCGAGTTCGTAGCTCTGATGTTGTGGTGCTGCCATTATGTCTTGCAGCAAATGGGTATAGGCCGCGCCAACAGGTACTAAAATAGGGTTAGTGCCGTCACTGTCAATTTTAGTGGCGAAAAACTGCATTCTAGCGTCGACTCTTTCTCCCTTGCGGTTACGCCCGTGTGAAGATATCCAATAGACTACGTCGCCAACCCTAGCCGCACCCTCCAAATCAGCTTCTGGTGTTGCTTTGGGAAACTGGTTTTTGTTATTAATCTGGCTGGATAGGTTGAGGAAGTGATTTAACTCGAGCGAAGACTCTTCAGGGCCGGATGTATGCAGACTGTAGGTAAGCAGTCTATTCAGTTCATCATCAGCAACAGCAAACGTATCGCTACCGATGGCAACAACACCTGAGGCATCGCATATACCGCTGTGTCGGTGTTCTTCAACTGCGGCGAATATTGCGCTGGCATAGGATGCCAGCAATGCGGCTAACAGTAATTTTATGGACATGAGGTCGCTACTGCCGGCATCAAAACTCGATGACAGGCCAGGTTGGAACGACTGAGCGGACTGCGCAGTGTCACTGAAGTTTCTGCGTTTAATCGGTTGGTAAAAAATGTTAAAAGTGGGTCTGTATGGCGCATTGATGTGATTCCAGCGTAGCGATTGGTAAACGTAAGGACACAATGCCTTGACGTCAAAGTAAGGCGATAACTTTTCCTACCGTTTTTCTGTCAGCCAAGTCTTGCAGTGTCTGCGGTATATCGTCAAAGTTGACAATTCGGCCAACGGCAGGTTTGAGCGCACCTTTTTGTACAAGAGAAATGATGATTTTGTTGATTTTTTCACCTAGTGCCGCCGGCACGAAGTTCCAGCCCATGCTATCGTTCAAAAAATAGGACATAGGCTCATCGGCATAGGCAAGCATGACTGCGCATAGGCTTATGTTACTGAGCGCGAGTCTGCGCGGCACTAGAGACTTTTCATCCGCCACGGTTTTGTCTGAAGAAAACCCCATCATAATATAACGACCATTGTACGCAATGGCACTAAGAGATTGTTCCATTACCGCTGGGCCGACAGTATCAAAAACGATATCGACACCTTTTTTTTCAGTTGCTTCTTTGACGATGGCGACAAAGTCGTCGCTGCTATAATTTACGGTGATTTCTGCACCTAGTTTGCGACACCATTCTAATTTTTCATTTGAACCCGCTGTCGCTATAACACGCGCACCTGCGTTTACTGCAAGCTGAATTGCGGCAGAACCCACACTGCCAGCTGCGGCATGAACGAGCACGGTTTCTCCTGCTTGCAAGCCGGCGCGCTCAATCAAGCAAAGCCAAGCCAAATGGTAAGGAAAGTACATTGCTGCCGCATCGCGAAGCGGTATTTCTTTCGGCACTTCAAAGGCTGATACAGGAGCGCAAATGGCATATTCTGCGTAACCGCCATGTGCTCCAGCAGGCATGGCAACAACGTGCTTGCCATGCCACGCCTCACAGCCGTCACCGCACTTTTCAACCAAGCCCATAACTTCCATGCGGGGGCTATAGGGAAATTCTGGTTTCACCATCATATTACCGCCGGTCACGCGCTCAAGATCATTTAGGTTAAAGGGTATGCCAAGCACTTTCACCCGTAATTCGCCATCACCGGGCTCAGGAATATCAACCTGCTCTAGCTTCAGTACGTCGACGGGCTGTCCATATTCATGTAGCCGCCATGCGTGCATCTGTGCTGGAGTTGTATTCATAGTCTGCCCCCAGTTATCACATTTTTCTAATGTCGGTAGAAAGTGATGGGTCTGTGGTTAGTTTAACGGACAGTCGAATGCACGCTGGGCATAGTCCGCGAGTAGAAGCATACCGGAGTTTCTGGCAGATGCCCTAAGCGCATTATCATGCGGTAACGAGATCACAACGTCGGTTGTCTGTCTTGCCCCTGCCGATAACGGCGTGCCGATCGCACTTTGAAAGCTAGATGGGCCTTCACGGTGCTCAGCAGCCTGGGGGAAGTTCGTCACAGACATCGCCGCGGCCATCCTCATCCGCGTCCAATTGATCAGGGTTAGGAATGAGCGGGCAATTATCACAGACATCGCCTCTGCCATCTTCATCCGTGTCCAACTGCTCGGGGTTGGCGATCAATGGACAATTGTCATCGGTTTCGATAACACTGTCACCGTCTGAGTCGATCAGTTCAGTGTAACTGCCGACTAGTGAGACCCCCGAGAATGCAGAAAAGCCCGCGACCATGACGCGGTAGCTGCCGGCCTGCGGCTCGCTAATGCTGCAGGTCTCGTCATTGCCTTCCAGATAAGGTCGGCAGTCGTAGCTTGAGGTGGTCGGCACGGTACCAAAACGAACGTAGAGATCAGCGTCACCAATGCCCCCGGACATAGCAAATGATAGCGCCGTTGCGCCGACGGGTACCTCCATCGTGTAGAAAAGCCGAGCGTTGATATCAGCCGCAAGGTCGTTCACTGGCGTGCCATTATCCAATACGTCACCGCCGATACTGTCGTCGGTAGCAGCGGTGACGGCCGCCGTAGCATCGACTATGCCGCTGCCGCACTGGGTGCAGTTACCGGGAAAGGGCCGAGCAGTCGTTATCAAGATAGATTCGACATCGTCAGGCGTGACAGCGGGGTTTATTGCGTAGATGAGTGCGGCGACGCCTGCGACATGCGGGGTAGCCATAGAAGTGCCTTGGTAGGCTTCATAGCTATCACTTACGGGGATGGTAGTGCCGGTGTTGAGCGTCGATAGGATAAGTCCACCGCTGCCACCACCCGGTGCGGCTATGTCAACGACGGAGCCATAGTTTGAATAGTAGGCTCTGGCACCGGCACGATTGGTAGCTGCCACCGTGACCACGCCAGTGCAGTTAGCTGGCGTAGAGTTGGATGCATCTGTATTCGCGTTGCCGGCTGCAACGACCACCGTCGCGCCGAGAGCGCGGGCACTGTCGATAGCTGCCTGACTGGTGGATGAACAACTCCCGCCACCGCCAAGAGATAAGTTCAGCACCTTGGCCGGGTTAGCATTTGCGGGCACGCCGCTGACAGTGCCACCCGCTGCCCAGATGATTCCATCGGCAATGTCGGACACGTAACCGCCACAGCGACCAAGGGCCCTTACGGGCACTATGCCAGCATCAAATGCGACGCCTGCAACGCCGCCTCCGTTGTCGGTTTCAGCGGCTATGCTGCCCGCGACATGGGTGCCATGCCAAGACGAATCCGAAGCCGATGATCCAGGGTAGCACTGATCTGCGGTCTCCCAGTCACCGGGATCCAGGGCATCACTGTCGCGACCGTCACCGTCCTGAGAAATAAATATATCGTCGATCATGTCATAGCCGGGCAGCAGGTTGCCGATAAGATCGGAATGCGGCCGATAACCGGTATCGATAACCGCCACCACAACGCCGCTGCCGGTGACGCTGTCCCATGCGTTGGGCATGCGCAGACCGCCGGTGTCCTCAAAGTATTGCCATTGTGCACTGTAGAGACTGTCGTTCGGTGTGAACAGCGGCCGCATCAGTATATCTTCTTCTGCGTACTCCACGTCAGGATCCGCACGCAGGACCGTGAGGACCTGCTGTAGGTGACCATGATCGGCGGGCTCCATGCGCAGTAGCTCCGCACCGGTGGCCATACTGCGCTGACGCTCCAGTCGCACAGCGCTGCGCAACTCCAATCGCTCAAGCAATGGACGTGTGTACTCTCGGCCGCTGGATCGGCTGATATTGCTGTTGCGGAGCTTGACAATAATTCTCGGTGCCCTTTCAGTGGTCTGGGGCTGAACGCTCGGTTGCTTACTGATGTCGATTTCAATAATCGCGAGCGCTGAGGTGTTCACCAGCAATGTCAGTGACATTGCAATGCCAAAACGAACCAACCAAACTGCGCTGCGCGTGTCCACTGTTTTTCCTGGGCGGCGATGCCGAAAGCAGGCCGCTAAATTAAATTCCCCTGTAGCATGGAAAGGTGTCATTCTTGGCACGTTTTGTCCACTTAATCTGTCGTAATAGCTGATCCCTAGAGCTGTCGCCGAAATCATGGCGGTTATTGGGATGCAGAGAATATTTAGGCTATTCACCTGTCATGCTTTAGAAGATGGTCCCAGCTTTTTAGGGGTCTATCTGCTGGATCGAGCAACGTTAATTTTTCAAATAAATTCGCCGCCACAGGCAGGCCAACGATGTACACCATGCGCTCGGTGACCTCGCCCTCGGCGTGAATTGCGCCGGCTGGAATGACGAGTTTGTCGCCTGGCCTGAGAGGTATTCGTTCGCCGTTTTCATCAAGCACATAG
>JAQWNG010000037.1 GCA_029246385.1 Halioglobus sp.
CGCATTACTAAATTTATCCATTAGGGTCGCACAATGAGGCCCGGTTTGCTCATCCTGCCAGGCGCAAGTGAGGAAAACTGGCACCGTAATCTTGTCGACAAATTTCGCCGGACTCAACGGATCAAGAATTTCAGGCTCATAATATTCGTAACTCAATGCTTTGCCGACAGCATCTACTGCTTGAGAGTGTAGCTGCTGATTCACTTCGCAGACGCTGCTCCCAAATGCTTCATATTCTGCAGACACCTGACTCCGCTCCCAGCCCTGACCGTAGGGCCGTGCTCCAGCCACTACCCTGTTTGCCCATTCAAACGCGAAACCATTGTTGAAAATACCGCCCAGATTTAGCGTGGAAGCCGCGGTCTCTGCTATGACGGATAGTGGCGCAATGGCCGCCAGACTCGGCGGGCGCGCTTGAGCGACGAACAGTTGGCTAATACCAGAAAAAGAAAGACCTCCCATTCCAACTTTGTTGTCAAACACCCATGGCTGGGCCGCAACTGTTTCAATAATATCGTAACCATCCAAGACCTGCAGCGGCTCAAAATAGTCGTAGGCCCCTCCGGAGCAACCGGTGCCACGCATGTTAACCCCCACTGACGCATAGCCCATAAACCCAGCAATCAGCCCTGCAGGATGACTAGGCGCATCACATAGAACGGGCAGCAAACCACAAAAACCGGTTAAGCTGGCGTCCAGAACCGAGCCTGGCTTTGAGGGTTCATAACCGGAGTAATTGACAATCGTTGGATAGGGGCCGTCCTCAGGAGGCCCGGGTAAAAAAACATAGGCGGACAGTCGAGTACCATCGCGCGTGGTAATGTAATTAAAGCCGGGCTGCAGCGACTGGCTCTGATAAAAATTTGCGTCCGGAAGGCTCCCCTCGGGTGACCATACTGCGAGATTTTCCAGACCCCTCACCGGATTACTCTCGGTCTCTCGCACCGAGTAACCACTACCCGCTGGCAAGCTGCGGAAGATTAGGCTACCCATCTCATCGGTTTCGCCGCTAGAAATTTTATCACCCGCGACATTATAAACCGCGAGTTGCAAGCCCACTTGGGCATCCGTGACGTGAAGCTGGTTGACGCTTTCACGGACCGAAAAATTAGCGGCCTGCAGCGAGTCGTCGGGACCGGCATCTATGACGCCTTCGTTGCCATCATCGGGATCCACCGCCATGCCTTTCTCGCGGCACAGAACATCACACTCATCTGGCGCACCGTCGCCGTCTGAGTCCAACAGGCCGTCCAAGCTGATCAGAGGATACGTGTCTATAGCATCTGCAATGCCGTCGTTGTCGTCGTCCAAATCCGCCGCCATGCCTTTATCGCGGCAGAACACATCACATTCATCTGGCGCACCGTCACCATCTGAGTCCAGCAGGCCGTCCAAGCTGATCAAAGGATACGTATCCACAGCATCTGCAATACCGTCGTTGTCATCATCCAAATCCGCCGCCATGCCTTTATCGCGGCAGAGCACATCGCACTCATCTGGCGCACCGTCACCATCTGAGTCCAACAGGCCATCCAAGCTGATCAGAGGATATCTGTCTATAACATCCGCAACCCCGTCATTATCGTCATCCAAATCGGCCGTCATGCCTTTATCATTGCATAGCGGGTCACAGTCATTTGGCGCACCGTCACTATCTGAGTCCAACAGACCGCCCAAACTGATCAGCGGATATGTATCTATAGCATCTGCAATACCGTCATTATCGTCGTCTGGATCAGCGACTAAGCCCTCACCAACACATGATGAGTCACAACTATTTGGAGCCCCGTCACCATCAGTATCTAGGCGACTATCTAGCACGATTGGCAGAGGGCTATCTGAGTTGGCGTTGTTAGAGTCACTAGACGAGTCACATGCGGCAATACCCACAGCCATTAGTCCCACCAGTAATGCCTTGAGCCCCTGCTTGAGATGATGTTGGCTCACGCTAACGGCACAAAAACGCTGCGGTCGACACAAACACTGCTTCGCCGAATTCCCATTTTCTGAGTATTGCATGAGTGTCTAACCTCACAATTTATTGAGCATACACACCGTGGCGTAAATCGCCGACCATATTCAGCCACAGCCAGTGAATCCTGCGCCTCCCCTGCAACAAAATCATAGCAAGGTTGACGACTAAATTTAAGCCCAAGGCATTGGCTTGGTGTAAGTGATTAGCACGTTTGGAGGCTCGGGCCGGAATCGAACCGGCGTACGCGGAGTTGCAGTCCACTACATGACCACTCTGCCACCGAGCCTAATCGGGGATGGAGCGGGAAACCGGGTTCGAACCGGCGACCTCAACCTTGGCAAGGTTGCGCTCTACCAACTGAGCTATTCCCGCATACAACAGCCGCATAAAAGTCCGCGCCTAAGAGTGCCGTTATTGTATGCACCGCATCTTTAGAGTCAAGGGAATTCCAAAAAAACCCTGCAACTAATTGAATTAGATAGTTTTATCCTGTTCTTTAATCACTGTCCAGGCCGCTTTAAGGTAGACCACCATAGACCACAGGGTAAGAACCGCTGCGGTGTATAGCACAACGTAGCACAGTGCCAGTTGCCAGTCTTCATCCCCCCGCGGGCCAATCGCCAGTAACCCGGTGATCGCAGTCATCTGAAAACCGGTCTTAACCTTGCCTATATAGGAGACCGCAACAGATGTGCGCTCTCCAAGCTCTGCCATCCACTCGCGCAAAGCCGACACCACAATCTCACGCCCAATAATCACGCAGGCGGCCAACGTAAACAGCAGCGTATCATGGCGCTCAACGAGCAGCACCAGCGCAATAGTGACCATTAATTTATCAGCAACCGGGTCGAGAAAGGCACCAAAAGCGGTCATCTGGCCAAGCCGTCTAGCAAGGTAACCATCAACCCAATCGGTTATCGCTGCAAAGGCGAAAATGCCCGCTGCAAACAGCAAATGATTTTTGAAAGGAAGATAGAACACCAGCACCAAAACGGGAATTAGAAAAATCCTGAAAATAGTCAGCGCATTGGGAATAGTAATAGGCAAGTGCTTTGATATCCTTGAAAACTAACCATCGTGAGTGTCAAGTATGCATGACCAATCTATAGGGCATACTAACCTATAGCCACATCCTTATTCAAACACCGCACCGAGGGAGTACCCCATCTGCCCCCGATGGAGATGCGTTAGCAGGCTCACAAGCGCAACCGAAAAAATGTGTCCAGCCACCCTCGCCCGCTGACAACCGAGCTTATATGGCGATAGCGCTGTCACCTAAAATGTCAGATAAGAGCAGGTTATGTGAGCTTGCGTCTACAACAATATTGTTATGTGTTATGCAAATGGTCATATATCTGCTGCGCAGTTGCCGCGCTAATGCCTGAAATCTTTTTTAATTCATCAATATTTGCATTCTGCACGCCTTGTGTACTCCCGAAGTGCCGCAGCAGTTCGCGGCGGCGCTTAGCACCGACACCGGGAATGTCCTGCAACGCTGAGCGCTGCCGAGCTTTATCGCGGCGGCCACGATGACCGGTAATGGCGAAGCGATGCGCCTCATCGCGTATATGCTGTATCAGGTGCAGGGCTGGATGGTCTGGTGGCAACTGAATCTGCTCACCGGTTTCGCCGTTGAGCAGCGTTTCAAATCCCGCCTTGCGGGTGACACCTTTTGCGACACCTACAACCTCAACGCCACAGACCTGCAGATCATTAAGTACCGACATGGCCTGAGAAACCTGACCTTTACCTCCGTCAATCAGAAGCACATCAGGCATTTTAGCCTCTGCTGTCTTAAGCCTTTTATAACGACGCTCCAGAGCCTGATGCATTGCACCGTAGTCATCGCCCGGTGTGACACCCTCAATATTAAATGTGCGATAGTCCACCTTGCACGGCCCATGCTGATCAAACACGACACATGAAGCAACTGTCGCCTCACCGGAACTGTGACTGATGTCAAAACACTCCATGCGCTCCGGCAGTTGCGGTAAACCCAACAAGTCCTGCAAGCCTTGCAGGCGTCCCAGCATAGTCTGGCGCCCGGCCAAGTGCGCGACGAGATTAGTTTCCGCTGTTTGCTGTGCCAGCATTAACCATTGCGCGCGTGACTCGCGTACTCGGATACGCAACTTCACTCTTCGTTCAGCCTGCACCGAGAGTGCTTGGGAAATTATACCAGCACTGTCCGGCTCTGCATTGACGATAATTTCTGCGGGGATCGCTCTACCCAATCCGAGATAAAACTGGGGAATAAATGCCGCCAGCAGCTGCTCAACACCCTCCTGCAGCTTTAGCGGTGGGTAGTACGTTTTGCTGCCTAGTACCCTTGCCTCTCTTACAAAGAGCACCTGCACACATGCTCGCCCGTGTGACGCGGCAGCCGCAATAATATCAAGATCTCCGCTCACACCCTCAATACCCTGACTCGCTTGCACATGCTGCAGATGACTAATCTGATCGCGATATACTGCCGCTTTTTCATAGCCCAGCTGTGCTGCAGCTTGCTCCATATCGTCTGCTAATCGCACCATCAGCTCCTGAGATTTTCCACTCAAAAATAACTTCGTACTGTCAACCTGTTGAGCGTAGTCATCCTTCGTCACCATACCTACGCAAGGCCCGCTACAACGGTCTATTTGGTATTGTAGACAGGGGCGTGATCGATTCTTGAAGTAACTATCCTCGCACTGCCGCACTTTGAATACTTTTTGCAAGAAATGCATAGATTCACGCACTGCCCCAGAACTGGGATAGGGGCCAAAGTACTGGCCTTTACGTCTCTTGGCGCCACGGTGCATTGCAATTCTCGGGAACTCATCGTCATTCGAAAGAAAAATATAAGGATAAGATTTATCGTCACGTAATAGAACATTGTAAGGCGGCTGCTGTGTCTTGATCAGATTGTGTTCCAGCAGCAGCGCATCAACTTCCGTCGTTGTCACAGTCACTTGTATATCCTGAATTTTAGCCACCAGAGCCATCGTTTTATCCGTGAGTCCGCTGGCTCGAAAATAACTTCCGACACGATTCTTTAGATTTTTAGCCTTACCAACATACAACAGCCCACCCGCACCGTCATACATCTGATAGATACCCGGACGTGTCGTCAGCGTTTTAACAAACGCTTTATGATCGAAATTAATCACAGATTAAAACCATATATGCGCGGCTCAATTTCTAGCGCTACACCAAATTTTTCATACACTGAGGCGACTATTTTATTGGCCAGAGTCAATAGTTGTGCACCGCTGCCGCTGCCATAGTTGACCAGCACGAGTGCATGTTGTGGATGCACGCCTTGATCACCTGCTCGATGACCTTTCCATCCGCACTGCTCAATTAGCCATGCGGCAGACACTTTCACGCTACCGCTGCCCTGAGAGAAGCAGGGCAAATCGGGATGTTTGGCAAGCAACCTCGCCGCCGCCTCAGAGCGCAGTGATGGATTCTTAAAAAAACTGCCTGCATTGGGTTCAACCGAGGGGTCTGGTAGCTTACTACTGCGAATACCAACAACCGCGTCAAATACAGCCTGAGGCGTTGGCTCAATATGCGGGCGATCGGCAAAGAACGCCGCAAGAGCAGGATAGCCAATATTTACGCTGGGACGTCGTGACAGTTTAATGTCTATCGCAGTAATAACTAGCTGGTCTTTGCACTCACGCTTAAAAACACTATCTCGATAGCCAAACTGACATGCTGCGTTGTCTAGCGTCACCGGTTTATCATCCGCTATCCGTCTAGCGTGGACCCGCAATAGCAGCGAGTGTAATTCAACGCCGTAGGCGCCTATATTTTGAATCGGTGACGCTCCAACTGTGCCAGGAATCAGCGCAAGATTTTCAAGTCCGTAATAACCATTCTGTAACGTCCACTGCACCAACTTATGCCAGTTTTCGCCGGCAGCTACGCGTAAAATGACATCAGTATCAGAAGCGTCTAGTACTTCAATGCCGCGCACTGCCTGCTGCACCACTAGCGCCTGAACATCGCCGGCTAAAATGATATTACTCCCTTGCCCTAACACAACCACATCGACACCTGCAGTCCGTGCCCATGCAAGAGCCTCAAGCAGTTCAGCGTCATTGGTGACACAGGCAAAAGTGTCTGCTCGCGCGTGCAAGGCGAGCGTATTATGCTCGTACATGAGCTTATCGTGATAGAGCTTCATTGTCTCGTTTATACGGATAGTTAGACCTAGGCAACGAAGGCTCACAACATGTGCCGTGCGCACTCCTCGATAGGCACATATTGCCCACGCAATCGGATAGCGCGGCGGTGATCTGCTCGATAGCCACGTTCAACACTTTTCCTTTAATAAAGCACGCACCAGCAGCAAATCGTCATATGTATCGACGCCCGCAGGGACATTACAGGCTGCCCGATCGACATGAATGCCGACGCCATTATGCAAGGCACGTAACTGCTCCAGGCTTTCTAATTGCTCCTCGGGTGCAGGGGACCAGCTAACAAACTGATGTAAAAACGCAACGCGGTAAGCATAAAGACCTATGTGACGGTACCAACGTCCAACATTGGGCATTACATTCCGCGCTTGCATAAACGCATCCCTCGGCCATGGGATAGGTGCTCGGCTAAAATATAAAGCCATTCCCTGCGCGTCGCTGACCACTTTAACCACGTTAGGATTTATGAGGTCATCCACACCGTCAATATCCTCGCACAGCGTAGCGATACCAGCAGGCGGATGTTCATTTAGATTTGCCGCGACCTGATCAATAACTTGCGGCGGAATAAGTGGTTCGTCGCCCTGCACATTTATCACAATATGATCGGCAGCCAAGCCCAGCTCTGCACTGACTTCTTGCAGGCGGTCTGTGCCAGACGCATGTTCTACAGATGTCATACATACTTGCGCACCAAAAGCACGAGCGACCTCATATATACGTCTATCATCGGTTGCAATCACGACCTGATCGGCTCCGCTAAGACCCGCCTGCTCCCAGACTCTTTGCACCATCGTCTTGCCCTGTATCTCGAGCAAAGGTTTACCTGGCAATCGGGTCGACCCATAACGCGCCGGTATAACTACTGTGTATGCCATGCAAGCCTCCGTATAATACAGTAGGGTTAAGTCAGCGAGCGTCACGACTGTCAGACGATGCTGACGAAGCAGATGGCTGCCTAGTGGTGATTGTCAAATGCACATGCCCCGTCTGACCCGCGGCATCCATTGCCTTAACAACATCCTCATGCGCGGCCTTTGCATCCGCTACGATGGACACAGGCAGAGTCGCGTCCCCAACGGATAGCCTGTAGATTGCCGCTTGCAAGGTCTGCTTTTGACTGTCAACCAACAATTGGCCATTCACGCGATAGATGCCAGATTCATCGATCAATATCTCAATAGGTTTCTCTATAGCCTGTGTTGGCTGGCCCTGAGCTTCAGGTAAATTGATACTCAGCTGGGTCTCACGAGTAAACGTGGTTGAAACCATGAAAAAAATTAACAGCAAAAAAACAACATCGATCAGCGGCGTCAGGTTAATCCCGACCTCTTCACGCGTGTGCCGTCTGAACTTCAAACAGTCGCGTCCTTGTTTTCTTCACTGTGCAGCGCGTCAACCAATGTGATTGTCTCCCGCTCCAGTTCGACTACAATCGCATCGATTTTACCAACAAAATAGCGGTGCATCACAATAGCAGGAATTGCTACGGTCAGTCCTGCAGCCGTCGTAATTAAAGCTTGGGAAATGCCTCCAGCGAGGGCGCTGGCATTACCGGTGCCTTGCATCATTATTTCAGAAAACACGTCAATCATACCCAGCACAGTGCCGAGCAACCCCAGCAGCGGTGCCACCGCGGCGATGGTGCCAAGCGTATTTAGATAGCGCTCTAAGTCGTGCACTACATGCGCAGCAGCTTCCTGAATGCTTTCCTTCATGACCTCCCGCCCGTGATGTGCATTGACCAATCCCGCGGCTAAAATACGACCCAACGCAGAGGATTTTCGAAGTGTGCGAAGCTTAGATCCGTCTAGTTCACCTTGTTTCAGTTGTTGCCACACTGTTGCTAGCAAGTGCGGTGGTGCGATCTTCTTTGGATTGAGCGTATAGAGGCGGTCAATACAAATTGCCAGCACTAAAATAGAGCACAGCACTATCAGTATCATCAGCCATCCGCCAGCCATTAACAGTTCAAGCACAATTTCAACCAATAAACATTCAATACCCGAATAGTATACGACACCATAGGTTGAGCGTGAAGCGAGACGAAGGCTACAGCCAGTAGCGGCGGTAAAATTCGCGAAAAACGCTGACTTCCATTGCCTTCCCTGGAACGATTGTAAATTCCACAGCGCCATCCGAGGCTGTGAGATACAGCGAAGCATCGATATCTTGTAGCCGTCGCGTCACACTTAGATGTGGATGCCCAAAGCGATTAGCATAACCGCTACTGATCACTACAGCCTGCGGTCGCGTATGTTTAAGAAAAGTCAAAGAAGACGATGTTTTGCTGCCGTGGTGGGCAGCCAGAAGCCATTCGCTGTTTAGCAGCTTGCCCCAGTAACGGACAAGTGTCCGCTCCCGCTCGTTATCGATATCGCCCGGTAGTAAAAGACGATAATTCCCCACTTCAATCTGCAATACACAGGAACTGTTATTACGGCTAAGCGCTGTTTCTATCGCCGGAGACAGAAACTGAAAGATCTGTCCGCCGGGCCACCGCCAGGATTCGCCAGCAATACAGGATCTGCCCTTGCTATACTGCTCATCATCACCTCCGAACCGTACGCGGCCTATATGCAGCTCAGCCAACACATCCTCAGCGCCGGCGCTGTGATCAAGATCAGGATGACTAATCACCAGCGTGTCGAGTGCGCTCACACCCTGCATCTGGAGAAAAGGTAACACGACCATTGTCCCCATATTCATCCCATCAGGATTCCCACCGCCGGTATCATATACCAATACCTGCTCACCGGAGCTTACTACCACCGCAGTGCCCTGCCCCACATCCAATACAGTCACACGTGTATCGAGGGAAGGTATATTTGAGGGTGTCCGCAAAGGCAGCAGCAGAGGCAACGCCAATATCGGTATCAATAGCTTCAGTACGCTTCTGCCAGGCAGCATCAATAGAATGACAGCCACCATGCCTGCGATAGCCTGCGGCAGATTGGCTGTCAGAGGGAGATAAAACAAAGTACCACCCTTACTCGACAGGCCCCTAGCCCACGGCAGAATCTGTTCCAACGGCCACCCTGCCAATTGCCAGAGTGCGGCTTCTACCGGCCATCCACTTAGAAATGTCACTAGGGCCAAAAGCGCCAGAGGGACCACCACCAAGCCGATGAGCGGGATCATCAGCAGGTTTGCCAGCATAGCAACCAAGCTGCCACCACCGAAGAACAACGCTCCAAGAGGCAGCATCACCAGCGCCATGAATCCATGCGTGCGCAACAACCGGGGGATCGCACGCATACCATGCTGCCATTTAGCCAGCCACAGCAGCGCCGCTACCGCACCGAAAGAGAGCCAAAATCCGCTTCCCACTGCCGCTAAAGGGTTAACTGTAAGCACCACGGTTGCGGCCATTAAAAGATTTCTGGATGCCCCGCTCTTGCGTGTCGCCAGCGCGGCTATCACAAAGCAATTCAGCATACATAAGGCACGCTGAGTGGGAAGCGAAAAGCCAGCCATAGCGCTGTAAAGCCAGGCCATAACTAGCGCAAAGGCGCCCGGCATGCAGCCGCTTAAGAACCCTGTGGTATTAATAAGTCGCTGCACTATGCCGCCGAGCAAGTAGCCTACGGCCGCAATCATTCCGACATGAAGACCAGAGATGACGAGCAAATGATTAATGCCAAACTGCTGAAAAAGTTTCCACATTTGGTGATCAATACCGGCTTTGTCTGCCACCGTAATAGCCCGCAAGATACCGAGGACTTCGGGGTTTAGGTCAAGACGAGCAATACGCTCACTGATGATTTGGCGCAGACGATGGTGCTTAACAAAGAGACTCGAGACCTGATGCGCTTGACGCCGCTCGCTAGACTTTCGGATACTACCGATACCGTCAACAGCTCGCTGGGCGAACCAAATCTGCATATTGAATGATCCGGGGTTAGCGCGTCCCCATGGCTTGCGCAACTTTACCCCAAACTGCCACTCCTGTGCAGGACGAATCTTATCGTCACCATAATAAGACAGAATGAGCTTTGAGGGTCCGGCGCACCGCGATGGTGATATGTTCTGCACAGAAAATTCAAATCGCTGCCGTAACCCATAGTTGAGCATACGACTTTCAGTAGGGAGCGACGATACGATTCCCGTAATAACTAACGGAACCCCAACGCAGTCATCGGCCAAGCGGTGCTGCAACAACACGGTACCGTGAGTCAGGCCTAAAAAACAGCCGCACGCCACTCCGCACGTCACACGCGCAGCCACTGTCTGCCAGCACAG
This sequence comes from Halioglobus sp., assembly GCA_029246385.1. Taxonomy (GTDB): domain Bacteria; phylum Pseudomonadota; class Gammaproteobacteria; order Pseudomonadales; family Halieaceae; genus Marimicrobium. The sequence goes on from JAQWNG010000037.1 coordinate 10,408, forward strand.
TGCAACCGCGGCAATAACCGCAAACATCAGACATAGGGATATAGGCGGTAGACTCGGCCACAAGCCAACAAAAATAGTGCCAGACACCATGCCAATCATCCATGATTGCATAGAGCGATCCCCTGAAGGCAGAGCAGTCCCGCTTTGTCATTGGGTTTTGAAAGTCAGCGATGATGGCGCATAATAGCCATCAAGCGGTTCATAATACTGGCCATGGCGATCCGGTTGCGCCACAGTATCTGACCCAGTCAAACACATACACAAGGTCAATAACAGCGCACTTGCGGTCACCTATTTCATGCCCAAAGAAGCTCTCCAAAAAATTGTCCCTAGTTTAGCGACCATTCGTAAGATTAAAGGGCTGAGTTTTCTCGGGGACTGGATTTATGCCAGCAATCTCTGGCATATCAATCGTTATTCAGCTGCCATGGCGTTTTTTGTTGGCCTGTTTGTCGCCTTTATGCCCATACCTGGCCAGACGATTGCAGCCGCAGTATTGGCCGTATTGTTGCGTTGCAATTTACCTTTGTCCGTCGGATTGGTATTCGTCAGTAATCCGATCACACTTGCGCCTCTGTTTTTTATGGCCTACAAAATTGGCGCGTTGATTATCGATGTCCCGCTGCAGCACGTCGAGTTTGAACTGAGTATTTTCTGGCTGAGCAACAGTCTCGCGGCAATCTGGAAGCCGTTTCTCATGGGGTGCTTAATTTGCGGACTGTTTTGCGGATGTGTCGGTTATTTTGTGATCAACCTGCTGTGGCGCTGGCGAGTCAGGCGTCTTTGGAGAGAGCGCAGACGCAAGCGAGAGGCCAGAATTTTCAACGGTCCTGACTAAGTATAACTGCCGGCGACAGTTTTGCAGCGCGCCTGGCCGGATAAATAGCCGCGACGACACACATCGCTAGAGCAACCCCACCAACGGTCATGACATCTCGCAGCAGTAAATCTACAGGTAAAAACGACACTGGATAGACATCCGTATTGAGGAACCGCATACCTAGTATTTGTTCAAGCCAGCTGACAAGGCTGGGCACTGCCTGACTACCCATGGCTCCGACAGCACTGCCCAGAATCACGCCTACTACACCAATCATCGCGCCCTGCAACACGAAAATCCAGGCGATATCTGCGCCCGTGGCTCCCAAGGTCCGCAGAATCGCAATGTTGCCCTGTTTATCCAGCACCACCAGCACTAAGGAGGATACGACGTTAAATGCAGCCACTGCAATTATGGAAAATAGTAATATAGATATTAGATCACGTGACAGCTGTATCGCCGAGTACAGGTTGCCGTGTGTCATCATCCAGTTTGTGCTGTAAAAACCAGGAGGCAGGATTCGTTGTAAATCCCAAGCTGTAGTTTGAACATCAAACAACCCATGTGTCGTAATACGGAAGCCACTGACTTCCCCACTAAGACCGGCTAAATCAGAGGCGAGCGCCAAATGTACCAAAGCGACAGACTGATCGAGCTCAGTTCCAGTGCTGAGTATCGCGCTCAGCTGAACCGTTTTGAAGCGAGTGGGCCCGACTTCATCTGCACGCCCCGCACCAGGTACAACTAAGTTAACCCGCTCCCCCACTTTGACGCCCAAATGCCGGGCCAGACCGGCACCCAACATGAGTCCGTTTTCCTGTTGTCGAAAATCGCTCGCTTGCTGCGCGTCCAAATACGGTAAAAGCGGGGCGAAAGCGCCGCTTTGCGCTGAATCTAGGCCAATTCCGCGCACAGTCTCGATATCGGTGCCACGCATAATAAGCGCGTCAAATTGAGAGAAAGGGGCTACTTCTTCCACCTCGGCATGCGCTTTTAGCAACTCGACATCTTGCTGCCAGTCAACAATAGGCCGGTCAGAGTAAATCGTAATATGCGGCACCAGCGACAGTATCCGCTCGCGCATTTCCTTATCGAAACCGTTCATAACAGAAAGTACGATTATCAGAAGACTAATTGCCAGCACCAGCCCTAATATCGAAAGCGTTGACAGAAAGGTGGATAAATGTCCGTGTCCAAATGCAAAGGTATACCGCGCAGCAATGCGCAGTCGCTCCGTGCCGGTCACATCAGCCCCTGCAAAATACCATCACGCAGCTCCAACGTACGATTCATCTTATCGGCGATGGCGGGGTCATGTGTTACTACAACAAAAGATGCCTCATCCTGCCCGAGCTCGTCTATCAACTCCAGCACCTGCGCCGCAGAAGTCGGGTCTAAGTTTCCAGTAGGCTCATCCAGCAGTACGCAATCTGGACGGGCCACCAGCGCCCGGGCAATTGCCACGCGCTGCCGCTCACCCCCAGACAGATGCGCAGCCCTATGCGCCAAGCGGTGCGCCAGGCCGACACGCTCCAACATCGACTCTGCAATGAGCCAAGCATCTTTACGCTGCGTTCCTGCGATCAACAACGGCATGGCCACATTTTCCCGCGCATCAAACTCTGGCAACAAATGATGAAACTGATAAACAAAACCCAATTGCTTATTACGCAGCTCGCACAATGCCCCTTCATCAAGTTTGGATAAATCTTTGCCGTTCATCACAACTCGGCCGCTACTTGGATCATCCAATCCCCCGAGCAGGTTTAATAGCGTAGATTTGCCTGAGCCGGAACCACCCACTATTGCTATTTTTTCGCCGGCAAGTAGCCTCAAATCAACACCGCGTAAGACGGTAACGGAACGATCACCATCCTGATAAATACGCGATAACCCCTCGCATTGCAGTACTACTTTACTCATAACGCAACACCTCTGCAGGCGCAATACAGGCTGCACGCCAAGCGGGATAGAGAGTGGCCAGTAGACTCAAAAAAACTGAGGCTGCCACCACAACAGCAACATCAGAGCTTTGCAACTCAGCGGGCAATTCACTGATAAAATATACGGAGGGATCAAAAAGTTTCATACCTAGTGTACGCTCTAGGGCAGCGATAAGGTTGGCAATATTGGTCGCTATAAGTATGCCCACTAACGCACCGATTGTAATTCCAACGCCAGACAGCGCGAGCCCATGGGCGACAAAAATAGCCATAATGCCACCTGCTCTAGCACCCATCGTACGCAGCACTGCTATGTCTCTGCGCTTCTCCGCTACCGACATAACCAATGTTGAAATAATGTTAAATGCGGCCACCGCCACGACACTCAGCAGCAACAAGCTGACCATGAGCTTTTCCAGTTTTACCGCGCTAAACAACGAACCTTGCGTCTGGCTCCAATCTTTTACCGCGTAAGTATTGGGCAGTTTCTTAGCTATATTGCGCATGATTTCAGGCGCTGCGAAAAGGTCTCGAGTTTTTACCTGCAATCCATCTACTTGACCTTTGCTACCGAGTAATTTCTGCCCCGTCACAAGTGACACATAGGCCTGAAAGGCGTCAGGTTGCGCACCGATCTCAAACAGACCAGTAACCTGCAGCCGCTTATTGCGAGGGAACACCCCTAGGGGCGTAATAGTCAATCGGGGAACAGTCACGTCTACGAAGTCCCCGATGCCAACTCTTAAAATATTCGCAAGTGAAACACCGAGCACAACGCTGAAAGCGCTATCCTCAAGACTTTCAAGGTTACCGGCAATCATTGCGTCGGCGATGCCGGAAACATCACTTTCACGCTGCGGATCAATGGCAGTAATCACTGCACCTCGCTGTATATACGTGGTGCCAAGGATCGCTTTTTCCGTAATATACGGTGACACCGCTACCACGCCCTCCATGCCTTCAATATCCCTCAGCAGGTCACGCCACTGCTCAACCCCAACCCCTGAGCTCTCCACAAAACCGTGCGGCACAAGCGACAGAATTCGGCCACGCAACTCTCCTGCAAAGCCATTCATGACAGCTAACACCACAATAAGACTCGCAACGCCGAGGACCATCCCGAGCATCGAAACCGTAGCAATAACAGACGTGAACCGATTACGTTTGCGACTAAAGCTATAGCGCACACCAATAAAGGGGGCGTAATTTAACATCGGGTTACGAGGAAATCTCAACCGAGAATCATCCGAGTCTAACTGTCCGCTCGGTAATACGTCGAGGAATTATCTTTGCCCGTTTCCGTATTGCGGGTCTCCTCTCTGCAGCGCTGCGGGTTGCCGCCACAAAGCTCACAAGCTGTATCGACACCCAACGCGCCCATGCCACCGCATGAACCTTTAATGGGCGCCCGTCCCGCGAGCACGCCAACAGCCATGCCCGCCATAACCAGACCCATTACTAATGTACTGATCAAAAATAATGCCATATAGCGACTCTTCTATTTACAGGTACACATTAGCCCTTTAATGACGGCAGGTAGGCCCCAAATAACGGTGTTTGACTGTGCACAAACTTATCATCTAATCTCCGGATGAAATATACCGCCAATCCATGGGCTTGCGCTACTGCCATTGCTTTCTCTACCCCAAGGACAATGAGGGCGGTAGCCCACGCATCTGCCATCATACAGCTTTGATGCACCACAGTAACAGACACTAAATCATGCGCAACGGGGTACCCGGTTCTAGGGTCGAGGCTATGCGAGTAGCGACGCCCATCCGCTTCAAAATAATTACGATAGTCACCCGAAGTCGCAATTGCCACATCAGTTAAGTTCAATGTGAGCGCGATAGAACGCTCGCTGATCTTTGGCTGCTCGATCGCTATACGCCAGGGATCGCCTCGACCACTGAACCCAGACAGGCGTATTTCCCCACCGACCTCTACCATGTAGCGTGTGACTCCCTGCGCCGACAACCACTGGGCGACTTGATCCACCGCATAGCCTTTAGCCAGCGAAGACACATCAACCGACAAATCGGTCTGTTTCAGAATACGCCGCTTGTGCGCGTCTAAGCGAAGATTCGCCTGCCCTACTCGACTTAATAAATCCACTATTTCGTCTTCTGCTGGAGGCACTTCTATTACATCGCCAGGACCAAAACCCCACAGCTCAACAAGTGCACCCACGGTTATATCGTAAGCACCACCGCTCTTTTGGCCAACGTCGAGTGCGGCCTTAAGAACCGTGAAGAGTTCATCTGAGGATGAAAACCATTTCTTCGCATCATACGCATTGAATGCACTAATCTCAGAGTCAATGCGGTAGGTAGACATACTCAGATTCACTTCCGCCAACAATGCCTCAACTTCCTCCTGTACTTGACGAGGGCTGAACTCATGTGACCCTTCGATATAGCTGACACTCCACGTGGTGCCCATAATATCACCGCCGAACTGCACAGGCGGTACTTGACGATCGCAGCCGGCAAGAGAGAATAGTGTAAACAAACAAAAAAGCCACTGGCGAGAGTGGCTTTGCAACGACGCTGAAGCGGATTTAACCACCGAAATCATCGAGCATAATATTTTCTGGCTCTACTCCTAAAGACGTTAACATCTGTATGACCGCCGCATTCATCATAGGCGGACCACACATGTAGTACTCACAATCTTCAGGTGCCGGGTGATTCTTCAGGTATTCCTCAAACAAGACATTATGGATAAACCCAGTGGAACCTTGCCAGTCGTCTTCAGGCTGTGGATCGGACAATGCAACCGTCCATTCGAAATTTTCATTTTCCTCAGCAAGCTGATCATACTCTTCAACGTAAAACATCTCTCGCAGCGATCGGGCACCATACCAAAAAGAAATTTTTCGATCGCTATTCAGTCGTCTCAACTGATCAAACAGCAATGACCGCATCGGCGCCATACCCGCGCCTCCACCAATAAACACCATCTCTGCTTTCGTCTCCCTGGCAAAAAACTCACCAAATGGGCCGTATACCCTTACTTTGTCGCCTGGCTTAAGATTAAAAGCCCATGAAGACATCAGACCGCAGGGAATACCTTGACTTCCCGGCGGAGGACTGGCGATACGGATATTGAATTTCACCACTCCTTCCTCTTCCGGATAATTAGCCATAGAGTAGGCTCGAATGACCGTTTCGTCGACAATTGACTCTAGTTTGAAAAAACCGAAACGATCCCAATCACCGCGATATTCCTCGTCTACATCGAATTCAGAATACTTAACATGATGAGGCGGGCACTCCAACTGCACATAGCCACCGGCACGAAAATTAACATTTTCTCCTTCCGGCAGCCGCAGCGTCAACTCTTTGATAAATGTGGCCACATTAGGATTAGACTCAACGGTGCACTCCCACTGCTTAACGCCAAATACCTCATCCGGAACTAGAATCTCCATATCTTGCTTAACGGCGGTCTGACAGCTCAGCCGCCAACCCTCTGCTGCTTCACGCCGGTTAAAATGGCCTTCCTCTGTTGGCAACATCGATCCACCTCCGTCGGTGATGATGCATTTACACTGGGCACAAGTCCCCCCACCACCGCAAGCAGAGGGTAAGAACAGATCAGCCTCAGACAACGTCTGCAGTAGCTTTCCACCGGCGGGGACCGTAATACGTTTCTCACCGTTGATCAGGATATTAACCTCACCCGTGCTCACCAGATAGGAGCGCGCATAAAGAATGAACGCCACTAGTGAAAGTACAATCGCAGTGAACATGCCGACGCCAAAAATAATTGTCATATCCATATCAGTTTAATCTCACCTAGATATCGATACCGCCAAAAGCCATAAAGCCCATCGCCATTAAGCCAGCGGTAATAAAAGTAATGCCCAGACCCTGCAAACCGTCCGGCACGTCAGAGTATTTTAGCTTTTCGCGAATACCCGCCAGTGCAATGACGGCAAGTGCCCACCCCAGCCCCGAGCCGAGACCAAAAACCACACTTTCGGCGAATCCATAATCTCGCTCTACCATAAATAGTGCAGCACCGAGAATCGCGCAGTTAACGGTTATCAACGGCAAAAATACGCCCAGCGCGTTGTAAAGTGCTGGCATAAATTTATCGAGAAACATTTCCATTATTTGCACGATGGCCGCGATAACACCGATGTAGGACAGCAGACCCAAAAAGCTCAGATCCATATCGGGCAGTCCGGCCCAGGCTAGCGCCCCATCAGCCAGCAAGTAGTGATATATCAAATTGTTGACCGGCACGGTGATTGTCAACACCACCGTCACCGCTATCCCCAAACCGATGGCCGCCTGCACCTTCTTAGAGATTGCTAAAAAAGTACACATGCCCAGAAAGAACGCGAGCGCCATATTTTCAATAAATATAGCGCGAACGAACAGGCTAAGCAGAGCCTCCATTATGTGCCCTCCCTAACCGCTGAATGGTTTGCAAGTTTAAATTCATTCGCTTCCACTTGGTCCTTGCGCACACTGCGCAATACCCAAATAAAGCCACCAATCAAGAAAAACGCACTAGGTGGCAACAGCAGCAGACCGTTTGGGACATACCAACCACCGTCGGTGACCAGCGGCAAAACCTCAACCCCCATCAGCTTGCCAGACCCAAATACCTCACGCACGAAAGCCACGGATATCAATACTACACTGTACCCAATACCGTTCCCTATGCCATCCACAAAGCTGGCCATCGGCGGGTTTTTCATCGCGAACGCCTCGGCGCGACCCATGACAATACAGTTGGTAATGATTAGTCCGACAAATACAGAGAGCTGCTTGCTAATACCAAACGCATAGGCCTTTAGGAACTGATCCACGACAATCACCAGCGAAGCAATAATAACCATCTGCACAATAATGCGGATGCTACTTGGAATGTGTGAGCGGATGCTCGAAATAAACATACCGGAAAATGCAGTGACAACGGTCAATGCTACGCACATCACCAATGTCACCTTCAATGACGAGGTAACGGCTAAAGCAGAGCAAACGCCCAAAATCTGCAAGGCGATTGGGTTATTCTTAAAAATTGGACCGGTAAGCGTCTCTTTGATGACTTGCATAATTAGGCCTTGCCTGCTCGTAGGTTGTTAAGAAAGGGCTCGAAGCCATTTTTACCCAGCCAGAAATGCACAAGATTAGTTACCCCCTTACTGGTCAAGGTTGCCCCCGCGAGGCCGTCGACCTCCCACGGAGCATCGACCGCAGCAGGATCGACAGCGCCTTTTACAAGGCCAATCTCTACCTCACCATTGCGATAGACCTGCTTGCCCGGCCAGAAGGCTTTCCAACGTGGGTTATCGATCTCACCACCAAGGCCTGGCGTTTCCCCGTGCTCATAGAAGCCCAATCCGGCTATCGTATTGCCGTCAGACTCCAGTGCGATAAAACCATACAGAGTAGACCACAGACCAAAGCCACGAATTGGCAAAATAAGCTTTTCGACATCACCCTGCGGGTTCTCGACGAGATAAACGATGGCATATTGCTCGCGCCGTGAAATCTTGGCCAAATCCTGCTCTGCCGTAAGCGCTTCAGACAAATCTGGATCCTTAGCCGCTTTCAGTGGATCGTAACGTGCTAGGTCTACTGCATCATCGGCAAACTTACCTGTGCTCAGATCGACAACCCGCGTATTGATGTCCACGAACTGCTGATTGATGTCCTCTGCAGTCGAATTGGGCTCCAGCATGCCGGCGGCAGCAAGAATATTGCGCTTACGATCGAGCGTTTTATTGACTTCTTGGACAGGTTGAAGAATCACCACCGCAGCAGATACGATCACTGAACACACAATACAAAGCGCAAGTGCTACCACTAATGTTTTTGAGGTGCTGTCGTTACTGGACACGGGCAACCCTCCGCTTAATGTTGGCCTGAACCACAAAATGATCAATCAGCGGCGCAAACAAGTTGGCAAATAAGATGGCCAACATAATGCCCTCCGGGAATGCCGGATTAACGACGCGTATCAATACTGTCATTACGCCGATTAATACCCCATAGGCCCATTTGCCGCTATTCGTCATGGCTCCAGAGACGGGCTCAGTCGCCATAAACACCATGCCAAAGGCAAACCCACCAGCCACCAAGTGCCAGTACCAGGGCGTCGCAAATGCGGGATTGCTGTCTGACCCGATCGCGTTCAACAGCCCCGAAAAAACCACCATGCCAAGAAATACTCCAAGAATAATTCTGTAAGAAGCAATGCGCGTCACCAGCAGCAACGCCATGCCCAGGAATACTGCAAGGGTAGACGTCTCACCTATGGAGCCCGGTATCGCACCGACAAAAGCCTGCGTCCATGTCCACTGTTGCTGCAGCATCTCAATGCCGCCGGAAGCGATAAGGGCTAATGGCGTGGCGGCTGTTACACCATCGACTGCAACCCACACGTCATCTCCTGACAACTGAACTGGATAAGCGAAATACAAGAACGCGCGCGCAGCCAAAGCGGGATTAAGGAAGTTCTTTCCAGTTCCACCGAAAATTTCTTTAGCCACGACTACGCCGAAGCTGATACCAAGCGCGACTTGCCACAGAGGCACGTCAGGCGGGCAGATCAGCGCAAATAACACCGACGTAACGAAAAAACCTTCGTTCACTTCATGTCCGCGTTTAACTGCGAACAAGAATTCCCAGCTAATGCCAACCAGAAAGGTAACTGCGTAAATGGGCACGAAGAACAACGCGCCATACCAGAGGCAATTCCAAATACTACTGCTGTCATAGCCCCCGAACATCTCAACCATTGAGCCACGCCAACCTTCAAGGGCAAAACCGTCAGGCATATATTCCATCGCCTGAAATCCAACGTTGTACATCCCATAAAACATAGCAGGAAACGTAGCCAACCATACCGTAATCATAATCCTCTTGAGGTCGATCCCGTCGCGGACGTGAGCGGTAGATTTGGTGACAGAATTGGGCGCATACAGAAACGTATCAAACACTTCGAATACCGCAAACCACTTTTGAAAACGTCCACCTTCCTGAAAGTGACGTTCCATGTTATCGAGCATTCGTCTCAGCCCCACGATCTAACCCTCCTTCTCGATGCGTGTCAGGTTATCCCGCAGGATGGGACCATACTCGTATTTGCCGGGGCAAACATAGGTGCACAGCGCAAGATCTTCTTCTTCCAACTCCAAACAGCCCAGCGCCTGAGCCATCTCTGTATCACCGACGATCAGCGCACGCAGTAATTGGGTGGGCAAAATATCAAGCGGCATGATTTTTTCATAGCTGCCCACAGGCACCATTGCACGATCACTACCATGTGTGTTGGTTGTCATAGCAAAGCGCTTAGAGCCGAAAAAATTAGTGACATAGATGCCAAGGTTGGAGTGTTTTTCAAGACCCGGCGACGCCCAACCCATAAATTCTCGGTCGCGCCCCTCTAACAACACAGCAACTTGGTTGTGATAACGACCCAAATAGGAGGAACCCGCATGCACCGCCCTACCGCCAAGGACAGAGCCCGATACAATCCGATTCTCGCCATTTTTCAATTGGCCCGCGCACAGCGCACGAAGATCGACACCGGTTCTAGTTCGCAGCAAACGAGGATGCTCTACCTGCGGGCCGCATAACGCGACGACCCGCTCTGTATAGATACGCCCATCTAAAAAAAGACGACCTATGGCGATAACATCTTGGTACCCGATAGTCCAAACCGTTTTACTGGCACCAACAGCCTGCAGATGGTGCACATGCGTTCCAGCCAAGCCCGACGGGTGTGGCCCTTCAAACTCGGCGACCTCGATATTCGATGCATTACCCTCTGGCACTTGAGCGCCGGCGGCCTTGCACACGTATAGCGTACCAGCGGTGAGCGCCGCAAGGAGGTCCTGTCCCAGGCAGAAAGCCTCGGCCTGTTCGGAAATAAACAAGGTGGGGTCCGCCGCCAATGGGTGGGAATCCATGGCGGTAACAAAGATAGCGGCGGCCTCTGACTGTGGTGATGGCACCTTGCTGTAAGGTCGGGTTCTCAGAGCGGTCCATTGACCGCTGAGCACTAGCTGATCACGAATGGCGTGTGGCTCAGGCAAATCGTGTGCGGAGCAGGTCTGAAACACCACGGAATCGTCACCATCGATGTCGATAACCACAGACTGCAGCACTCGCTTAGCCCCGCGGTTAATAGCCGCCACCACACCTGCTCCTGGTGAGGTATAGCAAACCCCTTCGGTCTTCTTGTCCGTAAACAGAAGCTGTCCAAGCTTGACGCGCTCACCTTCCTGCACCGCCATAGTTGGCTTCATTCCGACGTAGTCGAAACCGACCAAGGCCGCGGCTCGCGCCAAGGGCGCATCTTCGATTACCTGCCGGGGGGCACCCAGAATAGGAATGTCCAGACCCCGTTTAATCTTGATCATGCGATCTGCCTACAGCATCCAAAAATGTGATTATATCGACGTTACCTCGGAGCACTCTCCGAGGTAACCAGAGCAGATAATACTGACTACTGCTACCGCAACGATGGTCATGACTGCGTTACTTTTGACCCGCAAATCTAAACCGCGCGCATTATAGCGGAATGGCCACCTAAAACACCATATCGGCGAGGTGTTTGTGTGATTTTGAGCAAAATTAGCGCACGGAGTGCTAAAGAACCAAAACACTGCAAATTTAACGGCAAATACTAACGGCGTCTTAGGCTTTTTTCGGGTATACGGCGTAGTTGATCCCAGCCATCTGTTCCAATATCCGTTGGACCTGACAACTGTAACCAAACTCATTGTCGTACCACAGATAAAGAACAGCATGCTTGTCGTTTACTATCGTGGCCTTGGCATCAAAAATACACGCGTGCCTAGAACCCACAAAATCGCTAGAGACCACTTCCGGCGAGGCGGAATAATCAATCTGCCGATGTAACGGCGAATGCAGCGCCTGATCGCGCATAAACTCGTTGACCTCATCGGTTGTTGTCTCTCGAGCCAGGGTCAGATTGAGGATTGCCATCGAAACATTAGGCGTCGGAACTCGAATGGCGTTTCCGGTCAGCTTTCCCGCCAGTTGCGGCAGCACTTTACCCACTGCCACTGCCGCGCCAGTTTCCGTAATCACCATATTAAGCGGCGCACTCCGGCCGCGACGCGACGCATCGTGGTAATTATCGATCAAGTTTTGATCATTTGTATAAGCATGCACCGTCTCGACATGGCCGGCGACAATCCCAAATTCGTCATCCATTGCTTTCAAAGGTGGCACTATTGCATTAGTGGTACAGGATGCGGCAGAAATAATATTGTCAGTGGGCTCGATCATGTCGCTGTTGATGCCCGCCACAATATTTTTCAGCGTGCCCTTGCCGGGGGCAGTTAAAATAACCTTGCTGACGCCTTTACTTCGGAGGTGTCTCGAAAGCCCGGCTTCATCGCGCCATACGCCGGTGTTATCGATAATAATCGCGTTGTCGATGCCGTATTCGGTGTAATCAACCGCATCAGGGGCGTCCGAATATATAACCTTAATTTCATTGCCATTGGCGACAAAGGACTGACGCTCATCATCAACGCGTATAGTACCTTCAAAAGACCCATGCACCGAATCGCGGCGCAGCAGGCTTGCGCGTTTTTCTAGATCGTTGAGGGCTTTACCCTTTCGCACCACAATGGCGCGCAATCGAAGACAATCTCCGCCATCAGTCTTGTCGATCAAGATACGGGCCAAAAGACGACCAATGCGGCCAAAACCATATAACACGACGTCTTGCGGTTCGCTCAGTGGCTTGCCGGTGGCACCTATCAGAGAGTCCAGCTCTCGATCGATGTATTGCTCAAGACTCAAGCCTTCAGCTGGGTCCTGCGACGAATAGCCCACCGCCAAACGACCTACATCGATATGCGCCGGCCCCAAATCGAGCTGGCTCAGTCGATCAAACACGGGGAAGGTTTCCTTCTCGGATAACTCATTCCCTGCCACTTGCCGCACATAGCGGTGATCTTTCATTATTTGGTAGACCGATCGGTTGACCAGAGGCTTACCATAGATATAGCACTTGACATTCTTTTCGCGGGACAGCTGCCCTACCAAGGGGATCATGCCCTCGGCCATTGCCTCGCGCTGCTTCCAATCTTTGAAGTAGTCGTCGGGACGCGCTCGCTTGGTCTGGTCTGTCATCTTATACCCGTGATTTTCCACTCACATTAAGGAAGCGTATTATCGTCCGCGGACTAGCGGGGCGCAAGCCGCTATGCGTCATATTCACGGTCTCTGCAGGCAGCCCCTATGACGATCGCTGGCACCTCCGTTATAATGACTCGGTTAAACACTCAGCATGACCTCACCGCATAAGCGACTGATATTCTATGTTCACCAAGCTGGTTGAAAAAACGCCGTGGCCACAAAATCGTGGCTCACGGTCCGCTCTGGGGCCTTTTAGCGGTTGTGCCGACGCACGCTGTATCGCAGAGCTCGCTGTTGCCGGGCGCCTGCTGGTTGTTGTCACTTCCGATACTAGTTCTGCGCTCGCGCTAGAACGTGAACTGCCTTTTTTTCTCAATGGCCCCAACGAAATTCTAGCTTTCCCAGACTGGGAAACCCTCCCCTACGACAATTTTTCACCCCACCAGGACATCATTTCGGAGCGGCTCCATACATTGCATCGATTGCCTAGCCTAACCGAAGGCATCATGATTGTGCCGGTGCCAACACTGATGCATCGGCTGGCCCCGACAGAATACATCGCCGGTGCAAGCTTAGTGCTGCAAACCGGACAAACATTAGATGTCGCGACGTTCCGTCACAATCTCCAGCGCAACGGCTATTTAAACGTTGAAACCGTCTACGAGCATGGCGAATTCGCTTTACGCGGCTCACTGATCGATGTCTATCCAATGGGTACTGACTTGCCATTTCGTATTGACCTACTCGATAGCGAGATTGATTCGGTGCGTACGTTCGACCCCGAGACTCAGCGCACTGTCGCCAAGGTGGACGGCATAAACCTCCTCCCCGCTCGGGAATATCCGCTGGAGCCCGCAGCGGTTCGTCGATTTCAGATGAATTGGTATGATAGCTTCGAGGTTGACCACGACCTCTGTCCGACCTACACGGACGTGAGCGCGGGCCGCAGCCCGGGCGGTTGCGAGTATTATCTGCCACTTTTCTTTGAGCAGTGCGCTACGCTATTTGATTACTTTCCAGATAATACCGCGATTATCACCACAGGAGATCATCACGGCGTCGCGCAACATTTTTGGAAAGAAGTGGGCATTCGGTTCGAAGAATATGGCGTCGACCCTCGGCGGCCCTTATTGCCGCCACAACGTTGCTTCACTTCGGTTGAAGAACTGTATGCCCAATTCAAGCGGTTTCCGGTCTTAGAGTTGCGCCACAATCCCGACGCATCCGTGCACCAACAGACAGAGGTTCAACCACCCCCTGACCTAGCCAGCAATCATCACGGCCACTCTCCCACTGACAATCTGGCAAGGTTCCTTCGGCAACATACTGGCCCTGTGCTTCTGTGCGCTGAATCTGCCGGGCGGCGAGAAGTATTGCTAGAATCTCTGCGTGAGCTGCAGCTGAACCCGCCTGTCACAGAAGACTGGCGGCGCTTCATTGACTCAGGCTTAGACTTTGCTATTGCCACAGCTCCACTTGATCGCGGACTGTATTTTGGCCCCGACCATCCCACGCTAGTGTGCGAGGCGCAATTATTCGGCAACCGTGTTGCGCAACGCCGACGCCGCAAAAAAAGCGACGAAACTCTTCAGGCCAACGCCTTTAAAGCACTTAACGAACTGCGCGAAGGGGTTGCTGTTGTCCATTTGGAACACGGCGTAGGACGCTATGTAGGTTTGCAAAAACTGTCAGTAGATGGTCAGGAGTTTGAGTTTTTAGCACTCGAGTACGCTCTGGGTGCTCGCCTGTATGTCCCCGTCGCTTCACTACACCTCATCAGCCGATACTCTGGCTCCGACCCCGAAACCGCTCCGCTGCACAAGTTAGGATCTGATCAATGGGAAAAAGCACGACGCAAAGCCAGCGAAAAGGTCAACGATATCGCGGCGCAATTACTAGAAGTCTATGCCCGACGTGAGGCACGCGAAGGCTATATTTTTGAATCACAGGAACAAGCCTATGCACTATTCTGTGCCGCCTTCCCTTTTGAGGAAACCCCAGACCAAGAAGCAACTATCCGCGCTGTTATGGAGGACATGTGCAGTCCTCGTGTCATGGACCGACTCGTCTGCGGTGATGTCGGATTCGGAAAAACGGAAGTGGCATTGCGCGCAGCCTTCGTCGCAACCAACAACCGCAAACAGGTCGCGATACTGGCTCCCACTACGTTATTAGCGCAGCAACATTACAGCACCTTTAGCGACCGGTTTGCCGACTGGCCAGTAACGGTAGAAGTCGTATCTCGCTTCAAATCGACAAAACAGGTGACAGACATCATGCACAGAGCCGCGTCCGGCGGCATTGATATTTTAATTGGTACGCATAAGTTGCTGCAGAATGATTTTCGTTTTAACGATCTAGGGCTTCTGATTATCGATGAAGAACACCGGTTCGGCGTGAAGCAGAAGGAAGTGATTAAGGCTTTGCGCTCAGAAGTCGACATTCTAACGCTGACCGCAACACCGATTCCGAGAACCCTGAATATGGCGCTGGGCGGCATGCGTGATCTCTCTATCATTGCGACTCCGCCAGCCCGACGCTTGTCGATCAAAACCTTTGTGCGCGAACATAATATCGCATTGATCAAGGAGGCGGTACTGCGCGAAACACTACGCGGGGGCCAAGTTTACTATCTACACAATGAAGTAAAAACGATAGAAGAAACTGCACGCAAACTGCGCGAGTTACTCCCGAATATCAATATTGCGGTTGCTCATGGGCAAATGCCCGAAAGCCAACTGGAGCAAATGATGTCGAGTTTTTATCACCGACACCAGCATGTACTCCTGTGCACCACAATCATCGAAACGGGTATTGATATCCCCAATGCCAATACCATTATTATTGAGCGTGCCGACAAGCTGGGCCTAGCGCAGTTGCATCAGTTACGCGGACGGGTTGGTCGATCTCACCATCAGGCCTACGCTTATCTTCTTACTCCTCCACGTTCAGTGATGACCAGAGATGCGGGCAAACGACTAGACGCAGTTGAGGCCGCTGGGGACTTAGGATCAGGCTACCTTTTAGCTACTCAAGACCTTGAAATCCGTGGCGCTGGAGAATTACTAGGCGATGAACAGAGTGGCCAAATCCACAGCGTTGGCTTTTCTATGTATATGGACATGTTGCAGAGGGCAGTTGAATCGCTTCAACGTGGCGAGATACCCAATGTTGATGCGCCGCTAGACCAAGGGACGGAGGTAAATCTGCACGCACCCGCGCTTATTCCCGATGACTATTTACCAGACGTCAACGGACGGTTAATTTTGTACAAACGGATTGCTGCAGCCACTAGCGATATCGAGCTGCGCAGCCTGCAGGTAGAAATGATTGACCGATTTGGCCTGTTGCCACTGCCTGTTAACAATCTGTTTCAGGTTTCGCGATTGCGCCTCAAAGCGCAAGATCTGGGCATCCGCGCTATTGAAGCCGGGCCTGAGGGTGGTAGTATCGATTTCAAGGTGACAACGCCTGTCGACCCTATGAGTCTGGTTAAGTTGGTGCAATCTGACCCCCGCTCGTTTAAGTTGGCGGGAGCCACTAGGCTGCGTTTCGAGCAGCATTTGTCTGACATCGACGAACGTCAGCGCTACCTTGAGCAGCTAATGGACACCTTTATGACACAACCCACTGAGAGCACCGATGATGCCTGACCGACTCCGCGCGCAATTTATCCTGCCCTTCTTGATCTGTGCGGCACTGCTATGCTCACGGTATAGCGAGGCTCAGACGGATACGTGGTATCAAGTGGAGCTGATAGTATTTAGTCATTCTGCAGGGAGCGCCGCGGAGCAATGGGACGCAACGCCAGACCTTACCTACCCTGAGACATCACGCCTGCTAGCAGACGAACTCAGTCTGCCAGCAGTGTCGACTTCGCGCGAGCAAGCGGCGCCAACAACCCCATCGCAACCAACAGCGTTCACCCTCCTCCCCTCTAACCAGCGTGCACTGCGCAACAAGGCCGCGGCGATACAGCGCAGCAGCCGCTATCAGGTCCTTTTCCACGAAGCCTGGAATCAACAGATAACCGATCGGGCCAACGCATTACCCATAATACTGGACCGGTCGGGGGATGGAGGCGCATGGCCTGCGTTACAAGGAACAATCAAGCTCTATGTCGCCCGCTACCTCTATTTAGAAACGAACCTGTGGCTCAACACCCGTGGCGAATACCTATCTGGCTCTTGGCGTATGCCAGCGCCGCCAGTGGGACCCTCTTCGCGCAGTTTCGAGGAGTCGGAGTTTGAGTTGCTATTGACGCCGGAGCCAGAAGCAGAGTTGGCGTTGCGAAGGAATTCAGAGCAGCCCCAGAATCAAAACCTCAGCGCAGACCCGACAATGAGCCTTGAGCCTGAGCTAGCACCATCAGCCTTCATCACAATCACCGACAACATAGAGACACTTGAGCCAATCTACCCCTTCCGCCACGCCGTCCTGTTGCAGCAAACGCGCCGCATGCGCAGTGGCGAAGTGCACTATATCGATCATCCAATGCTCGGCGTTGTCGTGACAATAACACCGTTGCCTGAGCCGAGGTCGCAGACTGTGTCGCAAGCCACGTCGCAGTCGCCGGGTACCTAAGCTAGCGACTCAACGATTGCGTAGTAGCTGACTGAGTAGTTGCTGCACGGCCGCAGCCTCCCGTACCAGAGTGTCTCGCATCATAGCCAATGTGAGAGGCAAGGTGCCAAGGCCGGCGGCAGGGTTCACAACCATACACACCGAGGCATACGGCAGCCCAAGCTCGCAGGCTAGGGCAGCTTCAGGCATGCCGGTCATACCAACCACATCGCACCCATCCCGCGCCAAGCGCTGCACCTCCGCCGAAGTTTCAAGGCGTGGCCCCTGAGTGGCAGCATAAACGCCTGCGGCTTCATGCGGAATATTGGCAGCCTCCGCGGCCGCTAACAGTTCCATGCGCAGCCCCCGCGCATAAGGCTCAGTGAAGTCGATATGCATCAATTTACCATCCTTCCCGTCATCAAAAGTATGCTCACGTCCCCACGTGTAATCAACGACCTGATGCGGAATCACTAATCGTCCCGGTCGCATCGATTCTGTAATCCCGCCCACCGCGTTTATAGCGACCACAGCGCCAACCTCCATGAACTGCAGCGCCCACAGATTAGCCCGATAGTTAATCATATGGGGTGGAATCGCTCTATGGCTGCCGTGACGCTGCAGGAAAAACAGCGAGTGCTCACCCAGTTGGCCCTCCTGTATCGGCTCGGAAGGCTCTCCATAGGGGGTCTGCACAGAGTGCTCCTTAAGCACTTCAAGATCCTCCAGATCATCAATTCCGGTCCCCCCGATAATGGCAAGCGGTCTCATGCTGTATGCACCTGCGTTGTCCTCTGACTACTGACGACACCCAACTCTAGGGCATCATTTGCAGCGCTATGGTAACACTTGATCGGCATGCTAACAGTTCCTTGCTGGCATCTCCGGCTTCAGCCGGAACGAGTACAAATAGCGCCGCATTATCGCGGTTGGCAAAAGCAAAGGTATGCGGCTATGCAGATTAATACTAGAAGCACCTGAGCCCGTATTGTTTTTCTCCGTTATTACTGTATATAATCACAGCACCTGTATAAATACACATAAGGTGTTTGACATGGAAAAACTTACGCAGCGGCAGCAGCAGGTACTGGATATTGTGCGCCATCACATCGAAAGCACCGGTTATCCGCCCACCAGAGCTGACATCGCGCGAGCGCTGGGGTTTAAGTCAGCCAACGCGGCAGAGGAGCACCTCAAAGCGCTTGCTCGCAAGGGGGCGATTGAAATGATCGCGGGCGCTTCGCGTGGTATCCGACTGCCCGAAAGCGCAGGCATTCCCATCGTTGGTCGAGTTGCCGCAGGGCATCCAATAATGGCTCAAGAGCACGTGGAAGACTACTGTTCCCTGCCTTCAAATTTTTTCAAACCACATGCAGACTTCCTCCTAACAGTACAGGGAGACAGCATGATTGACGTTGGGATTCTCGACGGCGATCTGCTTGCGGTGCACAGCACCCAGGTGGCAAAAAATGGCGACATTGTTGTGGCCCGCATAGATGACGACGTCACGGTAAAACGCCTTCAGTTCACTGACAAAAAACATCTGCTGCAATTGTTACCAGAAAACCGTGACTATCAAGCTATAAGTGTGGATATGCGAGAACAAGCTTTCAACATCGAAGGCCTTAGTGTCGGTATATTGCGCCGGGGGAACTAACGCTTAGTGCAGTATTCGCGGAGAATTTTGTGCGGCTTCTGCGTCATCGTTGCCAGATTCAGAAATCGCTGCGGCAGCTTGAATACCGGCCTGGATCATCACTCTCGCAACTTCAAGACCGTTGTCCATCATGTACGCACGAGCTTCGTCAGAGAACTGGATTGTCAACAGCGGCTCAGACTCATCATCAGCACGCTGCACGACAATCTCTCCATCTCCACGATCGACTATTTCAAGCAATGATGCTGGCATTCAACAAACCCCAATCAATTAGCGACATGTCATAGTCTAACAGCAGCGCAACAGAACTGCCTGCAAAATTTCTACTTTTTAGAACTTCCTCGGCGCATTTAGGTCTTTTTCGCCGCCCGCTTTGGGCCCGTCGGCGCCGCTTCCTCAACCCACTTACCCTTTTGATATAGTGCCTTCCAACCCGTTGGCTTGCCGCCAGTTTCAGTCATCACATATTGCTCCTTAGACTTCCGGCTAAAACGCACCTGAGCAGGATTTCCATCTTTGTCTGCAGTTGGCGCGCTGAAGAGAAACGTGTATTTAGGATCTATTTCAGACTGATGCGCCAGTAATTCTGTCACTAGCGGGGCACGCGTCTCCCGATTACGAGGAAATTGACTGGCCGCCAAAAACAGACCTGCCGCACCGTCGCGGAGGATATAATGGTCCTCAACTTTTTGGCACTCCAGCTCTGGCATCGGAACAGGGTCCATCTTGGGTGGCGCTGCCTCCCCATTTCGTAAAAGTTTCCGAGTATTTTTACAGCTTTCATTCGTACATCCAAAATATTTTCCAAAGCGGCCGTTCTTAAGCTGCATTTGCGAACCGCACTTATCGCAATCCAGAGTCGGACCCTCGTAGCCTCTTATTTTAAACTTACCTTTCTCAACCTCGAACCCTGGACAATCGGGGTTATTACCACATACATGCAATTTACGGCCCTCGTCGATAAGATAGCTATCCATCGCCGAATTACACAACACGCACCGGTGCTTGGCGCGCAGCAGTCTCGACTCCGCCTCGTCGTCAGCATCCTCCATGATTGCTTCATCGCCCGAGGTCAGGTTTAGCGTGGTCTTGCAACGCTCCTTGGGTGGCAGCGCGTAACCAGAGCAGCCAAGAAATACGCCTGTGCTGGCAGTACGAACCTGCATTGGTCGGCCGCAGGTACTGCAGGCGATATCCGTCATGGTCGGCGCATTCAGTTGCATACCAACAGGCTCGTCCTCCCCAGCCTTTTCCAGCAAAGCGCTAAATTCGGCGTAAAAGCTGTTCAACAGTTCGTGCCATTGCAGTTTGCCCTGAGCAACTTCGTCGAGCCTCTCTTCCATCGAGGCGGTAAATCCATAATCGAGTAATTCAGTGAAACTGGCCTGCAAACGCTGGGTAACAATGTCGCCCATCTTTTCAGCATAGAATCGCTTATTCTCTAGTCTTACGTAGCCTCGGTCCTGGATAGTGGAAATAATGGACGCGTAAGTTGACGGCCGCCCAATACCGCGCTTTTCCATTTCACGCACCAGACTTGCCTCACCATAACGCGAAGACGGTTTGGTAAAGTGTTGAGCCGGGTCGAGCTTGAGTAGCTTTAAAGTCTGCCCCTCTGCGAGATCCGGCAGCACTGCATCATCCGTTTTGCGGCTTGCAGGCGCCAGCACGCGAGTGTAACCGTCAAATCGGACAATGCGTCCCTTGACATTCATCTCATAATTACCGGCTCTGCAGGTCACCAATGTTGACGTATACTCGGCGTCGCACATCTGTCCAGCGACAAATTGACGCCAAATTAATTCATAGAGACGCTCAGCATCTCTTTCCATACCCTTAAGTGATGCCTGCAGTATATTTACATCCGATGGGCGTATCGCTTCATGAGCCTCCTGTGCCCCGTCTTTAGAGGAGAAAATTTTTGCCGCCTCAGGAAGGTAACGCGGTTCAAAGTTCGCACTAATGTAGGCGCGACACGCCCCCACGGCTTCAGCACTTAAATTCGTCGAGTCTGTCCGCATATAGGTGATGTAGCCCGCCTCATAGAGTCGCTGTGCCATCGTCATGGTCTTCTTGACACTGAAACCGAGACGCGTGCTGGCAGATTGTTGCAGTGTAGAGGTAATAAAAGGCGCTGGAGCTTTGGAGCGAGTAGCCTTGTCCTCCCGTTTGCTTACGATATACGGCAGTGCCTTCAACTCAGCACACGCCGCTTTCGCTGTCACTTCGTCTCCGGGCCTGAAGTCCTCACCATTGTGCTTACGCACCTGAAAGCGCACTTCTTCGCCTTTAGCCCCCTCCATATCGGCATGAATCTCCCAATATTCGTCTGGCACAAAAGCGCGTATTTCGCGCTCACGCTCAACGATCAACCGCGCTGCCACAGACTGTACTCGACCAGCAGATAAGCCTCGGGCAACCTTGGACCAAAGCAGTGGCGACACCATAAAGCCCACAACTCTGTCCAAAAATCGGCGCGCCTGCTGAGCATGGACACGGTCCATATCCAAAATCGAGGGCTGCTCAAACGCTTGAGTCACCGCCTTCTTAGTAATTTCATTGAACACCACGCGCTGATATCTCGAGGCGTCTCCCCCTATTGCCTCTTTCAAATGCCAGGCTATCGCCTCACCTTCACGATCAAGGTCAGTCGCGAGATAAATAGTATCGGCCTTGGCAGCGAGCTTCGTTAGCTCGCTAACGACTTTTTCTTTGCCGGGAAGTATCTGATAGCTGGCAGACCATTGATCATCGGGGTCAATACCCATGCGCCTTACAAGCTGCTGCCTCGCATTCTTCTTCTTGTAAGCCGCCTTCTGCTTCGGTGCCATCTTGCGGGTACGAGCAGCTTGTGCAGCCCGCGCTTTGGGGTCAGCTTGCTTGATACTGCTGCCAGAAGTCGGCAAATCTCGAATGTGGCCGACGCTTGATTTTACGATAAAGTCCGGCCCGAGATACTTATTAATGGTTTTTGCTTTAGCCGGCGACTCTACGATAACAAGTGATTTACCCATAAACTCCTTTCATGCACAAAAATCAGTCAACGTCATGTGACTAGGCGTAAAAAAGCAGCATATATAAGTCGGTAAGTCGCTCGGGTCAAGTGAAAACAGCAACTCTCAACGTATTAATTGCTCACTCCACCCTTCGAGAACCTGTCTTATTTGCTCCACCGCTCCCTCCCCAGATGATTCTGTCCAGTAAATACCGCAGCTGAATTGGTCTACTGACGCCACGCTGATATCTTTCGATAGCGCCAGCAATGGGGAGGGCACGGGCAGGCGCCTCCCCAAGCTCCGCCAGCCCTCTGCGGAATGTATCCAGGTACCAGAATCTATCTGACCCGCTCGCTTATTTGGCAATCGCCGTCCGTAATAAATAGCCTGCCCGCTTGAAATCCCGGTTGCTAATTGCATGCCGCCGACATCGGGCAAAGCACGGAACTCCACAAATAGACCATGCACGGCAGCGTACTCGCGCATACTCGCGACTTTGCGCTGTCGCTTAGAGGGAAGAAAATGGCTCAGTGGCGCCAGCGCCAGCGCGATAACAAATACGATAAGAAAATATTCCAACATTTACGCGTCTACCTAAAATTAACGCCGAGTGACGGCGGCCTATATAAATCCTTGGGGGGTTGCTCGGCATACATTGTATGCTATAAATGATAGAACTTTGTTATTTTGGAGCTCAGCCATGTCTCAATACAAAAATATCTTAGTGGCCATCGACCTTAGTGAAGACACTACGCCAATACTGCGGCGTGGGCTTGCGATTGCGCATCCCGGCAACGCTGAATTACATTTGATTCATGTCATCGAGCCGCTCAGTTTCGCCTATGGCGGCGATATTCCTATGGATTTCTCTGGCATACAAGAAGAGATACATCAGCAGGCCAGCCAACAAATGTTGCGACTGGCTAACGCCCATAATGTCGATGCGCAACATCAACATATCGTCTTGGGCAAACCTGAAGTAGAGATACACACTAAGGCAGAAGAACTTGAAGCCGATTTGATTGTCGTAGGCAGCCATGGGCGGCATGGACTGGCCTTGCTCATGGGCTCCACCGCAAATGGCGTACTGCATGGCGCCAGCTGCGATATGCTTGCCGTGAGAGTCGGTCAGGACAAGTAGCAGTGTGATTGTTCCGCTTAGGATTCAAGAAACTCTTGCAGCTCGAGTTGTGAAAAAGGCCAGTCCAATTCCCTTTGATCCGGATGCTGTAACACCGGAATACGAACTCCATAGCGGTCAAACAACCCGTTGCAGTAGCTGATATCGAGCTCTTCGATATCAAACCCGCCCATCCTTGATTGTTGCACTTTCAACATATTATATGCCAATTCACAAAGATGGCAGGCGCTGGTCCCGTAGAGCTTGAATACTCTCAAATATATCTCCGTGCTGCGACGCTCGCACATTTTTGCCAATGCTGTGCACCAGCCTCAGCAAGAGGAGGTGCCGTAAAAGCTTGAAATACTATAGTGGCAGACTGTAATATTCTAGATAGAGTCGCAAAATTCACACGGCACACCATAGTCTTTATTTAGGCTACAGCAGGCCTGATTTAAGATTATACCCTCGGAGGAACACAGTGGCGCTTTTTTCCCAGCCTACCGCGAGAGCACTGGCCATACTCGATTTACTAATGGCTAACCCGCATCAGGCTTTTGGACTTACCGAGATGACTCGGCGGCTGAATCTGAACAAGGCTACCTGCCACGCAATTCTCACCACTATGGCGAACTACGGTTTTTTGGTGCAGCATCCCAAAACGAAAGCTTATCGACTCGGGCCATCGATTATCGCCGCTGGAAACGCAGCCTTTTCCCAGTTTCCTGTATTGGAATATGCCAGACCAGAACTGGAGGCGCTTCAAAATGATCTTGGAATTGGCTTTGCTGTTACTGGGCGTTCCAAATTACATCAGGTATTACTTGCCCTTTACGGTCAAGCCACACTGCTAATTGATTCATTCCAGCTGGGATTGCGCTTGCCCAATACAGCACCGGTGGCAGCCTGCTTTACCGCATTCTCCGACGCAAAATATCTTGAAGCGTGGTTGACCAGGGCACATGACTCACGCGGCGAATACAACGAGAAGTTGGATCAAAAGCTGCGCGTATCACTGATCGCGATCCGCGCACGAGGCTATGAGATTGCACTTAGAACGGAGGCTGAAACGCAGTTGCGAGCGGAACTGGGACGGATTCATAACTCTTGGAGCCTCACAGAGCTTGAAGACGCCGCAAACAAGTACCAGCACGACCTCTGCGACGAGCATTACCATCTGGACCGGATAGACACAAAGGCACGCTATGATATCAGTACTATCACTGTGCCTGTTTTTGTTTATACCGGACTACCGGTTATGTGCTTTGTCGCCGGATCCTTCGATAAACCCATTACGGGCGCTCAAATTGAAGATATCGCCGCACGAATTAAAGAATCTGCCGATCGCGTCACCGCCCTCGCCAGTAGCCAAGAAGGCGCGCACTGAGCGTTATAAAGCGGTACCACACATTTGTTGTGGTGCTGCTTAGCGCATTAACCACCCATGGCTGACCCGTCCCTCTACGCTGATAAAAAATCCTTCTTCGATCGAATGCTCACTATTTATGGGCGCAAGCCAGTACTAGAAACACTCGAGGACAGATCTTTAGCATGTCACGCATTGCATCTGGCTGAAAGTAATCGCGAAGCAGGCATCGTCGCAGACATCCGCCAGTGCGCGCAGAATCTTGGCATACCAATCAAACTACACACTAGAGAGGCACTAGCGCGTATTTCAAAGAATGGCAAACAGGATCAGGGAGTGGCCCTTGACGTACTATGTCCCTCCTTTCAGCAGCTGCCACATTACCTTAGCGAGCGAACAGAAACGGCTCGGCGACTGTTGGCATTGGATGGCATCAACAACCCACAAAATCTGGGAATGATTATCCGGTCTGCAGCAGCCGGACAGATCGACGGCATTATTTTGCCGCAAAAAGGGACAGCAGCGCTTGGCCCACTGGTCATAAAGGCCAGTGCTGGCACGCTCTACCGCGCCCCTTTGCTAATGCATCCTGCTCTGCCAGAAGCACTAAAACTTTGCCAGAACCAAGGTGCGCAGGTATGTCTATTGGAAGCCGGCGCGCCACTTTCGCTGTTTCATCATCACGCAGAAGAATTTTGTGTTTATGTGCTGGGGAATGAGACAGAGGGCGTAAGTGCTCAGGTCAGGGCACTGGCAGATGCGCGGCTATCCATACCAATGCGCAACGGCGTTGAATCTCTCAATGTTGCGGTGACGGCAAGCCTGATCGCCTACGCACCTCACTTAGAGAGGTAAGACATCCCCTCTTCGAGTCCTTTGAGTGTAAGTGGGTACATCTTCCCGTCTAAAAGCTGGTGCGTAATAGCCACGGACTGGGTAAACTGCCAATCCTCTTCAGGGGTAGGATTGATCCAGATAATCTTGTCATACACATCCTGCAGTCGGCGCATCCATATTTCCCCTGACTCTTCGTTCCAGTGCTCTACCGAACCGCCAGGCTGAACAATTTCGTAGGGCGACATGGATGCGTCGCCCACAAATATTACCTTATAGTCTCGGCTATACTTGTGCAGGATATCCAGCATTTGGGTACGCTCATTATGACGCCGAATATTGTTGGCCCATACGCTCTCATAAACAAAATTATGAAAGTAAAAATTTTCCATATGCTTGAATTCGGTGCGTGCAGCAGAGAATAACTCTTCGCAAACTTTTACATGTGGGTCCATTGACCCGCCAACATCAAAAAACAGCAGAACCTTTACTGCATTGTGTCTCTCGGGCACCATTTTAATATCAAGCATCCCCGCATTGCGGGCGGTAGAACTGATGGTGTCACCCAGATCTAACTCATCCGCTGCTCCTGTACGGGCAAACTTCCGCAGCCGTCGCATCGCTACCTTGATATTACGTGTCCCAAGCTGAACATTGTCATCTAGGTTTTTAAAGTCTCGCTTGTCCCAGACCTTAACCGCTTTTTTGTTACCTCCATTGGGACCAACTCGGATACCCTCAGGATGATAGCCTTCCTGACCGAAGGGCGATGTCCCACCTGTTCCAACCCACTTATCACCACCTTCGTGCCGCTCTTTCTGCTCCTCTAAGCGGTTTTTAAATTCCTCTATTAGCTTCTCTAACCCACCTAGCGACTCAATTTTTTCTTTTTCTTCATCAGTCAGGTTTTTCATGAACTCAGAGCGCAGCCAATCATCCGGAATCAAAGCTTCAATAATATCATCCAGCCCTTCTAGCTCCTTGAAGTGTGCTCCGAACGCACTATCAAAACGATCGAAATACTTCTCATCCTTGACCATACAGGTCCGACTGAAATAATAGAAATCATCTATATCACTAAAAGCGACATGTCGTTTGAGCCCCTCCATAAGGTCGAGCAGTTCCCGTGTCGTAACGGGGATACCCGCTTCTTTGAGGCCGTGAAAAAAATTGATCAGCATGTAAGCTCCAACGTCGCGCCGCTGCGCGCTCTAGCGCGTCTCTCTCCGGTGCATGAAAGCCAGACGCTCAAGAAGGTGCACATCCTGCTCGTTCTTCAGTAGCGCACCATAAAGCGGGGGAATAGCCTTAGTGTGATCCCTATCCTTGAGAATCTCATCCGGGATATCGTCTGCCATTAACAGTTTCAGCCAGTCAATCAGTTCCGACGTCGATGGCTTTTTCTTAAGGCCTGGAATGGAGCGGACATCAAAGAAAACTTCCATTGCTTCCTGCACGAGCTCTGCCGCAATATTGGGATAATGAACGTCCACAATTTCTCGCATCGTGTCGCGATCTGGAAAATTGATAAAGTGAAAAAAGCACCGGCGCAGAAAGGCATCCGGAAGCTCCTTTTCGTTATTACTAGTTATGATGATAATAGGTCGATGCTTGGTCTTGATCGTCTCTCCGGTTTCATAAACAAAGAATTCCATGCGATCCAGTTCCACCAAAAGATCATTGGGAAATTCGATATCAGCCTTGTCCACCTCATCAATCAGCAACACCACCTGCTCGTCAGAGTCAAAGGCCTCCCACAACTTTCCGCGCCTGATATAGTTAGCAATATCTTGTACCTTTTCGTCGCCGAGTTGCGAATCTCTAAGTCGCGATACGGCATCGTATTCGTATAGGCCCTGCTGCGCTTTTGTCGTCGACTTAATGTGCCATTGGATCAATCGCTTACCGAGACCTAGTGCCACCTCCTCGGCCAGCATTGTCTTACCTGTGCCGGGCTCGCCCTTGATAAGTAATGGCCGCTCTAGCGCCACAGCAGCGTTGACCGCCATGCGCAAATCATCTGTAGCGACATACCGCTCTGTTCCTTCAAATTTCATATTTTTCATCACTCGTTCGTATATCGAAAGTCCGACAGGGTACAGATTGAGGCCCAGCATATCAACACAGAAGCTGCGCCAGCTGTCATCCGGAATATACAGTTTTTAGTCTCATGCGAGAACTGTATCAGTGCCCCGCGTTCAAATTGGTTAGCTTGACTACCAAAAGCTTTACTTCTTATGCCGCCGAAAAACTGTGATGCGAAGTAACAGCGCCAGCACAACAGCCACACCCGCCATAAAAATTATTGGACGTAAAGCCTCACTAGTCCCTTCAGCCCCCACTGTAAGCAGTTCAAAAACCGCCACTATCAATGCTGGCGCCATCGTGTCGACTGCCGCTTTGGGGTAGGCAGGCGTCAGCAATAGCGAGGCCAGTAACAACACCACAAGAGAAACCCAACTCGACGAACAATGTTTGCGCAGCCACCATGCGAGATAAATCAGCAAAACAACGGCAGATCCGACATAGAGATAGATTGCCGTAACATAGGAACTTTCGTCTAACATCTTGTATCTCCTATTCAATCCAGTGAACAATATGCTCATCGTATCCGTCAGAGTGCACGTATTCATCAGAAACGGCACGACCACGTACCGATATGCCTGCTCTATGCACAGAATCACGATTGCCACTCACGAGGGGATGCCACTCCGGCAACGGCAGATCTTGCGCACGCAGACGGTAGGCGCAAGTACTGGGAAGCCAGTTTAATGTGTCTAAGTTCGCAAGACGCAAATCAATACAATTTGGCACCAGCATCGAACGGTTTTGGTAGTCAGAGCATTGACAAGTATTCTCCTCAAGATAGCGGCACCGGACCTTGGTGTAGACAATTTCGCCAGTGTCCTCGTCCTCCAACTTGTGCAAGCAGCACTTGGCACAACCATCGCACAAGGCTTCCCACTGCACCGCGCTAAGTTCTTTCAGTGATTTTTCATGCCACCAGTCAGCCACGGCCAGTATCTCGCGCAAACAACTCTGCCGCAGTGGGAGGCATCTGCAGATAAAAACCCTGCGCCTTAATCTCGGCGAGGACCACGGCAACATCCGCTCTGGCAAGCGTTTTTTCAGGAGTAAGTAGCAAAGTCATGACAGGCAAAGGCTCTCCAAACTGAGCCATCAGTATGTCTGGCACGTCTTGTAATCCGCGAGATTTGTCTACATACAGATACATTTCCTGTTTTCGCGAGCTTTTGAACACCTGACACACCAGCCTCATTCCGAGGCACTCGCTAAAAACTGTCTTAATGCAACAAGCACCGCATCCTCACGCCACCCCAGCCAGTGGACCGGCAATTCAAAAACGTCTCCTTGAGCCTCGCGTAACAAAAGTTCGTAGTCCTTACTATAAACGAGCACCTCCGGAGCAACAGCCAATGTAATGGCAATTTCACGCACTTTGGCTTTTAACTTTTTGACCAGATCACGCTGAGCTGCATCCAGTGGCGGTGGCAGCTTCGCAGGCAAATCTAGATCAGAAACCTCCCGCTGAACTGCTAGCAGTTCCAGCAATTGCTCTCCATGGCGACGCACTACAGACGACGGCAGTCCGATATTGTCCTTGAGGGCATTCAAGGTTCGAGGATCTTCGACGGCTAACTTTAAACAGGCCTGATCATCAACAATCCATGCACGGGGCTTATTCCTGTCTCTGGCAGTTTTTTCGCGCCATCGACAAACTGCAGTTAAAACACCAAGCTCCCTCGAATTTAATTTCCAGGCAGTCTTTATGCGGGCATGTAGTTTGTAGATATCTGCGCCTACAGCACTAATTGCATCACTACCATCTGCCAGCACCCAGTGCAGCTTTCCCTGTCGCATACATTGCTCGTTAAGCTCGCGCCAGACTAGCGACAGCCATGTCACATCCAACCCCGCATAATCACACTGGGACTCCGTGAGCGGTCGCTGCAGCCAGTCAGAGCGAGTCTCGCCCTTAGGTAAATCTACAGCGCAGACATCCTGAACAAGTGCACGATAGCCCAGACCAAATCCTCGATCTAATAACGCCGCAGCACGCTGCGTATCGAACAAAGGCTGGGGCAGAACACCCAGCCAACGCTGAAACACTTCGAGGTCTTCACTCGCAGAGTGAAACACTTTGAGTACGTCGGAATTGGCCAGAAGCACCGCAAGGGGCTCTGGATCATCAATTTTGAGAGGGTCTATCAACCACGCCATGTCACTGACGGCATCACCAGCGACAAAACATAATTGCACCAACGCGGCTTCGGGGTAAAAGGTGTTACGCCGCATAAATTCGGTGTCAACGATTACCGTCTCGCAGCCTGAATTCTGGGCTATTAGTAATCGAAGAGCTTCACTTGATTCTATTAACCGCCACTGCATAAACTAGTCCACCAGTCGCCGCCCAGACAGGGCATGCGCCAATGTCGAGCCGTCAACATATTCCAATTCACCTCCAAGCGGCACTCCATGTGCGATCCGAGACACACCAACACCTAACGGCTGCAGCATGTCAGCGACATAGTAGGCTGTAGCCTCCCCCTCTACCGTTGGATTAGTCGCCAGAATCACCTCTGCAACACCCTCGTCAATGACACGCTGCTGCAAATCTTCTAGGCCAATCTCTGCTGGACCAACGCCATCTATGGGCGAAAGATGACCCATCAGCACGAAGTAAAGACCGCGAAAACTACCGCTTTGCTCTATAGCAAGTACGTCAGCAGGCGTCTCCACCACACACATAACAGTCGCATCACGCTTTGGATCGGAACACAGCTCACAAATTTCAAGCTCGGTGAAGTTACGGCACAGACGACAGTGACCGACCTTCTCAACAGCGTGACGCAATGCCGTAGCCAGTGCCAGTGCACCATCGCGATCTCGCTCCAGAAGATGCAGCGTCATGCGCTGCGCAGACTTGGGGCCAACGCTAGGGAGACAGCGCAGGGCATCTATCAAATCTTGCAGAGAAGGACTAAATTTCATTATGCCGGCTGCAGGTTGTCACAGAGGGAGCTTAAAACCCGCGGGAAGGTTTAATCCCGAGGCCAAACCTGACATTGCGTCACGATTACTGGCTTCCACCTTGCGTACCGCATCGTTGACGGCCGCAGCCAATAAGTCTTCCAACACCTCCTTATCTTCTAAAAATACTGAATCATCGATGGATACGCGTTTAATGTCATGGCGCCCGGTCATTACGATAGAGACGAGACCTGCCCCAGCTTCGCCACGTACTTCGGCCGCTGCCAATTCATCTTGTGCTTTTTTGAACTCCGCTTGCATGCTCTGCGCCTGCTGCATCAGCTCCGAAATATCACCCTTCATCTCTTGTCCTCATGATTTTCTCAAACATCTATAGGGTGAATGGACGAGCGGTCCAGTTCACCATCGAATCTAGTGATCAATGCCTGCAACTGCGAGTCGCTCTCGATAGATAGAACCGCCTCTGCTTGTCTGCGCTCGGCCAGACGCGTAAGCCGCATGGCAGGGGTTTCTCCATGCAATGCGCCGGGGCCAATAGACACTGAAATCGAATGCCCAAAATAATTTCCCAGTGCAAGCCTCAGTTTATCCCTATGGCCTGCGTTAAACAGCGCCGCATGTGCCTCATCTAATATGAACTGCAGCGCATCTCCGGTGCGGTCGCGCAGCTCACAATGCGAGGCAATGTTATACACAATGCCGGCCAAGCCAAGCAATTCGAGCAGTTCAAACCAATTGTCGGAAGAAAGCGACTCCAGCCTGAAATCGCCTGCAGATACATTGTCCGAGAGAATAGCAGAATCTTTTCCACATTGGTCTAACGAAGTACCGCCATTGTCGCCCTTTACGGACGACACAACCGGTACATCAGGGAACTTTTTTACGGGAGCGCCGCCCTCCCCAGCGACGACCCGGGGTGGCAGCGCGTCCTGTAAATCCTCAGGCCCCAACTTCTCATCGATAACTGCGGCCGGACGAAAAGCCAGCATGCGCAACAGGATCATCTCGAAACCCCTACGCGAATCTGGAGACAACGCAATATCACGCTTCCCATTGAGCGCCATCTGATAAAACAGCTGCGCGTCTTCGGCGCTGACGGCGCGGGCAATCTGTGTCACTCTATCGGCATTTCCCCAACTATTGTCGATGGCATCCGGAACGACTTGGGCCGTCGCCACCTGATGAATCAAGGACAATAGCTCATCTAGACTGCCTTCAAAGTCTGGAGCATACTCCGACATTCGCTGCACGATACCCAGCACTTTCGCCGGCTCTCCTTCGCTGACGGCTTCAAGCAGCTCGAAGACATAGCCCTGATCCACGCTACCGAGCATCCTGCGCACATCTTCTTCTACGACCTTACCAGAACCGAACGCGATTGCCTGATCAGTAAGACTAAGTGCATCGCGCATACTGCCGGAGGCGGCACGACCCAATAGCCACAGCGCTGCGTCTTCATAGGCCGCCATTTCCTTCTCCAAAACCATGCTCAAATGTCCAACAATCTGCTGGGGAGGCATATTTTTGAGATTGAACTGCAGACAACGTGATAACACTGTAGCTGGTAGTTTTTGAGGGTCCGTGGTCGCCAGCAAGAACTTTACATGAGGCGGCGGCTCCTCCAGCGTTTTTAGCAGCGCATTAAAGCTGTGGTTAGACAACATGTGGACTTCGTCGATTAGGTAGATTTTATAGCGCGAGCGGGTAGGAGCATACTGGACGTTATCCAGCAGCTCACGCGTATCTTCTACCTTAGTACGCGAGGCAGCATCGACCTCCAACAGGTCTACACTGCGACCTTCAGCAATTTCTAAGCAAGAGGGACAGGTTCCGCATGGAACAGAACTGACGCCAGCCTCGCAGTTTAGACACTTGGCGAGAATGCGAGCGATGGTAGTCTTGCCGACCCCTCGAGTACCCGTGAAGAGATACGCATGATGCAGTCGGTCATGGTCTAGCGCATTTATCAGCGCCTGCAGGACATGCTCTTGACCCACCATTTCTCGAAAGCTCTTCGGCCGCCACTTGCGTGCTAGTACCTGATATGACATTCCTAGAATGACCTTATCTACTTGAAAGAGACAAAGGATACACCAGCACAGAGATGACAGAAACAGACAGCGCCTAAAGAAGTTGTCATTACTGTGGCCCTAGACCTCTAAACAGACGCTACTAGGGCCGCCGCGTTCGCGACCTCGTGGTGGGTACCGCGGGAATAAATTGAATAAAATATGATCAACACTGAATGCAAGCCCCTATGGAGCCCATAATAACTCCTCTGAGTGGGCTGACGGCGTGCTTTACTCCAAGCGGCTAGGTTTTGAATGGCTAGGAGACTGTATGGAGGCAACCCAGACAGCCACACCCCGGCACACGAATCGGCAACTACCGTTGCTCCCTTCCGGGCCTGGCGGATTTCACTGCCTATCATTGCGGAAGGACCGCCTGGATTACCAAGGCACCTAAGCTGAATGCATTCAACCCAGATTGGCCTTAGTTTGCGGGAATCCATGGGCGGCTGCAAGCAATGTCGTAAAATTCGAATGACGTCGGAACTAAACATCGCCGCTGAGTACTCATGTGTGGATCGAAAAATCCGCGGACTGCGAAGATTTTAACGTGATAATGATTAATCTATGAGGGCATCCACAATAGATCGAGGCTATACTCACATCACTGGGATGAAGGAACGGATTATGCTAACCGAGCCAACGGTATACGTTATCGACGACGAGCCCGCAATCTGCGAGATCCTCAACGATATACTTGAAGCAGCCAATATCAAAGTGAAAACCTACACGTCTCCCCGCGAATTCATGCTGTCCTACAGCCCAGAGAATCCGGGATGTCTGCTGCTTGATATCGGCATGCCGGAACTCAATGGCCTAGAATTGATGGAGGCTCTCATTGCGAAGGGAAACAGAACTCCCGTAATCTTTCTCACCGGAAGCGCAACCATTGCAAATGCAGTCGACATGCTAAAGGCCGGCGCTATCGACTTCATAGAAAAGCCGCCGCAAGTAGATTTACTGTTAAATTGTGTCAGGAAGGCCCTGGAGTTGGACTCCCAGCGCCGCTGCGAGCAACAGGAGTTCTCAAGCATCAATGAACGTCTCAAGCTGTTAACCGCGCGCGAACGTGAGGTTCTGACCTGGATCACGGAAGGCAAGTCAAACAAAAAGATCGCTTCGATTCTCGATATCAGCAGCAGGACTGTTGAGATTCATCGTGCAAATATTCTCAATAAGATGCAGACGCACTCCGTCGCCGAATTAGTAAAAATGGACCTGACCGCAAGGGAATATTTGAATACACGTGGCCACTAAAACGTCTGCTACCGCGTTTAAGCTAGGCTTGCGACTTCAACTGGCGTGCAAGCCAGAATCTGAAATCATCGGCAGACATCGGCTTTGCAACAAAATAACCCTGTACGGCCTGACACCCTAGTTCAGCAAGAAGCTGTTTTGTCGCAAAATCCTCAACCCCCTCTGCGACCACGCGCATGTTAAATTGCTCACCGAGCAGGATACAAGCCTTGACGATGGCGAGGGCTTCCGTATCGACGACCATCTTACTTACAAAACTTTGATCAATCTTTAGCTCCGAAAACGGCATTCGATATAATTGCAACAGCGAGGAATAGCCGGTACCAAAATCATCAATAGACAAACGTACGCCCTTCAGACGCAGTCGCGTTAGAACATCCAGCGACGTAGTGAGTTCTCCCATCAATTCACTCTCTGTCACCTCAAGTGTGATTGTTGCAGTATCAAGTTCATTATCAGCTAACAGCCTTGAAATAACCTCGGGGAGAATTAAACTGGTAATATCGCTAGCCGATACGTTGATTGATAAATTTATCCGCAGGCCCTCTTTCTTCCACTCACGTTGCTGATTAGCAACTTTTTTGAGCACGATAGCTGTCAAATCTGGCATCCAGCCCTGTGTCTCAACTAGTTCTATAAATCGATTTGGATAAATAAGCCCCTGTATCGGATGCTGCCATCGCACCAAACACTCGGCAGAGTACTTTGTCGAGTCAGTTAACGCGAACTCCTCTTTAGCCTGATAATGCAAAACAAATTGATCTTGGTCTAAGGCCTCGCGCAATTCCTCTACACCCACTATATTACTAGGTGTGGTCTTTCCCCCCCACTTCTTGCTGCGTCTCAATGTCTGAGGTTCAAGCAAACCGCGAAGAAGCCTAACCGACAGGGGCTTTACAAGCGTCCCACGAACAACTAACTCGTGCGCAACGGCGAGATTCTCGGCACCGCTAAGCACCGCGGAGTCTTGCCCGCTCATGAGAATCAGTTCGGGCGCATTTTCCATCTTGGCCAGGTAGCGAATAACTTCGATACCATCGATTCCGGGCATCTGTAAATCTAATATCAGAATATTGTCGCCCTCAAAGCAATGAACTTCATTAATGAAATTATCTGCTTGGGAAAAACAATGTG
Source organism: Halioglobus sp. (assembly GCA_029246385.1). GTDB lineage: Bacteria > Pseudomonadota > Gammaproteobacteria > Pseudomonadales > Halieaceae > Marimicrobium. Next base: position 45,322 of record JAQWNG010000037.1, read on the forward strand.
CCTCGAGACCGGCAAGCGCGACGACGTCGCTAAGTATCTTCAAAATATCGGGTTCATCGTCTATCAAATAAACCTGTGTCGAAGAAAATGGCGGCAAAACTAGCTCGCTACTCATGTTATCTAGGATCCCCATGTGCAGGGTAGACACACATAAAAACTATCATTAACACTCCTCGCTATCGCACGGACTGACATATACAAAAGAATAAATCAGTTTCATGAATAAATATAGCAGATGATGGCGACTGCGAGTAACGCAGCCACCACCATAAAATTGCCAACAAGGTCTAGGCATATCGTTTCCCGAGCAATTAAAGGGCGCGCTTTATTTAACCCCATCCAGTAATATTCGTACGCGCTTAGATAGCTCCACACCTCTATACGGCTTCCTCAGCACCTCAAATTCTGATTCAGTTACTGAAATTGGGCCATCAGCTTGGACAGAAAAGCCCGTTGTAAGTAGTATTTTGAGCTGCGGATACTGAAGGGAAATGATGGAAGCCAGTTCAAGACCACTCATTCCTCCTGGCATTACAACGTCAGAAAACACTAAATCAATGTTCATATTCTCTTCAAGAATCTGCAGAGCATCTGGTCCGGTATTGGCACAAATGACTCTGTATCCCAGACCCTCTAAAATAGCTTGTGCAATGACAGCCAGCTCTACTTCATCGTCGACAATAAGAATCGTTTCCACGCCCGAAAGCATCTTCGACGCAATGGGAGTCGGAGGTTCCGGCAGCTCAGCTAAAGATCTAGAGCGAGGGAGATAAATCTTAAATGTGGTGCCTTGCCCTATTTCTGAAAACACGAATATATATCCCTTCGTACGCTTCACAAACCCATAGACCATTGCCAACCCTAGGCCGGTGCCTTCGGCTTTTCCTTTAGTCGTAAAAAATGGATCAAAAATTCTTTCGCGAAGTTCACTGCTGATACCACCTCCAGTGTCACTAATCGACAATTCTAAGTATTCGCCCGGTACCATTTCAACCTCGTCACCAGCGTAAGCGCTTCCTATTATTGATTCTTGTATCGCTATTTTTAGGCTGCCGCCCTTGGGCATAGCATCACGCGCATTGAGGCTTAAGTTAATTAGGGCGTCTTCCAGATCATCAGGATTCAACTCCACACTAAACAGACCCAAAGGCAGAGATGTCTCAAGAAATATACTAGCAGTAATAGACTTCCGTATTAACTCCTCAAACCCACTGATGACTTTTCCAAGATCCAAAGGGCTATAATCTTCCTCTGAACGGCGTGAAAAATCGAGTAAACTTCGCGTCAGAATCGACCCCCTAAGCGCGGCAGTCTGCGCGACATCAAGCTGATGGCGTAATACTTTGTTAAGATTACCCTGAGCGTTCATTAGATCGAGATTACCAATGATAATACCCAAAAGATTATTAAAATCGTGTGCCAATCCGCCCGCCAACTCACCGACAGACTCCATCTTCTGCGATCGACGCAGCATCGACTCGGCGGTTTTGACCGCAGTAATATCAGTGGCAATAATAATGTAACTCTCCAGCTCGCCTGCGGCATTAAGCGAGGGCACAACGGTAGCCGATACCCAGTAAATATCGCCATTTTTTTTCACATTCTCCATATCGCCCGACCAGGTTTTACCCTGCAGTGTTGCCAACCGTATCTCATGAAGTGATTCCAACGGATAAGTATCACTTATAACCAGTCGAGTATTTTCCCCAACTAGCTCGGCACGCGAGTAGCCGCTGCAGACGCAAAATTTATCATTAGCATATAGGATCTCACCTCGAGGGGTTGCTATGCTGACTATAGCGTGCTCATCAAGAGCATACTTTTGAAATGATAATTCAGTATTAGCAAGATTGGCCTGATCTAATCTTTCCTGAGATAACCTCTCGGCCTCTTTTAATGCTGCTTGGGCAAGTTCGCGTTTCGTATCATCACGGCAAATGCCTATCATACGTACCACAACACCATCAGCATCGCGCACCAGTTTTGCATGCGTGATCACATATTTCACTAGGCTAGACGTTAACAGCAGGCGAAAAGAGCAAAACAAGTCTTCATTATGCTCTACAACACTAGCGTAACTATTAACCACTTGGTCGTAATCATCTGGGTGAATTCGATCAATCCATACAGTTGAGATATGTCCCGCATGCTTGTGCTCAATACCAAAGATGTCAGACATCCTTTTATCACCCAAAAGATTATTTCCTAACAAATCATAGTCCCACACACCGAGTCCTGCTGCGGAGGTCGCTAGTAGTAACCGCTGCTCTTTATTGCGCAACACTATCTGCGACTCTTGCAAAGAAGAATTTTGAATTTGTATGTGATCCAACATGGCATTGAATGCTTTGGTTACACTCCCCACTTCATCTCCTGTACGCATACTCATAGCGCGCAAGCTATAATCACTGTCGCTAACAATCTTTTCGGCAACGCCACTTAAATGCCTAAAAGGACTGGTTGCTCGATGAACCATGAGGTACACGCCAAGCCCCGCAGCAAGCACTGACATCGACGCCAGTATAAGAGCAAACCAAATTTGTCGAAATAGCTTAGAATTCAGACCGGAAACATCTAGGTGTATCACGAGCGTCCCTAGCTCCTGTCCCTTCCAGAGCACCGGGGTCATGAATTGTTCGATCTCTACCGCCCCAAGCTTCGAGGTACGCCGATACTCAGCTAAAGGTCTTTCGTCCAGAGCATTTAATTGTGCAGAAATAACAGCCGGATTGACACGCAGAGCCTCTAAAACTTTAGACGCAGCGGCACGGTCGCCAAACATTGCAGGTGCCGCAATACTAAATGCGGTAACGTCAGCCAATATTTGGATACGCTCTTTGGACTCCTCGATAGCATCGAAGTAATGAATATATTCGTCGACTCCAATGAAAGCAAGAACCACCAGCATCGTAATTGCCATAGAAAACAGACTAATTTTATGAGACAACTTTAAATTAATCTTCATATGATCTTGTTCTGCAATACTTTGGCGAAGCTGTCATCTCAGTGTCCTGCAAGCGATATCGCACCCCAGAGTAATAGCACCGATGCTTGAAACCGTTTAAAATATTTTTTGATGCAGTGAAGAAACGGCGTCAACGCTGCACTAGAATAGCTTTGCTCATCGTGCGCAGGCACACGCGGTCTTTACCCATGACTAAAGTTTTAACGCCGAGCTTTCCAGCAAAAAATTCTTATAAGAGTATTTGATACATTTATGTAATAACAAACCAGGCCTCTACTGCCTGAACGTAACATATCGATCTTAAGCTACAGTTCTTGGTAAATAGAGATGAGCGGCGGTACCAACATCGGAATCTGAGCACAGCCAAACATATCCTTTTGAACGCCGACAAAATCCATAGACATGGGACAACCCCATTCCTTTGATTCCGGTCTTAACTTTAGTGGAAAAAAAAGGGTCGAATACAAATGGTTTACTATCTGCCGAAATACCATGTCCGCTATCAGTCACTGATAGCTCTACGTATTCACCATGATCCACACCGGAGCTGACATCGCAACAGTCTTGATCTAAAACTACATTAGTTGTTTCTATTACCAGTTGACCGCCAGCAGGCATGGCTTCACTCGCATTACGAATCAGCTCCAGCACCGTCCTCTGGAAATCGTCGGTTTCAATATTGACAAGCCAAACTCGCTCACTAAGGTTTAAGGTGAGCGTCACGGACGCGTTTAGTTCAGCTAGGATAAGAGGCTTTATCCCTTCAAGCACCTGATTAACATTTGAAATCATTTGTTTTTGGGGTAACGGCCTATATAAGCGGCTCAGTTGATTTGTGATGGCGCAGGCCCGTTCAGCTGCGCTCTGAATGGGGCTCAGTCGCCCCTGAATCTTTAAATCCTCTATGTCCTCATACTCCAGCAACTCAAGATTGCCTAAAACAATAGCCAGTATGTTATTGAAGTCGTGAGCTACGATCGCAGAAAGCTTTATTATTCCGTCCATACGGCCTGAACAAGAAATCAAATCACTTATGATATTTGCTGGAACCCTAATTATGTCGCGCGAGAGAGGCTCAGTTTCTCCATGATCAATTTCTGTTGCAATCTGTACTTCGAGATTGCGACCTAAGTCTATGTTTTTCTCCATGTGCGCTATGACTAGGCGCTGCATTTGCAGCGCGAGAAACACGTCCACTTTGGCAACAATCAGATGCGGATCGGCAGCGCGTGAAACGTAGTCTACAGGCGCCGATTTATAGCGACTAAAATTCAACTGATCTAATTCAGAAACAGGATTAACAAAAATAATCGGAACATCTCGAGTCAGTTCACTCAGGACCATCAATTTTGCAGCTTTTAGTGCTTCTTCAGAATCCATTTCTGCATAGTGCAGGATTACAGAAAACGTATTTTCAACGCATACATCCATCGCCTCTAAGGCGCTTTTGACTATGACCAATTCGGCATTTATCTCACGCAGCACATTTTCAATGAGGCTGTCTTTTAGTTCATCATCCATGATCACTAAAATATTTGGCGCAGGTAAACGCCGCAGCACAAATTCCGCATCTCGCGAAAGACTGACCCACGCAAGTAGATCACTCATGGTCTTTTCCAAAACGCCATATTTTCAACATTTTAATAACGCCCTCTTCCACGTAACACCTCGCTTCTTTGAAAAACTTTGAAGCGCCCATCTAGATCACTCTTATTCACTTTCACAATTGTAAGTACAAGTACTTAATCCTTAAATACGTGGTAGTACGTAAAACTACGTGACCAAATCGATGCAAAGATAGTGTATATTTTTATTGTGATTGTAAATTAGGCTTGCAAAGCACCAATGCATCATTGGCAAATAATTCCTAATGTCTAATCATTCCCGGACCAGCAACACTGACTATCCATTGGGAGCAAAGATATGCTAGCACGCAGAATTGCTCCCTTAGGCTGGACTTTCACCGCAGTGAGTATCATGTACAGCGGCGACAGCCTATCCCAAAGCACGCCATCCGAATTTGCCGAAATGAGCTTGGTCGATCTGCTTGATCAGTCAATTGATGAGTCCGAACTATCTCATCGCGATCAATCGTCGTGGAGTTTTGTATTTCAGCGCCAGTCGGCAGAGTTCAAAGATTTCCTTGATGGCGACAACCGGGTTAGCGAAGACGATGTGCTCTGGAGCGGACCCAATAGTGGTGAAGCTAGGACAGACAAAAATTTTCCGGTCGTTCCAGGTAAGATAACACAAACCGCTTACTTAATCTCAATAGGGTATGCTTTTGACGATCGCTGGCGCGGGCATATCACCGTTCCATATCTCGAGCAGAGCACAGATCACATCAGTATCGTCCCCAATTACAGCACCTTTAAACTCGACAGTTCCGGAGTTGGGGACACTATGGTCTCCGCCAGCTATAGGCTGTCTGACACGAACCGAGGGCATTGGTGGTTGACCGTTGGACTGAGTATTCCGACAGGTTCGATCGATGCGGAAGGAGATACACCAAGAGCTCCCGGAGACCAGCGGCTTCCCTACACAATGCAGCTAGGCTCAGGGACATACGATTTCCCAGTAGAAATTAGTTATCATAACAGGGGTCAACATGATATCAGCGTTGCGCTCGCGGCACTGATCCGAACCGGAACCAACGACAACGACTACCGGCTAGGCAACAGCTACTCGCTGACCAGTCGTTATGATTTTCATTTTTCCGAAATCTTACAACCCTATATCAGTCTAAACATTGACTATAGTGACTCCATTCACGGTGCCGACACCTCACTAATGACTGCGCCACCCTACCCCTATCCAGCACCCATTACTAACCCGGATCTGTTCGGTGGCATAAAAATTGGTGCCCGGGCCGGCATTTCATGGCAAGTTTCTGACCACTATCGACTGGCGATTGAAGTAGGGAAACCTATTTATCAAAACCTAAATGGCCCCCAGACAGAGGAAGACTGGCGCTCCTCTCTACAAATTTCCCGGTCTTTTTAGCGCTTAATGTCATGGGTTCCTCGAATTAGCGTCTCCGCACTAGCGATACTGATTTTTGCGCAGCTCATATCAATTGAGGCTGCATATTCAGACTCAGATGAAGTTTTGCTCAGCAAGGAGAACAAATTAAAGGCCGCCTATTTTTTTAATTTTATAAAATTTATTGACTGGCCACATCATTCGTCGAACTCCCCTCTCACGCCGCTTCATATATGCCTGCAAGACGGCACGTCATTTGAAAATTTTTTTCGTGATTTAGTAGAAAAAAAGTCAACTGCCAACAGTGAACCCAAGTTAAAAATCCAACGCTTATCAGAAGCGGATTACTGCGATTACACCTATTTGCACAAAACATTTCTCGGAGAAAGTTTAAACATGGAAGGCAATGTTATAGTGCTCGAATCAAAACAGATTTCACAAAAGGGAGCTTCGATTGTTTTTTTTATAACCGATCGCAAGGTGCGCTTTGAAATAGACCTTAACAACATCCATAAAAATCAGGTAGCGGTCAGTTCAGAGTTGTTAAAGCTTGCAAAAATCAAGTAGCCTCGATATGACTCCTATTGCAAGCGACCTCCTAGTATTTGTTATGCAGATTACGCGTCACTAATTGATGCTAAAAAAGCATCTAGCTCACAATCGACTAATAGCGTTAATTAAATCTATCTTACGATAAGGCTTACTAATCAACTCACCGGGCAATTCTTCATCTTCAGCCAATCGGTCAGCATATCCAGACGTCATTAGCACTTTTAAGTGCGCTTGAAGCAGCAAGGCTTTTTTTGCCAACTCTACTCCATCCATACCTCCAGGCATAACGATATCAGTGAACAAAATAGCATAGCGTTTATGCGCAAGATGTTCGAGTGCTTCAGCAGCGCTGTGCGCTATTGTGACCTTACACCCAAGCGATGTTAGCCATATTGCAGATAGCTCGCACAGCGCAACCTCGTCGTCTACAACCAAAACACTTGATATATCAGTTTTTCTCTGAGCCGAAGTGGCAATGCCGGTCACTGTATCTGCAGCGTGTTTCGTACGCACTGATTCAGAGCGCCTACTGCGTATAAAAATACTCATGGCCGCCTCGGCTAAAGTCTGAAGCCCTTCTACTTGCCAATTGATAAGCGTATTCGGCGCATGATCGACAACACAAAGTGCACCCACTGTATGTCCACTCGCGTCAACTATGGGAGCCTCTGCATAAAAGTACGCAGGCGGCTCAGCAATCAACAATGGGCTCTGCGAGAATCGCGGATCGAGTCGGATATCAGGAACCACTAACACCTGCTCAGTATTTTTATTGGTCGGGAAAAATGATCTTGCGTGCTGCAGCACCGAACTATCATATGATTCTGCACCCACACTAGCCTTTAACAACTGCCGGTTTTCATCAGCCATAAACATTAAGGCCGCTGGTACCCTCGAGATTCTCGCTGCATCCGATGCTAGGGAGTCAAGGCCAGCGTCCCAGACGTCAGCGACAGATAACTGATACGGAGACAATCCCACATGGCGCGCCACCTCTGGCCCTGACGCATCGCTGTTGACTTTATCCAATGGCAGATATAAACGCACAGAGGTGCCCGCTCCCTCAGTGCTTTTAACGTGGACCACCCCACCGGCTTCCTCGACATAACGAGAGACCATAGATAGCCCTAGACCTGTGCCCTCACGCTCATCTTTTGTAGTGAAAAAGGGCTTGAAGATCTGCTCTAATAGCGCTTCATCCATTCCAACGCCAGTGTCAGAGACTTCTATCAGTGCGTGCAAGCCAGAAACAAGTTTATTATCGAAACCGCTTTGAACATTGACCGCCTTCGTCCGCAACGTAAGGAATCGATTCCCGACAACACTCCGCATCGCGTCACGCGCATTAATGACAAGATTAAGCATAATATTATCAAGACCAGAGCCTCTCATATTACAGATTAGCTTGGGGACAGATAGCTGCGAGCGAACGATAACATTTGAACCAGCCGCGCTTTTAATCATCGGCATTATGTCATCGATGAGTGTATTCACATCACAAGCTTGGACGTCATTTTTTTCCCGGCGAGCTACGGCAAGCAGCCCTCTACTCACTTCTACGCCAGCCAATGCAGCGGCTAAAGCTGAGTCTATTTGAGACTGTATTTTATCAAACCCCGGTGGCAGTGACTCCTGCACCTCGTCAAGGTTTCCAACCACGATGCCTAATATGTTATTAAAGTCGTGCGCTAACCCTCCCGTAAGCTGACCTACTGCAGCAAGCTTTTGTGATTCTGTCGCTTCACGCTGATGCTGCCGTGACTGCATGGCGACCTCGCCCTTCGCAACACCGGCTTCGGTGATCTTAATAAGAGATTTACGCGACAATCTCGCTATCTGAAGTACAAATGACGCCCCGAGCAGAAATACAATACCCGTAAGAAGCATAAAACCGTTAGTATAGTTGGCCGTTATTAGAAAAATCTGTATCAGATAGCAGACTAAAAATAGACAACTAAACAAGTTGGGATATTTCCAATTTCTACGGGATAACGCCTTGGTCGCAGGGGGCAAAGAATGACCTTGGACCACAAAGCTAGCGAGCAGAAGTACTATGCCCAAACACAATATTACGATTGTTATGAGTTCACTAGCAGACAACGCGGCGGTCTCTTAGAATAAAATTGGTGATATCATAACACGATACAAAATGGAAAGGCCCACTGGATAGCCGCTCCAATCGCTCGGCAGGAGCTGCCCACAGTATTTCTGAACGTGCAGTGTGGACTTTGTAAACAATTAGGACTTACTAAACTATGGTTAAGCATACTCAGGGGCTAGAGAATACAATACTTAGCACCCTAAGCATTAGTCTCCTATACTTTTCGGCAGCTCAAGTTGGACTATTATTGGAGTTAGCTCCCCATCAAATTATTCTTTACTGGCCAGCGTCAGGCGTTGCTCTAGCAGCAGCACTCATTTTTGACAAGCGCGCGTTACTTGGTCTCATGCTGGGCGCGTTTGCGACAGCAGGCGCCCTTGTATTTCAACAGCCGTTCAAGCCTCGACCAGACGTGCTATTCGCCCTCTTCGTCGCCGCAGCCATGATGATAATGCAGCCGCTCATTGCATTAACGTTACTGAAGCGACTCGTATCTTCAATGCCATTTTGGATGCACATTAGGACCCTCTATCAAGGATTAGCTGTATTACTGCTGGCCTCAGTGATTCCCGCTGGCGCTGGCGCTGGCGCGCTCTTCATCACGGGCATAGTAGATGGCAATAATATAATCGACATATGGATGTTTTGGACCATGGCTGGACTCTTAGGCATGATCACTGTTGCGCCAATTTTGTATCAAATAGCGCGACGTTTTAACGTAGCGCCCACACCCTCTTATCAAGCACCACTCTATACGATGGTAACGTTCAGCCTTGCTTGCTTAGCAGTCGTTGTTATATTTATAACAGTGTCTAACGCAGAGCATAACGCTTCGGATCGACCACTTGATCAGAATACAAAAATCTTTGCCGAACGATTTCAAAACTCAACTGACCAAAAAAATAGCAGCGTGATAACCCCGCACGATAACAACTTAAATAAATTAGACACCAATTGGAAGAAGGGACGCACAACCACGGAAACAAAAAGCATGGCAACAAATCAAATTGTGGCTGCTATAACTCAATCTGTAAATCTGTCAAAGCCACTCTTTGCCTCTATAATCACCCTAGTTATTGGTCTACTTTTTACGCACATTGTTTATGCGCATGAAAAACACCAAAAAGAAAGTCTGCGCACGCGCGCATTTCACGATGCTATTGTTGTTAGCGCACTACAGCCTTTTGTTCACCTTGACGAAAATGGCTTCGTCCTCGAATGGAACAAGGCTGCTCACGAAGTATTTGGCTGGACGCTGGAGCAGATCCAGTACAAAAAACTCGCAGAAACCCTCGTTCCAGCTCGATTTAGAGAGGCACACGAAAATGGCATGGAACGTTTTCGCAAAACTGGTGAAGGGCTTGTCATAGGCAACATTGTAGAACTTGAAGGCTCGTGCGCTGATGGCACAGAATTGCCGATTGAACTACTGATTAACGCCATACAAACTGAAGACGGCTGGCATTTTTTTGCTTTCATTCATGACATTAGCGAACGAAAGCGAGGTGAAGACGCTCTACAAGCTGCGCATAAAAAATATACAGGACTTTTCGAGGCAAGCCCTGACGCGATAGTCACCTATAATCAAGAAGGCAATATCGAGGACGTCAATATTGCTGCAATAGCCCTGTTTGGTTGGTCGCGAGAAGAAATGCTGAGCATGAAATACGAGGCAATTATCGCCGACCGCTCAAAAACCTATTTCTTTTCTAAATATAATAACCCAGATTACGTTAATCCTTTGGAATTGTCTCAGGCAAACCAGTCAGTCTTTGCAAACCGGCGAGACGGATCAGAGTTCCCATTTGAAGTCGTCATTAATGCACAGGAAACTGAGACGGGGACTAAACATATAAGCGTAATTCGTGACATTACAGAGCAGGTGGAAGCAGCTAAGATAAAGGAATCGAATCAAAAACTTGAAACACTTGGCGAACTAACAGGAGTACTCGCGCATGAGTTTAACAACCTACTTACAATTATAATTGGCAACCTTGACTTGGTTATTGCGCGTCAGTCAGAAACGCCGCTGAATGAAACCATACAAAATAGATTGAAGGCAGCGCAAAATGCAGCAACGCGCGGAACCGATGTGGTGAGGTCACTACTTGCGGCGGGTACCGATCAGCCAATATCTCAAGATTATTTCAATGTGGCGCCAATGATAGCAGATATGTTGCCCAAGCTTCAGGTTGCGGCTGGAGAAAATATTACACTGTCTGTAGAGACCAAACATGAGTCATTGCCAGTCAAGTCAAACCGCAAATGGCTCTCAGAAGCTGTTCAAAACTTGGTCATAAATGCACGCGAAGCGATTGTAGGTAAAGGCCAAATTGAAATATGTTTAAACCGCGTTCAAAGTTCAAACATAGTCGATAAAACATTAGCGTTATCAGACGGCGATTACATAGTTGTTAGCGTCTCTGATACAGGATCAGGGATGAGTGATAGCGATATGCAAAAATCAATTGATCCATTTTTCACAACAAAAAAAGCCAGCGGCCACAAAGGCATTGGCTTATCAGTCGTGTCGCGCATGGCGAAACAGTTAGGCGGGGCAGCCACTGTAGCCTCGAGACCTAAAAAGGGAACAGTGGTGCAAGTTTTCTTACCCGCGACAGATTCTAGCAACATACTGAGTGATTCCTCGGATCTAAATTCAGATGCCGCTGGCAAAAATGTGTTGGTGGTAGATGATCAGACCGAGATTTTAACGTTAACGGTCTCGTGGCTGGAAAAATCAGGTTATCGTGTAAAAAGCGCTGACAATGCAGATAGCGCTTTAGGTATTATTGACTCTAGCGTTCCGCCTATCGACCTTTTAATTACTGATATGGTGATGCCGTCTATAGATGGGGATTCGCTGACGCGGTTTGCGCGCAGGTGTAATCCAAGTATTAAAATACTTTATATGACCGGCTTTTTGGCCCCTTCACGGGGAAATTCCGATGACACCGCAGACATCCCTATACTTGAGAAACCATTTCGCAAGAACAAATTCTTAGCCACGGTGCGTTCAATATTTGATTCTGTCGACATCTAAACTTTTTGACAGTATTCAGTTTTGCAACGATGAAAGGCCGAAAATCTGAACAACTTGGCGGAGCGTTACCCCGACATCGCCCCACGCAAGGCGAAAAATGTATACGCTGTGGATTCAGCATTAGAAGATTGGGGTGGCCGACGGGTCTTGAACCCGCTACCTCCGGAGTCACAATCCGGTGCTCTACCTGGTGAGCTACGGCCACCATAATGCCTCAGTGGCGCGACTGGCGTCTAATTTATTGGCGCATAATGCCATATTACTATAATCTGAAATCAGGAGTCACGCGGCGCGCATGGTAGCTTTAGCAGTCGATCAGTGTCAAGTTGTCCCTGGTGGGCGCAACGCGCAGTAGCCCTAATGGGACAAGCGTCAGCGCAATCCACTGCGGTTTATTGCGCACTTGACGGCTTAACATTAGCCTTTGCCTCTGTCATAAAAATAGATCGTTTATGAACACATACAATATCTGCGTGCTACTGGGCCTATGCATTGCTGTGTTGCTTGCGGGGTGCGAGCGAGGGACTGCAGTGCAAGTGCACCCTGCCGCCCTCAGCAAGCCAACAGGGGCAAAAGTTATCTTTCTCGCGGGTCCAGACAGTCATCTGCCAGGGACACATGAGCACAGGGCAGGGGCCGAGTTGCTATCCAATGCACTCCGTCAGCGTCAGCCCACATTTGAGACCGTAAATATATACGGCGGTTGGCCGGCAGACGAATCACTGCTTGATGGGGCTGACGCTTTGGTGATGTATTGCGACGGCGGTGACTCACATCTAATCATCGGCCACCTAGAGGCCTTCGACCGTCTGCTAGCAGCGGGCACCGGTATCGTCGCATTACACTATTGCTTAGAAGTCCCCAAAGACAGCCCAGCGTCTGCGTCCATGCTGAATGCTATCGGTGGCTACTTCGAAACATGGTGGTCAGTGAATCCGCACTGGATCGCCGACTATACCGACCTGCCTAATCACCCCATCACACAGCAGATACCGCCGTTTAGACTGCTAGACGAATGGTACTTTAATATGCGCTTTGTTGACCGCGGCGTCACACCCATCCTTAGGGCCATTGCCCCGGCATCGACGATGGAGCGCTGGAATGGCCCCCATAGCGGTAACGATGCGACGCGCAGAAGCGTAGCGAAGGGTGAAGCGCAAGTCACAGCTTGGGCCTATGAACGTCCCGCAGGCGGGCGTGGCTTCGGCTATACCGGTGGTCATTTCCACGCTAACTGGCAGCATTCGAGCGCCCGCGAACTGGTTCTTAACGCCATCGAGTGGGTCGCCATCAAGCCCTAGCGCCATTTATCCAACTGCAACGAATACGACGCTCAGCATCTAATGCCAGCATATTGGCGCGAAAGCCTGGTCTTATTGCACCTAATTCCTGCCCCAAGCCTAGGGCTCGAGCGGGATACAGCGATGCCATGCGGACCGCCTCAAACCACTCGAGTTGTGCAAATTGCGCGGCGTTGTTCACTGCCGACAGCATGTCTAGATCAGAGCCGGCTAGCGTCCCAGCGGCATTAGTAACTCGCCCTTGGGCGGCGACAATTGGTTTGCCGTCAAGTAAAAAAACCTTATCCGACGACCCAACTGTTGGCATAGCGTCAGTAACCAGCAGCGCGCCACCTCTATTCTTGGCCGCCAGTGCAATACTAAACGCGGCAGGGTGTACGTGTTGCCCGTCGGCGATAATGCCAAACCAACTATCCTTGTCCTCTAGAGCGGCACCTACCATTCCTGGCTCACGGCTCTGCAGTGAAGTCATGGCATTATAGAGGTGCGTAAAACCACTTAGGCCCTGCTTAAGGGCGTCTCGGGTCTGGGCATAGCTGGCGTCGCTGTGGCCACCGCAGACAATGACGCCCTTTGCCACTAGCTTTCGTATCATCTCTACAGAGGCCAGCTCAGGCGCGAGGGTTACCAGTGTGACCCCACTGCCTAACGACGTAAGAATATCGAAACCTTCCTGATCGAGCTGACAGAATTGTGCGGCATCATGCACCCCACTGCGATCCGGGCTTAAGAAAGGACCCTCAAGATGAAGACCCAATACACCTGGAACTCCCTGTGAAATCGCCTGCGCAACCGCAGAGATAGCCTCACGCATAACATCAAAACTGGTGGTAATCAGTGTCGGCAGAAAACCGGTAGTGCCGTATTGACGATGCGCCATGCCGATATGTCGAAGACTACCGACCGTTGGTGCTGCTGTGAATAGCACGCCTCCTCCGCCGTTTACCTGTAGGTCAATGAACCCGGGAATAAGTGTGCCACCTTGCAGGTCGTATGTGTCGCCTACCGCAGCCGGGATATTCGCACGATCAACTATCGCGACGATAAACTCGTCTTCAATCAGTACTGCCTTGTGCTTATGCAGGGATTCACCATCAAACACGTGACCGTTGAGTATCGCCTGTAACATTAATGCCAACCCCCGACATCCGGTAACGGTGCAGGCTACCGCTGCACTCCACACTTTACCTCAGTCATAGTAGCATGATGCGAAACAGGGCTAACAGCGCGCCCAAAGTTACGCTCCGATACACTATTGCGTGGCGGAAGAAGAAAAGCTAAATGGCAAAGGAGGAAATTGCTATGGAGAATGTGTGGTCGGGGTAGAGAGATTCGAACTCCCGACATCCTGCTCCCAAAGCAGGCGCGCTACCAGACTGCGCTATACCCCGATGTCATCATTTTGGCGCCAGCGCCAGACCCTGTTTTCAGGAACCAGCATAATACTCATCCGCATCCTAAGCGTCAACGGCAAAAATACTACACGGTCTTTCGCTGCCCCTCATTCCCATGTGACAATGCGACTCAATCCACTTAAACTCTGTGCGCTGGTATTGACTAGCTACGTCCAAATGGCGACACACAGCGCCGTACAGGCATATAACACTCAAGGAATAGATAAAATGCCAACACTTGTCCTCGACGGTAAATTACTGGCTGCCCAGAGCGAGGCTCAATTGTTGGCTCGTGTGGAGCGCCTCAGGGTCAATTCTGCAGGGAAAACCCCGATCCTCGCCACGATTCTGGTCGGAGATGATCCAGCTTCTGCAACCTATGTCAAAATGAAAGGGAATGCGTGTCGCCGAGTCGGCATGGAGTCGCTGGCTGTAGAGCTGCCCGCAGCGACAACGACCGAGCACCTTCTAGCAAAAATCGCTGAGCTAAACGCCGACCCCGACGTGCATGGCATCCTGCTACAACATCCTGCGCCAGAGCATATCGATGAGCGTGCCTGCTTCGACGCCATCGCTCTGCACAAGGACGTAGACGGCGTGACCTGTTTGGGTTTTGGCCGCATGGCAATGGGGGAGAATGCTTACGGCTGCGCAACGCCACAAGGCATCATGCGCATATTGAAACACTACGACATTGAGATCGAAGGTCAGCATGCAGTGGTGGTTGGGCGCAGCGCCATTCTCGGTAAGCCAATGGCGATGATGCTGCTGCAAAAAAATGCGACGGTAACTATCTGTCACTCTCGCACCAAAAACCTTCCAAACATTATTGCCCAGGCAGATATCCTAGTCGGCGCTGTAGGCAAGCCGGAATTTATTAAAGCTGACTGGGTGAAGAAAGGCGCCGTAGTCATCGACGCCGGCTATCACCCCGGCGGCGTGGGCGACATTGAGATCTCAGCTCTGGCCGACAAAGCATCAGCCTACACTCCAGTTCCCGGTGGTGTTGGTCCAATGACCATTAATACCCTGATCATGCAGAGTGTTGTCTCTGCTGAGACAAGTCTGGCCTAGAGCCGATATTCTACAGGTCCGTTGCAAGAGGCAAGCGAGCGCTAGCATGCAATCTCTAAAGCACAGCCGTCAACTCGAAGCGGCTATCAATCAGACTTGCGCTTCCATTGGGTGCCCTCGCGGGAATCCTCAAGCACTACGCCCTGAGCAAGTAACACCTTACGCACTTCATCGGCACGGTTATAGTCTTTCGCGAGTTTGGCTTGCTGCCGCTCGACAATCAACGCTTCTATGTCCTCAGAGCAAATAGCATCATCAGATTCTGCGCCCTGCAGCCACTGCGCGGCATCCTGTTGCAGAATGCCCAACAGATTGCCGGCCGCAAGAATGCGTGCCTTCAAACGCCCTCTGGCGACTCCTTCTGCCTTGTGTAACTGCTTCGCTAATGCATGAATCTCAGCGATCGCAATCGGCGTATTAAGGTCGTCGTTCAGTGCATGGTAGAACGGCTCATCCGCAAGGCAAACCTCTATCTCGATACCCACATCCTGCACCTCACGCAACGTGCTGTAGAGACTGTCGAGCGTTGCCTGAGCCTGTTCCAAAAGTTCTGCAGAGAAGTTTAAAGGGCTGCGATAGTGGGCAGACAATAACGCAAAGCGAAGTACTTCACCGCGATAGCTTTGCAGCAGATCACGCACCGTTCGGAAGTTCCCTAGTGACTTCGACATCTTCTCACCATCAATGTCTAGATATGCGTTATGCATCCAGTACCTTACATAATCGCCACCATGGGCGCAGCGACTCTGAGCGATCTCATTCTCATGATGTGGAAAAATCAGGTCGCGCCCACCACCGTGAATATCTATCGTATCCCCTAAGTGTTTATGGATCATTGCAGAGCACTCGAGGTGCCAGCCTGGACGCCCTCGCCCCCAAGGGCTGTCCCAACCGAGCTCTTCCTCGGCAGCCGGCTTCCACAGGACAAAGTCGCCAGGGTGGCGCTTATAATCGGCGACCTCAACTCTGGCGCCGGCCAACATGTCATCCAGCGCACGGTTTGACAGTTTTCCATAGTCTTCCATCGACTCAACCGCGAACAACACATGAGCCTGCGACTCATACGCATGTCCTTTTTCTAATAGGGTGCTGGTGAGTTCAATCATAGCGTCAATATTATGTGTGGCTCGAGGCTCGAGGGTCGGCAGCAGGGCATTGAGCTGTGCCATATCTTCGCGGTACTTAACCGTAAACTCCTCTGTGACGGATTCGATGGTGCGACCGCCTTCACCGGCGGCGACAATAATCTTGTCATCTACATCAGTAATATTGCGCGCATAGATCACCGTGTCGTAATGTGTCTGCAGCAGGCGAAACAATGTGTCAAACACCACTACCGGGCGAGCATTACCAATGTGCGCCAAGTTGTATACTGTGGGGCCACAGACGTACATCGTGACGGTGTCTGGCAGCAGGGGCTCAAACACCTCCTTGTTAGCCGTCATGGTATTATACAACGTGAAATTCATCTGCTGACCCTCACTGATTACTCCAAGTATCGCGCAGGCCTATAGTCCGATTAAATACTGGCTTGTCAGCACTGTAGTCATAACGATCCGCCACGAAATAACCCTCCCTTTCAAACTGGAAACTTTGCTCAGGCAAGGCGCTCGCCAGAGAAGGCTCGACCCAAGCATTATCGATCACTGCCAGCGAGTCCGGGTTGATATGCTCCATAAACGCATTATCACCCTTGTCGGGTGCCTCGTGATTGAACAGACGCTCGTACAAGCGCACTTGAGCATTCTTCCCATGCGATGCGCTTACCCAGTGAATAACGCCTTTGGGCTTAATGCCATCTTCTGGGTTTTCCCCCAGTGTGCCAGGGATAGTGTGTGCGCGAACTTCACACACGTTGCCCAGTGCATCCTTAACCACCTCGTCCGCCTCAATCACGTAAGCATTGCGAAGCCGCACGCGCTTACCCAATACCAGACGTTTAAATTTCTTATTGGCCTCCTCTCTAAAGTCGTCTGCATCGATATACACTTCTCGAGTAAAAGGTATAACTCTCTCACCCAGGTCATCCCGACTTGGATGTCCAGGCGCGCGTAGAGCCTCAACCTGGCCACTCGGGTAATCGGTGAGCACCACTTTGAGTGGCCTTAGCACACACATGCCGCGCGCTGCATTCTCATTAAGGTCCTCGCGGATAGCGAATTCCAGCATGGCAACATCCACCACGCCATCACTGCGGGTGGTGCCGATCATGTCGCAGAATTTACGAATCGCCGCGGCCGTATAGCCACGCCGACGCATGCCCGATACTGTCGGCATACGAGGATCGTCCCAGCCGGCTACCACGCCCTCCTCTACCAGCTGCTTAAGCTTGCGCTTACTGGTCACGGTGTAACTAGGATTCAGCCTGCCAAACTCATATTGTTGGGGCCGAGTCGGAACCGGAAGGTGTTCAATCAACCAGTTGTATAGCGGTCGATGATCTTCAAATTCCAGCGTGCAGATAGAGTGCGTTACGCCTTCGATAGCATCCTCCTGACCGTGAGCAAAGTCATAAGTCGGATAAATCACCCAATCAGAGCCGGTTTGATGATGAGGCACCTTGCGAATACGATATAGAATTGGGTCGCGCATATTCATATTAGGCGCGGTCATGTCGATCTTCGCCCGAAGCACCTTGGCACCCTCGTCAAACTCGCCCGCCTTCATCCTCGCGAGCAGGTCAAGATTATCCGCGATGCTGCGCTCCCGAGACGGACTATTGCGTCCGGGCTCGGTCAGCGTGCCACGGTATTCGCGCGCCTGATCTGGGCTTAGATCACAGACATACGCATTGCCCTCCGTCACCAGATGGATAGCCCAATTATAGAACTGCTCAAAATAAGAGGACGCATACTTCACCTCAGCGTCCCACGCATAGCCGAGCCATCGCACGTCAGCCTGAATAGCCTCTATGTATTCTTGGCTTTCCTTCTCGGGGTTGGTGTCATCAAAGCGCAAGTTACATCGCCCGTGATTGGCCTCAGCCAAGCCAAAGTTCACACTAATCGCTTTGGCATGTCCGATATGCAAATACCCATTGGGCTCCGGTGGAAAGCGCGTGACAACTTGTACAACTCGACCGCTGGCGATATCGTCACTAACAATGGACTGCAGAAAATTACTGACCGGAGTGTCTTCCATAATACTATGCGCTGAGCTCTGTAAAAGACGCACAGTATAACCAGTCAGACGCAGAGCTTACAGCCAATTCAAAGCCGTTTGTCAGACATTAGAACATTCTGGAGAGGTTTACTTGCCTTAATGTTTTCTTGCGAGCTAAAAGTCCGTACAATCGTGTTTCAAAAGTACACACCCCTAAGGATTTAAGCATGGTCATCATTAACACGACGTTCGGCGACATTAAACTCGAACTAGACGCTGAAAAAGCACCAAAAACCGTTGCCAATTTTCTTAACTACGCAAGGGACGGATACTATGACGGCACCATTTTCCATCGCGTAATCGACAATTTCATGATCCAAGGGGGAGGGTTCGACGCCGACATGCAGCAGCAAGCTTGTGGTGACCCGGTCGACAACGAAGCCGATAATGGCTTGAAAAACGATTTCGGTACAGTAGCGATGGCCAGAACCACTGATCCGCATTCAGCGACAGCTCAGTTCTTCATTAATGTAAAGGATAACGACTTCCTAAACCACAGTGGCAAGAGCATGCAGGGCTGGGGCTACACTGTCTTCGGCAAGGTCATTGACGGATCTGAGGTACTAGACAAGATACGTGCCGTCGCCACCGGCAGCAGCAATGGCCATCAGGATGTTCCGGTTGACCCCATTATCATTGAGAAAGTGCAAATCGTTGACGCATAGGTAATGCTTTAGACTAGGGCATACGCGAAGCACGGGGATCGCTTTACTCGCAACGCTTCTGCCTGCGGTGGTGCTGCGAGCGACTCTTTCTTTCGCCGGTGGCAAAAAGGACACTAGATGCCATTAAAAGCATATTAATCAGTGATTTACGATTTCAATCTAATGTCGTTTAAACATTAATTTCACGCGTCGCGGAGGCTTCCTTCGGCGCGCACAGTGGCACTCCACTATGAAAGCGAAAGTCAGCATCAGGCTGTTCAATCAACCCCCTTTCACATGCCAGTAGGACAGGCAAACGTTCGTCTATCTCGGCCCTTGAACCGACTCCCTGCGCCAGCCGAAGATAATCAAGAAAGTGCCGTGATTCAGACTTCAGCAGAGAGCGATAAAAATCACCGAGTTCCACATCCAACCTAGGCGCCAGCGCCGCAAAGCGCTCACAAGAGCGAGCCTCAATAATTGCACCAATCAATAAACCATCTACCAGCCGGCCCGGCTCGTCGGACCGGGCCTGATTGCGCAAGGTTCCCGCGTAACGCGATGCTGATAACTGAGGATAAGCTAACGCCCTGGCCTTCATAATTGTGATTACCTGCTCGAAATGACGTAACTCTTCGCGCGCCAACTTTGAGAGCTTATTCAAAAGTGCATGATGATCGACACGAGGACGCACCAGGCCTAACGCACCAGAGACGGCCTTCGCATCGCCGCCAAGCTCCCTCCCTTGAGAATTTGCGATGCCCGGTATACCGTGCCCGTACCGTTTCATCGCCGCAAGAGCCGAGTCCGCTGCCTTGCGCTCGCAATTGGCATGGTCTGTCAGCAAGGCCTGCAGCCGCTTGGGTTTAGCTGCCTCCTCCAGCCACGTTCCGGGCGTGGCGCAGTATAAAAAGTCAGGGTAAATGTGGCCGATGCTTGTCATGGCGCGATTATAGCACTGTATTCGTTTGACTACAGTCTCCGATAACGATCATCTATCGCGCACAAATACTTACTCTAGACCGTGACTACGTCGGTTGTTGCGATATCAAAGTTGTTTGCCCGGATTTCATTAGAGGCGAGCGTTCAGTACTTGATGACAGTGAAGCCCTAAATAACGTGGCTTTTTTCGCTTTCAACGTGAACGATCAGTAAAACCTGTTGTCATATTGACTTCTCAAAGGAATTTAATTGTGTCTATTCGCTTTTTGAGCTCGGTTGTGGCCTTAGTTGGTCCATTGATCATAACGCATTCTATTGCAGCCGCGCCCGTGAATGACGAGCTTGGCTCTGTATACATAAATACTTTCAGCGACAAAAGTATCGCGCCGAGCACAGCATCTATCTTCTCAACGCGTTCTAACGACTCGCCGCTGATAACCGTTGTCACAAGCGCATCTCGGCAGTATTCAAATCCGCCATTAAGCAACGCGGGAGCTAGTGTATACCTTGCTCAGGCCGTCAGCCCTTTAGGCGACGCGAGACAGCACACGATACAAAATCCAGCATGGACTTTCAATGACCGCATGAATACCGACACCACCACAGTACTTGCCGATTATCATACAGAGCCTCACTATATGACCGATCCGACGTTCGATGATGGCTCCGCCTCGGCAGAATCCACCACTGCAACAAACGGAGCACTCGCTATACCGAGCGGTATGTCTGACCCGACCGCTACCGCTGAAACGCATTCCAATCGCCAGTCAGCGCAGTCTAGCTGGAGCTTAGAGAATATTGCAGCAGATATGCAGGTTATCGACCTCACAGGCGCGGCATGGCTATTCGGTTCTGCGATGCTTGGGTTATTTACGGTTGCTAGGCGCAACAAAGCATAGCCTGATTTTACAATAATACTGGCTCACTGCGCGGACCTTGATGCAGGCCGCCTAACGCGTTTAACACGCAAAGGATAGTGTTTCGTTATTACATTGAGTGATTACTCTCCTCGAGCTCCGCACACACGCAGCGCAAACTTATTTCAC
This sequence comes from Halioglobus sp., assembly GCA_029246385.1. Lineage (GTDB taxonomy): Bacteria > Pseudomonadota > Gammaproteobacteria > Pseudomonadales > Halieaceae > Marimicrobium. Next base: position 66,528 of record JAQWNG010000037.1, read on the forward strand.
TCACGAAACAAATCAGGGCTCAACATATACCGCTCATAATGCGCCTCTGACAGAATATAAAATTCGCAATCGATCGTCTCACGCAATGCAATTAGTGGCATCTCACGATACGGTAGCGCCACTTCAAAACCGTAATCGAGGGGTTTTTCAATCTGACCGGCCCCCGCCTTCAGTAAACTGAATACCCAGCAGTACTCGTCATGATGCGCCACATAACGTACCTTCTGAACCTCCATCTGCCACTCAAGCAACGCTTTATCCGTCACACGCAGCTTATTACTGACGCACTGGGACAAGAAATCAGACAATCGACCATCGACCGCTTTTTTCTGTGCTGGTGAATAGCTATTCCAGTTGATCACTTCATGACTAAAGCGCTTGCAACCGCGGCAGACGCTGTCACCGATTCCAGTGGAGCAGACGCCGATACACGGCGTTTTTACAGACGGGGGCAGCATTTTTGAAAATCATTCCAATCAGATTCACGCTTTAATCTTAAGATATCATCCCGGTGAATGCACGCTATAACCGCTTGATTCGTTTATCTTATTTACACCTTGCGCTATACTATTGCGCGTATTTATTGTGCACTTACATACTCAGTTCGTATTCTGGGTAACATTGGCCATGTAGAGGATCCACTATGCTAGAAGCCTATCGCAATCATGTGGCTGAGCGTGCCGCCCTAAATATTCCGCCCAAACCGTTGAATGCGGAGCAGGTAGCGGACTTAGTTGAGTTACTCAAAAAACCGCCAGCCGGAGAAGAAGACTATCTGTTGGCACTAATTAGTAACCGCGTACCACCCGGTGTAGACGAAGCCGCCTATGTCAAGGCAGGATTTTTATCCGCCCTCATCGACGACGAAACTAGCAGCCCGATAATCGATAAAGAGGCTGCCATCGAACTGTTGGGCAATATGCATGGCGGCTACAATATTGCAACGCTGGTGGGCCTGCTGACTGACCCAGACTATGGCTTAGCGGCGGCCACTGAACTCAAGCATACATTATTGGCATTTGAGGCGTTCCATGACGTTGCCGAGTTAGCTTCGTCAGGTAACGCGAATGCACAGGCTGTTATGCAGTCATGGGCCGATGCTGAATGGTTTACCAGCTGCCCAGAAGTTCCCAGCGCTATCACAGTGTCAGTCTTTAAAGTCACAGGCGAAACTAATACTGATGATCTCTCGCCCGCTCCCGATGCGTGGTCGCGACCTGATATTCCCCTACACGCACTCGCCATGTACAAGATGACTCGGGATGGGCTGCTTCCGCAAGAACACGGCGTCACAGGGCCAATGAAACAAATCCAGGATCTACAATCCAACGATTTGCCGGTCGCCTTTGTCGGCGATGTTGTCGGCACTGGGTCCTCGCGAAAATCAGCCACCAACTCCGTCTTGTGGTACTTTGGCGACGACATCAAGGGCGTACCCAATAAGAAAGGCGGCGGCATTTGTATTGGCAATAATATAGCGCCCATTTTCTATAACACCATGGAAGATGCAGGCGCTCTGGTATTTGAAGCCCCCGTTGAAAACCTCAGCATGGGCGATGTGATAGAAATTCGGCCCTATGATGGAAAAATACTCAGCGCGTCTGGTGAAGTACTCAGCCAGTTCAAGCTTAAGTCGGATGTATTACTCGACGAAGTACGTGCCGGTGGGCGCATAAATCTCATAATCGGGCGTGGCCTGACTGCCCGCGCTCGCGAAGCATTAAGCCTGCCCGAATCGACACAGTTCCGCAGGCCGAAACAACCTGGAGATACGGGTAAGGGCTTCACGCTAGCCCAGAAAATGGTCGGCAAAGCATGTGGTACTGAGGGTATACGCCCGGGCACTTATTGTGAACCGCGCATGACGACTGTCGGCTCGCAAGACACCACGGGACCGATGACCCGCGACGAGTTGAAAGATCTTGCATGCCTCGGTTTCTCCGCTGACCTGACCATGCAGTCTTTCTGTCACACTGCTGCCTACCCCAAGCCGGTCGATATCGAAACCCAACACTCACTGCCCGACTTTATCATGACCAGAGGGGGCGTTTCCCTGCGCCCTGGTGACGGCATCATTCATTCATGGCTCAACAGGATGCTACTTCCCGATACTGTCGGCACCGGGGGCGACTCACACACACGTTTCCCTATGGGTATTTCATTCCCCGCTGGATCTGGGCTAGTCGCGTTCGCCGCAGCCACAGGGGTAATGCCACTGGACATGCCCGAGTCGGTATTGGTCAGATTCAAGGGTACAATGCAGCCCGGTATTACGCTGCGCGATCTTGTGCACGCCATCCCCTACTATGCTATTCAGGAGGGTTTACTGACGGTTGAAAAAGAGGGTAAGAAAAATATATTCTCCGGGCGCATTTTAGAAATTGAAGGGCTCAACGATCTCACCGTGGAGCAAGCCTTTGAACTATCAGACGCTTCCGCTGAGCGCTCTGCCGCCGGTTGTACAATCGCACTCGATGAAGACACGGTAGCTCAGTATCTGCGCTCCAATATCGCGCTGCTACGCACCATGATCGCTGAAGGTTACGGCGACAGCAGAACACTGCAGCGCAGGGCTTGCAAGATGGAGGAGTGGCTGGTAAATCCTAGTCTTATGAAAGCCGACACCGATGCCGAGTACACAGCGGTTATCGAGATTGACCTAGCAGAGGTTACGGAGCCTATCGTCTGCGCTCCCAATGATCCAGACGATGCACGTTTGCTGTCTCAGGTTTCAGGCGACACCGTAGACGAAGTGTTTATCGGCAGTTGCATGACTAACATCGGTCATTTCCGCGCTGCGGGAAAGCTGCTGCAACAGCACAAGGGCTCGATATCAACCCGCATGTGGATTGTGCCTCCTACGCGCATGGATGAGTATCAGCTAATGGAAGAAGGCTACTACAATACCTTCGGCGCCGCCGGCGCACGAACAGAGATGCCGGGCTGCTCCTTGTGTATGGGCAATCAGGCGAGGGTAGCAGCAAATGCTACTGTGCTGTCGACCTCCACACGCAACTTTCCCAACCGCTTAGGCGACGGCGCCAATGTTTATCTGACCTCAGCAGAATTGGCATCGATCGGGGCAATCCTCGGTAAACTGCCAACCCCTGCTGAATACATGGAGTATGCAAAAGATCTCGACTCCATGGCGGACGATATCTATCGGTACCTCAACTTTGATCAGATTGCCAGGTTTCAAAAAAGTGCGGAGGATGGCGCCCGCATTGCTGCCGTCGAAATCCAGGAGTTGCGCGCCTGATGCCTCGCCACCAGTGACCGACACATAGCCATCAAACGCAGGGTTTTTATTGCTCTATAGCTTCGCATGTCGCGTTTTTGGCCTAAACCGGCTAATCATCCGGACAAACTGCTGCAGGTTTTCTGCCGCATTGCCTGCGGACGATTGCGCATCGCCATAGGCTAATTGATTATAAAGACGCGTGATCTGACAAAGTGGTTCAGCATAATCTGGCAACGCCTTCGCGGCGCGCTGCGCAAACAAAGAGGGCGTTTCTCCCGGATCGCGTATAATACCCAGTCTTGCTAAACGCATAGAAAAAAGACGGTATTGCTTTTCCAGCTGACTTTGCGGGTGTGTCTCACGTCCGACAAACAATGAGATGGCCACCGCTAATAATACGAAAGCCAAGCTGCCCAGCAATACAATCGCAAACGCTTTTGCCGTGGTTTCGCCAAAGAAACTGCGCAGTAGATCAAACTGTCGCTCATTGTCAAAACCGACGATCCAAGTCTGCCATTGATAGGTTAAAGCGTCGTAGCGTAAGCGCAGGGTATTTAATAGCGGTATACTGCGGTACCGCAACGGAGACAGAAGCGCTGTCGATAAAAAACTTCCCTCGGACTCCATTGCCTCTTCCAGTCCAAATTCAATCCGCTGCGGAGACACCGCCGCGGTAGGATCGACTCGCACCCAGCCACGAGATGCTAGCCAAACTTCAGCCCAGGCGTGAGCATCGAACTGATGCACAATCACCGTTTTATTAATTGGATTTATTTCACCGCCCTGATATCCCGCCACAACCCGCGCCGGCAAGCCCGCTGCACGCATCATAAAGACAAAAGCAGAGGCATAATGCTCACAAAATCCACGCTTTGATTGAAACAGAAATTCATCGATTGAATCTTGCTCAGACAATACATCAGGGCGCAGCGTATAGACATAGGGTTCGCGACCGAACATGTCGAGCACTAGACTAATAAAAGCCTCATCGCTACCCGCCTTTGCCTTCAGATCTAATGCCAGTTTGCGCGTTTTAGCATTTCCTATGGGAGGCAGTTGCGTTTCTGTCTTGCGTCGCCACTTGGACAGCACTTCATCGACTGCGACATTCGCCCGTGAAGTAACCGTGTACATATATTCTGCTTCTACTGCGACGAAGGAAGATAAAAGAAAGTCGACCGTCTGCATAACCCCTGGTGTATCGGAGCGGGCATATTTCAGTCCGTATAGCCATTTCTGTTGAGTGGGCTCCATGATGATGCTATAGCGCATGGGCTCACCGTCGGTAATAATCTCTTCCGGTCGACGTTGATTTGCAGGAAGGTCATATAATCCGAGGGCCGACCATGCCCCCTGCTCAATTCGACTGAATACCAGCCCTCGCCAATAGAGCGCGGATTTAACGGGAATATCACCATCAAACTTTGCCCGAAAGGCAACATCTGCTGACTGACTGAGACTTGCTACGTCCCCAGGCTTCATGAAATCACTCATGCCTGTCTTCGCGGTATGGCTTTTTATAGGCACCGTCCATAGTGGACCGAAACGAGGAAACAGAAAGAACAACACAATCATCAGCGGCATTGCCTGCATTAACATAACGCTGGCAACGCAGAGGGTACCGACTTTGAACTCCTGCTCTCCAGGTCGATGAATTGCAACCAGAGCTGCAGTCACCAGCGTTATAGAAACTAGCGCATATAGTGCAACTAGCAAACTCTGGCTAAACAAAAACTCGGTGATACAAATAAAATAGCCGAGAAAAAGCAGGACATAGGCGTCTTTGCGATGGGACAATTCCATTAATTTAAGCGCAAACGCGATCAGTAACAGGCCGACTGTCGGCTCTAGGCCAATAAACGAACCATAGCTGATATAGATTCCAAAAAAACCGGTGAGAACCATGGCCACTTTCGCTAGCCGAGTGGGAAATGACCAATATCCCCTGTGAACTTGCAACCGCCAGATAACAGCGACCAGATAGAGAGCAAGAATCCATAGAGGAAGACGGCTCGCGTGCGGCGCCACCAACGCAAACAAACAGATGATAATCCATACCAGAGCATTGCGGGGCACCTGCTGCAAAATATTCATCGGCTGCGTCGCTCCTTGCTAAAAAGCGCGAGTTCTTTAAGGAGTCGGTTGCGGTGCTTCTCACCCAAAGCCGGCTCAATCACGGCGGTTGGCAAGCGCAGCCCGTACTCCTCTCCGCGACGATCACACTCCAGCAGCCAATAGCAGAGATGGGATAGCCGCTGCTCAGTATCCATTCCAGCAAACATATCCCAATCCAACCAGACACTACGATTTGTATAAGCGGTATACTGTTTCGTCATAGGACTCTGTTGTTTAGCCAGTCCCTTCCAGTATACCTGACGCAATGAGTCGCCCTTGCGATAACTTCTGAAACCATAGAAATCATCATTACCGTCTATAAATACAGCGGCACCGTCAGGCCTATTCGCCCCTAGTCCAGATAACTCTGCCGATACTATGGGTCGCGGATACACCAAGGCGTATAACTCGAGATCTACCGAGGTCCAGCAACGCAATAGACCGAGCGGGTAAGTCGACTCCAGTAATAAGCGCCCGGGGCTGAACCAGCCACGCGAGTCAACAGACATATGCAACTGCACAATAACGCTGTCTTCATCGATCAGGTTTTCCAGCGTCTCACTACTGTTTGGCCATTTCAGATGGAGCGCAAAATGCTCGCGGCGTTTACTCCGTTTTATCATCAGATGAAACTCAGACTGCTGCCCAAGAAAGGCAGGCTCAGCACGCAACGCCCGGATGGTCAGGCCGGATAAGTTGGCATAGGTATGCAGGATCGCAACAATAAACAGCGTAGCAAGCCAAAACGTCAATGCGTAACTCAAATTATTTTCGAAATTAATGGCCGCAAGCAGCATCAGCAGCAGACAAGCCCCAAAGAAAAAACCGACCCGAGTAGGAAATATAAAAATACGACGCTGATCCAAAATAACTTCACGCGCAGGCGGGATACGTCGATTAAGCCACCCCCGGAAACGAGCTTCAATCCGTGTCCGAATACCCATACTATGCCGTTTCGTGCCTAATGCATCATTCTCCACTAAGTCGCATTCAGGGCCCAACAACATCCACATTACGCTGCAACAGATCTACGAGCGCGTGGCCGTCGCCGGCATACTCACCACTGGGTATCAAGCGATGTCCCGCCACAGCAGGCAAGACTCGTTGCACATCCTCTGGCACCACATGCCCACGATTATGCATTGCTGCCCACGTCTTAGCACAATCCAGCAGTGCAAGCGCTCCGCGCGGCGACATGCCGACATCAAACTCAGCTGATTGGCGCGTATAGGCCACCAGCCGCTGCAGATAACCTAGCAAATGATCAGAGGCCTGTACCTGACTCACTGCTATCCGAATCATTTCCAGTTGATCCAAGTCTATACACTGACGTGAATGCTTGATCTCTAGCGCCGCACTATGACGGCGCTCAAGCATGTCACGCTCTGCGCGCGGCGGTGGATAGCCAAGTTCTAGTCGCATCAAAAAACGATCCAATTGAGATTCAGGCAGAGGATACGTTCCAAACTGGTGAATTGGATTTTGCGTGGCAATAACAAAAAAGGGCTGAGGCAACGGGCGTGTCTCGCCCTCGACGGTAACCTGCCCTTCAGCCATTGCTTCGAGCAAGGCACTCTGGGTGCGCGGGGTCGTCCTGTTAATTTCATCTGCCAGCAACAACTGCGTAAAGATAGGCCCCGGGTGGAAATTGAAGCTGCCATTATTAGTATCGTATACCGACACCCCCAGAATATCCGCCGGCAGGAGATCACTGGTAAACTGCACCCGCTTCCAAGATAGTCCCAGCACAGCGGCTAACGCGTGAGACAGCGTTGTTTTACCCATACCCGGCAAATCTTCAATCAGCAGGTGCCCGCGGGCAAATAGGCAACACAAAGCCAGTCTAATTTGAGGCTCTTTGCCTAACAGGGACTGCCCTATTTCTTCTACTGCGGAATCAATAATGGACTGTATATGCAATGGAAATGCTCCGACAAAACCGGAATTTTTAGCGAATGCCAGCCAAACCCCGCTGCAAATCCGCAATTAAATCTTCCACATGTTCCAGACCTACAGCGATACGTATAAGTCCTTCTTTAATACCAGCTTCTGCTCGCTGCTGTGGAGTGAGTCGTGCGTGAGTGGTCGTCGCTGGATGCACAATCGTAGTCTTGGCATCACCTAGATTAGCCGTGAGCGACATCAAACGAGTGGCATCAGTAAACTGCCAAGCCTCCTCGCGCCCGCCTTTGACAAGAAAGGATAATACCCCGCCGAACGCCGACTGCTGCCGCGCGGCCAATGCATGCCCGGGGTGATCTTCAAGTCCGGCATAGTAAACTTTCTCCACCGCCGACTGCTGCTGCAACCATTCGGCAATCACCAACGCCGACCGACTATGGGCTTCCATACGCAAACGCAGTGTTTCCAGGCCCTTGAGGAAAACCCAGGCGTTAAATGGACTCATAGTAGGACCTGCAGTCCGTAAAAACGTCAGTACCTCATCCATGTGCTGCCTGCCGCCAACAACTGCTCCCCCCATACAGCGACCTTGACCATCCAAGTATTTCGTTGCTGAGTGCACAACAATATCGGCGCCCAGAGCCAGGGGCCGCTGCAATGCAGGCGTACAAAAACAATTGTCTACCGCAAGCAGGCAGTCGTTTGCGCGCGCAAGTTTAGACAGCGCAGACAAGTCAGCGACCTCACACAGCGGATTTGACGGTGTTTCTAAAAAAAACATCACCGTATTAGGCTGCACAGCATTGCGCCAGCCTTCAATATTTAACAGCGGCACAAAAGTGACCTCTATACCAAATTTGGCAAGGTATTTGCTAAACAGGCTAATCGTCGTACCGAATACATCACGGGAACACACCACATGGTCTCCCGATTTGAATAGAGCCATGCAAACGCTCAGGATTGCAGCCATGCCTGATGCCGTCGCGACCGCAGCTTCTGCGCCCTCCAATGCCGCAAGCCTTTGCTCAAATGCCCGCACAGTAGGGTTGGTGTAGCGGGAGTAAACATTACCTGATAGCTCACCGGAAAAACGTTCCGCAGCTTCCGCTGCGTTGGAAAAAACGTAACTCGAGGTGGCAAATATAGGTTCTGAATGCTCCCCTTCATGCGTGCGGTTTATACCGCTGCGAATAGCCAGCGTATCGAGATACGCGTCGGCAAGCGGATTGGCGTCTTCATAATCACTCATCAATTTAACCTACACATCGTTATGCAGACCGACCATGCTGCCTTCTGCCTGTATTTCAACCCGCCGATTGTTCTGTGCATCATCGTTGCGCAGAAATTCTTGTCTATCAAGATAACTTTGGTCGATATCGCCGGTAATATATTCACCATTGAACACCGAACAGTCGAAGCCATCCACATGTGGATTGCCATCATGCGAACAGCGAATCAGGTCATCGAGATCTTGATACACCAGCCAGTCGGCGCCGATTAACTCACAGACTTCGTCGACACTGCGGTTATGCGCTATCAGCTCTGATGCCGAAGGCATATCAATGCCATACACATTCGGATAACGGACCGGTGGCGCAGCCGACGCAAAGTAGACATTCGCAGCACCCGCATCTCTAGCCATTTCTATGATCTGGCGGCAGGTAGTGCCACGCACAATAGAATCGTCCACCAGCATTACATTTTTGCCTGCAAATTCTAATGGCACTGGATTAAGTTTTTGCCGTACCGACTTCTTGCGCTCACTCTGACCAGGCATAATAAAAGTACGACCAATGTAGCGGTTTTTCATTAGCCCTTCGCGAAACTTTATATTTAATTCATAGGCCATAGACTGTGCCGCGATACGGCTGGTATCAGGAATCGGAATAATGACGTCGATATGGAGGTCTGGACGCAATCGTTTTACTTTTTTAGCAAGCGCTTCACCCTGTCGCATACGCGTCTTATAGACCGAAATGCCATCCATCAGGGAGTCCGGACGTGCGAAGTAAACATGCTCAAAAATACAAGGGCGCAAACTGGCATGAGGTGCACATTGATGTCGATGTAACTTACCTTGCTGGTCTATGAACACCGCCTCACCCGGACCGACGTCGTCCAACAAAGTAAAGCCCACCACATCGAGGGCAACGCTCTCAGAGGCAATCATATATTCTTCACCTGAATGGGTCTTGCGGACGCCGATCACCAGCGGCCGAATGCCAGAGGGATCACGAAATCCAAATATTCCATAGTTCACTAATAGCCCCACTGCCGCATAACCGCCACGACAGCGCCTATGCACTGATTCCACAGCGGTAAAAATATCGTCTGCACAGGGGCTGAGCTTACCTAGGGTTTGCAATTCATGTGCAAAAATATTGAGTAGTACTTCTGAATCAGAATCGGTATTGAGGTGCCGTAAATCATCCTGAAAGAGCTCCTGAGCGAGATGCTCCGAATTGGTTAAGTTCCCGTTATGAGCAAGGGCGATGCCATAAGGCGAATTGACATAAAAAGGCTGAGCAAGCGCAGTGCCAGAGCTACCAGCAGTGGGATAGCGCACATGGCCAATACCCATGCGGCCTCCCAATCGCTGCATATGCTGCTGTCGAAAAACATCCCGCACCAATCCCTCGCCCTTACGCTGACTGAACTTCCCACCAACACAGGTCACAATACCCGCCGCGTCCTGCCCGCGGTGCTGCAGAACCGTCAAAGCGTCATAGATTTCCGGAGCCACATCGGACTTCGCCACTAAACCCACTAGGCCACACATTCAGTCTCCACCTCACTTGGAAAAATTTTCACCCGAACTATTCAGGTCTTACCCGTTGCTCTATCCAGAAAATACAGCCTGAACCCATTGCCCGAGCATATCGATATGCGGCATTAACTGGGACCCATCTAACCACAGCACATTTTGCGGTGGTGCTAACTGCCTGATAACGTAAACCGCTACGAGCACGATAATAATACCGCGAAAAAAACCAAAAGCGGTACCCAGTAAGCGGTCCAGCAGCGTCAATCCTGTTACTCTTACAACCTGCGCGCTCAACTTACCCGCTAACCCGGCCAACATCAGCATCCCTGCGAACAACAATGCGTAGGCGGCAACATAACGACCCGTGCCATTCGCGATCCACTGCTGAAGAAATAGGGCTACTTCTCCAACAAACATATTGGCAACCACAAATGCTGCGATCCAACCTGCCAGTGACACCGCTTCGCGGACAAAGCCTCGCCACAGACTCAACAAAATTGACAGGCCCAGCACAACAATAATGGTCCAGTCCACAGCTGTAAAATTAACCCAATCGATCATCGTGGATTACCCCGCCGACCAAGGTGTCAAGGAATATACCGCGCGACGATCGAATTCACTTTAAACTGAGCATTGATGGTTGCCTGAAGCGTCTCCAGCTCAGCCCGCTCGAATTTCGGTCCAATACACACGCGATATAACTTCTTGCCATTGGAACGCACAGTAAGAATATAGGCCTGGTGTTGCATATCTAGCAATTGTTCCCTCAATACCTCTGCCTTATCTGCACTACTGACAGTAATGACCTGAAGAGTCCACGCCACAGGCATGCCATCGCTATCCACAACCAGCTGCTCAGACGATGCTGTTGACGGTACTACCTCGACAACAGCGTCCGCTGCAGCGAGTTCGCTCTGGCCAGAAATATCATCAAGCGCTGTGGGACTTGGCGGCACTCTCAAGTCTGATTCCCTCGCGGCTTGAACCACTGTGGTCGATTGCGAATACAACGCAGTTTCATTATCAGGCTGTAAGAAGATGATGGGCCAAAAAACAACACCCAGTGCCACCAAGATGAGAGCGCCAACCAAGCGTTGCTTAAGGATATCGTTCACTTACAGCGCCTCATACTTACTGCGATCTTTGTCTAACAACGGCAAAATTGCGGCCACTGTGCAAAATGAACCAAACACAACAACGCTGTCACCTTCTCCTGCGACACTTTGTGCGCGCCGAAAGGCCTGCCGCAAATTTTTGCTGATACTGACCATAGCCTGCCCTGTGTCATCAAGCATAGCAGCAATATCGACTGCATCGGCCGCCCGTATATTATCCGGCTGATCACCCAGAAACCAAGCATCAAAGTATCCTGCCGTCGCGTCTATGATACCCGATATGTCCTTATCTGCCATAGCCGAAAAAATACATATTTTCTTTCCATTACAGGGCGTTGCATCTAAAAACTCGAGTAACTTAGATGCTGAAGCGGGATTGTGAGCCACATCCAAGACGTAAGCTCGACCTGCCACGTGTCGTCTCTCGCGCCGCCCTACGGCAGACAACTTAGCCAGAGCGTTGGCGACACAGTCGTCGCTGAACTCGATACCCAGCAACAGCACTGCTTGCAACGCCGCCGCTATGTTCTCGGGCAGCAAAGACCCATTTGTAGTCGCCGCCAGCGTGCGCACAGTGCCGTCTGAGGTCCGCAGTCGACCTTGCCACTGTCCTGCCACAGAGGATGCAAAAAACTCTCGCCCCAAATAAAGGGCGGGGCTGGCTGCAACATCCGCAACACACGCTAACAATTCAGGCGGAGGATCGGAGTCAGCAATAACCACGGGGCGCCCCCTGCGCACTATGCCAGCCTTCTCGCGTGAAATTTCTCCTCGAGAGTTGCCTAGCCAATCTTGATGGTCGAGCGCGATGCTAGTGATTACCGCTACTGAAGCATCAACGATGTTGACGGCGTCAAGACGCCCCCCTAATCCGACCTCTAGAATAACAAAATCCAGCGCTTTAGCGTCGAAAATAAGCAAGGCGGCCAGAGCGGCAAACTCGAAGTAGGTGAGGGACACCGGCCCTCGGGCTTCGTCGATGACACTAAACGCATCAACGATTTCTGCATCTGACGCATCGACACCAGCAATTCGGATCCTTTCATTAAAGCGCAGCAGGTGGGGCGACGTAAAAACACCAACACGGTTTCCGGCCTCACTTATCAGTGCGTCCAATACGGCGACGACAGAGCCCTTGCCATTAGTACCGGCAACGGTAACGACAGGGGTTTTCACTGGCAACAGCTGCAGCGAATGAGCGACAGTCAGAACCCGCTCCAATCCAAGGTCTACCGCCTTAGGATGAACTACCTCTAGACGCTGCAGCCACTGTGTCAAAGACGCCTTATTCATCCTCCTCGGGCGCAATCACTACAACCGCTTCTTCGCTATCGTCAGCCTCATTTGACGCTTCCGCTGCGACGATGATGAGGGGCTGTCCCGTCAGCTTAGATAACAATCTCGCAATGGTGTCACGCATATCAGTGCGATGCACAATCATGTCAATTGCGCCATGCTCAAGCAGGAACTCGCTGCGCTGGAACCCCTTGGGAAGTTTTTGCCGAATGGTCTGTTCGATGATATTGGGCCCTGCAAATCCGGCACGCGCATCGGGCTCGGCAATATTAATATCACCCAACAATGCCAATGATGCGGAAACTCCACCGTAGATCGGATCCGTCATCACAGAGATATAAGGTACGCCGGCCAGCTTCATTCTCTCGATGACGGCGCTGGTCTTAGCCATCTGCATTAGGGAGATCAGCGCTTCCTGCATTCTTGCACCACCTGAAGCCGAGAAACACACAAAAGGAATATTATTTTGCAATGCCATATGCGCGGCTCGGGTAAACTTCTCACCCACTGCATATCCCATTGATCCGCCGTGAAAATCAAACTCAAAAGCGACAGCGATAACGGATAAACCCTGCAATGCACCCTGCATGGCCACGAGGGCATCCTTTTCGCCGGTCGCTTTTTGCGCAGAGACCAGCCGGTCTTTATAGCGCTTCTTGTCTTTAAATTTAAGTCGATCTTCAGATATAATTTCAGAGAGAATCTCGTCACTGGTGCCAAGATCAAAAAACCGGTTCAGACGCCTGCGCGCGCCGATGCGCATGTGATGACCGCATTTAGGACAAACATCCTCGTTGCGTTCTACATCCGGAAGATATAGCACTGCCTCACATTTGACGCATTTTTTCCACAAGCCTTCCGGCACAGTGCTGGATGTCTTGTCACCAACAGAGCTGCGCACACCAGAGGGCAGAATTTTATCTATCCAGCTCATCGTGTTTCCCGCCATTGTAGAGAATGCATCATTATAGACGCGGAGTGACTCAACTAGGAAGCGGCGCTGTCGATCCCCTTGCGAATTTCGTGTAATAACCCAGCAACGGCATCTATGGCCTGCCCCGCATTGCCGCCGTCTGCAACAGTCTGAGCCATTATGTTGACCAGCGCACTGCCGACAACCACACCGTCAGCGACCGCCGCGACCGTCCTGGCAGACTCAGCATCTTTTATCCCGAAGCCTACGGCTAACGGTAAAGTACTGTGTCTGCGAATTGCCGCCAGTCGCTGCGCGACCTCATCTACGTTCAAATGTCCGGCGCCTGTGACGCCTTTTAATGACACATAATAAATAAAACCGCTGGCTTCCGCTGCGATACGAGAAACGCGCTCCTCCGGCGTGGTGGGTGCAACCAAAAATATATTGTCCATACCGACCCGCTGTAGTTCAGCATTTATATCACCGACCTCCTCGGGAGGAATATCCACTGTCAGCAATGCATCGAGTCCTGCCGCTGACGCGGCATCGGCAAACGCCGCATAGCCCATATACATGACCGGATTGGCATAACCCATCAACAGCAGCGGCGTGGTATTGTCAGATTTGCGAAATTCCTGCACTAGCTCTAGCACACGGTTTAAACACATACCATTTTCGAGAGCGCGCTCATGACCCTGCTGGATCACCGGCCCTTCGGACATCGGATCAGAAAAAGGGACCCCAAGTTCAATAATATCTGCACCACTTTCCACCATTCGATGCATAAGTGGCACAGTCACATCTTGACTCGGGTCACCCGCGACAATGTAGGGAATAAGAGCCGTCCGACCCCGCTCTGCCAGCTGCTGAAAACGTCCCGCAATACGACTCACTACTTTCACTCCAGAAAGGCTCGGTTAAACAACAATCCCGTCAATTTGAGCTACCGTCAGGATGTCCTTATCGCCACGTCCCGACAGATTGACGATAATGGTTTGCTGCGGGGTCATGCTGGCTGCCAGCGTCTCTGCATAGGCCAATGCATGGCTAGTTTCAAGAGCCGGCATGATCCCCTCGATCTTAGTCAGCTTGTGAAATGCGCGTAAGGCTTCATCATCTTTCGCGACCACATAATTCACTCTGCCTATATCTTTTAACCAAGCGTGTTCAGGACCGACGCCGGGATAGTCGAGTCCAGCCGAAATTGAATGTGTGTCCATAATCTGGCCGTCACTGTCCTGCATCAAGTAGGTACGATTACCGTGCAAAACGCCGGGGGTGCCGGCTGTCAGCGGCGCCGCATGCTCATTTGTGGAGACACCATGACCTCCCGCCTCCACCCCATACATGGCTACCGTTTCATCTTGCAGGAAAGGATGAAATAGCCCAATGGCATTAGAGCCTCCCCCGACGCATGCCACCAACGCATCCGGCAAACGTCCGGTTTGCGCAAGAGATTGGGCGCGCGCTTCGCGACCAATGACAGACTGAAAATCTCTCACCAGCATCGGGTAAGGATGGGGGCCAGCGACCGTGCCAATAATGTAGAAAGTGGTATCGACGTTGGTAACCCAATCGCGCATAGCCTCGTTCATGGCGTCCTTCAACGTTCGAGACCCGGACGTCACCGACACGACCTCAGCGCCCAGCAACTTCATGCGATAAACATTCAACGCCTGACGCTGAATGTCAGTCTCACCCATGAACACTACACAATCTAAACCTAAACGTGCCGCAATAGTCGCGGTTGCGACGCCGTGTTGACCGGCACCGGTCTCGGCAATGACGCGCGTTTTACCCATATGCTTAGCCAATAAGGCCTGCCCAACGGTATTGTTTACCTTGTGCGCGCCGGTGTGATTGAGATCCTCGCGCTTCAGATAGATGCGTGCTCCACCAATAGTGTTAGACCAGCGCGTAGCCTCATACAATGGTGAGGGCCTACCCACGTAGTGTTGCAGGTCGTTATCCATCTCTTGTTGGAACTGTTCATCGGCGGCCAACGCTTGATATACAGCCTCAAGCTCAGCCAGCGCGGCCATCAGTGTCTCGGCGACAAATTTACCGCCGTACTGTCCAAAATGCCCCTGCGCATCCGGGACCGCAGCGTACACATTCTCACTCATCTTAATTGTCATTGGGTACCGTTTCCATCTGTTGATCTGCGGCGCGAACCGCCGCAACGAATTGCTTTATTTTATCGGCGTCTTTCAGGCCGGGCGCAGCTTCTATACCCCCACTTACATCGACCGCCGCGGGACTCAATGCCCTCATACCGTCGCCAACGTTGTTGGGATTCAATCCTCCTGCGAGCACTATGGGCATGGGAAGCAGGTTCTGGGCGAGGCGCCAGTCGAACGTTTTGCCGGTGCCTCCGACCACGCCTGCTTGCCAGCTGTCAAGCAATATGGCACGTGCTTTCCGGAACCGCTGACACTGCTCGCCAATGTCAAGGCCAGGTTTGACGCGCAGTGCCTTGACCCAAGGTCTACCGAACTGTTCGCAAAATTCGGGCGATTCTTCCCCGTGAAACTGGATGACGTCAATGGGTATACAGTTGAGAGTACGCTCGATACTGGCAATCGGTTCATCGACAAACAGAGCAACCACACTCACAAAAGGCGGCACGGCAGCCACAATATCAGCGGCCTGATCTAACGTGACGGCTCGAGAACTGCGGGGATAGAAAACCAAGCCAATCGCATCGGCCCCGCAGGCTGCGGAGGCTTGGGCATCCTGCACCCGTGTAACACCACAAATTTTAATGCGAGTAGCGGCCATGTCGCCTAAGAACCTACAAAAACAAGATCGATATAATAGCAGAACAGGACCACTAGTGTCTTCACAGAGGCGGCTAAGACTATAACATTGTCCCAAGCAACATGGGGCCGTAGGGTGTTCGAGGTAAAGTGCGATGATTTGGATATTGGACATCCGCCAGATATAACCCGCTTGCCGGAGCAGTCTCAACTCCAAGACTGCGATCGCGCCCCGCCATAAGTCGGACGATCCAGTCTACAGATTTCCGACCATCGCCCACGGCCAGCAGAGCACCTGCGATATTCCTTACCATATGGTGCAAAAACGCATTGGCCACTATTTCAATGATCAACAGATCGCCACGCCTTTGCACGTCAATATGCTCCACATTGCGCATCGGGCTCGCAGACTGGCAAGACGCGGCCCGAAAGGCACTGAAATCGCGCTCGCCTAATAGCGTCTGTGCGGCCGTGTGCATCGCCAGCTGATCGAGTTGACGACGATGCCAGGTAACCTGATTTAACAACAGAGCTGAGCGGATTGGCGTATTGGCAATCACATAGCGATAACAGCGAGACTCTGCTGAAAAACGTGCATGAAAGTCGTCGGTGACGGGAACAGACCAGTGGATTCGGATGTCACGCGGCAAGTTGGCATTGCCGCCGACCACCCAAGCCTTACAACTGCGCGCCACGGGCGCATCAAAGTGGATGATTTGAGAAAAGGCATGCACACCGGTATCGGTACGTCCAGCACAATGCACTCTCACCGGCTGTGCGGCAATTTGTGATAGTGCGAGTTCGAGTTTTTCCTGCACTGTGACAACGCCCTCATGGGGCTGTAACTGCCAGCCATTGTAAGCACTGCCGTCGTATTCGACCCGACAAGCAACGCGCGTTTCGGCGCCAATCAGGTCAGGAGAAAACAAACTATTCGCCAATGCGCTCTAGTAACGCGCGAGCCTCAACTTTCAGGTTATCAGTACCTTCAGCGACTACTTCCTCTAGAATCTGACGCGCAGCCTCATCATCCCCCATATCTATGTAGGCGCGAGCGAGGTCTAACTTTGTCGAAAGTCCATAGCCATCGGCCGCGATAACTAACTCCTCACTGTCCAGGCCCGCGGGACTTGGGGTAGAAAAATCAATAGGAAGATCTATGTCATCAGCCCCGTCGCCGAGCCTGTCTTGGCCTTTTTGCTGCGGTTCAGTGTTCGTCACATGAGGGTCGCTACTTGGCGCCTCAATCTCCAGCAGTTTACGCTTAAATAGTGTATTTTCGGGGTCACTCACAATGGCGTTATTGAGAAGGTTAATCGCTTGAGATTGACGCCCGTACAGCAGGTAAATGTCGACATCGGCAAGCACACTAGCTGCCTCCAGAGCGTCGTCATCGGCAGCAACGACGACGGGGCTGACGTCCACCTTCCCTGCCGACTCCTCAACATTAAGACCCTGCTCTTCTGACAGCACTTCTGAAAAAAACCCTTCACCGTGACTGCGAACGGGCGCATGTGCGATTTCTTCATCATCGGCCATGTGCCGGCGCACCACAAAAAACGCAAGCACCCCCAGCGCAACAACACCCAGCACAGATAATAGACCTTGCAGCCAACCGCGGCCTACTTCAGCGTCTGCGGCGATGGCAGGAATCGCTTTGGTAACGTCAACAGGTGCGAGATTCTGGGACGGTTCACCGTTAGATTCAACCCCGTCAGCACTTCTTTCTGCCGCGTCGCGTAGCGCTGTAAACTCAGTCGCAGTTGCCGTCTGCAGCGACTCTTCGCCAGCAGGCGAGATTTCACTTGAAGCCGCTGCCGTCAGGCCCTCTGTATCGGTATCAGCAGCACCAGCGACCACCAAAGCACTTTGAAGTGCAGCGATCTGGGCATCCTTTAGCGTGATGATACGCTGCAGCGTCTTCAATTGTCCCTCGGCGAGCAACAGACGCTGTTGCGTCTCGTTGGCCAACGAAGGCGCGTCTGCGGCGTCGCTCGAGCTCGATGTGACACCAGACAGAGGTCCTGTGGCCACCTTATCCTCGTCAGACCGCACAGCACTCGCCTTAACATCGACAGCTGCCGCGTCGCTTTTAGCGTCCGTCGAAATCGTTAATGAAGGTCTATTTGCTGGCTTTATCGCTACGGCTCTTCCCTCGCGCCAAGCCGCGTTCTGCTCGCGCACTTCAGCCAAGGCCAAGCTCGCATCTACTGAACTGATGTCAGATTCGCCGGGCAGGTCAAGGATGTATCCCGCTTTGACAGTGTTGATGTTGCCATCAACGAAAGCATCAGGGTTTAGACGCTGGATATCCAACATGGTCTGCTGTACCGAGGCTCCACGCGGTTTCGCCAGACTGGCAATGCGCCAAAGCGTATCCGCTTGACTGATCATGTAGCGGCTACCCGGCCGCGGCGATAAAACCGCAGTCGCATTGTAGTCACGCTGTGGCATAGCGCCGAGAGCAACCCCAACACTGGGAATTTCAACGATAGTTCCGCTAGAGATGACCTCATCGTTTTTTTGTGTCGCTACTGCGACGGCATCGATCTCGGCTACGCGTTGGCCCGCAGAAACAGTAAAGCTTTCAACCTCTAAAACCAGTGGCGGATCTAGCAACACGGTGTATTCCCGCAGCAGGCGCCCTGAAGGCCAGCGCGCTTCTAGAATGAACTCCAGATAAGGCTCCAGAACAGGTTCTTGTGAGGACAAAAGAATACTGGCCGCACCATTCTTTTGAACAAGCACTTGGAACTCAATACTGCTCAGGAAGTAAGGGCGGTCCAGACCGAGCTTGTCAAAATCGTCACGGCTGGCGAGGCGAACTATAACCTCGTCTGCATGCAACCCCCCCATATCAACCAATTCGACAGAGGCGCTCAAAGGCTCGTTGAGAAAAGACTGGAGCTGCAAGCCGCCGAGGCCAAGTGACAGCGCAGGGACTGCGTGAAGCCCTCCCAACAAGAACACCAAAGCACCTAACTTACGAGCCATACCAGCGCCTTATGATTATACCGCGATTTAAAGCGGGCCTCTCTCCGCGGCCAACGCCACGAAGTGCCTGTGCCACTATACCGAAAGGATGCGGCCTGAGAGTCCGCGAGCAGTTCCACTTGCTGCACTCACAAACATTAGTAAAAACACAATTAGTGTCGGAGTATCAGTGAATTACGCACATTAATCAAGGTAGCTTGATATCAAGCTCTCGGCAATTTGTACACTATTGAGCGCTGCGCCCTTGCGAACATTGTCCGCCACTATCCACATATCTAACCCCCTAGGGTGCGAAATATCCTCTCGAATCCTACCCACGAATACGCCATCCGTGCCCGCAGATTCTGTGACCGCAGTTGGATAGCTGCCGTCGACTCGATCATCCATGACTGTGATCCCTGGCGCCTTTTCAAACAACGATTTCGCTGTTTGAGCCGTGATCTTGTCCACCGTCTCGATATGCACGGCTTCAGAGTGACCAAAGAACACTGGCACTCTGACGCAGGTAGGGTTGACCTGTATGGCGGGATCATCAAATATCCTGCGAGTCTCCCACACCATCTTCATTTCCTCACGGGTATAGCCATTCTGCTGAAAGGTATCGATCTGTGGCAACACATTGAACGCTATCTGTTTAGGGTAAGCCTCACGCACAACCTCTCGCCCATTGAGAAGACTAGCCGTCTGACTCGCCAACTCTTCAATCGCTTCCCTGCCAGTGCCCGAAACAGCCTGATAAGTCGCCACATTGATACGTTCGATTCCGACCGCGTCGTATATTGGCTTTAGCGCCACCAACATCTGAATAGTTGAGCAGTTGGGATTGGCAATGATATTACGCACGCTATAGCCAGCCAACGCTTCGATATTGACCTCAGGAACAATCAAAGGCACGTCCTCGTCTCGGCGAAACTGCGAGGTATTATCAATCACAATGCAACCCGCAGCAGCTGCGATGGGCGCAAATTCCTCGGAAATACTCGCACCGGCAGAAAACAGTCCAATCTGCACTTGGCTAAAATCGAACTCCGCCAAGTCGGTCACCCTAACCGACTTGCCATGAAACATAATGCTTTTCCCCGAAGATCGAGCACTAGCGAGCAGATAGAGCTTGCGCACCGGAAAATTACGCTGTTCCAGAATACTGATCATGGCCTCGCCGACAGCCCCGGTGGCACCAACGACGGCTACATCATATTGGCTGGTCATCTGTGCCTTCCTCCTAAATTACCTGCGTGCACCACTTGCGTGAAGCGACCGCCCCTGCTAACGGATCGCATCAAATAACCAGGGCGACTTCTGACGCCAACTTTTCTCAAAGTCGCGAATCGCATCCGCGCTGGTCAGCGTTAACGCGATATCGTCCAGACCATTTAACAAGCAGTGCTTGCGGAACTCATCCACCTCGAAGTGTATCTTTTCACCGGCCGGCGTGATCACGGTCTGCTTGTCCAGGTCAACCTTCAGTATAAACCCTTCACTGTAGCCCTCGCTGGCATAGAGTTCACCGAACAGACGATCAACCACTGCAGCGTCAAGCTCGATCGGCAAGATGCCATTCTTGAAACAATTGTTGTAAAAAATATCAGCGAAGCTCGGAGCGATAATACAATGAATGCCATAGTCCTCCAGCGCCCAGGGCGCATGCTCTCGACTGGAGCCACAACCGAAATTCTCCCGCGCCAAAAGCACGCGAGCGCCCTGATAGCGCCGTTGATTTAGCGGGAAGTCAGGATTCAGGGGGCGATCAGTGCAGTCCTGCCCGGGCTCGCCGCGATCTAGGTAACGTACCTCATCGAACAGGTAAGGGCCGAAGCCGCTGCGCTTGATCGATTTCAAAAACTGCTTGGGGATGATGAGGTCGGTATCCACGTTGGCACGATCCATCGGAGCTGTCACCCCTTCTAATACAGTAAAACTTTTCATTATCCTCGCCTCCTACCAGTTCCGTATATCAACAAAGTGTCCCGCCACTGCCGCCGCCGCCGCCATAGCCGGACTGACCAGATGGGTGCGACCCCCGAAACCTTGGCGCCCCTCAAAGTTGCGATTAGAAGTGGAGGCACAATGCTCTCCATCGCCGAGCTTGTCCGAA
Source organism: Halioglobus sp. (assembly GCA_029246385.1). Taxonomy (GTDB): domain Bacteria; phylum Pseudomonadota; class Gammaproteobacteria; order Pseudomonadales; family Halieaceae; genus Marimicrobium. Next base: position 87,725 of record JAQWNG010000037.1, read on the forward strand.
TTCATTGCTAGACACATGGAACAACCAGGCTCGCGCCACTCCATCCCTGCTGCCGTGAACACCTTGTCCAGCCCCTCTTCCTCCGCCTGTTGTTTTATCTTGCCGGAACCGGGTACGACCAGAGCACGTTTAACCGTGGCAGCGACCTTCTTGCCCTTCACCACAGTTGCCGCTGCGCGCAGATCTTCTATCCGCGAGTTAGTGCAGGACCCAATGAACACAGTGTCAAGTTTGATGTCGGTAATTTTCATGCCTGCCTTCAATCCCATGTAGTGCAGCGCACGCTCTGTGGCAGCCTGCTTGCCGACATTACCCATGCTTGCAGGATTGGGTATGGTGCCGCTTATCGGCAGCACCATTTCCGGGGATGTTCCCCAAGTGACCTGAGGTTCAATGTCTTCACCGCGCAGCTCAACGACTCGATCAAAATGTGCGTCGGAGTCTGTGTGTAGTTCGTTCCACGCAGCCACAGCCTGTTCCCAGGTTTGGCCAGTAGGCGCATAAGGCCTGCCCTTCACATACTCGACGGTAGTTTCATCCACGCCAATCAAACCAACCCGCGCACCCGCTTCGATCGCCATATTGCAAATGGTCATGCGGCCTTCCATACTAAGCGCTCGAATCACCTCTCCGCCAAACTCAATGGCGTGGTGGGTGCCACCGGCCGTACCAATCTCTCCGATGATCGCTAGAACTACATCCTTAGCCGTCACGCCCGCTTGCAACTGGCCGTCTACTCGCACCAGCATATTTTTCATTTTCTGCTGTACCAAGCACTGGGTGCTCATCACGTGCTCCACCTCGGATGTACCAATACCATGCGCCAACGCACCCAGCGCACCGTGAGTCGATGTGTGGGAGTCGCCACAGACAATAGTCATCCCTGGGAGTGTAACGCCCTGCTCCGGACCCACCACGTGAACAATACCCTGTCGCACATCATTGACCTGAAATTCAAGGATTTCAAAATCACGGCAGTTGTCATCCAGTGTTTGTACCTGCAGCCTGGAAATGGGGTCGGTAATACCCGCCACACCGCCACTGCGCTCGTGAATTTCCGTCGGTACATTATGGTCGGGAACGGCAAAGTTCGCATCGACACGCCAGGGCTGGCGATTATGCAATCGCAAACCTTCAAACGCCTGTGGCGAGGTAACTTCGTGAATCAACTGGCGATCTATATAAAGTAGCGCCGTGCCGTCGTCCCGCTCTTCTACTAAATGGCTGTGCCATAACTTGTCATACAATGTTTGTCCGCTCATGGGCACCTCGATAAACGCTTTAGAAACTTCTGGGGTCGGGTTGGGAAGTATTGCCTTGGCGGCGACACCGGTTTAACTCCGCCTGCGTCGGAATTATGTACATCCCAACCAAAGTATGCGCTTGATTTTTGGATAACTCAAATTTATTATTTTTATATTATACATGACTAAAAAGAATACATCGATGGATATCCAGAACCTTAAAGCGTTTCTACTGGTGGCCGAAAGTGGCTCTTTTTCTAATGCAGCGAAAAAATTGCACCTGACACAGCCCGCCGTGAGTAAACGCATAGCTCAGTTGGAAGAACAACTAAACGTCAATCTATTCGACCGCATCGGCCGAACAGTCAACACGACAGAGGCGGGGCAGGCACTGCTTCCCCATGCGCGGGCAGTGCAACTTGAACTACAGGCAGCCCAGCAGTCAGTGCGTGATCTCTCCGGAGAGGTGCGCGGGCGACTGCGCCTTGCTACGAGTCATCACATCGGACTACATCGTCTGCCGCCGCTGCTGAGTTTCTTCAGTAAGGCTTTTCCGGCGGTGAAGTTGGACATCGATTTCATGGATTCAGAGCAAGCCTATGAACTCACTCTGCAAGGAGAGGTAGAGCTTGCAGTGGTTACGCTGGCCCCTTCATCTGTTAGCAACATCGTCGCCCGGCCGATCTGGTTAGATCCTTTGGACTTTATGGTTCAACAGGGCACGGAGCTAACACGCAAGAAAACGCTAGGCTTAAAGACACTCAGCGAACACCCGGCGATTCTCCCTGGGCTCAACACCTATACTGGACAAATCGTAAAACGCCTGTTTGAACGACACAATCTCCCAATGCAGACCGCAATCACCACTAACTACTTAGAGACGATCCGCATGATGGCATCGGTCGGGCTCGGCTGGACCGTATTACCGCGCAGCATGCGCGATCCGTCTTTGGCGACTCTTCCGGTGCGCGATGCGCACATCGAGAGAACGCTTGGCGCGGTTCACCACGAGGGACGAACCCTGTCACGAGCGGCGCAGGCGTTTATCGAAGCACTTGAATCACTAGCAAGCAATGCGGCTGGTTAACCCTTTTCCGCCGGCGCTGTGAAAGAGGACGGCATCACCTGCCTCTTGATGGATACAAGTGCTGTGGGCAAGACATGACTAAAAGTTTTTTTCGACCCCCAGTTATCAATTAGCACAGACGCACGTTAATTTTTCTTGGCACTGACACGTTGAGTTTTTAAGACCTGCGCAATCTGTCATGATTTATGTGGGGCAAAACTATGGCCTTGAGTTAGCTTAACAGTACCCTTTATACTGCTTGGCCACGCTCTTGAACCGAGATGCCTGAGCTAAAATGTTTCCGCTCGCTAACGCTGATTGAGTCAATCGATACTATGACATCGTATATCAAAAAAACGTACTGCAGAGTTTGCGAAGCTAGCTGTGGCTTAGCAATTGAAGTGGGGGAAGACGCACGGGGTAACGAAACGATTCGCCAAATAAGACCGGATGACGAGCATCCCATATCTAAAGGCTACGCCTGCATCAAAGGTACTACCTTGGGTGGGATACATCATGATCCTGATCGGGTTAATTATCCCATGAAACGCGTTAACGGCGCCTTCCAGAAAATAACTTGGCAACAGGCCATACGAGAAATCGCAGAGCAAGCACGTGCAATTAAGAATCGCTATGGCGCTAATGCACTAGGTCACTATACGGGTAACCCTAGCCACGCTAATTTTAAAAATATTCTCTGCACTGTGGATTTCATCAAAATTCTCGGGTCTAGAAATTTATACGCCTCGCACTCAATTGATCTCAACAACAAGTTTCAAGTCGCCTCAGACATGTATGGTGTCGATATCGTGCACCCGATTCCGGACTTTGAGCACATACAATTTTTCATGTGTATTGGCGCTAATCCTGTGGTCAGCCAAATGTCTGTCATTAGCGTTGTCAACCCGTTAAAAAAAATGCAGGCTATTGAGGCGCGCGGCGGTAAAGTCATTATCGTTGATCCTAGGCGCAGCGAAACCGCATCCAAAGTTGGGGAGCACCTGTTCATTCAGCCGGGAACGGACGCATTTCTTTTGTTGTCGATGTTGGCTGTGTTGCACTTCGAACTCAATTTCCACGCCACGCAATCCGATGAATTTGCAGACGGTGCGCAACAACTGCTTGCCGCAGCGGAACAATGGACGCCAGAAAGAGTCGCGCCGATTACAGGAATTGAGGCTGCTGATATACGTCGAATTGCTAAAGAATATCAGCAGGCGGAAGGCGCGGGATTGTACATGTCCACTGGCGTCAATATGGGCCCTTTCGGCTCGATTGCCTACTGGGTATTACAGGGGATAAATTATTTATCGGGCAATCTCGATAAGCGAGGAGGCCTCCTAATTCCCGAAGGCGCGCTAGACTGGCTGGGACTGGCTCAGCAAATAATCGAAAATGATCCGGACATGGTGACCGCGGAACATCGCTGGCAGCAGGTCGCGGGCTGCTTTCCCATAAGCACATTACCTGACGAGATATTATCTACGAAACCTGATCACATTCGCGCGTTATTTATATCCGCAGGCAACCCCGTTCATTCTACCCCACATCATGCTTGGCCAGAAGCCATGTCAGAGCTTGAGCTTTGTGTAAGTGTCGACATCTATATTAATGAAACAGCCGAGCGCTATGCCGATTACGTTCTTCCCGCTACAGACATGTTGGAGCGGTCGGATTTTCCCTTATCTCATCTGCCGCTGCAATCTGAGTCTTATGCGCAGTATTCAACCGCAGTAATGCGCCCAAAATTTGAGCGTCGAGAGGAGTGGGAAATATTTGGAGATTTACTCTTAGCAATCGGCGCACCCATCGTCTCAAAAAAACCGCTTTTGATCTTATCTAGGATTAACGCTCTCCTAAAACGACTGCCCGGAAATGCTATTTTAACGCCGGATCACTTGTTGAAAATCCTGCTGGCAATGGGCGGCAAAGTGTCGTTAAAACAATTGTGTGATAAACCGGAAGGTATCAAGTTGTCGCCGCATCAGCCAGGCTCCTTTCTTAGTAATCGTTTAAAGAGAAAAATCAATCTTGCCCCGTTTCGAGTCATGAGTGATCTGCCCCGCTTGACCGCGTATGCAGAAACTCTTGAGCAAGGTCTGGGTGTCGATAGCGATACAAGCTTGGTGCTCATCGGTCGGCGGAGCAGAAAATCTCATAATAGCTGGATGCACAATAACAGCGAAATTAAACAGCCGAATAGTAACCACGCATACATTCATCCGGACGATGCAAAGGCCCGGCATCTTAATGAAGGAGACCGCGTAAAAATATCTACCGGTGACAATTTTATTATATTGCCCGTGTCGATAACGGATGATTTGATGAAAGGTGTGATTGCCGCCCCTCATGGCTGGGGACACAAGGATAGTAAAAATCGTAAGAGTAGCCAATTATCGGGGGAAAACATTAATAAGGTTATTCCCGGAGGAAAAACGCATATGGAACCTGTAAGTGGACAGGCCATCATGCTAGCGCACCCTGTAGAGGTCGTGAAACTTCATGAATCGATAACCTCACGTTAGCACGGCAGTATCGATTTTAAAGACGCTGGCGCGTTAATTTATTTTGACACCAGGAAACACGGTGGAGCCAATATTTCGAGGCTACCTCCGCAGCACTTTTTTACGACCGTTGGCGCAGCATCGACCACGATTTTTGTTATTCGTCTAGCATGGTGCGTCGGTGCCCGACGGACTGTTTGAGTAAACTTACCTGCGCTCGATGTGCATCGCGCATGCTGCCTATCGAGCCCATTAGCCCGTGAATTGCGCCATCGTAACGGATGACCTGGACGGGAACGCCTGCTTGGCGTAATTTTTCACCATACGCTTCGCCCTCATCACGCAACGGGTCGTATTGCGCGGTGATAATCAAGGCCGGCGGCAGACCTGCATGTGAAACAGCTAACAACGGGCTGGCCAATGGGTTCAAGCGGTCTGCAGGGTTAGGTATGTAGGCTGCCACCATTGCCTGAATATTCTGGGCGGTCAGCACATAACCCTCGGCAAAGGCGCTATCAGACGGGTAGGTAGTATCACTGGCATCGGTGACCGGTACGCTCAGCAATTGGACGCTTATACCCGGACCGTTCTCATCTCGTGCCTTAATCGCCACTGCTGCGGCGAGGTTCCCTCCAGCGCTCCCGCCGCCAACCGCAATACGGCCTGCGTCCAGACCCAGATTGTCAGCATTCGTATATAACCACAACAAGGCCTCATAGCTATCGTCTACAGCGGCAGGCCACGGATGTTCTGGTGCAAGCCGATAATCCACAGAAAAGATCGCAATATCTGCGTCTGCCGCCAATGCCGCAATGCGGCCATCCCAATCTTCCAACTGGTTGCCCATCCAGAAGCCGCCGCCGTGCATCCACAGCATAAACGGCAGTGCCTCTGTATGTGATGGACGATACTGGCGAACCCGCATAGTGTGACCAGAGCTTGGAATTTGTAGGTCAGAAATAGTCACTGCATCGGTGACCGGTGCCTGCCGGAGCATCGCACCCATTTGAGCGTTAGCTTTTCGGCGCTCAGAAGCTACGTCCGCCAAATCCAGTACCAGCGGCTCCGCGCTGAGTGTCGCCACTTTGGCAATGATCGCTGCCGGCAAATCCAGCCTGCCCTCTGCCGTGTAAGTCCAGCTGTAAGCAAGCAGACTAAGCCCGCACACGGTAATTAGGATAATAAAGATGCCGCGCTTCAATAATGTCATAGGGTGAACCTAATCCGAAATAATAGCGTCTAGTGTAACCGCATTTGACCGGCCTTGGCAGCGCAGTAGAGCAACTCCGAACAAACTAAAAAAGCAGACGCTCTAACGCGACACTGCAATGCAAGCCGTCTTCGATTCATTGGATTTCACTGCGCCACTGACCGCGCTCTGACCAACGGCAAAGACTGGCAACACCCGCGACCCACGATGCCTTTTTAAGTGTTCTAGACTTTAACAATCGACCGTTGTGAGATACCGTTAACATTAATGGAGGTGAACCGTGATAGCTTCGCTTTTTTGATCACTGTGTGAATCGGTTGTCGGTGACTTAACTTAGCAATACCGCTCCATGCACTCGCAAGTGAGCGAGGTGAATACGCCCTGTGGCAGCGATGGATAACTGTCTAGGCGTAAAAATGTATTTGCGGTAAATTTTCATCCTAGTGCGAAATGAGGGTCACCTGTAATGGCACAAGAAAAGCTCAATGTCATGGTCACCGGAGGAACTGGTTTTGTCGGCTTTCATACGGTGAGAGCGCTAGTTCATGCCGGGCATTCGGTCAGACTGCTGGTGCGCAGTCCACAGAAAATGCAGCGTGTGTTCACACCGTTTGGACTTGAGAATTTACCGTGCATTAAAGGTGATATCACTGATGAGGATTCGGTTAACAAGGCGCTGGATGGCTGTAATGCAGTGTTCCATTCCGCAGCGTTGGTGAGCGTTCATGCCAGTGACTCCGAAAAGGTACTAAACAACAATTTACTGGGAACACGACTGGTATTAGGAGGCGCATGGGAGCGTGGCATTCAGCGCATGATTCAGGTGTCCAGTACCACCGCGTTGTTTCGCAGTGGCCTTTCAGGCGTCGATGAGCATTCGCCTCTGGGTACGGCGCTCTCAGGGTATGGGCGATCCAAAATCGAGTGTGAGAAATTCGTACGTGATCTGCAGGACAAGGGCGCGCCAATCTATACTACCTATCCCGGCAGCATCATGGGTCCTGACGACCCTGGCTTGAGCGAGGCCATGGTAGGCTTGCGTACGTTTCTTAAGACGCGTTTACTGCTGGAAACTACCAGCGGCATTCAAATCATCGATGTTCGAGATCTAGCCAAAGCACATCTGGGTCTGCTTGAGCGAGGCGGTCCGCCCGCGCGTTATCTGATGGGCGGTCACTACTTTAGCTGGACAGATTACGCGGAAGAGATGGAAGCAGTCACCAGTCAAAAATTCCGTCGGGTCAGAGTCCGGCCACGGCTGCTCAAAGCGGCCGGCGCGATTGGCGACATGCTGAGCCGTTTTATAAACATCGAATTTCCACTCAGCGAGGAATCAGTTACCTACGCTACAGAATGGACTGTTGCAGATGACAGCCTAATCAAGAAAACTCTGCAATTGCAATATGTAACTACGGCAGAAACATTGCGCGACTCTATCGCATGGCTGCATTCATCGGGTCATTTACACGGTGACGAAAAACGCTAATTGAGCCACTGACACGTTGCTCCTTTGGAAAGCGCCAGACGCATTGCTATCTGAAAACGCCCGTACTGCCGCATTTGACTTGCCGAGGTCTCATCGCCTGACTTTACTACCCGACCCCAGCCCATACTTCACTGATAAAAGCCAACTTCTGCCACATTAACCTCAGCCTCATGATCTCGTCCATACGCTACAATACCAACACTGCGAATAGAGCTTGCGTTGACCGCCGCCGATAGCCAGAAGCTTGACGGCTGAAAGTCAGATAGAGGTATGCGAATTACCTGCCAATCTGCTGCAACCTCAAATTCGGCCTGATAATACTGCCACGGCAGCATCGTACCCGCCGTACGCAGGTGGATATAGTAGGCTTGTGAATTGCCGCGCACCTTGAGGTAAATGCCTGCAGCATCGTCTACAGATCCTTTTGCAACTTCCCGTCGGATCTGGATGAACCCTCCATTGTTGTCAGTGGAGACGCTACCCGCAAGCCGAGCGATACTTTCGCTGCCCTCCTGTAAGTAGACAGCATTCCCCTGTGAGACACCGCCCATCACCTGATCGCTAACATACGACCACCTAGACTCTGGCGCCGAATCAAATTGATCGACTAACATATCGTCTGCGAATGCTGATCCCACCAACATCCAGGTTAGTCCAATTAAAAGCTTGATAGATACAACGGCCATAACGATCTCGCATAGAAGACTAGCGTTTATACTGTGTCGGGCAATAGCCTCGACTTACGTCCGGGGACCGAAGCGACTGGTGCTTCGTTTTCCGGCTGGTAACACGCTTCCGCCACAGGCGGAATGAACTCGCCTTGACCTCACGTCGCATCAGGCTGATGACAGAAGACTCATTGAGGCCGTAATTAACCTCAATCGCTTCGAAGGGCGTACGGTCTTCCCACGCCATCTCAATGATCCGTGATAACTCAGACCGAGTAAATTCTTGTCGTAATTGACCATTTTTCTCGCAGGCAGCCATAACCATGTAAGAGTCCATATAAAATTACAAAAGTATATACGGTAATAACCGCGTTAAGGATGACATTGTGGAAACCATTTTGGCTGCTGATTGCCCCAACATACTCACCGCATCAGAGTCACCATAGTCCTCACAGCAATACCAGCCTGGTATTAATCGCACAGGGTCATCGTCCCGTTATTGCTCATAAAATACACAACCATAACGAGCCCTATAATCCCCGCGCACAAAAACAATCATGCCGCGGTCAGGCTAGCCCTATTGAAATGGCATCACCCATTGGGGGCGCACCATACCGGTGAACTTCAGGCACGCTGCTCTATGACCGGTGGGACAGCTGTATCAAAACACGCAGCGAAACGATTTTCTTCGAGCAGACTCAAGCACTGCCGCCAGCTCCAGTGACAGGACGGCTTTTCCAAGGCTCGAACATAACAGGCTGAGGCTAGATCGGTCTGAAATTGTGGATCACGCCAAGTAGCCCAGAGCTGCGTATCACCAAAGTCACTCACTTCAAGGTTATGCAGATTTACAGACGCGCCATTGTCTAAATTGCCTGCGCTGTCAGTTACTTGCTGACGAAAGCCACCATCGGCATCGTGCCACACTTTAATGATTTGTAGCCGCTGCAAACGATAACCCTGAGGACCTGAAGTAACAGCGGCGGCAAACACGGGCGAGACTGCCAGCGGACTTTGTACAAGACATCACCGGCTGCGGCATGAATATGCAGGGTTTACGTGTTGTGAAAGGCAGGCACTCAGTTTGCGGTGCTGATAATGCCTTCGACCACGTCTCCAGGGACCCGTTTATCCTAGAAACTTCGAATACGTTTCCGAGACTCGGAAAACTGAGTGAAATTCATAAAACTAGCCTTAGTGACACCACATTACTCCGCTCCAAGCTAGTTTAGAAGAAGCTATAACGCACCGTAACGCCCCAGGTGCGCGGCGCCTCCAAAAAGAATGCTTCGGTGCCCGAGTACGCTACCGGTGCTGTAGCCAACAGGGCGTAGGCTTCATCGGTCGCATTTCTCACCCACAGTGCGGCATCCCAGTGATCATTGCGCCATCCCAAACGGACGTTCAGCAACTTCTTATCCTGCTCGACACTGTCGGGCTGATAGGTTGGGTTAGTGAAGTGGTCTCCCATAAAGCTGTAGTCACTGCGCAGGTAGGTCACACCATCAGCAAGGGGTAGCAAAAAGGTCGCGGACAAGTTGCCGCTCCAGGTGGGCGCATAGGGCACGTCGAAGTTCAGTTCATCCAGTTCACCATCAGTATACTTAGCATCTAAGTACTGCAAACCACCTGACAGCATCAGGAACTGCCAAGGGACGGCAGAAAAATTCAAATCCACCCCAGCGCTGGTGCCTTCAGCGGCATTGCTGACAAATGTACCGACCCCTGTGGGCTGTTGAGCTAGAAACTGTAAATCACTAAACTCTGTGTAAAACGCGCTGACATTCAACTGTAAACGATTGTCGAACAGTTGCGATTTGATACCTAATTCATAGTTGGTCGTGTCCTCGTCCTTGAATTCCCGAGGTGCGCCCTCGCCCGCTACGCCGTTAAATCCACCTGACTTGGTGCCGGTAGATAGGGACGTGAACACCATCGTATCTGCATTCACAAACCAAGTGAGGTTCGCCAGACCAGTAAATCCATCCGACTCCCGGTCGAAGCTCTGATCAATGGGTGCGAACGCTACTTCCACTAAAGATCTGCCGGTACCGAAAAATGGCGCTGTGGAAAACGGCTCTGTAAACAGGTCAGCATCCTTAGTTTCAGTGGTATAGCGCAAACCGACGGTCGCCGCCCAATCCTCGGTTATTTTGTAGGTGGACTGACCGAACAGGGCGTAAGTTTCGGTCTTCCATGTGTTGTTGAAAAAGACGGTATCGCCCGGCTGCACGAGATTCCCGAATACCGGACCCAGCCCTGTTGCCGCCCCCCCCACCGCGATTATGTCATTTCCAATAATCACAGGCGCTTCGTCCCTGCCCCCCCGCGTGCGTTCCTCATAGGCGTAAAACGCGCCCGCCATATACTGCCAAGCCCCGTCTAAGTCACTGGTCAGACGGAATTCTTGAGAATACTGTTCACCGCTATATTTGTCATCAATCACACTCAGAACGGTAAGCTGAGATCGGTCGGCGTCTGTAGAGGTTTTGTAGTCATAGTCATTCCAGGCAGTGAGAGAGGTTAGAACTGCCGTATCGAATTCGTAGTCCAATTTCACATTAACGGCATCTGATTCCAATTCAAAATTAGAATCCACGTTCACATTATTTTTGTAGTCAAAAGCATCGTTCTTGGGGACGGGCAGACCCTGGGCTACGAGCTGGTCGGTGACAGCGGCGGTTTGGGTGGCATCAGCAGCACAGCAGCTGTCGTCACGATCGACGTGAGCGACGGTAAGTTGCGCGCTGAGTGTCTCGATTGGCAGCCACAGCAGCTTGCCACGCAGATTCCAGTCCTGAGCTGCATTGAGGTCGTCGCCGGTATCGCTCTCCATCCAACCATCGGTCTCATACCAGTTGCCCGCGATGCTGTAAGCCAATGAATCGTTAATAGGTCCGGTGACGGCGCCCACGTAACGCTGCATGGCGTAATCGCCAAGACTGGCTTCGACATACCCTTCTGTTTCCTCGAGGTTCGGACTTTTAGTGATGACGCTAACGACACCTGCGTTGCTGTTCTTGCCATACAGCGTGCCCTGTGGCCCCTGCAGTACCTCAATGCGCTCAATATCGGTAAGCTCTGACATCCCGAGGCCGGAACTGCCCATGTAAACCCCATCCAGTATGAATGCCACCGAGGCTTCCAGGGCGGGGTCATTTTGCGAGGTGCCAAAACCGCGAATACGCAGGGCAGTCGCAAAGGGGCTTAGGTTTGAGCTGACGGTCAATGCTGGCACCAATGCCGCGACATCGCTAATATCTTGGATGCCGGCCTCCTGAATGGTATTCGCAGAAATAGCCGTTACCGTGATCGGGATATCCTGAAGGTTCTCGGCCCTTTTGGTGGCAGTTACAACAACTTCCTCAAGCATGGGTGCCTCAGCGCGTCCATCCGCGCTGCAAAGCGCTAGAGCGAGTGCAGATGCGAGGAGCTTTAGTCTAATCATTATTATTCTCCGAATAGGAATATTATACTTGCAACGATCTCAGCACATAATGACACATTATATGCCATAATTAGCTGGAAGGCAACAGGACGGTATAAGTCCCTTGTATTGCTGCGACAGACGGATCATATTTAAACGGTGCGGGCTCCCCCTGCATCCCAATAAAGGATTGAGAATGGTAAAAAAACAGCTTACCGCCGCTGCGCTAGTGTTGCTTTGCTTGTTCCTATTTGTATTCTGGCTGGGATTCCTCTCTTCTCGGCCGCCGCTCACGATTGACCCTGCGACGCTTGCCGGTGATGGCAGCACTATCAACTACTGTGAACTGCCCGAACTTGATGGAAGCGACAAGATGGCCGTAGATATCCCCAAGGGCAACACTCCCGGATGTGGCTATGCACATTACCCGCTGCCGATACTGGCCCAGTGCACGGAGCCATTGCCAGATGGCGCGGACGATATCAGGGGCCTTTGGTTAGGCGTAAGGGGCGGCCACGTGGGGCACATAGAGCGGCTGGAGCAGTGCGGTAGCCGTGTCGTAGTAACCTCCAGTGGAGTTATTCACGACTATGGCCCCAATAGTACTGCGGGCCTCAATACTGACGATACCGAGGGTTCGGTGTTGTTCACCATCGGCGACAACGAGTATTGCATGCGCACCTCTGCCTCAATGATCTGGAATAACGGCGTTCTCAACTTTCACGCGTTTGGTTGGGGGCCGGTGGTGGTGAAACGCTACATGCAGGGTGAGCAACTAGTCTGGGAGTACGTCGATGGCAGCACTACCCACATGAACAGGATTTGCACCCTCACTGAAGCGCACAAAGTGCCTCAGCCCAGAGGCAAGCGCTATGCATTTTTTTAAATAGTGGGGACTGGTAGTGTGATCTGTAACCACATTGCTAGTGCGGCAAGGGCTTTACCAGCGTGCGGAGAGCGGAGCGCGCGATATATTTTTATTCTCCTTGGTTCTACCCGCATCACTGGCGCACGATTACTATTTCAAATGTGCACGCTGCATCCCATTTCTCGAAATCAGCCAGCTGTCAATTAGTGCGGTCAAGGCCAACAATATCAAAGCTAGCAGTAGCCTCGGGTCCCCTAGGTACAGGTCGGTTTCCATCGGATAGGCAATGGTCTTGTCCAGTGCTGCGAGTTTGAAGTCATGGGGGCCAAGTATTGCTGGATTGCTGATAATCTCCATAAATGAACGCCGACTGCGGTAGCGGAGCACGGCCGTGTCTGTCCAAGCCTGTCCGTTCTCAATACCGGCAATATCGATCGCCGAATATACAGCTGGCCCCATCAGGACGGGGTGGCAGGCACGTTTGAGTAGCTCCGGGATCATGTGCTCCATGTAGAGGCCCAGAAGGGTATCTGCATCGGCATTGGCAGGGGCGCCTTTCACAATGGGGGGATGGTCGTTCATGTCAAGATTGTTGACCATCAAAAACTGGCGACCGCTGTCATTACGCAGGAATTGGGCGTAGTAATCCACTCGTTCGGGGGCGATACCGTTGTTAGTCATGACCTCGATGAATTCATCAACTTCTCCACTGCTTAATGGACCACCAAGGTCAGTGTACCAGAGGACAAATACCGTATAGAGCAGAGCGGGAAACAGCCAGAGTTTTGCGCGAGTAGACATGAGAACCTCTTGTTGTGGATGCGACTGGCACCGAGTTCGCTAACGGAGTCAGCCCAAGTAGTAGTCAAGGATGCCGCGCGTGGCGAACAACTCCTGGACGTCGGTATTTTCGTCCGCCCCCAATCGCTGTAATTCATGCTGTACGTGCAGTCTTGCCTGGTTCAGGCGTTTCTGGGTGCGCGCTCGAGTGGCGCCGAAACCGTAGTCGAACACATAATATTTCTCACCGGCAAGGCCGGCGGCGATATTGGCTGGTGCCGACTGGTAGTAACTGCCTTGTAGGTAATCCAGCACGATCTGCAGGCTATCAGGTACGCGGTCGTTCGCGGGCCAGAGGGCGAGTTCACCCTGCCAGTCACTGAAAAAGCGTTGGGTGTATTGATGCAGTATGTCACTGTGTTCCCTGAGCCAGCTTTTCGGCTCTGGGTCGCATAAAAAATGGGCCTTGCTGGCACCGGCTAGGGCGAAGTCCGCCAGGCAGGGCCGCTCGCCCAACAGGAAATTGTGGTTGGCAAAGTGCACTGCTAGAGCGTCTAGCATGTTCCTGAAGTCACCTTGTACAGCAGCGGCCTGGTCTGGTCCTACGCCATTGACCTCGCACACGCCTTTACCGAATCCGTCATACATCATCGATCCAATAGGAGCCAGCTGTTCCATTTCCGCCTCTGAGAAAGGCTCATCGATGGAGCGGCCCAGCATCATATTAGCGCCGAACCGGGGGCCAACCCAGGCAACGTTATCGGGGTAGCACCAACGGGAATGCACGCAGACGCGGCCCAGCCAGTGATTGAAGGCGTCTTCCAGAATGTAACAGCAGGAGCGTTGTAGCGGCGTTTCAGGCACGACCGCGCGGCTCCTGAAGCGCTCGCTAAGCATCGGGCCAATGGCGATAGTGTCGTGGATGAGCCATTTATCAGGTGTCATCAACAAGGGGATAAAGTGAGTGCCGGCCTTTGCTTCCAACTCACCCTTACGCTCTTCTGTCTTGAACAGGTAGCGCCACGGTATCTGCTGGCACCATAGTTGGGCTTCTAGCTTGCGCGTAAAAAAACTCATCTCGCTGCCGATGAGTTGGTAGTCGCCTTGGTACATGGTCTGTCCCCTCAAACGATGGCCGATCACTCTGCTTCAGTGGTAAATCCAAATATCGAGATAAAGTATGTCAATAATTTTTGGCTGATGTGGGCCAATCATGGCCTACTAACCTTAGCTAAGATAGGTGAGGAGTGCATATGACGGCAAAGTAACAGCGTTCGCGTATATCCCTCACCATAACCTGCGCCATATGAGACGGGTTTATGCGACCAATATAGGTGGCGGCGCCAAGAAATCGCTCTACACAGCTAAATCGCCATTGCCACGGCATGCCGTCTGGCATCACCAACGAACGTAGCCACTTCACCGCATGCTAGGCCTTGCACGCACCCCAGTCTCCATGAGTAATCGCCTAAACATTTTGGAAGGTAGCCCCTATCAGACAGGCTTGCAACAACTTCAGCGCTAAAACGCCCTTCCACGGTGATATCCTCACGCTCATCAATAAAAAACCGAGGTGCATCAATCGCCTCAGGCAGTGACATCCTAAATACCAACAGATTTAATAACACTTGTAATTCTACCTGCTGAATCGTGAAACCGCCCGGCGTACCAAACGCATACTCTAAAGCATCACCATCAAAAATTTGGACTAAAGATACGCTCCAGGGCACCTGAGAACCCGCTGCGGCTCGACGACTCGCAGGTGTTTCTCCATCAACATCAAAGAAATAACTGCCAGCTCCATTAAACGGTAATCCATACTCCTCAACCCAAACGCCTGACCCAAACAGCCCACCCAGCGTTTGAGTCATGATCGCGCAATTGCCTTGCACATCCCGAGTAACCAGCGTTGTAGTGTGTTGCTTGTCAGCTGAAAATCTCTCGCTCCATTTTTTCGGATCTCCGCCTAAGCTGCGCCCTTCTTTCATAACGCGCTTGAGCACACCTGCTACCGCGTCGACGTATTCCGCGCTATTGTGTTGCAGCGCACCAATCGAGTCCACCTCAAGCAACTTCGCCGCGCGTAAGATAATAAACGCGTCGCTGTTAGGGGGCGGAACAGCGACACGCCGACCAAATACCTCCTCAACTAAGACGGACTGCCATACCACTGGATCGTCTTCTATATCCGCTAATGTGAGTGCACTATGATGCTCGATCAATGTCTTTTTAATAGCGTTGGCCACTTTACCGCGTGTAAGGGCCTGAGGATTAGTGGCAATTTCACGCAACGCCATAGCGGTTTTGGCCTGACTCAAACTATCACCTACCTCAAATTCATTTGACTGGTAGTAGTCGAACTGCATTTTTTGGGACACTGATTCTTTAGCGAAATTGAGAAAGTAACAGTTGGCCTCAGTTAATAGAAAGCCTTGCTCGCTATACTGAATAGCGCTTGCAAATAGCGTTTTGAAAGGCAGTGTTCCATATTTCTCATGAATGGCTATCCAGCCTGCAGGCACTTGTGGCGATACAATCGATAGGGCATCAGATTTACTATCACTCCACTCTTGCGCAGCAAAATTTTGAGGCACCCAACCAGAAAAGTTACAAACGCTGCAGCCTTCGCTCTCAGAGGACAGCATTGCCAAGCCAACCCCTAAAATACCGCTCATCATCGGCTCCACCACAACGAGCGTAATCGCAGTTACGATTAACGCGTCAAATGCATTGCCCCCTGCTTGCAAGCAATCCACACCGGCTTGTGTTGCCAATGGATGCGCACTAGCAATACCGGCATGACCCTCGGCAACAGATTGCTGGCTTGAGCCTATCGTTGCGCTATATCCGTCTGACATGTCATCCTCTTGCTAACTTAAAAGAACAAAAAACCCGGCATTCGCTAATAAAGTCGCACCGACTTCATACCTTGGGGCACCGCAGCCAATGGAGTTAGATTGAGAATTACATAACCGATAAGCCCGCAGAATTATGTGGCTTTGTCATTTGAGGGACCTGCGCCCTCTTATCAGACTTCTTAGAAAAACGGCCCCCGAAGGAGCCGCTATTGTTGATACCAATTGGCATGATTAGCGACGCTAACCATGTCCGAAACTACGCAGCTCGCTTTTCGCGCGACAGGCGCTTTGCTCCGGCCAAGCCCGCTATCGCTGATATAAATAACCAAGCAGCGGCAGGAAGAGGCACTACTGATGCATTGGAGGTATTAATCACACCAGCATCGACAACCTGACCTAAC
>JAQWNG010000018.1 GCA_029246385.1 Halioglobus sp.
CTGCGCCTGATTATTTGGTGGTTGCGCAGGGTAGGGATCTAAGGACTGTAAAGCAATGTTACAACAGGTGGAGTTTCTATCGCTGTAGTCGCTGATCCATTTGAATTGTAATTGTTCTGTGGCATTCCACAGTAATTTTCCTCGCAGACCCCAGTCATCGGAATCGTTGACTTTTTTACCGTCATAGACGTTTTCAAGCCAGCCCTCGTCGCGGTTGTAGTAACCGGTTAAGCGGCCCGCAAAGTTGTCTGTAAGGCCGGCTGAAACCGTAAAACTGGATCGGTATTCGTTGTCTTCAGTGGCATAACCGCGAACCACCGCTTCAAATTCTTGAGTTGGATCTCGCGTAATGAATTGCACAACGCCCGCAGATGCATTTTTACCAAATAGCGTACCTTGGGGGCCGCGCAAGACTTCTACCCGCTGCATGTCTACCAACTGCGTGAATGCCATTCCCGTTTGGCCCATGACGACACCATCCAACATCGTTGAAATGCTAGGTTCGATTGCCGAACTGAAAGACACCGTGCCTATACCACGAATACTGAAAGAGGTTTGTCTGGGGTTGGCACCTTTGTTGAGGTTTAATGAGGGGACCAACTGGATCAGGTCCTCGGAACTGCCTAGCAGCGCATTAGTTAGGTCTCTACCGGACAACGCTGTGACAGCAATGGGAACGTCTTGCAAGTTCGATGAGCGTTTAGTGGCGGTGACGATAACTTCTTCGAGTTGCAGTTTCTGGTTGTCTTGCGCACTTGCGCCTAGATGCATGAGAGGTGAGAGAGCGGCCAAGACCAATGTAGTTATTGTTGTCGATTTTTTGATGTTCATTGTCGGCTTCTCCAGACATTATTTTTTATTTATGTTTTAGACGAGGATAGACTAAGTATTGCATTTCTTGAAACTTAAAATTCATTAATATGTCCAACGTTTTCCCGAAATATATAATGTTGCCCACGCTTCTGATATAACATCGAGCGTAAATTGAGCTTTAGACATCTGTGGTCAAAAGTATGATTTTTAAATTAAGGTTTCATGATGCTCCGATCGCCTATCAAAGTTGTCATCATGTCGGCCGTCAACATTTGCGTTGGATACCAGAGCGGCTTAGTGCTCCACGTATCTGCTTTATGGAAAAAGCGAATCAAATCATGCAGCGTTTTACAATTGCGCCGAATCTATACTGCAGTAAATATGGCGCAGAGTCGTGACGACTCATTGGGTCAGATATTGTCAGTTTTTCGGTATCGTAATCTGTCGTATAAGCCAACATTTACTGCACAGGCACTTTTTCTTCTACGTTATTGCGATGGTTGCTATCTTGCTTTTCATAGTCGTAAGCAGTGTCGCCCATGCTAGTGAAAGGCCCCCTAACATTATTCTAATCCTCAGTGATGATATTGGTGCAGAAACCGTTGGTGCTTTCGGGGGTGAGTCTTATCAAACACCGCGTCTAGATGCTATGGCCGCTGAGGGTATGCGCTTTGATTACGCTCATGCCCAGCCTTTATGCACGCCATCAAGGGTGAAAATCATGACAGGGCAGTATAATTTTCGCAACTACAATCACTTTGGTTACCTTGATCCCACACAGACTACGTTTGCACACATACTCAAGAGTGGCGGTTACGACACTCTGGTCGCTGGTAAGTGGCAGTTGTATAACAACCTCTTCGAAAATTTACAGGGCGCGCTGCCATTAAGTGCGGGTTTTGATGAATATCTTGTCTGGCAATTGAAGAGAGCAGAAAGGGGTCCGCGCTACTGGGCGCCGCGTCTTAATCAGAATGGGCAGTTACAGCAGTATGATCCCTCTGTATTCGGCCCTGACATACTCAATGAGTATGTACTAGAATATATCGACACGCATAGAGAATCTCCGTTCTTCATTTATTATCCAATGGTACTGGTGCACGATCCTTGGGTAACAACGCCAGATATGCTTGATGAGTCGGCTAGCGACCAACAGAAGTTCGCTGCAATGATGACTTACATGGACAAACTTGTCGGCAAGGTAATTGATAAGGTAACTGAATCGGGACTGGCAGATAGAACTATCATTTTCTATATCGGCGATAATGGCACAGGACGCGACATCGTCAGCTTGCAGCACAGTGTAGAGGTGCGCGGGGGTAAGGGCGCTACGATTGATGCGGGATCGCGAGTGCCATTTATCGTGTGGGGGCCCAGTTTGGTGAAAAGTGGTGCTAGTAGCGACAGCTTGGTGAGTCTCAATGATGTTTTTCCGACGCTGGCGGCACTGGCGGGCTTGCCACTACCTAGGGACTATCCTGGAGACGGCGACAGCCTACTGCCTGTGCTTTCGGGTCAGCGCGAGTTGCAGCGCACTGAGCTCTTTGTACACTATGAGCCTCGCTGGCCCTTCGCTGTTCCGGCTCGTTATGCGTTTGATCGACGTTGGAAGCTTTATCAGGACGGCAATTTCTTCGATATGCAATCTGACCCACGGGAGTCCTTTCCGATTGATGTAGATCATTTGAATGCAGAGGCTGCCTCGGCTTATCGGTCACTCCACAGGTTGATCGAGAGCACGCCGGGAAAACTGCAATCGACACATCGCTGGATTCCCATGCAATTTTATTATGCATTCTTTGGCTGTGTTTTCCTCCTACTGGCATTGGGCTGGTTTGCACGGCGATTGCTAGGCTGGTTGCGATCCTAATTTGTGAGCACTGTGATGCTAAAAAAAATTCTGCTGGGTCTATTTCTGCTTTTGTGTATGGTCTTTGTTTGGTTTTATAGCATCGGGCAAGGTTGGTTAGGGAGTGATTGGCAGGCGGCGCCAGTGACTGGCGGGCCACGTCTACAGCATTCGTCTGTTAGTGAGCAGTCCGACAATATTTCTGCCGAACAACAGATGAGGGCAGAGCGCTATGATACACCTCAGGTACTGTTTGGGGATCTTCACAGTCACACAAATTATTCTATCGATGCTTATGTGTTTAACACTAAAGCGGTAAAGGGTGGCGGGATTGTTACGCCGGCGGACGCTTGTGATTTTGCGCGCTATTGTTCTGCGCTGGATTTTTGGAGTGTTAATGATCATGCGGAGGGTCTTACGCCGCGCGCTTGGGTTGACACGTTAAAATCGATACGTGAGTGCAATGATGCCGCTGGTGATCCAATGAATCCCGATGTTGTCTCCTTTGTTGGCTGGGAGTGGTCCAACGGCGAGCGGGACGATGTACCCAGCCACTACGGACACAAGAACGTCATCTTTCGAGCATGGGAGGAGGGGCAGACTCCGACGCGACCCATTGCGGCTGCGCCAAGCTATGTGTTGGGAAAAGTACCCTCTGTGCTGCTGGGGTTGTTTAGCCTAACGGATGGCGTTGAGGCTGCTTCAGATCTGGGGCGTTTCATACGGGAATCTAATCAGACGCCTGTCTGTCCCAAGGGGGTGCCAGCAAACGAGCTACCGGCAGACTGTCGAGAGGTCGCACTGACGCCGCGCGACCTGTATCGGAAGTTGGATGAATGGGGGTTCGATAGTATGGTTATCCCTCATGGTCTTGCTTGGGGTACGACTAATCCCTCCACGGCTGATTTTCGTGACCAGATGGATCAGTACGAGCGACGCTATGAAAACCTGCTGGAGATATATTCGGGTCATGGCAGTTCAGAAGTGTTCGAAGATTTTCGACGCTTTGACCCAGCCAGCGCGAGTGATGATATGTGCCCGGAGTCGACTGCCAATTTTACGCCCTGCTGCCAGCGGGCGGGAATGCTAGCGCAATCAAGCTGTGATGATGCGGAATCTCCGGAGTGTGTGCAAATAGTTGAGCGGGCCCGCGCAGACTTTGTCAAAAAGTCAGGTCAAAAAGGACGCACACTTTTCCCGCAGGCCTCATTGGACGACTGGGCAGGTTGCGGACAACTGCAAAATACCTTCCAGCCCGCCTCTATGTATGTGCCACGCATGTCCACGCAGTATACTCTTGCACTGGGTTTTGATGAGTATGGCTCGCCCAAGCGTGCGCGGTTTGGTCTGATTGGCTCCAGCGACGGACATCAGGGACGTCCCGGCAGCAGTTACAAGGAAACAGATCGATTGCTGTACACCGACAGTAAAAATTTGGGTAGAGAAAGTGGTTTGACGGATTTTTATAGGCCGGATAAGGAGTCAGGCAGTTTCTTTT
This sequence comes from Halioglobus sp., assembly GCA_029246385.1. Taxonomy (GTDB): domain Bacteria; phylum Pseudomonadota; class Gammaproteobacteria; order Pseudomonadales; family Halieaceae; genus Marimicrobium. The sequence continues at coordinate 4,161 of JAQWNG010000018.1, forward strand.
ACACTGGGGGGCTGGTGGCTGCGCATACGCAGGGCCGCAATCGCGATGCCATCTGGGATGCGCTAAGCAATCGCAATGTTTACGCAACCTCGGGCGATCGAATGTTGGTCTGGTTCGACTTGCTAAATGGTCCCGATGGTACAGTACCAATGGGCAGTGAGGTAATGCTAAGCGACACGCCGCGCTTTCGTGTCCGCGCGCTGGGCGCTTTCGAACAGCAGCCTGGCTGTCCCGATTATGCCGTCGCCGCGCTCGGCGCCCATCGCGTGCAAACTTTATGCGGCGGAGAATGCTATTGGCCGGGCGGTGATCGCCGCAAAGTCATTTCACGTATCGAGATTATTCGTATTAGGCCACAGGTTAGGCCAAATGAAGTCATCATGCCGTTGATAGAGGATCCTTGGCTAGTCAAAGAGTGTAACGCTGATGGCAGTGGTTGTGTGATGGAATTTGAAGACGCCGAATATGGCGCCAGCGCGCGGAATGCACTTTACTATGCGCGGATTATACAAGAACCAGAACGCCTAATTGGCGGTGATCCGTTTGGCTGCGAATATGATGCGCAGGGAGTTTGTGTCAAGCGCAATTATTGTGTTGGAGAGTCTGCTAGACCTGAAGACAACTGCCTGTCGGTCGCCGCGCCACGGGCTTGGACATCGCCCATTTTTTTGGAGTATTACTGATGCGAGCAGGCAAGTGGTTGGTCTGCACGGCCGTCTTTTTGCTGGCTCAAATCGCCAACACAGCGACGCCATTGAGGCCGAATATTCTCTTGCTGATGGCAGAGGACATGAGTGCCAGGG